>NZ_JBFUDD010000029.1:0-1243 GCF_056404915.1 Asticcacaulis sp. P2_B1 | reverse complement strand
TGTGCCGCACGCCATCCGCATCACCCTGGCCGACGAGACCTTCGCCGCCGGTACGACCGGGCAAATCTCCGAGGTGCGCTATCTCGACGGCTCGGCCGAGACGGACGCGCGTATCTTCGCATCGGCGTCCACCCATATCTACGACTATTGGTCGCTCGATCCTGTTGTGATGATCGGCGGGCACCTCGATGACGGCCTGTCCGGTTCGAAGTATCGCGACCTGATGTCGGGCGGCGACGGCAATGACATSTTGTCGGGCGGTGGCGACGACGACACCCTGGACGGTGGCAATGGCAACGATACCCTGAAYGGCGAYAACGGCAATAATATCATCACCGGCGATGCCGGCGACGACATCATCACGTCCAGCTATGGCAACAACATTCTGGACGGCGGCACGGGCAATGACACGATCACCGCMGGCATCGGYCAGGACACCCTCAAGGGCGGCGACGGCAATGACAGCCTGAACGGCGGCAACGACAACGACAYGATCRCCGGAGGATTGGGTGACGACACGATCGATGGCGGGGCCGGCAACGATACGGCGATCTTTAGCGGCAATGCCGCCGAYTATACGGTCGTCGATCATGGCGACGGGWCGCTGACCGTCACCGGCGCCGAGGGCACGGACACSCTGAKYTCCGTCCTGCATCTGCAGTTCGCCGATATCACCCTGACCTTCAGCGGGCCGGATGTCGTGCTGACAGGCACGGCCGGCAATGACACGCTCAGCGGCAATGACGGCAATGATCATCTCTCGGGTCTGGCCGGTAACGACACGCTGAACGGCCTGGCGGGCGACGACCTGCTGGAGGGCGGCGACGGCGACGATACGCTCAATGGCAATGAGGACAACGACACGCTGGACGGCGGCGTCGGCAACAACAAGCTCTACGGCGGCGCGGGCAACGATGTCCTAACGGTGTCGGGCAGCGGCGCCAATACCCTGTCCGGCGATGACGGCAATGACACGATCACCGGCGGCGACGGCATCGATACGATCACCGGCGGGTTGGGTGACGATACCCTGGACGGCGGGCTGGGTGACGACATCATCCAGGGCGGCCATGGCAATGATGTGATCTGGGGCGGCGACGGCAAGGATGCGCTGGGCGGTTACGACGGCACCGTTCTGCACGGCGGGGCCGGCGATGACACGATTGCCACGATTGGCGCGGTCACGGCGTGGGGCGACGACGGCAAGGATAGCTTCGACCTGAACGGCGGCACGGCCCACGGC
>NZ_JBFUDD010000028.1:0-1393 GCF_056404915.1 Asticcacaulis sp. P2_B1 | reverse complement strand
GTTGCACGTGGATGGAGTCATTGCCGGCGCCGCCATTGATGGTGCCATGTGCGTAGATTACATCGTCACCGTCACCTCCATCCGCCACAGCGAAGGTATTGGAGTTGGTATAGAGGGTGTCGTTGCCCGCACCGCCATCCACGCGTTGCAGATACTGGGAGTTGCGTCCATCGACGACGTCGTTGCCATCACCGCCGTATAGATTGCCTGTGTAGTAGCCGGCCACCAGATGGTCGTTGCCGCCCATGCCGAATATCGGCTCGAAGCTGCCGTACGGGCTGCCGTCGCCATCGATCAGGGTGTCGTCGAATTCACTGCCTTCGATCCAGCCTGCGACTTCGACATTCTTGATCGTCACCCCGCCAACGGTCTGGCTGGATAGCCCCAGGTCGAAGGTCACGCCGGTCGGCGCGCCCTGGAAGCTGATGAACAAGGCGTCCGTGCCGTTACCGCCGTCTACGCTGTCACCGTAGCCGGCTGAAATCGCATCGTCGCCGTCGCCGCCGGCCAGCACGTCGGCCTCGCCGCCACGGTCGAGCTGCGGCGTAATATATGTGTTGTTATAATAGGGTACGCTGTAGCTGCCCAGCGGGCCGTCGGAATAGAGGATATCGCTGCCAGTGCCGCCGCTCAGCGTATCTGCGCCGGCATCCCCTTCCAGCGTATCATTACCGCCCTTGCCGCCTAAGCTGTCGTCGCCCGCGTTGCCGACGGCCGTATTGTTGTTCGCATTGCCGGCATAGGTATCGTTGCCGGCTGTTCCGACAAAATTGTCGACGACGGGACCGACGCCAGCAACCAGGTCGGTTAACGTCAGGAACTCATCGGAAAACTGCACCAGTTCGATCGTGTGATCGAGTGTGTCGGTTCCGTCAGGAGACCCGTCGCGCAGATCGGTGATCGTGACCAGATGTGTATTGATGTCCTCGGTCACCCGATAGTCGGTTAGGTTTCCGGTGTAGACGGCTTTGTCGCCGGTCGATTCGCCGTCTCCGTTGTCTGCGCCACCGGTAAGGGTATCATTGCCGGCGCCGCCGTAAAGGATGTCATTGCCGCCGCTGCCGGTCAGCTTGTCGTCGCCTGCATCGCCGTATAGCGTCGCAGCCGACGCAGCCGAAGCGTCGATGGTGTCGTTGCCCTCATCGCCGTGGACAGGGCCGGGATAATAGGACTGTTGCACGTAAACGGAGTCATTGCCGGCGCCGCCATTGATGGTGCCATGTGCGTAGATTACATCGTCACCGTCACCTCCATCCGCCACAGCGAAGGTATTGGAGTTGGTATAGAGGGTGTCGTTGCCCGCACCGCCATCCACGCGTTGCAGATACTGGGAGTTGCGTCCATCGACGACGTCGTTGCCATCACCGCCGTATAGATTGCCTGTGTAGTAGCC
>NZ_JBFUDD010000027.1:0-1835 GCF_056404915.1 Asticcacaulis sp. P2_B1 | reverse complement strand
CTTCATCGCGACCTGCTGCCCCACGAAAGCGCCCACAACGGACGCCTCGGCTACAAATCCCAAGCCAACGACCTGCCGTCCTTCTATGAAACCGGCCACCCCAGCGGCATCGGCTTCACAACGGCGCCCCCGCTCGACACCCCGCGCCGCATGAGCGACCTGATCACCTGGACCAATACCGAGCTCACCACCCGCGCCCTGCATCCGCTCTTGACCATCGCCCTGTTCGCGATCGGCTTTCTCGAAATCATGCCGTTTCAGTCCGGCAATGGCCGCCTGAGCCGCGTCCTGGTAACCCTGCTCCTGCTACGCACGGGCTATACCTATGTGCCCTATAGCGCGCTGGACGTGCTGCTCGAAAACGCTAAGGACGCCTATTTCCAGTCCATCCTCGCCACCCAGGCCGAACCGCCCGACGGACAGCCCTGGCTGGTGGTATTCTTCGAAGCCCTGCACCTGCAAGCCCAGGACCTGGAGATGATCATCGCCCAGGACCGCAGCCTGACCCGGGCCCTTCCGGACCTGTCCTTGCAGATCGTCGCCCACGCCGCCACCCACGGCCGCGTCACCGTGGCCGAGATGGCCACCCTCACCCGCACCAACCGCAACACCTTGAAGGAACATTTCCGCCATCTGGTCGAAACCCGCCACCTGACCCTGCACGGTGCCGGCCGCGGCGCCTGGTATGGGGTGAAATGACGGCCCATTGACCTCCCGATCGGTAGGCGGTCGGTAATAAGCCATTGATTTTCTTATGCTTCACCCCTTTGCGGGCTATCGGATTCACACAACTTTCAATCCGACTTTCACAAAGTAATAGTGGTTGACCGGACCGCGTAAGTTATTAATTCTTATGCCTCCCTGCGCCCCTTGCGCGGGGAGGGGGACCGCACGACGCCGCGCCTTCGCGGCTAGATGCGGTGGTGGGGTGCCTTGCGGACCGAGCCGTGTCGCAACCTTCATGCCCGCGACCGAGGGGGCCTACCGTCAGTCGAAAGTGCACCGTTCGATAACCGCTTGTCCGCCACAGCCTTGGCGACGCCTGAAGTGCCCCTTCCTTCCGGCAGGCACTAAACCCATCTTCTCCTCCCCTGTGAGCGCGCAGTGCGAAACTGGGGTATAGCGCCTGTGGAAGTATAGCTTTCGCCAGCGTTGGTCAGCGCGCTTGCCGCTCTTGCGGCGAACGGGGCCGCCCCTGCGGTCGGTGACGGAGGGGGCCTTGCGTCGGTCAAGAAGTGCAGCGGTCCGCGGATGCCCCCTAACCGCTCCCCTTACCACACAATATGGCTCAGAAAGCCCCCGTCCGTGGCCGTAGTGTTCAGGACGGTGACGATATTACCGCCGCCCAGGTCGATGACCGCGTCCGCGCCCGATTGGCTGATGACAGCCGTGGAGCGCGCCAGGTAGGCGTGCACATTGATCGTGTCATTGTCTGCGTCGGAAAAATCAGTGATCGTGTCGGCGCCGCTATGGGTGCCAAAGACGAACACGTCGGCCCCGAGACCACCGGTCAGCACGTCATGGCCGTACCCGCCATCCAGGTGGTTATTGCCCGCATTGCCGGTCAGCATATTGACCTGGCTGTTGCCAATCGCATCGATGGCGCCGCTTCCTGTCAGGGTCAGGGATTCGACGAAACGTCCCGTCAGGGAATAGGTGACCGACGCCAGGATCGCATCATTACCCTGGCCGGCGATTTCAACAACGGAATCAGCGATATTGTCGACATAGAAGACATCGTCGCCGAACCCGCCGGTCATGGTGTCGGCCCCGGCCTTGCCATCCAGGATATCGTTACCGACACCGCCGTCGAGGCTGTTGCTGCCGGCATTACC
>NZ_JBFUDD010000026.1:0-3244 GCF_056404915.1 Asticcacaulis sp. P2_B1 | reverse complement strand
CGCCGTAGCTGCCGCTGATCTGGAGGCCGTCGAAATGCTTGTCGAGGACGAAGTTGATGACGCCGGCCACGGCGTCGGAGCCGTAGGTCGAGGAGGCGCCGCCGGTCAGGACGTCGACGCGCTTGACCAGGGCCGACGGGATGATGTTCAGGTCGATCGCCTGCACCGGCAACAAACGCTGGCCGTCCAGCAGAACCAGGGTCCGCTGCCAACCCAGATTACGAAGATTGACCTTCGCACGGCCGTTGATGTCGGAGCCGTTCTGGAACTGGGTGGAGTCGGCCCGCACCTGAGGCAGGTGGTTGAGCACATCCTCAATGTTGAACATACCCCCGAACGAAAGGTCCTGCTGATCCAGCGAGGTAACGGGACTGGCCGAAGTCGCGTTCGGCTTGCGGATGCGGGTCCCGGTGACGATCACCTCGACCGGTGCGGGCGGGACCGGAGGCGGCGACAGGACCGGCGGTGGCGGGACCGCGATGGCCTGTGGTTTCACGGCGGTCGCAACCAGGACATAGACGCCGGTACTAACCTGCCTCGCCTCCAGTCCCGTACCCTGCAGCATGATGGTCAGAGCCTGGGCGACTTCGTAGCGTCCATGCACGGCGTTGATACGCCGGTTGTGTGCGATGTCTCCCGGAACCAGGATTTGCACATCGGCCTGATGGCCGAAGCGCGCGGCACCGGTCGTGACGTCCTGTGCCGACAGATTGAACGCTTGCGGAGCGGCCCAGGCCGACGTGGCGACGAAGGCGATACAGAAGATCGCCGTTGCCGTAAGGCCAGTCGCTCCGCGCGTTCTCCTCTGCCTCACTGCCTGCATACCCTGCCCAATAAAACGCCCCCTGGCACGCGATTGTCCGATACGTCCTTTATGACCTGGGGTCGCTGCCGATGATGATCTGATTGTCCTCAACGGTCACCTTGACGTCAAGACTGACCTCGATTGCCTTGGCGAAAGCCTGAGGGTCATTGGCGTGGAACACACCATAGAGCGGCTCGTCGGCGATCGAGGCCTGGGCAATGACCAGTTTGCGGCTGTTATGGCGATTGAACTCTTCGACCGCCTCGCCCAGGGATTCACCGGCCAGATCGATATTGCCGTCCCGCCATGCCAGTTCGCGATCGATCTGGGATGGAGCGGAAACAATGCGACCGATCGGTTCGGCATCGGTGACATAGGCTTTTTCGCCGGCCTTGAGACGGACGGCGCCGTCCTTGCTGCCTTCGGTCCAGGTTTCCACGACGCCTTCGGTTACCATGATATCGGCGCCATTGTGCCGGCGGCGGACGCCGAAGGCCGTACCCACGGCTCTCACCCGCACGTTGCCGGCCTCGACCACGAAGGGCCGCGTCGCATCCTTGGCGACCTGAAACCAGGCTTCGCCCTGATCCATACGGACCACCCGCTGCTGCGATTTCAGCGAAACTTCGATGGCCGAAGCGGTATTGATTTCGGCGAGCGACCCGTCCTTCAAGGACAGGCGCCGGATTTCACCGATGCGCGTGCTGAAACGTTCCGGTCGCAACAGAAAGGCGCCGGCCGCGGCTACGGAGGCTGCAAGGCCGCCGAAAATAACAGCCCGGCGATCGAATATACCCTGACGGCGAACTGGGCGGACAGGCGCGGATTCCTCCGGCTTCCATTGGGCACGGTCCATCATCACCCAGGCGGCTTCGGCGCGCAGGAAAGCACCCCGGCGGCGCGGGTCGGCAGCCAGCCAGGTCTCCAATTCGTCTTCGAGTTCCTGCGTCCGTCCGTCGCGATCGAGGCGCCAGATCCATTGCGCCGCCATGGCGTCAATGTCGGTCGCGGTTTCTTTGTCTGTCATTACTCACCTGTTCGCGGTCCTTGCCGGTACCGCTTTCCTCCGCCTTCAAGGCTTGCAGGATCAACCGCATGCCCTTTACACCTTCGTTCTCAACCGCGCTTTCGCTGATATTCAGTTTCCGCCCTATCTCGCGCTGCGACATGCCTTCGACCTTGCGCAGCTCAATAACGCGACGGCAGCGGCCGGGCAGCATCTGGATCAGCCTTTGCACGGTTGCCAGTTCTCGCCGCGCCGCCGTAATCCGCTCCGGCGACAATTCGTCCGAACCGTCGATCAGAGAATCGATTTCGGCGACGGTTTCGATCCGCACGATCCGCGACCGGCGCAGCCTGTCGGTCAGCAGATTGCGTACGGTCTGAAAGAAATAACGGTCGGGGCGCGGAATATGGTCGACGGCGTCCAGATTGCACAGATTGCAATAGGCTTCCTGGACCAGGTCGTCGATTTCCTCCGGCGGTACGCGCGACCGTCGCAGCCACGACCGGACAGCGCTTTCATGCGGCAATATCCGGGTTGCGACCCAACTCACAATTCGCTTCCGGTCCGCGCTCACGCCTTAAAGCCCCCGAACTGACACAACAACCATACAGTATAGAGACGTATGGCCGGAAAACTTCCTTGCCCTTTTTTTGAAATAATTTTTCGAACGAATGTCCCGCGCCGTTGCACCTGCGAAAAGTGTGTTCTTTTTGCCATGGAGTGTCGGTCACATAGGTCAATCCGACACAAATCCGTCATTTTCGCCCAAGGAGACCCATCCGCCATCCGTTCTTAATTCATGGCGGCGCGGGATTTGGCCCGCGGCCTTGGGAGCTTTTTCATATGCGAGATTGCAAGACGCGCAATTATAAATTCGGGCTGCTGACGACGGTGGCGATCTGTGCTTCGGTATTTGCTGGCGCGACCATGGCGCAGGATGCACCTGCGTCCGCGACCAAGGCGGATGCCGCAAGCGATGACGGCCAGGTCGTTATCGTTACCGGCACGCGCATCCGCAAGCCGAACGCAACTTCGGCCAGCCCGATCACGACGATCGACAAGCAAGAACTGCAATACCAGGGCGTATTGAACCTGGAAGAAACCTTGAACCGCTTGCCGCAGGTGCGCGCGGATTCGACGCAATTTACCAACGGTTCGGATTCCGACGGTCGCGCGAAGGTCAATCTTCGTAATCTGGGTTGGCAGCGGACCCTGGTTCTGCTGGACGGCCAGCGTTTGTTGCCGGTGCAGGCGATCGACCTGAACATCATCCCGTCGGCCCTGGTCAAGCGCGTCGACGTCCTGACCGGCGGCGCCTCCTCGACCTACGGCTCCGACGCCGTGGCCGGCGTCATCAACTTCGTCCTCGACAAGCATTTCGACGGCCTCCAGATCAGCGGCAGCTACGGCGCAGCTACGGCGCCTTCGAACAC
>NZ_JBFUDD010000025.1:0-12069 GCF_056404915.1 Asticcacaulis sp. P2_B1 | reverse complement strand
GGCGATGACCTCGTCCATCGAACGCAAACGCTCAACCGGATTAGGCTTCAACATGGCCTCCATCAGAGGCCGCAGCGCTTCCGGCGCCACCGACAGATCCGGACCGGCGCGACGCTTGTCGACCGCGTCGACCAGGGTCCCGCCCATATTCACCGGTTTACCCTGGGCCACGGCCAGGATCACCAGGGCCAGGCTGTAAACGTCGGTCCACGGCCCGACCTCGCGGTTGAAATCGCCCAACTGCTCCGGCGCCACGAAGTTGAGCTTGCCGGCGAATCCATCGCCGACAATGGTCTTGGAACTGGGGTCGAGATCCTTGGCAATACCGAAATCGATGATGCGCGCCTTGGCGAGCTCGCCGTCTTCCAGCAGGACATTGTCGGGCGAGATGTCGCGGTGAATGGCGCCCAGGCTGTGGGCGACGCGCAGGCCGTCGGCCATGCGCCGTGTCAGGGCCAGCAACTCTGCCGGCGTCGCCTTCAGGGTTGACAGCGCATCTTCGAGATTCTTGCTGTCGACATATTCGGTGACGATGTAGAGCACACCCAGCTGCGGTTCCTGAGCGATAACACGATACTGGACCAGGGCCGGGTGCGACAGGCGCGTCAGGGTGCGCGCCTCTTTCTTGAACATGGCCTGGACATTGGGATCGGCAGCCAGGGACGGCAGCATGACCTTGATCGCCACGCGCTCATCGCTCTGGACATTGACGCCTTCAAAGACCTCGCCCATGCCGCCACGGGCGATGAAGCGCTTGACCTCGAACATATGGTTGAGGACGTCGCCGATCTGGATGCGGTCACCATCGGAGCGCGGCGCCATCGGATTGAACGAGGTCTGGATCTTGGGTTGCGGCCCGCTGGGATCGATCGTTGGCTTGGACGCCGTTCTGGCGGCCGACCTTGCCGGCTTGAGCGGGGGCTGTGCTGACTCCTGGGCGGGCTCCGGAACCGGTTTGGGTGCCGGCTTGCCGCCGGTCATGTCAAACGGCGACTGGACCTGGCCCTTGGCCGGCGGCGTGCTCAGGGGACTGGGGCTAAAGACCGTCCTGTCGTCGGGTTTATCGTCCTCACTCATCTGTCCGCAGCCCTACACAAGTGGCGCCAGCGACAATACGGTCGCCTCCGACGCCTTGATCAGGACAACAGTCACGTTATCCGGCGCCCCATTGTCAAGACATTTAGCCACAAGGGCTTCCGCCGCGTGCTCAAGCGACATATTGGCGAGAATTTCGGCGATATCATTATCGCTGACCACGCCATAGAGGCCATCGCTGCACAGCAGGAAGACATCGCCCGAATGCATGTCGTCGGCAATGGCGTCGAGTTCCAGCTCGCCCCCCACCCCAACGGCGCGCGACAGAATATGACCCATCGGGTGGCCGATACTCTGTTCTTCCGTCAACAGGCCGCGATCGATCAATTCCTGGACGCGGGTATGGTCGCGGCTGAGCTGGTGCAACACGCCCTCGCGCAGGATATAGGCGCGGCTATCGCCCGCCCAGACGACGGCGAAGCGCTGGTTCTTCAGCACGACGGCGACGACGGTCGAGCCCATGCTGATGCTCTTGGCGCGTGCCTCTTCAAAGATAACCGCATTGGCCTGGTGGATGGCGCCGGCGGCGTGGCTGACCTGATCGTCGAAATCATCGAGATCGGGAACGGCACGCAAGGCATCGACAATGGCGGCCGACGCCCATTCACCGCGCTCGTGCCCGCCCATGCCGTCGGCCACTGCCCACACACCCAGGCGATCGCTGGCGAACAGCGCATCCTCATTATGGTCGCGGACCCTGCCCTCATGGGTCTGAGCCTGCCATTCCAACCGGAGCTTATTGCCAATCATGACGACCTCGCTGCCTCCATCATGTGCCGGATCAAGGCCGGCGGCCGGTTTCCATCGAGCCGGTCGATGACCACCCTGTCTTCGTCTTCGAGATACCAGTGCGCCGGCGGCACTTCCGGCGCCTCGGGAGCATCCGGAAAAGCCTGTAAGGCGGCATAAAGCGCATCCGCATCCAGCCCGTTGGCGAAGGCATCGTAAAGGTGCGCTTCGCAGGCATCGATCAGCATCTCACTGTTTTCACCGGCGGCGACCCCTGCCACGATCGGGAACTGCCGCCCGACCTTGTCGACCGACGGCGCTATGACGCCGCACATCGTCTGACCATCGACATCGGCAACAAATCGCCAGGCCGGAGCAACACCATACAAATCCTCGAAACCCTCCAGGGTCGCCGCATCGCTTAAGCTTGCCGTCAGATAGTCGTCCCAGGCCGCTGTCTGTGCATCGCTCAAGCCGCGGGCGATAAAATCGCCGTGGCTGGGCAGCTTGCCGAAGAGCATGGCCCGTCTCACAGCGCCACCGGACAACGGAAGGTCCAGATACCGCCCTTACTGAACGGGTTGAAGGTCGAGCCTAATGCAAACTTCAACGATGCTGTCTTGCCGCCCTGGCCGAAGGTGGCGATGAAGGCGTCCGTGCCAGCGTTCTGGCGTGTGGCATTGTCCATGACACGGAACAGCGCCCACGGACCGTCACCGTCGAACTTTGCCACCTGCTGGCCGCCCTTGCTGAGGGTGACGTGAGCCGCCGGCAGTCCCTGGACCGTCCAGATGACCGGCTGGGCGTCCTTGGTGGTGGCATTGAAGACATAGGTCGTGCCGCCGGACGAGAACTCGATGGTGTCGACATCCGGTCCGAACGACGCGGCCTGAACCTTGAACGAGACCCCCGTGCTCAGCATGTCGCGCATCTGGGCCAGGCGCGACAGGTCGTCCGCCGTCGACGGATTGAAGTTTGCCGCCACCGGGTTGTCGGATTTCCACCGCCACACCGGCCCGCCCGTATCGAGCAGCGGCGTCAGTTTCTGCTGGACGAAGGCGTCCATGGTGCCGCCCGGTCCGAAGACCTTGATGGCATCCAAAGTGGTCACGTCGATTTTGGAATTCGAGAAGAAGGGATATTTCTCCTGCGCCGCGGTCTGGCAGGAGGGGAAGATGTCGGCGACGTAGGTTGAGGTGACCGCGCCCTCCGCCGCCGACGTTTGCGCCGCGGATCCGCCCTTGACCGCGTCGCCCATAAAGCCCTGCAACCCGGGTGGAGCCCCGGCCGCGGCGCCTGCCATGGCAGCGGTCGCCGTCGCGGTCTGGGCCTGTACGGCGTCGGAACCGGCCCCACCCTGGATCGATTTCGAGGCGATGACCGCCTGGCCGGCCGATTTCAGCGCGGTCATGAAGTCGTCGATCGGTGCCGGTAACTTGCCGTCACCAACATAGTCGCGCACCGGCTTGTAATAGAGCTGGATTGACTGGCCAGCATCGATACTGCCGGCGCCCGACGACAGAACGGCCGAGGCCGATCCCATCTTGCTCTTGACGGCGCTGGTCACCCCGGCCGTCACGGCGCGGGTACCGCCGGTAAAGTCGGCGTTCTTGACGACCTCGAGCAGGATCAGTTTCAACGGCGACGGCGAGCGGGTAAAGGCGCCAAAGGCCGCGGCGTTGTTGAAATAGTCGGCCGGCTTGGGTGTGGCGATAACCTTATCCCAGGCCGCTTCATAATCCCGGACATAATGGGCCGCGACGCCCGGGCGGATTTCGCCGATCTGTTCCTTGACGCTGGACGTATTGGCGTCCGAACCCAGGACCCACAGGTCTTTCTCGAGATCGTTCTGGATGGTGATCAAGCCGGTTTGGTAGGCTTTTTCATAGCCGGCGCGCGTGAAGAAGTACGGCACCTTCATATTGAGCACTTCCTCACCATTCGTGAAGGCAACGGCATCACCGCTCGACAGGACGGTCGAGGCCAACCACGGTGCGCCGCTGGCGGCGGTCGCCTTCTGGTACAGGATGGCATAGGCGCGGTCGCTGAGCGACAGGGTCTGGACTGCGGCGCGCGCCTGGTTGATCAGGTCGCTGTCGAGCGGCGCGGTATGGTTGGGCCACGACACCTGCAAATCTTTGTCAGACAACAGGGCGTCGAGGTGCAGGGCCAGCCGGCGGCGCAGGTCGGCGCGGTCGGAGCCGGGATAGACATTGTTTTCCCAATCGCTTTCAACCCAGCCCTTGATAGTATCGGCGTCGATGGCGCCAGGCTTTTGCCCGCCCAGCATCAGATAGGATTTGAGCGGATCGTAGATATCGAGCGGACTGTTGATATTGGTCCGCATAAAATCTTCGAGGCGCAGCAGGAGGCGCGGCAGCAGGATGCGACGCAGGCCTTCGCGATATTCGAGATCGGCACGCTGGCTGTGGCCGTTCTGATAGAGCCCGAAACTCATGGTCAGCGGGGCCCCGCCCTTCTTGCGGTCGGCATAACCGCGCGACAGGGCGCGCAAATTGTCGAGCACGCCGACCGATTGTTCGAGATCGGCGTCATTGGGCCCGACTTCGACCAGGTCGATGCCTTGATCCTTGACCATTTCGGCGGCGGCCAGCGACTGCTTGTCAAGATCGTTTTGCAGGCCGTGATTGCGGATGAAGCTGATCGTCCACAATACAAGCACCACGACCGACACGGCGGCAATGGCGCCAAAAGCGATCATCAGCTGCGAACGTACGCGCACCCGTGCCTTGGGCTCCATCTGAACCAGGCCGGCTTCCGGGAAGACGACCTCGCCCAGCAGGCGGTTGAGGAAGTAGGCGCGTCCCCCGGACGGCGTCGTCTGCGGCTGGTCGTAGACATCGCCCAGTCCCGCCAACAGACGGTCGAGCGGCGCGCCCTGCTGCACACCGGACGTCAGGTAGAAACCGCGCAACTGCCCGACTGGCTCATCGCTGGCGACAAAGGCGCCTTCGAGGAAGCGAACGATACGAGCGCGGATGGCGGTGAACTGGGCCGGGAAGCCGAGGATCAGGCTGCGCCGCCGCATATCTTGGTCGTCGGACAAACGCTTGGCTTGGCGGTCGGCGATCGACTGCGCCACCGTATCGAAGGCGGCGGTCATATCCGGTGCCTGGGGCAGGCCCTCGTCATAGGTAAAGGTCTCACCGAAGACGGCGCGGCGACCTTCGACGTCGAGATCCTCGAAATATTCGCTGAAGCCTGCCAGTAGATCGGCCTTGGTGAACAATACATAGACCGGTACGCTGAGTTCCAGCGACTGGCGGATTTCGCTCAAGCGCCGGCGCACGGTGGCGGCATGCTGGTCGATCTGGGCCTGGTCGGCGGTGATGATCTCATCCAGTCCGATGGCGACCAGGACGCCGTTAATCGGCTGCAGAGGCCGGTTCTTCTTGAGCAGCCCCAGAAAACTCGTCCATGCATTGGCATCCTTGGCGCCGTGCGAATCCTGAGTCGTGTAACGGCCGGCCGTGTCGATTAGCACGGCTTCGTCGGCGAACCAGAAGTCGAGATTGCGCGTGCCGCCGACGCCCTTATAGGCCTGTTCCGAAAACGGAAAGCGAAGACCCGAATTCAACAGGGCCGTCGTCTTGCCGGCGCCCGGCGGGCCGATAATGACGTACCACGGCCGCGAATAGAGATAGTCTCGCTTGTTGCCGGTGGCGGTCTTGAAACCGGCCAAGGCTTCGGTCATCCGCTTGGCCAATTCGGCGCTTTCCGCCCCGCCGGCCTGACTGGCCGCCAGTTCCTTGGCGATAGCGTCGGCCGCGGAGCGCGCCTTGCGCAGGCGCAGAAAGGCAAAGATGCCCCACACCCCGCCAATGACGACGACAATGATCAGCCTGATCCACCACGGCCGCATAAACGGCACGAAGATCGGCAAGGCCACAACCAGCAACAGGAGCAACAACACGACGATGGTAATCGTCACGGTCCACCAGTTAAGCAACGCGCGTTTCACAGCTTCCATGGTCTTAAACCCTAATCGTGGCGTTGCAGGACGACTTCGACTCGGCGGTTTTGCGCCTTGCCTTCGGCCGTAGCGTTCGAAGCGATCGGCTGGGTATCGCCGAAGGCCTGGGCGGTGATGCGCGACGGATCCTTGATGATGCCGCCGATAATGCCGGCCACCGTATTGGCGCGCGCGCCGGACAGGGCCATATTGTCGGGGAAACTGAGCGACGAGATGCGGTCGCTATCGGAATGGCCTTCGATCGTCACCGGGCCCGGCTCGGTATCGACCGCCTTGGCGATGCGCACGAACAGATCGTGCTGCTGGCTCGAGGCCAATTGGTCGGAACCCGATTTGAATAGCGACCCCACCGTCGTGCGCACGCGCACGGTCGACGCATCTTCCTCAACCGTCACCAGACCTTGCTGAATTTCCGGCGCCAGGAAGGTTTTCAATCGCACGGCTTGCGTGCCGGCCTGGACCGGCGGCGCGGTCGCCTGCCGTGACAAGCGCAGCGGTTCGCCGGGCATAAGGGCGCTCATACTTTCCCACGAGGTATGGCCGGTTTGCAGCAGGATCAACCGCAAAATGATGAAGATCAGCATCAACACACCGACGGCCACTGCGGCGGCCAGAGCGATATGGCTCCAGAAACCGACCTTGACCATGGGCGCCTTTTCGCCCTGCCAATGCGGCACCAGTTCACGCGTCGATTGGTTGCGCGGGTGTTCGAGCGCGGCGTAGAGCCGGTTCATCACGTCTTGTAAACCGCGCCGGCCGTCGGGCATGACGCGGAAGCGGCCTTCGAAACCGGCGGCCAGACAGGCATGGAACAGCTCGATCAGGTCGAGATTTTGCCCCGGGTTTTTCAACATGTCTTCGACCAGCTGCCAGAATCGGTCACCGCCGATATTTTCCTGGAAGAAGGTGACGACCATCGAGCGCCGCGCCCATTCGGCGGTATCATTGCCGTGGCCCGGCAGATTCTGGACAATGTCATCAACAGTCGAGCACAGGGCATAACGGGCGCGCTGAAAGGTCTCGTTGGGCACCGTGCCGCCAATCGCCTGTTCGAAGCGCGTCAGGGCGGCCGACACCGCCTTATGGAATTGCGGTAAAGGCGGCCTGGCGCGGCCGGCGCGCAAACTGGCCACCAGGGCCAAGACCGGACCGGCCTCGGAAACGAGGCGATTGCGCATATGCAGGGCCTGACCCGGTTGGACGACGTCGTCATGAGCCAGGGGCGCCTGTTTCAGCGGTTGCGATGACATGCCGAAGGGCGATGCCGCCTTGCCCGGCGCCGGTTGCGGCGCGGTGGCGTCGGGAGCGGCCTTGTTGAGGCCTTGCAGCGGGCTGGGACGAAAGACCGTCCGGTTGCCGCCATTTCCGTCCTTGTCGTTCACTTATCTGCCCTCTTCACGCACCAGAGTTCGAGTTTCAGCGCAGGCCAGTCGCCGGCCACATGGAGGCCGAGACCGGGAGCCGTCGCGAAATCGCGCCAATCGGCGACCCCGCGATCGAGTTCGAAATAGACATAGCCCGGAAGCACGCGCAGCTGCGGCGGCGGGGTCGGCGTATGGCGCAGCGGAATCCCCGGCAAGGCCGATTCGACGATGGCGCGCATCTTGGTAACCGAACCGATCTTGGCAACGGACGGGAAGCGCCCGCGGATCTCATCCAGCGGCGCCGCGGCGGCGACGGCCAGATAGAAATAACCGGTCTTGAAGATATTATTGTCCTTGATGGTCGAAAACCAGGCGCCCGGTCCAGCGGCTTCCAGCGGCAATTGCTGGGCCGAACGGTCGAAGACCGCCGCCATCATCGAACGCAGGGCGTCAAACACCGGTTCGAACGTCATCTGCAGGTTTTCATGGTCGTAACGCGGAAACTTGGGCGCCTTGCGATCCGGGCGCGTCAAGGTCGCCAATTCGCCGGCCATGCTGGCCAGATTTTCGTATAACCTCTCCGGATGGACCATGGGCAGAGATTCGAGGTGGTACAATAACGGGCACCAGCGGTTCAACGCCTGTAACAACAGGAAGCTGGCAAAAGTATCGGCACCGCCATCGGTGGCTTCGGCGGCGCGCAGGGCCAATTCGTCGGCGCGCTGTTCGGCGCGGCCGAGAATGTCCGACAAGCCGCCTTTCAGGCGCTGGCTGGCCCGGATATCGTGCGACGGCGGGATATAGCGGTCGTCGAACATCAACTTTTTGTTCTGCAATTCTCGCACCCGCGCCAGGCCGAGCGTAATGCGGCCATAGGTCTGGTCGCGCGTTACGCCGAAATGCAGGTTGGCGAAGCCGAACTCGATGTCCTCCTGCTGACGGTCGTCGGAGAACGAATCGACCACGGCCTGTTCGCTGACGATGAAGCGGGCGTCATGGCTGGCCGTATCGGAATCGCGGAACTCGACGGCGCCGTCCTGGCTGGCCGGCAGGGTGAGATAGACGATGGCGTCGCGCGTATCGCCGGGCATGTCGAGCGGCGGCGGCGGCGGCATGTCATCGGGAATGGCGAAGGTCGTACCGTCGGGCATAACGCCGCTGCACTTGACGATGCCGAACTTGCCCAGCGTCGCCAAATCCTCGTCGACCTGAACCTCGAACAGCCCCCAGCAATAGGGCCGCGTTCCCGAAATACGCGTATTCAGTTGGGCATCGAAATACCGGTCCTGCTGCTGGAAATGTTGGGGCCGGAGGAACATGCCTTCGCGCCATGCAACGCGTCGTTTACCTGCCATAACAGCTTGTCCCCGCTGATGATTTCTGGAGCGGACTAAAGCACAGCTTCCCGTCTCTTGAAAGCCATGTTACACGGAATGAAGGCGAAATAATTCGCCTGGTTGGCGATGGCGAACAAAAATGGTTGATGACGGGCATGACAGCTCTTTTGATCCCAAAACGTGGCTGAAGCCCGCGCCCGGCGCGCCCAAAACACCTCCCGCGCCACAGCCTCAAAAGCCGGCCGGGAAATCGCCGGCTCCCCCGCCTGAAACGCCCGGCTCCCCGCCACCCGATTACCGTAACCTGATAGCCCTGGGCATAGCCGGCGCGATCCTGCTGACTGGGGCGGCCACCGCCGCCTTGTCGCACAAAAAGCCGCAAACCCACGCCGTCGTGACCGCCATCGTGGCCGCCGCACCATCGAGCAGTGTCGACGATGGCACGACGACGCGCACCCTCACCCTGGCCTCGGCGAACGATTTCGAAAACGCCCTGACCGGTATGGGTATCGCCGCGATCGACGCCCAAAATGCCGCCGCCGCCCTCGCAGGCCTCGGTCCGGTCCAACCCGGCGACGTCCGCCTGGTGTTGAAACTGTCGGGCTCGGCCCAGGCGCCTATCCTGCAGGAAGCCGAGGTCACCTATGCCGACAGTTCCGGCCGCGCCGTGCGGCGCACGAGCACCGGGTACAGCTCCACCGTCATCGCCGCCCAGCTCAAGGTCGTAACCATCGTCAAGCGCGGCGAGATCGATACCGAAAGCTTCTATTCCTCGGCTGTTACTGCCGGCATTACCGACAGCCTGATTCCCGATTTCGCCAAGGCCTTCGCCTATGACTACGACTTTCAGCGCGAAATCAATCCCGGCGACGTCTTCGAAGCCGCCTTCGAGCAAACCGAAAACGCCAGCGGCGACGTCGTCGGGACGCCGCACCTGATCTATGCCTCCCTGTCGACGGCAGCCAAGTCGAAGGCGCTGTATTTCTTCAAGCCGCCCAATGGCGAGGCCGGCTGGTTCGACGGTAACGGCGCCAGCATCATCCGGAGCTTCCTGCGCACACCGATCGACGGCGCCCATATCACCTCGCAGTTCGGCATGCGGGTCCACCCCGTGCTCGGCTTCATGAAACTGCACAAGGGCACCGATTTCGGCGCACCGATCGGCACGCCCATCTATGCCGCCGGCGACGCCACGGTGACCTGGGCGGCTATGAAAGGCCCGAACGGCAATCTGGTGATTTTGCAACATGACAATGGCTGGCAGACCTACTACCTGCACATGTCGAAGTTTGGCGATGGCATCACCGCCGGTGTCCGCGTCCGCCAGGGCCAGACCATCGGCTATGTCGGAACGACCGGGCGCTCAACCGGCCCGCACCTGCACTACGAAATGCATATCAACGGTGAGCCGGTCGACGCCATGACCGTGCCGATGGCGTCTGGTCACAGCCTGTCCGGCGCCGACCTCCAGGCCTTCAACAAGGAGCGCGACCGTATTGATCTCATCCGTTCCCAGGCAACGGAATAGACAAGGATTTCCTACTCACCCGGCGCGACTCGCAGACCGCCTGCAACCGGTCTGCGCCAGAGGATCAGCGGTGTACACAGGGCCAGCAGCACAAATGTCACCGCCAGGCTGGCGTTCAGCCCCTCCCCCGACCCGCCCCACAGGGCAGACCCCGTCATGTCGAAATTGAAGATCGAGCCCCAGCTGTCGACACCAGGATTGGGTGACAGGCCCAGCCACATCGATTCCGTCCAGTTCCAGCCGAAGTGCGCCATCACCGGCGCGGCGATACCGCCCGTCCGCCACGCCAGTAAACCGAACAGGGCGCCGGCCAGGGTGATATTGACCAGGCTGAGCAGGGCGAGTTCGCCACCCACCCTATGGAGAGCTGCAAACAATACGGCTGTCACGCCGATACCTATCCATGGCCCGAATGACTTGCCTAGTAAGGGTTGCAGCCAGCCGCGGAAATAGATTTCCTCGGCGCCGCATTGGTAGAACACCAAGGGTATACCGAGCAGAAACAACAGGATATCGTGATCGGTCTTTTGCAGGCTCATGGTACCGGCGATGGCGGCATAGACAGCCGCCAGGCACAGACCGCCAAAGCCGAGCGCAAAGCCGAAACCAGCCATTTTTCCGGCATTCTCACCGACCGCCAGAACATGCGCCTTGGCCAGCCAACCCCAAAGACAGGCCGCACCGATCAGGGCGCCGAACAGGACGAGGGTCTCGATGAAGGACTGCCATCCCAGATTCAAGGTCATATCGAGCGTCGTGACGTGCAGGATGAACGCTACCAAATCCGTCAGATAGAGCAGGATCAAGACGGCAATCCCGGCTGCGCCCACCGTCACCACAACAGCCGGTATCTTGCCGTCACCACGCAGCCATTTTTCCATCATCCACCAATAGGGCTGTCGGCGTCGAACAGGATGTCGCYGCGCAGATTGTAATTATGCAGGACCTCGGGTGTCTCGCCCTCGACGGCGAACAGGCTCAGACCTTCGAACCATGGCCGGCGCTCTTCCGGTGTGGCGGCGCGGATATAGCTATTAAAGACACGCGGATCGTAGAAACGGAACATGACGATGCGGCTGTCCGGCATCTGGGCCTGGAGAAACTGACGGAAATGTTTGCGCAGATCCGACAGCGTCCGGTGCGATCGGCACATAATGCCCCAATTCTTGCCGCGCCCCGCCTCTTTCCACGCTTCCAGCAAAGGTTCCTCGGCGCGCAGCCGCACCAGCCACGGCGACGCCATGGCCAGGACCGGCGGCAGATTCCCGGAAAACAGGCAGGTATGACCGCGCGAGCGCAAAACCAGCGTATGCAGACCTGGATCCTGCGCCGTATCGACGACGGCGAACCAGTCACCCGGATCGTCAGCCACGTCACCCATGGTCAGCAGCGATCGCAGAAGGGCGAGCCGTCGGCCGCCGCCTGTTTCAGCGTCTTCGCCTGAGCCTCGGGTTGAGAAAAGGCCGTCGAGGCGTTCATCACCAGGTCGGGCTTGGTCATGCTGCCGCTTTTGCCGCCCGAACCGCCGACCTTGTCGGCCATGGCGGCTCCACCGCCTCCGCCGCCCCCTCCGCCGCCACCGGAATCACCGATGAGGACGGTGGGAAACCCGAGCACAATCGTCCCGCCATGGGCCGTCATGTCGCCCAGGCGGGCCGCCGGCGCCCCCATGGCCAGAACCGTAAAGGCGCCAAGAATAATGACATCGGGGGGACCGACACAGACCGCCATATCACCGAGACGCGCCTGAGGCAGACTGCCGGTCAGGACCGTTATCGCGGCGGGCGGCAGGATCGGCCCGCCGACATGGGGCACGATGCCGGTCACCATCGGACACACATGCATGTCGGTTACGCGCGCGGCAGGCATACCCATAGTCGTCTTCCTCTATTTCCACAAAGGATGCGCCCGAAGCACACCCCCGTCAATCGCCACCTGTCAGTGACCCATCGCATCCTTGGCATCGTCTCCGGCACCCTTAGCGGCATCTTCCGCGCCCTTGGCCGCATCCTTGGCCTCGTC
>NZ_JBFUDD010000024.1:0-19823 GCF_056404915.1 Asticcacaulis sp. P2_B1 | reverse complement strand
ACATAGAAGACATCGTCGCCGAACCCGCCGGTCATGGTGTCGGCCCCGGCCTTGCCATCCAGGATATCGTTACCGACACCGCCGTCGAGGCTGTTGCTGCCGGCATTACCGGTCAGCACGTTATTGAAAGTATTGCCCACGCCCGCCGTATTGCCCGAGCCCGACAGGGTGAGGTTTTCGATAAAACGGCCGGCCAGGCTGAAGCTGATGGCCGAGGTCACACCGTCAATGCCTTCGCCGGCGGCTTCGACGACGACGTCACCGGCGTTGTCGACGACATAGGTATCATTGCCCAGCCCTCCGGTCATCGTGTCGGCGCCGGCCTTGCCGTCCAACAGGTTGTCACCGCTATTGCCGGTCAGGCTGTTGTCCAGGGCATTGCCCGTGGCCGAATTGTTACCCAGTCCGGTCAGGATCAATTGTTCGACATTGGCGCTCAGCGTATAGGTTACGCCGCTATAGACGGTGTCCCTGCCCTGACTTGCCAGTTCGGTGACGATGTCGCCACGGTTATCGACATAGTAGGCATCGTCGCCCTGCCCCCCGATCAGGGTGTCTGCGGCGAGACCGCCATCGAGCGCGTCATTGCCATCGAGACCGGTCAGGGTATTGATGCTGGCATTGCCCAGAATATGATTGTCCAGCGCATTACCGGTGCCGGCATATTTGCCGCCCTCCAGCAAGGTGAGGTTTTCAACATTGTCACCTAAGGTATAGGTAACACTCGCCAGAACGGTATCGGTCCCTTCCCCGGCCAGTTCGGTGACGACATCCAGCGGATATCCAAGGAAGAAGCGATCGACCACATAGGTGTCATCACCTATACCACCGGCCATAACATCGTCGAAAGTGCCACCGTCGAGCCAGTCGTCGCCAGCGCCCCCGATCAGCGTATCGTTACTAGCGCCTCCGTGTAATGTATCATTGCCAAGGCCCCCGTCGAGCCGATTTTCGAAATTGTTACCTTGGAGATCGTTGTCCAGCGCATTCCCGGTTCCTGAAATCGCTAAAAAGTCGAGAAGAACAAGGCGTTCCACATTGTCCGCCAGGGTATAGGTGAACGAGGTATAGACTGTATCAGTGCCTTCACCGGCCAGTTCGGTGGCGAGATCGAGGCGGTAATCGACATAGTATATATCGTCTCCGGCACCGCCCCACATTTTGTCACCGCCGGCCCCGCCCTGCAGGACATCGTTGCCGTTGCCACCATAGAGACGGTCCGTACCGGCGCCGGCGTTCAGGGTGTCATTGCCACCCAGGCCTGTGAGAACATTATTGCCGTCGCCGGCTGTGATGACATTGTCCAGGCCATTGCCTGTGCCGTTATTGTTCAATTCGTGGGTGGGATAATTGTCGACATAGAGAATTATGTTCTCAACATTGGCTGTCAAGGTGACGTCCAATAGCGACATGACCGTGTCGATTCCCGCATTTTCCTGTTCAACGACCGTACCGTGCTCCCCGACGATATAGGTGTCGTTACCCAACCCACCCGCCATCAGGTTGACACCCAGGTTCCCCCGCAACACGTTATCCAACGCGTTGCCGGTCATGTCACCATCTCCAGACACGGTCAGGTTCTCAACAGCACCGAGATTAGCCAGGCTGAAGGCGCCGGTGGATGTGACGGTGTCGATCCCTTCCCCGGCGGCTTCGACAATCGTATCAAGGGTATCAGCATTGTAGATGTCATTACCCAATCCGCCGATCATCGTGTCTGCGCCGGGTTCACCCCCCAGGGTATCGTTACCCGAACCGCCTTCCAGGAGGTCGTCGCCGTAGCCGCCATTGAGAATATCATTATTGCTTCCACCATAAAGGTGGTCGTCGCCGCCAAAACCTTCGAGGTGATTACCGGCATTGCCCCCCCAGATGCTGTTGACTCCTTCATCGCCATAAAGGTAGTTGCCTGCGGTTTTGCTGCCGATGATATTTTCAAAACCATGCAGAATATCAACATGACCGTTATTCTGGTTGCCCGAGTGCTGGTTCAGAAAGACAAAAGCGGTGATCGTGCTGTTTGCATAACTCACCGTGTCGACACCGCTGCCGCCGTCATAGACGTCGTACATGCCAGCGCCGGCGATAAAGAGATCGTTGCCTGCGCCCCCGGAAATCGTATCATTGCCATCCCCGCCGTCCAGGATGTCATTGCCGGCATGGCCGAACAATATGTCGTCGCCGCTTCCGCCGGTTAAGGTCAACGGCGTCAGATCGAGCAACTTGAAATTGGCGGCGGTGAGACTGGGGATGGTGACGTGCTGCAAGGTAACATGTTCACCGGCCGCCAGCGTTATGACGACATCGGCGCCATTTTGCACGGCGGTGTAGGTGGTAAAGCCGTCGTCGCTGTCGAATGCCAGAACGTCCTTCGTGACGTCGAAGTCCGTAATGATGGCGTCCTGGTCAGAATGCGTGAAACGGAAGGTATCGGCGCCGGCGCCACCGGTCATAAGATCGCTGCCTGTCCCGCCTTCGAGTATGTCATTGCCGGCGCCGCCGATCAGCGTGTCGTTACCATCGCCACCCAGCAGTACGTCGGCATTGTCGCCGCCGTCCAGGGTGTCGTCGCCGTCCCCGCCCTCGAGAAGATCGTCGCCTTCCTTGCCGAGAAGATGGTCGTTGCCGTCGCTGCCGGCCAGGTGATTGCCGTAGACATCGCCGGACAATGTATCGTCCGAAGCCGTGCCGATCAGGCCTTCGACATGGCTTGTAGTAAGGGTCGCGCCGGGCATGTAAGACTGGGCGCCCACCATGGAAAGATCGTAGCTGACGGCAGAAGACAAGGTGCTAAAATCGATGGTATCCTGGCCATCGCCGCCATCGAAAACGGCATCACCGCTGCCGGCGTGAAAGACATCGTCGCCGGTGTCACCAAACAGGTTGTGCAGGCCGATGCCCGCGGTGAGATTATCGTTTCCGGCACCGGCGTGGACCGCGCCAATCAGATGTCCGCCCGTGCCGATAAAACTGTCATTGCCGCCTCCCAGCGACACATCGCCGTTGATGGTGCCGGTATTGGTCAGTGTTTGGATGTCGCTGCCCAGGACAATCGCGCCATTGATCGTGCCGCTATTATCGATAGTGCTCTGGGTCGGATCGTCGCCATAATCGTTGTAAGTGCCTTCGGCTATGGCATATTTGGCGGTAATCGTACCGGTATTGACGATCGACACCTTGGTCGCAAAACCGAAGGCAATACCGGCGATCTGATAGTTGCTGTCCGTACCGGTGACGGAAATTGTGCCGGAATTGACAAGCCGGCTGTCATAAAGGCCGTCCCCGAGATAAATACCGGCCACGGAGCTCGTGCCTCCGCTTGCCGCGACGGTCACGGTGCCGGAATTGATCATCCAGCCGCCGTAATCGAGCCTGACACCGTACGCCGCAGTTCCACCGGTGACGGTGATCGTTCCGCTGTTATCGACGTCGAAGTCGCCATCTCCAGTCTGAACTTGACCGCATTCAATGCCGTAGGCTGTCGTTGCCGCGGATACACTCAGATGTCCGCTATTTACGATAGCCGCGGCGTAATATCCGTAAATACCGAAGGCGGTGTCGTGTAAGGCAGTGGCGGTCATGGTGCCGCGGTTGTCGATGATGGTGTTTAATCCTACCGACGCGGTATAGATCAGGTAGATGGGATAAACATAATCCGCCGCCGCCGTCAGGGTCAGCGACCCGTAATTGACGAGCGACACATCCGGGGTCGTCACATCGATCTCGACCAAACGAAATCCAGCCGAACCACTGGTGGCAACGACATCGTAAACGGTGCCGGCGTCGATCGTCGTCGACCCGGTGACGGTCAAAATCGTCATAATGTTCCCCCTCATACGCAAAACTGTACACGGCGCGTCTGTGCGGCCATCGGCACCCTGCCCAAGCCCAGGCGGGGCGTCAAGCGCGCGAGGCGGTTTTGCTATCCTTATCGGAAGAAGTGATCGGATGGCGGCGACATGTGGGCCTTCTCATTGACGATCACCCGTCTGCGATCTACGCTCGACACGACACAGGGGCGACATCATGAACCTATTGGGCCGGTTAGTTTTGATCCTGGTGCCCCTGACCGCGCCGCCGCCGCCCGAGGACGGGGCGTGCGAATATAACAGCCGCGGCGAGGCCATGCGGATCACGCCGGCCGTCTTCACCACCTATGACAAGCTGAAAAATGACGAAGATGCGCCGCATTTGAGCTGGCGGCCGTTACACGTCGAGGTGCGATAATGCCTCAGTATGTCGGCGGCAGACGTCTACCGATCCGGCCGGGCCATATCGAAGTCCTGGGTTGGGTCGTGGGATTCGCGCTGCTCTTTTGGCAGGCCCGTGATCCGTTCAACGGTTGGTGTCTGACGGCCTGTCTGCTGACGCCCTGGATCGCGCTGGTGATTGCTTTTCTGACCGGGGGAAGCGTGCCCGTGATCGAATGGCACCGGGATTCGTCGAATGGCCTGGTGGCCTTGGTCGGTATCCCGCTCCTGGCGGTCTTACGCGGGGTGATCGTCAATTCGCATTTTCTCGACTGGCCGATCGCCCTGATCCCGGCGGTCGTACTGGGCGGCCTGTGGACCCTGGCTGCGGTCTGGGCACACGAAGGGCTACCGGACCGGAACAGCATCCTGGTCGTCTTGTTCCTTATCGGGATGGCTTACGGCTATGCGGACGTCAGCGCGGTCGATGGGATGGGCGACTGGCAACGGACCGTCGAACAGGTGTCCGTTACCGCGAAGGAGACCGAGCGCAGCAAGTCTTCGCTCGACTATGTCCTGGCTCTCTCGCCTTGGTCGCTGAAGCCCGGCGGCGACAGGGTCTATGTCCGCAAACAAACCTATGATGGCGTTTCCACAGGCTCGGTGGTCTGCGTGACGATCCGGCACGGATGGCTGGGTCTGCGACGCTACGGGGTTGGGCTATGCGCTTTATGACTTAGCAATCGCCTGGGCGCTTTCGCCGCCCCTCACGACACCGCCCGCCCCTCTCCTAACAAATCAGATCGTCGAGATTTTCCGGACGGACGAACGGCCTCCCCTTTCGTTTCGCCTCCACTGCGACCACCTTGCCGTATTTCCGGGACGCCAGCCTTCCAGCGATCGTCAGCCGCGTATCGATCATCAGCTTGGCGCGCGCGACATTGGTCGGATTGCCGACCATCTCCCAGCCGCCGTCCTTGGTCGCCCGCGCCAGCACATCCTTGTCGCGGTCATCGGCAATTTGCACGCACTCGCCGATCAGCATATCGGCCATCTGTTCCCGCGCCGCCTCGAACGCCGCCTTGAACTCGGGATGCAGCTTTATCCATTGATAGATGGTGCCTTCGCGCGGCAGGGTGCCATCGCTCTCGGTCAGCTTTTCAAACCGAGCGACGACGTGGCGACCGCGTCGCACACCCGATCGGCGGCGGCCTGGCTATAGCCGGTCGGGCGCCGGCGCATGGTAACGATATTGGACATGGTCAATCTCGATAGAAAAAGCCCCGCCGGCTGGAACCGTGGGGCTGTCATTGAACTTGCTATCAGTTGATGTGGGAACTCGGGGCGCATCACTGGATGCTGAGAAAAATCTACCCGACTTTCCCTGCCATGTCAACAAAAATTACCATCTTTAGTATTTTTATGATGCTTGAGATATTGCGGTAATATAATATTCCCACACCCACTCATTCGTGCGCCAAAAACCGTAATCTTTTCAACAAAAATGGACCGCGAATGCGTGCCTTGTCTACTCATTCGCGGACCGGTCACGCCGCCCGTCATGCGACAAAAAAAGACCGTGACTCACAAAGGAGTCACGGTCATCAGGAAACCTTCATGGCGGGGAGCGCACCAAAGGTTTAACGGGGCCGACCAGGGAAAGTCGTGATCAGCCGCCGAACTTGTAGCGCAGGCCGATGCTGTAGGTGCGACCGTTGACATAGTGCTGGCGTTCGATACCGGTATTGTAGGCCGGCTCACCGACGAAACGATCCAGACCCTTGTCGGTCAGGTTGTTGCCGTTGAAGGTGACGGACAAGGCGTCGTTCAGCTTGTAGTTCAACGACATGTCGAGAATGCCGTATTCGCCGATGCCGCGGCCGTCGATCGGGTTGGTCGAGATGCCGAACAGGATCTCGTCGGAGCGCCAGGTATAGACGACGCGGCCCGACAGCTTGCCGTCGTCATAGAAGCCTTGCAGGGTGTAATTGTACTTCGAGACGAACGGCTGCGGCACATCGACGATCCGCTTGTTGGCGGGGGTGCCGAAGTTCACCGGGTTCGAGGTGTCGACATAGGTGAACGAACCCGAGGCGCCGAAATGCTTCCAGTTGCCGGGGAGGAAATCGAAGAAGGTCTGGAAGGCCGCTTCGACACCTCGGGCATAGCCGTCACCGGCATTGGTCGTCCGGGTAATCAGGTATTCGCCGGTTTGGCAGCCGTTGCCGGCGGCTATGGCGGCGCTGGTCGGTGCGGCGATCGACACGGTCTCACAATTGTTGATACCGTAGGCGAAACCGTTCAATTCCTTGTCGAAGAAGTCCAGCGAGACATAGTTGGTGCCGTTGAAATACTTCTCGAAGGAGATGTCGTAGCTGTCCGCCTTGAGCGGCGCCAGGTCGGGATTGCCGGCGCTGCCTTGACCGGTCGCGACATTGACGCCGATCGTCGGGTTCAGGTCGCCGAAGCCGGCACGGGTAATGCCCTTGGCATAGCCGAAGCGGAGCAGGAACTCGGGTTGCAGATAGTAGGTGACGTTCAGGGACGGCAGGACGTCGGTATAGTTCTTCTTGGCCGAGACCGAAACCGGGACGACCGGCGTCTGGGTCAGGTCATTGACATAGGTCTGCCCGAACTGGTTGGTTTGCACCACCCGGACGCCGATATTGCCCTTGATCTTCTCATTGAAGCCGGCGAAATCCCCCATGACATAGAGCGCAGTCGAATCTTCCTTTTCGAAACGGCGGGACAGAAGCTGTTCGGCGCGAGTGTCGCCGTAGGGAATATTGGCCAGCGGGAAGCGGTTGCGCACCATATCCCCCAGCAGATTGGCCGGAGAATAGACCAGGTAACCGCCCGAATAACCGGCATCGCCATGCATGAAATTGCCGATCGAGGGCTGCAGAAGATCGGCAAAGTTCGTGGCCGCCATGCCGTTGGCGTGATAGGCGGTGCCACCCGGAGCGCCCGGCCAGCCGGCCAGGCCCGCGCCATCGGTGGTCAGGTTATAGTTCTGCGTAAAGCGGTAGTCCCAGAAACGGTCTTCGTTGTGGGCGTAACGCGTACCGAACTTCACGTCGGTGAAGAAGCCGCTGTCGAAGTCGTACTTGGCGTCGAAACGTACGGCCAGGCTTTGGTCCCGGACGGTGAAGTGCGTGCCGTCATTGTAGAAATTGCCGACCCAGGTCGATACCGCCCCGAGGTCCGGACCGGTGAAGCTCATATTGTGCGGCGTAGTGGCTAGGTCCCGCGTGACCGCCCAACCGCCCTGCCCCGTCGCCGACCAAAGGCCCGGCGCCGAAGCGATATTGACGGAGCGGTTATCGTCGGTGACTTCCGATTTGGTGATCGCAAGATCGCCCTTGATCATCAGCTTTTGCGACGCTTTCCACTCGAAGCCGCCGGCCGCGATAGCCGTCCAGTAGGGGTGGTGCTCGTCACCGCCGGTGACGCTGAAGTCCGAATTGAGGAAGGTGCCCCCGGCGAGACGCTGGCTGACCAGGACATCGTCCGAACCGCCGTTGAGGTTGCGGTTGGCCAGGCCTTCGGTAAAGTTGAACGGCGTGGTCTTGAGGTTCTGGACGTTGCGGCCATCCGTGCTGTTCAGGAACATGTAGTTCTGATTATACATGTAATAGGTGTAATTGGTCTCGGCATAGAGACGCAGGCTGTCATTGACGACCCAATCGGCCGCGGCGTCGAAGCCCTTGCGCGTCCGTTTGATGACTTCTTCGCCGATGGGCGTCTGGGCCTGGGCGGTCGCCGACATGACATTGGCGGTTTGCGAGGCGGTCAGGGCGGTGCCGCCAAAGCCCGCATGGGCAAAGTCCGGGACGTTGCAACCGATCGTGATATTGTTGCAACCGATGGTCGGGACGTCGACCAGGGCCCATACGTCGGAACGTCCGACATAGGACGCCAAGGGGGCGTTCGGATTGTTGGCGCTATTGGCCGCGGCGCGCTGGGCGTATTCCGGATCATCGGCTCGTATGGAACGACGCAGGCTGACCCCGCCATTGGCCGGATTGTTGTCGGAGCGGCCTTCGCTCTTTTGGTAAACAGCGCCCACCATCAAGCCGATGCGGCCGCCGCTGGGCAGATCCCACTTGTCGGCCAGCAGCCCGAAGAATTCCGGCATGACATGGTTGTCGAGATCATTATAGCGCGCGGTCGCGCTCAGGCTGATCGTCGGCCCCTTGAAATCGCTGGGGTGACGGGTGCGGATATTGACGAGACCGCCGATACCGCCTTCGATATGTTCCGCGGTCGGGTTCTTGTAAACGTCGATGCCGGCGATCATGCCCGGAATGGCGTCTTCGACGTTGAATTCGCGCAGGCCCGCCGTGGCGTAGGAGCGACCGTCGACCTGGGACGCCGTCTGCCCCGAAAGCCCGCGAATGGTCAGGCCGCTGCCGGCGCCGACGGGCGAAGCCCCCTCACCGCCATAACGATAGCCTTGCACGCCCGGGATACGGGTCAGGGTTTCGGCGACATTGTTGTCGGGCAGCTTGCCGATATCTTCGGCGGTGATCGAATCGACGATTTCCTGGGTGTTCTTCTTGATAGCGACCGAAGAGCGCATGCTGGCGCGGACGCCGGTCACGACAACGACCGTTTCGTCCGATGCCGCCGGGGCGGGCGATGCGGCTGCAGCGTCCTGGGCGAGCGCCTGTTGTGCGCCGCCGCCGAGGGCTACGGCCAGGGCAAGACCCGATACGCGCAGCAAGAGTTGATGTGATGTGGTCATGGTTCCTGTTTTTCCTCCGTTTGTGTGGCCTTGAAGTCTGCTCTTTTGTCGGACCGTTATCCGGCCCTTTGCTTTTTCGACGGCGTTAGAGCCGTCTGTTTCACCGTCCACGCCTCTTGGAAGCCGCAGGTGAAGGTACGCTTGAACTCTAAAAACAGACTCGATATCGGACGCTCTAGGCTTGGTATCGATATCAACATCACCCTGTTACGCTTGTCGGATAAAAACGTCAATCGGGCAGAATTCACCATCGCAACAATGATACATTTTTAGCACATTTTTTAAGCCAAATGTTGAAATGACAACGCTATCAATTTTGAAAAAACAAAATAACAAATTGTTTTAAAACATAAAAATAAATATTATATATGGTATTGATACCAAATTCGTTTTTGACAAAAATGACAAAACCAACCCCGCCATATCATTTTTTCCCGGGCCGTATGTGGTGTTAAAATACCATATAATAGCAAATATCCTCGATTTTCTAACGGATTCATGACAAGCTTGCCCCATCCTGTCCGCTCTCATTTTGTGGGGTGACAAGGGGCGCCATTCTTGATATCGATACCACAGCTCAGACAATTAGAGCCGGATTTCGGGCTGCGGTTTCGATACGGCGTCAAAAAATGACCGCAGAGGGGCACACAGTGTTGGCATCCGCATCGAAATACGCTCTCGCCCTTATGTTCGTCGCGGCGATTCCAGCTTTGGCCGATGCGGCAGCCCGGCACAAGACGCCTGCCCCGGCGGCCAAATCAGATCTTCAGGTCTTCGCCTTTCCAGGCCCCATTCGCTACGACCACCACAATGACGACTACACGGTGCGCGTCCGTGTGCCGGGTGGCGAATGGCAGGACCTCTACGAATACAATGTGACCGTCGACTGGGATAAGCCGCAAAAAGACGCGTCCATGGTCTATTTCAATTTCACCGGCCCGGTCGAAGTCGCCGTGCAAAAAAACAACGGCACCTTCCGCGACGTGGCCATCCGGCCGACCTCGAAAGGCATCAAGTCAACAAGCCGCGACGGCATCGTCTACTTCACCCTGACCAAGCCGGAAAATCTCAGCGTCGAGTTCGACGGCGACCATCTCCACAATCTGCACATCTTCACTCAAGGCATCCGCCACGACCTGCCGGTGACCCCGGTTACAGGCACCAGTTACGATATCGGCGTTGGCGTCAATCCGGACCTGGCGCAAAAAGTCGTCTATTTCGGCCCAGGCATCTTCACCCCGACCGATGCGGACGGCGTCTTCCATATCCAGTCCAATTCGACGGTCTATGTCGACGGCTCGGCCATCATCAAGGGCGGCTTCAAACTCGACGGCGTCGAAAACGTCACCATAGTGAGCGACGGCCTGTTCGACAGCAACAACATGCTGGAGATTCAAAACTCCAAAAACGTCGTGATCGACGGCCCGATCTTTTTCAACCAGTTGCACGGCACCCTGCGCTGCCTGACCTCCCAGAATATCCAGCTCAAAAACATCCGCACCATCGGCGGTGGCCAGTGGTCCGACGGCCTGGGCAATTTCGCCTGCAAGCACGTCACCATCTCGGATAGCTTCGTGCGCACCTCCGACGACAGTATCACCATCTACAACCACCGCTGGGACACCTATGGCGACACCAGCGACATCACCGTGAAGGATTCGACCCTGTGGGCCGACGTCGCCCACGCGGCCTTCATGGGCATACACGGCAATACGCCCTCGCCTGCCCATCCCGACCCGGAAGTCATCGAGAACGTCCGCTTCAGCAATATCGACATTCTGGATGAGGACGAAGACGAGCCCGAATACGAAGGCGCCATCGGCATTACCGCCGGCGACGATAACCTGATCCGCAACATCACCTTCGAGGACATCCGCGTCGAGCGCATCGAGGAAGGCAAGCTCTTTAACTTCCACGTCGGCTTTAACGCCAAGTACAATACAAGCCCCGGCCGCGGCATCGACGGTGTCACCCTGCGCAATATCAGCTTTACCGGCAAGGGTTCGCCCAGCGCGTCCGTCATTTTCGGCTACGACGACAGCCGCGGCGTACAAAACATCCATCTGGATAACGTCACGGTCGCCGGGAGGAAGATTCTCGGGCCGGCGCCGGGGGTCCTCGACATCGGCGAACACGTCTCGGGCGTCACCTACAAATGACACAAGCCCCGCCCGTAACCGACGCTGCCCACGCGAAACAGCACACCTATGTGCTGCTGAGCCTCTTCCTCTTCGCCTATTTTTTCGCCCAGGCGATGACCATCTCCCTGCTGCCGATCTGGCTCAAGGGACCACTGGCCCTGACCGGTCAGCAAACCGGCATCGTCATCGGCGCCAATTCGCTGGCCGCCCTGATCTCGCAGCCGATATACGGTTTCGTTTCGGACAAGATCGGCATGCGCAAATATGTGCTGTGGTTCCTGGCCGCCATGGTGCTGGGCAGCGTCCTGTTCTTTACCCAGGTTTACGAACCGCTGCTGCGGCACAACCTGCTGCTGGGCGCCGCGGTCGGCGGGTCCTATCTCGGCCTGACCTTCTATGCCGGCAGCTTCGCGCTGGAATCCTATGTCGACCGGCTGGGCCGCCATTTCGGTTTCGAATTCAGCCGTGTGCGCCTGTGGGGTTCGCTGGGCTTTGCCTGCGCCGCCTTTTTCTCGGGTCAGCTCTTCAACATCAGTCCCACCATCAACTTTACCCTGGCATCGACCGCCGGCCTGCTGCTTCTGCCCATCGTATTTCTGTTGCGGCCGGTGGCCACGGCCAATGCCCTGGAAGCGTCAAAAACGCTCAAGCTCAGCGACTCCCTCGCCGTCCTCAGGATGGGCCGCTTCTGGGGCTATATGGTGCTGATCCTCGGCGTCACCGATCTTTACCTCGTCTTCGACCAGCAGTTTCCCGCCTATTACGCCTCGCAATTCGCCGACCCGGCCCACGGCCGTGCCATGTTCGGCCACCTCAACGGCGCGCAGATCTTCCTCGAAGCCGCCGGCATGTTCGTCTCGCCGTGGATCGTGACGCGCCTCGGCATCAAGCGCTCCCTGCTCCTAGCGTCGGGCGTCATGATCTTCCGCATCACCGGCTCAGGCCTGGTGTCAGGTCCCGTGGCCATCTCCGCCATGAAGATGCTCCATTCGCTCGAACTGCCGATCCTGATCGTCGCCAATTTCAAATATATCGCCCGCCATTTCCCGGCCCGGCTGGCCTCGACCATCTATATGGTCGGCGTCAGCTTCGGCCACTCCCTGGGGCTGGCCCTGCTGTCACCGCTCGCCGGCCGCGGTTACGATCATATCGGCTTCCCCCACACCTATCTCTGCATTGCCGGGATCGCCCTCATCTTCTGGCTGGGCGCCTGGTTTACGCTGTCGCCCGACGGGCCGGCGCCAACAGTTCCCAATTCCGAAAGTGAGACTCCCGCGTGACCGCCCTTGCCATGCCTGCCGTCAAGTCGTTCCAACGCATGCGCATCGACCGCGCCATCGCCACGGCGGTTGCCCGTCTCAAAGCCCAGTTGCCGCGCTTTACCGACGAATTTCCGGCGCCGTCATCGATCGGCGGCACCTTCGCGGCCATGGACAATTCGGAATGGACGAACGGCTTCTGGACCGGAAGTCTGTGGTTGGCCTACGAGTTGAGCGACGATCCCGCCTTCCGCGATGCCGCCAACATCCAGGTGGAAACCTTCGCGCGGCGTATCGAAGGCCAAATCAATGTCGACCACCACGACCTCGGCTTTCYCTATTCGCTGTCCTGCGTCGCGGCGTGCAAACTGACCGGGAACGAGACCGCCAGGACGGCCGCCATCCAGGCGGCCGACACGCTGATGACGCGGTTCCTCCCCGTTGCCGGCATTATCCAGGCCTGGGGCAATCTCAACGATCCGCAGGAAAGCGGGCGGATGATCATCGACTGCAATCTCAACCTGCCCCTGCTCTATTGGGCCAGCGACATGACCGGCAGACCTGATTATCGCGATGCCGCCAACCTGCACATCGCCCAGGCGGCCAAATATATCGTGCGCGAAGACTATTCGACCTATCACACCTATTATCTCGATCCGGTGACAGGGGCACCGCGCCAGGGCAGCACCCACCAGGGCTACAGCGACACCTCGTGCTGGGCCCGCGGCCAGGCCTGGGGCATATACGGTTTCCCGCTCGCTTTCCGCTACAATCGCGAAGCCCGGCTGGTCGAACTCAGCACGCAACTGGCCGACTACTTCCTCGCCCGTCTGCCCGCCGACGGCGTGTGCTGCTGGGACCTCGTCTTCACCGACGACGACACCGAACGCGACACCTCGGCTGCCGCCATCGCCGTTTGCGGCCTGCTGGAAATGGCCCGGCAATTGCCGCTGCTCGATCCGCGACGCGCCGGCTACGAAGCCCGCGCCGAGTCCATGATGCTCAGCCTCATCGAGCACTACAGCCTGCCTGAGGACGACCCAAGCGACGGCCTGCTGTCCAATGCCGTCTATCATATGCCGAAAGGGATTGGCGTGAACGAACGTTGCCTGTGGGGCGATTATTTCTACCTCGAAGGCCTGATGCGCCTGTCGCGCACCTGGGAACCCTACTGGTAATACCAAGCGTCATGACCTTTGACTCATGGCGTTTGGCAAGGGCGACCGCCCGCCGCCGCCGATGCGGCGAGCCACGCGGCGTTTGAGCTGAAAAAAACCGAATACCAACGAAGCGGTTCTACACCGCGCACGTTGGTATAAGAGCCGATTACCGCGGCAGCACGCCCGGGAAGACGCGGCCGTCGCGTTCCGGCGCCACGCCGGTGGAGGCACGCTCCATCAGGGTAAACTTCATCAGGTGATGGACGGGCTTGGCGTCCTGATCCGTCTTCAACACCTTGATCTGTTCGAAAAGGGTCGAGACAGCGGACCGGCCCATCGCGGTGATGGGCTGGTGAATGGTCGTCAGCTCCGGCCAGATCGTCGTGGCGATCGGCGTGTCATCGAAGCCGGCCACCGACAGGTCTTCGGGAATGCCCAGGCGCATGCCGTGGGCAACGGCGATGACCCCGGCGGCCATATCGTCATTGCTGGCGAAAATCGCGGTCGGCCGGTCGTAGTGCTCGAGCATGGCGCGTCCTACGTCCAGGCCCGAACGGTAGGTAAACATGCCCTGTCCGACCCAGGCCTCGTTGAGCGGGATGCCCGCTTCCGTCAGCCCCGCCACATAGCCGTCATATCTGAGCGCGGTCGGCGTGTGGCTCGGATCGCCCTTGATGAAGCCGATTCGTTTGTGTCCCAGCTTGACCAGATGCCGGGTCATGGTCAGCGCCCCCTTGAAGTCGTCGACGCGCACCGCCGATACGTCGGCCAGCGGTTTGCCCGTGGCGAGCGCAAGGACCGGGATACGGGCATTGGCCAGCATGCCGACCGTCGCCGGAGAATCACACAAGGGCGGCGGCAGGATCACCCCGTCCACGCCCGCGGCGACCAGTCGGCGAACCGCCGCCTTTTGCGATTCCATGCCGGAGCACTTTTCGAGAATGAGTTGGCAACCGAGCCGGCTGGATTGTTCCAGGCCGCCCAACATCACTTCGTTCAAATAGGACGACGACGGGTTCGAATAGAGGACGCCGATGCGAACGCCGCCCATGCCGGATCGCGTCGACCGCGCCGCCATGTTCATCGAATAGTTCAGTGCCTTGACCGACGCCATGACCTTGGCGCGCAGCTGCTCGCTGACCGGGGTGCTTTGGTTGAGCACGCGCGACACCGTCATCGACCCGACGCCGGCATGACGGGCTACGTCATGGATCGTAACGGTGGATCGTGCTGCCTGCTTCAATTGAGAGAATCCTGATTGTCCGCCCTGGGGCTCTACCGATAGGTCTGGGCGTGAAAAAAATCAATGCAGCTGTATCACGGCACCTGTATCTTGAAGCTGGCGAAGTCAGCCCAACCGATGCGCGTCGAGGTATTTGACGGCGTGCCCGACGGCGCCTGGGCGAACAGACCGATCTGGGCGCCGACCCAACGGCCGGGCTTGCTGGCAAAACCATCGCCCAGGGCCACCCAGTTCACGCCGTCCAGGCTATAGCTGAAACTGACGCGGGCATCGGTCGTCTGCAACATGGCCGGCCAGATCGGCCGGTAATCGGGCGCCGGCGCAGGCTGGGTGACCGGTTCCGCCGTCATTTTGAGCCAGACCAGGCCGTCGACCTTCGGCCCCACGGTTCTGATCTCTGGCGCGAAGCTGTCGGCATCTCCCCGGGTCACCTGTTCGACGACAATGCCGTCCTGGGTGTTTTCCAGGCCGACAAAGCCGTAGCTGGCGCCGAACATGACAAGCCCGGCACGCTCGCCTTCCCATTTCGGCGTCAGGGTCATCTGGGTCACGACACTGAACGCCATATTCGGCAGTTTTTGCGTCAGCTCATTGCCGGCCTCCCACAGGTTCTGCGATGACGAGACGGATTTCAGCCGCAAATAGCCCGGCCGCGACGTCAGATCGGCCCAGTCGTCGCCGGGATTGGCGTTCCATTGCCAGGCGGCGTTCAGCTTGCCGTCAAAGTCGTCGTCGATCACCGGAATCGCGACCTCGACCGGCCCGGCGGTTTTCGGCTTCCGAAAGCCGGCCACCGGTTGCCCGATATCGCGACCCGTTTGCGCTTCGCCGATCAGCGGCCAGTCCTTGCGCGCTCCGCTCTTGCCCCAGCTCATCGGTTCCAGCCACACTCGCCTACCGTAGGAATCGGTGTCCTCGAAATGGAGGAACCAATCCTCACCGAAAGGCGTGTCGACCCATGCGCCCTGATGGGGCCCGTTGGCCGGGCCGGCGCCTTGATCGAGGACATTGCGCGCTTCATAGGGCCCGGTGAGGCTGCGCGACCGGAAGACACCCTGCCAGCCGTTTTTCACCCCGCCCGCCGGCGCAAAGATGTAATAATAGCCGTGGCGCTTATAGAGTTTCGGGCCTTCGATGGTGAACCATTTGGCCCGCCCGAGCGAGGTCTCGACAGGACCCAACTGGCTGCCATCGATGATAACCTGCCCGTCATCGACGGTCTTCGTTCCGTCGGCGCTGAGCCGTTTCAGGACGACCAGATTGTTTTTGTGCGCCCGCGAACCGGCAAAGGCGTGCACCAGATAACCCTGGCCGTCGTCGTCCCAGAACGGACACGGATCGATCGCGCCCGTCGTAGAGTCGACCTGGACGGGCTCGCTCCATGGTCCGGCCGGATCCCTGGCCGTCACCAGGAAAATACCGAAATCCGGATCGGGATAATAGATCATATAGAGGCCGGCGTGATAACGTATGGCCGGCGCCCACACCCCGCCACCGCGGCGCGGGGTGCGGAAATGATCATAGGGCGGCACGAAGGCCAGGGCGTGGCCGATAATGTCCCAATTGACCAGGTCCTTGGAATGCAGGACCGGCAGGCCGGGCACATTGGTGAAGGACGACGACACCAGATAATAGTCGTCGCCGACCCGCACGACGTCGGGATCGGAATAGTCGCCCATCAGCACCGGGTTCTTATAGATGCCGTCACCCTGGTCCGGCACCCAGGCGCCGGCGGGCGCCTGCCCGTGAGCCAGGACGGGAAGGGTAACGACGGCGAGAGCCAGCCAGAATGCGCGCATGTTCATGCCCTGTAAGTCCGCCGGCTTCAGCCGGTCCGAAATGCATTATTCTTGATATCGATATCAGACATATGACTACCCTCGAACCCCCCGCCGGTCAATGCCGCCGCCAATAAGCACTTCCGACCCCCCGCTAAATGGGTGAAAATGGGTGAACGAATGCCGATAAGCGTTTTCGCCTCCCGCTAAATGGGTGGAAATGGATGAACGAACGCCAGTAGCAGGGCGTAAACTCCCATGGTCCCAGCCCCGCCCTTCGAAATTACCCCCGAAATCCTCAATTACGTCGGCGCCATCGACGAGTTTAAAGGTGCCTGGCAGGCCTCCAGGCCCCTCTCGGCCGACCGTTTRGCSGCCCTGGAGCACGCCGCCACGGCCGCCGGCGCAGCGGCATCCCTGCGCATCGAGGGYATCGAACACCCYGACGMCCGYGAARTCGCCGCCTATGCCGACGTCCTCGGCCGCATTTTCCGCGACCACGCCGACATGGCCCTGACCGAGACTCTGATCGACCGSCTTCATCGCGACCTGCTGCCCCACGAAAGCGCCCACAACGGACGCYTSGGCTACAAATCCCAAKCCAACGACCTGCCGTCCYTCKAYGAAACCGGCCAACCCGCCGGCATCGGCTTCGCGACCGCAACCCCGCTCGACACCCCGCGCCGCATGCGCGACCTCGTCACCTGGGCCCATACCGAGCTCGCCAACCGCACCCTGCATCCGCTCTTGACCATCGCCCTGTTCGCTATCGGCTTTCTCGAAATCATGCCCTATCAGGCCGGCAACGGCCGCCTGAGCCGCGTCCTGGCAAACCTGCTCCTGCTCCGCGCGGGCTATGCCTACGTTCCCTATAGCGCCCTGGATGTGGTGCTCGAAAACGATAAGGAGGCCTATTTCCAGTCCATCCTCGCCACCCAGGCCGGCCAGCCCGACTGGCAGCCCTGGCTGATGGTGTTCTTCGAAGCCCTGGACATGCAAACCCTTGACCTGGCGTCTATCATCGCCCAGGACCGCAGCCAGACCCAGGCCCTGCCGGAACTGTCCTTGCAGATCATGGCCCACGTCGCCACCCATGGCCGCGTCACGGTGGCCGAGATGGTCACCCTCACCCGCACCAACCGCAACACCTTGAAGGAACATTTCCGCCAGCTGGTCGAAACCCGCCACCTGACCCTGCACGGCGCCGGCCGCGGCGCCTGGTATGGCCTCAACACAGACACCGCCAGGCAATCAAATTAAAGTAAACATTTGATTGTCTTGATCCTCCCCGCTTTGGCTGCCGCCGAGGCCCGGGGAGGGGGACCGCACGCCGCCGCGTCTTCGCGGCTAGATGCGGTGGTGGGGTGTCTTGCTACCCGACCCGTGTCAACACTCACCCGGGCGGACGCCCCCTAACCGCTCCCCCTACCACACGATATGGCTCAGAAAGGCCGCGTCCGTGGCCGTTGTGTTCAGGACGGTGACGACATTACCGCCGCCAAGATCGATGACAGCATCCGCGCCCGATTGGCTGATGACGGCCGTGGCGTGCGCCAGATAGGCGTGCACATTGATCGTGTCATTGTCGGCGGCGGAAAAGTCCATGATCGTATCGGTGCCGCTGTGCGTGCCGAAGACGAAGACGTCGGCGCCGAGACCGCCGGTCAGGATGTCATGGCCGTACCCGCCATCCAGATGATTATTGCCGGCATTGCCGTTAAGAACATTGGCCTGGCTGTTACCGGTCGCATCGACGGCGCCGCTGCCCGTCAGGGTCAGGGTTTCCACGAAGCTGCCCGTCAGGGAATAGGTGACCGACGCCAGGATCGCATCATTACCCTGGCCGGCGATTTCAACAACGGAATCAGCGATATTGTCGACATAGAAGACATCGTCGCCGAACCCGCCGGTCATGGTGTCGGCCCCGGCCTTGCCATCCAGGATATCGTTACCGACACCGCCGTCGAGGCTGTTGCTGCCGGCATTACCGGTCAGCACGTTATTGAAAGTATTGCCCACGCCCGCCGTATTGCCCGAGCCCGACAGGGTGAGGTTTTCGATAAAACGGCCGGCCAGGCTGAAGCTGATGCTCGATGTCACACCGTCAATGCCTTCGCCGGCGGCTTCGACGATGACGTCACCGGCATTGTCGACGACATAGGTATCGTTGCCCAATCCCCCCGTCATCGTGTCGGCGCCCGCCTTGCCATCCAGGACGTTGTCGCCGCTATTGCCGGTCAGGCTGTTGTCCAGGGCATTGCCCGTGGCCGAATTGTTACCCAGTCCGGTCAGGACCAAGAGTTCGACATTGGCGCTCAGCGTATAGGTTACGCCGCTGTAGACCGTGTCGGTGCCTCCGCCTGCGGCCTCATTGACCTGATCGAAGCTGTTTCCAACATAATAGGTGTCGTTGCCAAGATCACCGCTCATGGTATCGGCTCCGACTCCGCCATCGAGGACGTTGTCGCCACTATTGCCGATCAGGGTATTGTTGAGCGCATTGCCTGTGCCATTGATATTCGCGCTGCCCATTAAGACGAGGTTTTCGACATTTGTTGTAAGTGCGTAGGTAACGCTCGACTGGACAGTGTCGGTGCCCTGGAAAAAGTATTCCACCACTATGTCGCCAGCATCGTCGACGACGTAAGTATCGTCACCGGCATTTCCAATCATGACATCCGCGCCGACTCTGCCGTCGATCAGATTGTTACCCACGCTGCCAGTGATACGGTTGGCCAGCTCATTGCCGGTGCCGTTTACGTCAACTGCAGACAGTAGCAGGTTTTCGACATTGTCACCAAGCGTATAGCTGATCGCGGCCACCACCGTGTCGGTGCCGCCGCCGGCGGTTTCGACGATGACGTCGGCGCTGGAACCGAGCACATAGGTATCATCCCCCGCGCCGCCAACCAGGGTATCGGCGCCCGCGCCGCCCGTCAGGCGGTCACTGCCGTCGCCGCCGTAAAGGATGTCACTGCCGCCGCTGCCGGTCAGCTTGTCGTCGCCTGCATCGCCGTATAGCGTCGCAGCCGACGCAGCCGAAGCGTCGATGGTGTCGTTGCCCTCATCGCCGTGGACAGGGCCGGGATAGTAGGACTGTTGCACGTGGATGGAGTCATTGCCGGCGCCGCCATTGATGGTGCCATGTGCGTAGATTACATCGTCACCGTCACCTCCATCCGCCACAGCGAAGGTATTGGAGTTGGTATAGAGGGTGTCGTTGCCCGCACCGCCATCCACGCGTTGCAGATACTGGGAGTTGCGTCCATCGACGACGTCGTTGCCATCACCGCCGTATAGATTGC
>NZ_JBFUDD010000023.1:0-42756 GCF_056404915.1 Asticcacaulis sp. P2_B1 | reverse complement strand
CGACCAAGGGCATGCATGACGACAACTGGGCAACGCCCGAAGTCGATCTGGCCTTTGCCTCCCGCCGCAAGGTCAATCGCCTGCGCATCGATCTCTATATCCCGCAGAATTTCGGGCCCCAGCAGGTCCGCGCCTATATTAATGGCGAGGATTACGGCCTGCTCGACCTGCCGGCCGAGGATGCCGCCCGCCGCATCGATATCGCAACGCGACCGCTGAGCGGCCTGATCAAGGTCCGTCTCGATTTCAGCTTTACCCACCGCCTGCCGGCGCCCGACGAACGCATGGGTGCCGCCAAGCTGGGCGCCGTCAATTTCGACTATAGCGACGAGCCGGTTACCGACTTCCGCCCCAATCCACTCAGCACACGGTTGCGCCCGACACCGGATATCCGCCTGGAAGATCTCGACGAAGTCGATACCAGCGGCAAGCTGGAGACCATGTACCGCGATGTCGCCGCCTACACTCTGTTCCAGCAGAAGCCTTCCCTGCTGACCGAGGCCAAGGGTCTGGCCAAGGACCTGATGTGGTCGGCCCGGATCGGCCGCCGCCAGGGCCCGAAAAATGCCGTAAAATCCTTCGCCACCATGCGCGCTCTGCGCCGCTCGGCCTTCGACGACACCTTCTATCGCCTGCAGCTGGGCGGCAATGAGCGCCGGCTGATGGATCCGGTCAATCACTATGTCGTCTTCGGCGCCAATGAAGGTTACGACCCGGTGCCGGGCTTCTCGACGGAATTCTACCTGACGGCGCACGATGACCTGAAGCGATCGGGCGTCAACCCGTTCTTCCACTATCTGCGCCATGGTGTGCGCGAAAGCCGGCGAATTGAACCTTCATCCAAGGTCGGCCTGTTCCTCGAAGCCCGCGCTCGTTTCGGTGGCGGCAGCCACGATCCGCTGAGCACGGCACACTTGTTATTAGGCAGCGCTGGCGGCAGTGCCGGCGGAACGTCAGCGACCGTCGGGTGGCCCAAGCGCGATCGGCCGGGTCAGGAACTGAGTGCTCACGACATCCGTCCCGACGACGACGTGCTCGACGTCGCCTATCTCGGTAAAACTTTCCTCGATGAGTACGGCCTGCTCGGCAAATCGCCGCGCTGGGATGCCGCCGTCAAGGCGCTTAACGCCCTGCCCCGCCCGTCGCTGTCAGAAACCCCGGACGTCTCCGTTATCATCCCGATCTATGGTCAACTGGCCTATACGCTCAACTGCCTGCATAGCCTGCTGCGTCAGGGTTCACACCACACGTTCGAAATCCTGATCGGCGACGATGCTTCGCCCGACCATAGCGAACAGTGGCTGAAACAGGTTCACGGCGTCCGCTATACGCGCTACGAGCAGAACGGCGGCTTCATCGAGACCTGCAACAAGACAGCCCAACAGGCGCGCGGCAAATATCTCGTATTCCTGAACAACGATACACGCGTCGCCGAATCCTGGCTCGATCGTATGCTGGAGACCTTCTCCCATTTCCCGAAAGCCGGAATGGTCGGCAGCAAGCTCTTCTATCCCGACGGCAGCCTACAAGAAGCCGGCGGCATCGTGTGGAAGGACGGCTCAGCGTGGAATTACGGCCGCCACGACGATCCGAACCGCCCTGCCTACTGCTATGCCCGTGCCGTCGATTATGTCTCCGGCGCCTCCTTCATGATCACGAAGGATCTGTGGAACCGTCTCGACGGCTTCGACGAACGCTATAAGCCGGCCTATTACGAAGATACCGATCTCGCCTTCCGCGTCCGTGAACTCGACTATTCCGTCATCATGCAGCCCCTGTCGAAAGTGGTGCATTATGAGGGCAAGACGTCGGGGACCGATGTCGGCGAAGGTGCCAAGGCCTATCAGGTCGTCAACAAGCAGAAGTTCTTCGCGCGCTGGGAAGAGGTACTGGAAACGCACCGTGAAAACGGCCACCAACCGTCGCTGGAACGTGATCGCGCTGTGACGAAACGGGTGCTCGTGCTCGATGCCTGCAACCCGACACCGACCCAGGATGCCGGTTCCAAGGCGACCATCGATCTGATGCGCTATTATCAGGCCCTGGGCTATCATGTCAGCTTCGTGCCCGAGGACAATTTCCTCTTCGAACGCACCCAGGTCCAGGCCATGCAGGCGACCGGCGTCGAATGTTTCTACGCCCCGTTCGAGCGTTCGGTGACGGAAATTCTGTCCGGTAACGGCGCGCTTTACGACGTCGTCCAGGTCATCCGCGCCAATGTCGGCTTCAAGAATGTCAGCCTGATCCGGCAATATGCCCCACAAGCCAAGCTGATCTATCTCAATGCCGATCTGCATTATTTGCGTATGGAGCGGCAGGCCGACCTAGAGAACAGCGATGCCTTGCGCGAAGAGGCCAAGGCGATGAAAGCGCGCGAATTCGCTCTCGCCGAAGCCGCCGACGTCACCCTGGTGCACTCCGAGTTCGAACGCGACATCCTGCACCACGAAGTGCCGGAAGCCGCCGTCGCGGTCTTGCCGTTGATCGAGGATGTCGTCGACACCTCCCTGCCCCACATGGCACGCAAGGACATCATGTTTCTCGGCGGCTATAATCACCCGCCCAATATCGACGCGGCGCGCTTCCTGCTCGACGACATCTGGCCGAAACTGAGCCAGGAATTGCCCGATGCCAAGCTGCTGCTGGTCGGCGCCAATCCGCCTCAGGAACTGAAGGACCGCGCTTCCGATCGCGTGCTGGTGCCTGGCAAGGTCGACGACCTGGCGCCATGGTTCGATCGTTCGCGTCTGTTCGTCGCCGCCCTGCGTTACGGCGCCGGCGCCAAGGGCAAGGTCCTCGCGGCCCTGGCCCACGGCGTACCCGTGATCGCGACCGACATCGCCGCCGAAGGCATGCCGATGGAGGATGGGGCAACCGTCTTTATCGCCAACGGCGCCGACGGCCTGGTGGAAGAAACCTTGCGCCTGTATCGCATCAGTCCGCGCGAATGGAATCGCTATTCGCTTGATGCTCAGGACTATATCCAGAACTATCACGGCTTTAGCGCCGGTCTGGATGTGATGCGGGCGGTGCTGGAAGATTAGAAGATAAATTCTCCCGTATCGCTGTCGCGCCGGACATTGGCCGAGCAGAACAGCGATTCATGGGCGTGGACATCATGGCGTTGATAAAAGGCTTTTAGCTCGCGTTCGCGCCGCGCCGTCTGGGTGGCGCTGTCATCGGCCTCGCGTGACTGACCTTCCTTGTGCAGCAAGGTGGCCTGCGGCACGTACATGATTTTCAACCCGCGCGCCCTGACCTTCAGACACAGGTCGACATCATTGAGCGTAACCTCGAAGGCTTCCTCATCGAAGCCGCCGACCTGTTGGAACAGGTCGCGCTGGATCATCAGGCAGGCGGCCGTCACGGCGTCGACCTCGCCCGGTGCGTCGATGATGGGATGGCCGCGCCATCGCGTTTCCGGCAGGCTGCGCCACGGGTGGCCGGGTCCCGGAATCAGGTGAGTAGCAATGCCCGCATGTTGCAGGTCGCCTGACGGGTAGAGCAGACGCGCCCCAACTACACCGACGTCTTTTCGCGCCGCGTAGGCCAACATGGCGGTCAACCAACCGCTGTCGAGGGCCTCGATATCGTCATTGAGGAATAGCAGGGTCGGGTAGCGCGCCGCCTGCGCGCCGATATTGCACAGTTCCGAGAAATTGAACGGCGCGTCGTGGCGCAGAACGCGAACACTCGGACGCATCGACAAATCACGCAGGCAGGCGATCATATCGGGTCGCGTTGCGCCGTTGTCGATAATAATCAGTTCTTTGGTCACCGAACTGAGGTCGAGCGAATCGACGCAAGCCTGCAGCAAGTCGGCGTGTGTCTTGGTCGGGATGATGACCGAGACGGCGTCGTCGCGATCGGCGGCGAAGACCTTTGCCTTCACCTGGACCGCCTGGACGGTCTCGCGGCGGCCGATCGCCAGCGGCACGTGATAGACGATCTGGTTTGTCAAATCGATCTCACCGCGCGTCAACAACACGGCATCCGCCGGCGGGCCGGCATGCCAGCGATCGAAACAAAAACCAGTTTGCAGCGACGGCCGCACCGAGCCGTCTGTCTGGCGGACATCGACATCGGCGATCACTGCTTTAGCCGATGCCGGTAGGGTCGCCAGCACACCAGCGATATCCGCATAAAAACCAACCCCCGAGGCATTCGACAAGGTCCAACCGTCAAGATTGTGCGCGGACCTGGTCGCGAGCTCGGCCTGTGCCACGGCCGCGGTTTCCAGTTTGGCGCCGGTAATCCCGGGCGACGGCTTGCCCAGCCGCCGCAAGACTCCCAGCCATTGTGAAGGCGGACGGCGCAGGACATCGCGTAGCTTGGCGGCATAGAAATCGAATTTCGCTTTCGTGTCGAGGCGCGTCAAAGTCAGGCCGGCGTCCTGATATTGACCAGGCCGCATCAAAAATCGGTAGCGCAGACGATAGGCGCCCGGCCGGATAAACAGGTAGATATCGCCGTCGCGAAGATAGATCAAGCTGCGCCGGGCCGATGTGTCTTCGATCAGTTCGACCTCGACATGAAGATTTCGAGGGCGGATGACATATTGTCCCCCGAGTGTCATCGCTTCACGGGATATGGCTTCCGGCAGGGCGCCGGTTATGGTCAGCGCGCCGTCCTGGGCAATTGTCAGGCCGTTGTTCGCGCGCAAACCGGCCAGCAAGTCATCGCCCATGGTCGCCTCCTGAACAAATTGCACTTTGGGCCATGGCGCCTATAGTACGCAAGATGAAATCCCTGCTTGCTGCCGTCCATAAACGTCTTTTTCGTCTCAAGTTCGCTCTGCGCGGGCGCCGTTGGGCCGCGGCGGAAGGTTCGCGGCCTGCCGGCAAGCGTGTCATCGTCTCGGGTTTTTTCAATGAGGCCCTGGGCATCGGCCGTGCCGGCGCCCTCACGCTCCATGCCTTGAAAGAGGCCGGCTATGAGGTGGCGAGCGAAGATTTACGGCCATTCGACCGTGGCCTGCTTACCAGCGCGCCAGCGTCCTTCTCCATGGCGAAAGGCGCCGACATCTGGCTGATCCATGCCAATGCGCCGGAGGCCGAAATCGCCCTGTTCAGCCATGACTACGATGCTTGGAAACACCTTTATCGTATCGGCTACTGGGCGTGGGAAAGCGATCTGGCGCCGGTGTCCTGGATATCGGTGGCAAGGTGGTTTCACGAGATCTGGGTCCCCAGTCGCTTCGTCGCCGATGCCCTGATCCGTGCCGGCCTACCGGCCGCAAAGCTGCGCGTTGTGCCGCATGCCGTACCGGTCCCACCCCAGGTCGAGACACGTTTCGAGCGCGGCTGCGTCCGTGTGCTTACCCTGTTCGATCCGAGAAGCGGTTTCGACCGCAAGAACCCTCAGGGCGCCATCGATACCTGGCTGGAGGCTTTTTTTGAGCCCGGCGACGGTGCCGAACTGATCGTCAAATCGCTGGCTGGCGCGGAGAACTATCCCCTTTTCAAGGCATTGCAGGACCGCGCCGTCGGCCGCAGCGATATCATCTTTCTTGCCGAGACCCTCGATGATGACGCCCAGGCCAGGCTGCTCAATTCCTGCGACATCCTGCTGTCCCTGCATCGCGGCGAAGGTTATGGCCTGCCGCTGGCCGAGGCCATGGCGCGCGGATTGCCGGTTATCGCCACCGGCTGGTCGGGTAATCTCGATTTCATGACCGACAATAATTCAATCTTGATTCCATCGCACCGGGTGCCTGCATCAATCATGTACAACGGGCCGGACGCCCAGTGGGCCGAACCTGATGTCAAGGCTGCCGCCAAGGTATTGGCTGGTCTCATTCACGATGCGGCACGGCGTCATGCCTTGGGCGACCAGGCACGTGCCGATATGCGTAAGGCCTATGACAACTCCATAGTCGGAATAGCGGCCACAACAGCAGATTGACCCGCGCCGCCCCAGGTCGCCGGCGGGGTCATGCCCAACATTTCATTGGTGTCTTTAAGGCAAATGCTGTCCGAAAGGCGATTTGCCCCGGACCAGACCCAATAGACGATCTTCCAGGCTTTAGCTTTCAACGGCGACTGTTACCGCGGGTTTCACCGCTGGAAGATCCGCAGCGTCGATGCATTTCATGATATCGGAATAAAGCCGGAAATAGACCATGCGATCGAAATGGTTCGGCGTCTGAACCTCGCTCTGGTCCTTGATATAGGTCGTGATGTCGAGTGCTGTGACATGATTGAATTCGTCTGCCACGATGTCGATTATGCCGTTCAGGCGCATCTTGTTGGTCATCCAGGTATTGCCGGTAAAGCCGTATTGGCCATTGCCCTTGATGACGAAGACGCGCCCCTTGCCGGCCAGATGGGCGAAAATGACGCGCAGATTATCACCGAAAGCCTCGTCGCTGACCTTGCCGACCAATTTGAAACGATTGGCGATCGTGCGCCGAATCTTGGCATGGCCCGGTGAATCGCGCTTTTCCTCGGCCTTGGCCAAGGCGTCTTCGGCGAAGGGAATGAGCGTACCGGTCAGGCGGTGGCGCATGAGCGGTATGCCCGAATCCATCCAGAAACTGAGGATGATCAGGTTGTTATCACCCTTAAGATCGCTGAGCGCCGTAACGAAGTCGCTTTCGACATAGCCGAGATTGAAAACGTCGCGCCGCGCCTCCTCTGGTAGTCCCTCCAGGGCAAGGCGCAGTACCTGGGTATGGTCGATACGATAATTGATGCCATCGCGCGAAATATTGTACTCGCCGAACTCCTGTTCCGTGTGCGCCGAGAAATAGTGAGYGACAGCGCGTTGATCGCAGCCGCCATGGGTAACAATGGTGTCGAACTTGTGCCCGGCAGCTTCTTCGTGGGCGGACTCTGCGTCGGTGCGAACCTCGATCCAATCGACCTCGCTGGCGTCATTTATGACGTCGGTCAAAACCTCACCGACGACCTCCAGCTTGGGGGCGCCCAGCCTTTGATACAGCCATGTCTCAATACCCATGTTAAGGGTACGGCACGAGAAGCAGTAGTGGATCAACTCGGTCGTCTTGGGTGCCCGGCGAATGGCGTAAAAGCCGACAAAGCCGTAGTCGCCATAGCGGTCGATGACATGGACGAGAGCCGCCTGAGTCTGATAGTGCGACAACAGCTCGCGCAGTTCGGCGCGCGCCGTTTCCCTGTCTTCCGACAAGCGCTTTTTGGTGAAGTTCAGCTGGTTGGTGCGATTGATCAGTTCGATAGCACGATCGAGATGGGCCTCGACATCGTATTCGAAGATGACTCGGATATCGCTACTGCGCAGGAATTCGACGTTATCGCCGCCGGCACGGACCTCATCGGCCTTTTTTATTTCCAACAGCTTGTACTGCTGCAAGCGCGACAGGCCGCTATCGTCCTTGCCTGCCAGTCGTGGATCGGCAAGCAGGCTCGGAATACTGGTTTCGTCGGCGGTCTGGATACCGGGCACGTAGTGCTTGGCTTCTTCCAAATTCATCGGGTTATCGTCGATGAACAGCACCGTCGCCGCACGCAATTGCACATCCGCGATGAGGTGGGCGATCCGCTGGCCCTTCGGCTCCCAATTGATCGACGGGAAGATGAAATAGTCCCACAGGCCGCTGTCTTCGAGGATCGGTCGCACGCTGGCCAGATCGTTCTTCGAACAAATCGAGCTCATAATGCCGCGCTTCGCCAAAGCAACCACGATGTCGTGCGCCGCCTGGAGATATTCCATTCCGCCTTCGCTCAACGTACCTTTCCAAAAGGTGTCATCGAGATCCCAGATAACCAGTCTTATGGCTTCCGCCATGTTACTCCCTTACACTTCGCGCTGACCACGATATCTCTATGCAACTAGACGTCAATCTAGATAAACGGTCTTGAGCAGATGAATTGTCGAATCTGCCCCGGTATTTTTGGGCGCGATCATATTATACATCTTTTGATAGGACCCCATCCGTTCTTCGCGTTCTTCCAAGGTCAGCGCTTTCAAAACAACCTTGACGGATTCCTTTCCTGCCGTCCAGCTTTTGCGAACCATAGGAAAACCACGAACGATGAATTCGAACTCGCCATTCGCGACACGTTCGTGCACCGTGTCGATCATGGTTTCGCGGTCGTCCTCGATCAGGCTCAGGGCGCAACCATTCGCCGTCGTAATATAAGAAAGCGATACCAAATCGCCTCCCAAGGTCAATTCTAGGTCGTGTCCTGGACGAAGGATCAGGGTGTCGAGACTAAAACGCGAGTTCTCGAAGTGGCCACGCTCCAAGCCCGGCATGTCGAGCGCCGGAAGGTTGACGGTTTTCAAGCTGTCGAAACAGCCCGGCCGGAAGGGGGGCAGCAAGGGTTGAACGATAGGCTCACTTTCCATCATGCGATCAAGATGGCCGGCCACTTTCTTGGCGATGATCTGGGTAATGTCGGGACGGCAATAATGGGCGCTGTCGCGGTACAAGGCCTGGAAGCCGGCGCTATTACCTTCATACTGGGTGCGGAATTGACCGTCGATATCAATGACGGACAGCCCATAATGCTTGGACAGCTTGCGGATGCCCTTGCGCAGGATCTCCTGCGCCGGAACGCAGGCATCGTCGCGGCGCCCGAACAGGATCGAGACAATCCTGGCACGCGGATTTTGTGTCAGGATATGGCGGATCATGCCTTCATAGGCGGCATACCACGTCTCTTCGCCGCCCGGCCGGCGTTTGATCAGTGTATAGTCGTTGATCATATATTCGATGACATAGAGGTCGAAATCGCCGAGATCGGGATAGTCGAGCAGCAGATCGAAACCGAGAACGCACGGGCTTCCGCCGACGGCCAGATTTTCCAGACGGGTAACCGGCGTCTTCATAGCCTTCAAGGTCTGGGTGACATAGCCGCCCGTCATGAAGGTGTTAGAGCCACCTATGAAGATTACTTTCATTACCCGCTCGCGGAACATGACATCAGCCATGTCCATATACGAATTGCGGAGGCAAGATCAATGCCGGGAGTCCACGGCAACGACGTTATACTCGGATAAATAGCCTGACGACGCCCACCGTTCTCAAGTGTCGAAGACGGAAACGGCGATTTCTTCCGGCGCAGCGAAGGCGCGCTCACGATGTGGATAGGGCATATATTCGATCTGGCCCTTTATCATATCGGTGAAGTGCGTCCGAACCCAGGACTCGGCATAGCGCAGGCGTACGGGTGAGAAACGATACTCATCGAAGGCCGCCACACCCGCGGTCGTCAGTGAATCGTCGCGTTGCAAGCCCAGAGCCAGGGTGTCCTGCAATTCCTTCACCGAGGTCAGGCCGTAACGGTTCTTGATCCGCCACAACATTTCGGTGTCGGCGCCGGTACGCACCGAATCGAACAGCCCGATTTCGTCGAAGACGGACTTGCGAATAAAGGTCGATGCGGGATTCCGGTGCAGATACCCTCCCCCTTTTCGCGTCACGGTAAAGCCGTCGGCTCGCATGCGCACCCACGACGAGATCGTTGCCTGTAAACCATGGGTCATGGCGTCGAGGTGCCGTTCCAGTCGCGCCGGATGCATCCAGTCATCCGAATCGTGGAAGGTGACATATTCGCCCGTCGCCATCAGCACACCTTTGTTTTTGGAACAATAGGTGCCCATATTGACGTCGTTGAAGATAAAGCTGATCCGCGGATCGGCTGCCGCGGCCTTTCGGATGAGGGCGCGCGTACCGTCGCTGCTGCAATCGTCGACGATGATCAGCTCGAAATTGGCGCAGGTCTGGTTTTGGATGCTGGCGATGGCGGCGCCCAAGGTATCAGAGGCATTGAAGCTGGTCATGACGATCGTCACCTTAGGGTGATCGGCACGCTTATCGCTCAGTACCTGTCCGAAAGCGAAGAGCCCCTTGGCATCCGGCACGGCGAAATCGGCGGCTGACAGGCCCTGCTTCTCGAAATAGGTGCTGACGTGGGCCGTCCAGACCTCGCGATTACCCTGCAACAGGGCAATGTTAGCGAGGGCGAGATAGGCGTCGTTATTGATGTTGGTGTCCTTGAGCACACCCAACAGGATCAGCATGGCCTCCTTGATACGGCCTTCCTGGGCGAAGAAGTCGGCCATAGATATGCGGTTGGCCGGGTTCATGGTCGGCCCCAGCTTCAGGGCATAGTCGTAGAGGTCCATGGCTTCCTGGGGCGATTGGAAAGCGATAGTGTCGGCGACCTGGTAATAATATTCCCATTCAGACGGATAACGAACCATGGCGTCGCGATAGCATTTGACCGCCAGGTCGGCGCGGCCGGAACGCATGGCGCTGAGGAAATAGGTGCGGAGCAATCGTGAGCGGTCAAAGTCGGACAGGCGCTTCAGATGGGTCTTGTCGGCGACCAGTTCGGCGACCAGGTTGAAGCAGGTCTCATTCATGAAATGGCGGAGGTAAACACGCGACACCATGAAACGGACAAAATACTGCAGGTAGGCGTCCGCGAGCGGTTCTTCCGCTATTTGCGTTTCGATCCATACCAGGCCGACACCCTGGGCCTTGCCGAAATATTTAAACAACTTGCCGCGCAACGACTCGAAACTGTCATTGCCGCGCAGACTGCTCAAAAGTTCGCGCGCCTCGACCAGCTCATCGGCGGGATTGGCAAACAACACCTTGTCGGGCGCATCCTCGGAGGTCTTGGCTACAGGTTTCTTGGCGGTCGTCTCAGCGGGTGCGATCATCTTGGCCACGGTCGCTCCCTTGGTAACGACCGGCATCTTCACCGGCGTAGCCGGTTTCGCGGCCGGCAGGGGCACAGGCGCCGCCTTGATACCGACATCGCCCGACTTCCGGCGCGCCACCAGGACCTCGGCGATGGCATCGGCCGTTGCCGTGAAACGCGGCAAGTGCTTATGAGTCGGGTACAACTTCTTCAGGTTGTCGCGAATGACCTTGTCGCGAAGCAGGATTTCGTACAGGTCGCGCCAATTTTCCACGGTCGGCAGCTTGTCACGGAAAAAGCTCGATAACGGCAGGTAGGCCGTTATCCACTGAACGTCGTCACGCGTCAGCTGGACCTTCTTGGCGTCGTGAAGGAAGGTATCCGCCTCTTTCAACGGGGTGAGGATTTTCTCATGAAATTCGTCGCTCAGCAGGATGCCATAGACGAGACTGTCAGCAGGACGGGAGGCCAGTTCGATGCGCGCCTTGTCCGAAGGCTTGCGCGCGAGCAGGATTTTCAGGGCGCTATCAACGTTTTCCGACATGGATATCTTTTCGGTGACCGGTAAATTCATAAGTGTCAGCAATGCGGCTATTTACACAACATCGTTCCAGGCTTCGCAACTTAAAAAACCTGTCAGGTACGAATTGGTACGCGGTCTGTGACCTGCCGGCGCCACAAATCGCGGTACAGGACATCGTAAGCATCGGCCATTTCGGCGGTACCATAGGTCATATTGTAACCACCCTGCCAGGCCACAACCTCGGCCGTCCGGTCATCCCAGTCCTTGCCGGCCGCCAACAGATGTTCACAGGCCGCCCGAGCGTCGATACCGAAAGGCAACAGCCAGCCGCCACCGTGCATACGCAAACGTTCTCCGACCGCACCGATGTCGATTCCGGCGACCGGCACGCCTGACGCCCACATCTCGGTCAGGGTATGGCAATAGGTCTCCGGCCAGATCGACAAGACAGCGCCAATATGCGGTTGGATCGCCGCCACCTTCGTTGCGAACTCGTCGCGCACGTAGAGACCGTGGCGGATCACGGTATCGGCCATAACGACCTTGCCCGGATCGCCGAGCAAATGGAATTCGATCCGTTTGTCCGTGTCCAGGGCAACGATGGCGTTGATCAGGTCCGATCCCTTGGCGGGCGATATATTGCCGGGCACCAGGACGCGCAGGCGCTCCCCAGGCTTTGGCTTCACCGCAAGCTGATCGATCGTGTCGAAGCTGCGGCCATGCGGAATAACGCGGAAATCGGCGTCGGCGGCTTGCGGGTAAACCTTGCGGACAATATCCCGCGCGCCTTCCGAAGTCGTGACCAGGGCGTCGCACTGCGGGAAAACCTCGCCGAACATGGCTTGCCAGCGATGGACAAAATGATGCTTGAGCCGCGGAAGCTCGGCGCGCGGCCACAGCTCGACATCACAGTCACCCGGGGTCGCCGTGCATTTGCCACCGCAGAACACCTGATCCTGGTCCAGCAACTTGATGTTCGGGCAAACACTGTAGAAGTCGTGCAGGGACAGTACAACCGGCAAGCCCAGGGTCCGGCAGACACGGGGCAAATCGATACCGTGCCAGCCGAGATGGCGGATATGGACCAACTCGAAGCCATATTTGAGCAGGAGCTGAGCGACCGCGTCATCATAGTCACTGCTGGCGTGGCTGGCCGGATGGATTGGGGCGTCAAGGCGGATCGTCTCGACCGTTTCCTCGCGGCCGTTGGTAAACCGCATCAGTTCGATCCGATGGGAATCACAGGCTATGACCCAGGGCTCGTAGCGATCCTCGATCGCCTGCATCAGGTCGCGATTGGTCTGGGGCGTGCCGCCGCTGCGGGTGGAGATGACATAGGCAACGCGCGGTCTCGGCGTCCTCTCCGGCGTGTGGTCGGACCAAGCCTTGCGTATGCGCCAGCGCATAGCCAGTATAGGCGGCTCCGTAGCAAAATTGGCTTCAAGAGCGGCGTATTCGGGGAAGCGTTCGTCGACGATCTTGCGGTCGGCGGCGACCTGGGCCTGGCGGTTCGGCATGGCCGGCGCCCACCGCCGGTTATAGACGAAAGTTCGATCGTCGATGACATGGATAAAGCCGACGCGAGCGGCGCGCAGGCAAAAATCGAGGTCCTCACCGCCGCCCTTGGGAAAGGCTTCTGCATCGAAAGCGCCCACGGCCTCGAGGCAGTCGCGGCGGATATAAAGACAAAAGCCACTGCCGACCGGCACGCGCGGATAGGTCCCTCCTCCCCCTTGCCTGACAAGGCGTACTGTATCGACGGTGCGCAGGCCTGTCGGCAAGGCGTTGTCGGCATGGACTTCAGGCACGCTGAAACCGCCGGCATGGTTCGAGCAGGGTGTCGCGGTAGCGACGCGCGGGTCGCTGTAGGCGGCGGCGCGCAGGCCGGCCAGCCAGCCGTGGCCAACGCTGACGCCCGGCGAAACGATGACAACGTCGTCGTCACCCGCCAGTTCGATACCGCGATTGAGTGCCCCCACCGGACCCAGGCTTTTCGGTTCATGGTGGACGGTAACGCCGGACTTATCCCGGAAGCTGTCCAGCATGTCGGCCGTCTCGCCATCATTGCTTGCGTCGTCGATAATCAGGATACGGCAGTCACCGCTATGCTGCAGGACGTTTTCAAGACGCTGACGTGCCTCCTTGGCATCATTGCGTACCGGGATCAGCACGGTGACGTCATTGGACTGGATCAGGCCGCTATAGACCTGATCCAATCGCGATGCGGGTGCCGGCAGGTCAAGCGGGCCTGTCTTGAGGTCGAGAAAGTCACGGCTGAAACGCGGCGCGAACTGGATTCGGACCTGACCGCCATCGGGGTGGAGCGGCATGATGTGAAAGCCGCCGCCCTTAAGGGCATGGCCGGCGGTAATCACGTCCTGACGGTGACGATCGCCGATGAGAGTCGCGTAGCGAACCTTTTCGAGAAAAATATCGATCTCGGCAAGGCGGGTCTTATCGTCGTCGCGCACCATCCAACCGACAATGCCTTCGGCCGATGCCCGCTCCAGATGAAATGTCACCGGCTCGGAAAAGCGGACGGAGTCGCCGGCCAAGACTGTATCGTCACCGTCGACCAGGGCGATATCGACCGCCTGTCCACGGTCGAGCACAAAATGGCCGTCGCGAGCCTGGGCAGCGTGGACCAAGTCAGCGGCAGCAATGCCGAAGCTTACGGCCAATGGCCCTGTCTCGTCGAAGACCGCACCGGCGTCACTAACGGCCAGGGTGAGCGTCACCCGCTCGGCGGCGCGGACGCGGACCGACTGCGGCACGGACAGGTTGTCGAGCGGCAGATAATGGCCGGTGACTCGGTCGCCGGCACGAATTCCGGCGTGAAAGGCGGCCTCGGTGACGGCTATCACAGAGACGACGCCATTGACGCCCACTACACCAGGTAAAAGCGCATCGCCAGCGATGGCAAAAACAGCGGTGAAGCCGCTATCGTCATTAAGCTGGGTTACCGTGACCGCCTGCGTACCCAACACGATCTGAGCCGGCAGGTCGGCATCTGCGAGATAGCCTGAAACCACGACGCGGGCGCGCCCGCGCACGACCGATACACTACCCCTATGCGTTGCAGCCTGATGTGTTGGAGCAACGGCTTGGACCGGCGCCGCGGCGATCTTGATCTCGGAAGGCGGTAACGATTTGGGCGGCACCGGCGTCGCCTCCGCCGCGTTCTGTAAGACGGCGACCAGCGGGTAGGCATTGAGAAAATCAGCCGCGCCGGTGATCTTGACCGATAGCTTGTGCAGCCCGCCGTCGCAGAGTTCCGAGGGAATATCGATAAGAAAGCCGCCGCGGCCATCGCCGATACCGGCGGCCTTCAGATCGCCACGCATCCGGTCGGCGGCCGTCCGCGCCGTCACCTGCCCGTCTATATAGAGCGCCACCTCCGGAGCATCCGGGCCGTCATGCCACGCCCAGCCTTCGACCTTATTATTGCGAACGCGTTCGACCTTACCCTTGAAATTCGCCACGCATCCGTCCTCGACCTGTCTGGCCGCGAACTATAGGAAGAGCACAGGTCAAGTCAACCGGCTACGCACTCAACATTTCCGAATATCGAGAAGCGTGCCAGCACGAAACGCCACGTCGTGATGCGGCACCGGCATACTGCGATCGGGGTGGGACGCTGAACTAAAAATGGGTCTTCCGCCCTGCCCTGTCAAGCCTTTGGGGTCAGGGATTGAGCAGGATTACCACTCCCTGGGCCGGCACGCTGACCGTTACCTTACCCGAGGCCGCGCTGGTGTATGATCCCCCGAGGGTCGGGTAGATGCCGCCGAAGGTCGCCAGATTGATCCCGGTATCGACGGTCAGACTTTGTGCGGCCGATGACAGGTTGATCAGGACGACCGCCGTCTGGCCGCCCATCTTGCGCAGGAAGACAAGATGCGAGGCGCCGACCGGCGACAGAAGAGTCAAATCGCCGGACTGCAGGACCGGATAATTCGTGCGAACCGCGTAAAGCGATTTATACCAGTCGTGCAGCGACCCAGACACACCGTCCTCGGCGGCGACATTATGGGTCGTATAGTTGGTCGACAGGCCGCGAAAGGGCGCGACCGTCGAGAAGCCGGCAGCCGGCGCCGCCCCGGTCCAGCTCATCGGCGTGCGGATGCCGCCGTCGCCGGACTCGCTGTTATTGGCCATGCCGATTTCCTCGCCATAGAGGGCGAACGGCGTATCGGAGCCCAGGATCTCGATGGCGGCGGCGATGCGGTAATCACCCTCGGCGTGGCCCGTTAGGTCGGGCCAGGGCCGGTTACCGGCAAACGAGTCGTGGTTGGAGATGAACAGAGGTAGACGCGTACGGTCGGCGGCCGTCAGATAGCCGGCCAGACCGGCGTTCAGCGTGCCGCTGGTCGCCGTCGTCTTGATATCGCCGCCGTGGAAGAAAGCAAAGGCATGGCCGCACGAGGTCATCGCCGCATAATCGGAGGGATGGTCAGCGGCTTCACACACCATGAAGCGGTTGTGATAACCGGTGATGACGGTCTGGGCCTGCAGGAGCAGGGCGTGGTTTTCCGGCTGATTGTACCACGCCGAAGAACCGTTTTCGACCAGGGTCTCGACGGCGTCGAAACGGAAGCCGTCGACGCCGCGATTGAGCCAGAAGCGCAGATTGTTCATGTGATAGGCGACGACATCGGCGTTCTTCAGATTCCAGTCCGGCATGCTGTCGGCGAACAGCCCGTAATAATAGCCGCTTTCGGAAATGCGCCACGAAGGCGCGCCGCCGAAACCGCCCCAGCCCGGATCTGTAGCATTGAAGACGTACCAGTTGCGCCGTGCATTGGTGGTGTCGCTGACGGCGTCGAGAAACAACGGGTTCTGCGCCGCCGAGTGGTTCATGACATAGTCGAGCACAATACCGATACCGCGGGCATGGGCCTGGGTCACCAACTCGTCGAAATCGGCCAGGCTGCCGTAATCGGTCTCGATGGCGCGATAATCCTCGACGGCATAGCCGTGATCGTGGTCCTGGCTCTTATAGACCGGCATCAGCCACAGGCCGGTGACGCCCAACGATTTCAGATAGTCGAGCGAGGCGGTCACACCCTTGAGGTCGCCCTTGCCATCGCCGTCGCTGTCCTTATAGGAGCGGACAAAGATCTCCATGAACTGGCCCCGCTGGTTCCAGTTGGCCGGCAAGGCGCTAGTGGTCGAAGTCACGGCGACCGCCGCCGTATCGATCGCGTCCGCCTGATGACCGACCCGCGCCGCCGCGGCATCGCCGTCCGTCTTGCTGGCGTAGAGGGTCGCCGTGTCCTGGACGATCCAGACATCGCCGCCGAAGGTCTGCCGGTCGACGTGCAGGTCGAGCATCGGACTCTTGGCGTCGCCCTTGTGGATGATGAAGTTGAGATTGGCATCGGCATTGATCAGCGGAATGACGGCCGTGTCCCAGCCATCGATGACGCCGTCGAAAGCGTGCGGACTGGCCCAATCGGTGGCCGTGGCGGTGGCGATCGCCGGCGTGCCGGTCGTGTCGTTCCACAGATGGAGGCCCCAGCCGCTATAATCCCCGGCTGTGCGCTTATAATGAATGGTGATAGCCAGGGCCGAACTGCTCGAGCTGCTGGAACTGGAACTGGACCCGCCGCCTCCCCCGCCCGAATAACTGCCGCCGCCTCCACCCCCGCAGGCGGTGACCAAAATGGTCGCCATCACGAACAGAACGGCGTGCATAAGGACGGATGGTTTGGTCATGTAAAGCTCCCCGGTCAAGCAACAGGCCACCTTTTCCGCATCACACAAGTAATGCAGAGGCGACTCTCTGATATCCCTCTTGACGTGCAGTTGGGTCTATTCGTCGAATGACAGAATAGTTTCTTTTTATATTATTATTTTTAGGCGCGTTATCCTCGAAACATGACTTTACAGTCTTTTTTGCAGGGGAAAATGGGCACGGCACGTGAATACGTATTCACGTCGTCTCCGTTTCGCCGGCGGGGCTGTTGCGCTCACTTCATATATTCCCGGGGAATCAGGTTCCCATCGCAACGAAATGTTTCTATGACACGAAAGACGTGTCACATTTCTGTGTTCCTGGCTTGTTACCAGCGCAGCCTAACGACTCGGGCTTCGTCTGTCCGGCGCCGCGAACCGGAAAAGGTGCAGTGCAAAAATATAGCTATGGCGCAACGCCGGATTCGGTGTGGGCCGGCGTTTGAAGCGTATTCGAATGAGGCCCTGATGTTGAAACCTTCCGTTCTGATCGTCCCGCTGCTGGTCGCCCTGGCCCTGACGGGCTGCACCAAAAAGGACGACAAGGCCGGCGGCCGGGGTCCCCAGGGTCCGGCCGCGGTCGGCTATATCGTCGTCCAGACCCAACCGCTCGATCTCACCCAGCAACTGTCCGGCCGGACCTCGGCCTTCCTGGTCTCGGATGTTCGTCCCCAGGTCGGCGGCATCATCAAGGCGCGCCAGTTCACCGAAGGCGCCCTGGTCACCGCCGGTCAGTCGCTGTACCAAATCGACCCCGCCACCTATCAGGCGGCCTTCGACAGCGCCACGGCCGCGCAACAGCAGGCCCAGGCCAATTATGACGCCGCCCAGCAGAAGGTGGCACGCGCCCAGCAGCTGATCACCATCAAGGCGATCAGCCAGCAGGACTTCGACGACGCCACGACCGCCGAAAAGAGCGCCGCCGCCAGCCTGGCCTCGGCCAAGGCCGCCACCCAGGCCGCCCGCATCAATCTCAACTATACCAAGGTCGCCTCGCCGATCTCGGGCCGCATCGGCAAGTCGTCGGTAACGCCTGGCGCTTTGGTCACCGCCAATCAGGCGACCGCGCTGGCCACCGTCCAGGATTTGTCGAAAATCTATGTCGACATCACCCAGTCGGCCGCAGACGTGCTGAAGCTGAAGCGCGCCATCGCCACCGGCGAACTGGGCCAGGCCGACCATGCCAATGTGACCCTGACCCTGGATGACGGTTCGACCTATAACCAAACCGGCCGCCTGGAGTTTTCCGATGTCAGTGTCGATCCGTCGACCGGGTCGGTGACCCTGCGCGCCGTCTTCGCCAATCCCGACGGGCTTTTGTTGCCCGGCATGTTCGTCAATGCGCGCATCGTCAAGGGCACGGTGGCCCAGGGCATCCTGATTCCGCAAGGCGCCGTTATTCTCGACCCCAAGGGTGGGGCCAGCGTCCTGATCGCCGGCGACGACAGCAAGGCGCACAGTCAGAAGGTCATCACCGGCGACATGATCGGCAATCAATGGCAGATCCAGTCGGGCCTGAAGGCCGGCGACAAGGTTATCGTCGAAGGCGCCATGCGTCTGAAGCCCGAAGGGGCGATCAAGGCCGAACCGGTCAAGCCGGCGCCCGCAGCGGCGGAGAACTGATCCGCCATGTTATCGCGTTTCTTCATCGACCGGCCGATCTTCGCCTGGGTCATCGCTATCGTCATCATGCTGGCGGGAGCCTTGGCCGTCTTCACCCTGCCGATCGAGCAGTATCCGCGCATCGCCCTGCCCCAGGTGACGGTGTCGGCCAACTACCCCGGCGCCTCGGCCAAGATCGTCGAAGATTCGGTGACCCAGGTCATCGAACAGGGCATGACGGGTCTCGACCACCTTAAATATATGACGTCGAATTCGTCGACGGGCTCCGCCAATGTGACCCTGGTCTTCGAAGCCGGCACCGACCCGGACTTTGCCCAGGTCCAGGTGCAGAACCAGGCGCAATCCGTTACCCGCCGCCTGCCCGCCGATGTCCAGGCGCAAGGCCTGCGCGTCACCAAGGCGACCGGCTCGCAGCTGATGGCGATCGCGCTCTATACCGAGGACGGCAGCCAGTCGAACGCCGATCTCGGCGACTGGATCGCTTCGCACATGAGCGACGAAATCGCCCGTATCGACGGGGTCGGCGATACTCGTATCTTCGGCTCTCAATACGCCATGCGTATCTGGCTGAACGCCGACCAGCTGGCGACCTACAGCCTGACGCCGGCCGATGTCGTCGCTGCCATCAAGGCGCAGAACACCCAGGTTTCCGCCGGCGCCATCGGTGCCGACCCGGTGCCCAACGACGTCGCTCTCAACGCCACCATCACGGCGCAGTCGCAACTACAAACGCCGACGCAGTTCGAAAATATCATCGTCAAGAACAACCCCGCCGGGACACCCGTCCTGCTCAAGAACGTCGCCCGCGTCGAGCTGGGGCCACAGAATTACGGCAATATCGCTCGCATGAACGGCCATCTGGCCGCCGGCATGCAGATCAACCTGGCCACCGGCGCCAATGCGCTGAAAACCGCCGATCTGATCAAGGCCAAGATCAAGGAGATCGAGCCGACCTTTCCGGCCGGCGTCAAATACGCCATCCCCAACGACTCGACGCAATTCGTCAAGATCGCCATCGAGGACGTCGTCAAGACCCTGATCGAAGCCATCGTCCTGGTCTTTGTCGTCATGTTCGTCTTCCTGCAAAACTGGCGCGCCACCCTGATCCCGACCATCGCCGTGCCGGTCGTCCTGCTCGGCACCTTCGGCATCCTGGCGGTATTCGGTTATACGGTGAATACCCTGACCATGTTCGGCCTGGTCCTGGCCATCGGCCTGTTGGTCGACGACGCCATCGTCGTGGTCGAAAACGTCGAGCGCGTCATGCACGAGGAAGGCCTCGACCCGCTGGAGGCCACGCGCCGGTCGATGGACGAAATTACCGGCGCCCTGATCGGCGTCGCCTCGGTCCTGGCCGCCATGTTCATTCCCATGGCCTTCTTTGGCGGCACCCAGGGCATCATCTACCGGCAATTTTCGGTGACCCTGGTCTCCGCCATGGCCCTGTCGGTTGTCGTCGCCCTTGTCCTGACCCCGCCCCTGTGCGCCACCCTGCTTAAGAAGCCCAAGGCAGGCCAGCACGAGGGGGCGCCGACCGAAGAGAACGATCCCGACGTCAAGGTCCACGGCCCCTTAAGCGCCTTCAACCGCGGCTTCCAGGTCTTCGCCCATCGCTATCAGAAATCGGTGCGCGGCATCCTGCGTGTCCCCGGCCTTTTCCTGTGCGTCTATGCCGGTATTATCGCCGCCGTCGTCATGCTGGCCATGAACCTGCCGACCTCTTTCCTGCCCGACGAGGATCAGGGCCTGGTCACCACTATCGTCCAATTGCCGGTCGGTTCGACGACCGACCAGACGACCAAGGTGCTGAACCGGATTCAAGACTATTACCAGAAGGACAAGGCGGTCGAATTCGTCTTTTCGATCGCCGGTTTCAGCTTCTCCGGCTCGGGCGAGAACCAGGGCATGGTCATCGTGCGCATGAAGGATTTCAAGCTGCGCCACGCCGCCGACATGAAGGTCTTCGCCGTCGTCGAACGCGCCAAGAAGGCCTTCGCCTCCATCCATAATGCCCAGGTCATCCCGACCATCCCGCCGGCCGTGCGCGAACTGGGCAATTCGTCGGGTTTCGACCTGCAGTTGAAGGATGTCGGGGGCGTCGGCCACGATCAGCTGGCAGCCGCCCGCGACCAATTGGTCAAGGCCGCCAACAGCGACGCCATCCTGTCCAATGTCCGCGCCAACGGCCAGGACGACACGCCCCAGCTCAAGATCGACATCGACAATGCCCGCGCCGGCGCCATGGGTGTCTCGGTCGCCGACATCAACAGCCTGTTGTCGACAGCGCTCGGCGGCACCTATGTCAACGACTTCATCGACCGCGGCCGCATCAAGCGCGTCTATGTCGAGGGCGACGGCCAGTTCCGCTCGCGCCCCGAGGACATCAATCGCTGGTTCCTGCGCAACAGCAGCGGCGAAATGGTGCCGTTCGGCACCTTCGGGACCTCGCGCTGGACCTTCGGCTCGCCGCAATTGCAGCGCTATAACGGTTCCTCGTCGATGGAAATCAACGGCACCGCCGCACCCGGCCAATCGAACGGGGTAGCCATGAACGAGGTCGAGAAACTGGCCGGCGAACTACCTCAGGGTATCGGCTTCGAATGGACCGGTCTCAGCTTGCAGGAAAAGGAATCGGGTCAACAGGCGCCGGCGCTTTATGCGTTGTCCCTGCTGGTCGTCTTCCTGCTCCTGGCCGCCCTTTACGAAAGCTGGTCGATCCCGTTTGCCGTCATTCTTGTGGTGCCCCTGGGGATCCTGGGCGCGCTATTGGCGACCTGGATCCGCGGGCTCGACAACGACATCTATTTCCAGGTCGGTCTGCTGGCCACCATGGGCTTGTCGGCCAAGAACGCCATCCTGATCGTCGAATTCGCCAAGATCCTGCACGAGGAAGGCCGCACCCTGCTCGATGCCACGTTGGAAGCCGTCCGTATCCGCTTGCGGCCGATCATTATGACGTCGCTCGCCTTCACCTTCGGCATCATGCCGCTGGCCCTGGCCAATTCGGCCGGCTCGGCGTCTCAGCACGCGATCGGCACGGGCCTGATCGGCGGCGTTCTGTCCGCGACCTTCCTGGCCATCTTCTTCGTGCCGCTGTTCTTCGTGCTGGTGCAGAAACTCTTCCGCATGGATAATCTGCCCCAGGACATCGCCGCGCGTCAGGCGGCCAAAAATCCACGGCCGCAGCCGGGAGGCGGACAATGATCACGCGCACGACCCTCCTGCTTTTGCCTTCCGTGCTCTTCCTTTCGGCTTGCACGATGGCGCCGCATTACGATCGTCCGGCCGCGCCGGTGGCCAGCACATGGTCAGCACCGGTCACGACGACGGCCGATACCCACCTGCATTGGCGCGCCCTGTTCACCGATCCGGCCCTGCAAAAGACAATCGAACTGGCCCTGGCCAATAATCGCGACCTCCGCGTCGCCGCGCTCAATATCGTTCAGGCCCGCGCCCAGTTCGGCATCGAACGCGCCGGTCTCCTGCCCGCGCTCGACGGCAGCCTGTCCGGCACCAAGTCGCACAGCGACGCCGGTGGCGACAACGAGACATGGAACGCCAATCTCGGCCTGTCATGGGAAATCGACCTGTTCGGCCGTGTCCGCAGCCTGAAAAAAGCCGCCCTGGAGGACTTCTTCGCCTCCCAGGAAAATCGCAATGCCGTTGCCATTTCGCTGATCGCCTCGACCGCCGACGCCTGGCTGGGTCTGGCGGCGGATCGGGATATACTGACCATAGCGCAACAGACCCTGCAAACCCGCCAGGACGCCTATGACATCGCCGTCGGCCAGGCCAGGATCGGCGTCCTCTCCGACCTCGACCTGAGCCAAGCCAAGACCCTGCTGGAACAGGCGCGCGGCGATGTCGCGACGGCCCAGACGCAGATCGACCAGGACAAGTCAGCCCTCACGCTGTTAACTGGCGCCGCGGTGCCGGAAGACCTGCTGCCAACCGGCCTGGGCGACAACATGGTTGCCGACGCCCTCCCCGTCGGCCTGCCGTCCGAGGTTTTGCTCAAGCGTCCGGATGTCCTGGCCGCCGAACACAGTCTTAAGGCCGCCAATGCCGATATCGGCGCAGCGCGCGCGGCTTTCTTCCCGACCATCTCCCTGACCGGTGCCCTGGGCTCGGCTTCGGGTGCGCTGGGCGACCTGTTCAAATCCGGCAACGGCACCTGGTCCTACGGCACGCAAGCGGGCGTCCCGATCTTCGCCGGCGGCGCCAATGTCAACAACCTGCGCGGCGCCAAGGCCGGCCGGGATATCGCCGTCGCGCAATACGAAGGCGCCATTCAGTCAGCCTTCAATGATGTCAATCAGGCGCTGGCCGTGCGTGCGCGCATCGACGAACGGCTCGATGCCCAGACGAAGGCCAACGACGCGGCGCAGACGTCCTTGCGCTTGTCGCAGGCGCGGTATGACAGCGGAACCGACGGCTATCTCACCCTGCTCGACGCCCAGCGCACCGCCTATACGTCGCGGCAGCAACTGGTCAGTCTGCAAGCCCTGAAGGCGACCAATCTGGTGGCGCTCTATCGTGCGCTCGGCGACGACGACAGCTTGAATTAAGCCTTGGTCGGCGGGTTGGAATAGGTTTCCCTTTGCGCCAAAAAGTGGAACGCAGTATAGCTATTGTGGGGGGTGCCTCGTGCGCCTGAGTTGAAGACGCAGGAGACAAAATTGCGTTCAGTATCCATATGGAGTGGGCTAGCCGTCGTGGCGGCCCTCACTGCGACCGCGCCGGTCGAGGCTCAAACCGTGGCGCTCAGCGCCGAACAAAAGGCGTGGTGCGTTGCCAATGCGCAAGCGGTGTCGGCGGCTTTAGGCAAAAACTTCGATGATGACTGGGCAGAGGCCGACGCGCTCGAAGCCAAGGGCGGCGACGCCAAGCGCATTGGAGAGCTGCATACCCTGGCGCTCGACGAAATGGGGGCTTCGGCCAAGATCCTGGACTTTTATCCCGGCGGCAGCGAGCCCAAGCCGGATGATGAGGCTGTCAAGGCGTTCCTCGCCCTGGACCATAAGGCTCTGATCAAGAAAGCCAATCCCTGCCTGCCGCCCAATTTGCAATACTGATCCTCTCTCCGTTACAAATGTTGTAACCCCCTATTCAGGGGTGTGCTGCATCGCGCCCATGACGTAATATGGCCACCGCAGGCTCAGCGAGGGGATGTTATGCGGGGATACCGGCTTTCCATTGTCATAGGCTTGGCGGCTTTGCTGGCGGGTGCCCAGGCGTGTGCCGCCGACGCGACGCACGACAGTCATTGCCTAGCCATCGCTATGGCCATGGGCAATGTCGCCGACACGCAAAAAAGCATCGTCGAAGCCGATCGTCAAACCGTCGCCGAACAACCTTCGGCCGACAACAAGGCGCAGCTCGATGCCGACGTCAAACGCCTCGATACCTACAATGAAGCTGCCTTCGGTCTCCTTTACATCTATGCCACGGCTGAGGAGCCGGGAGACGATGAACTGTCACAGGCGCTGGCCATGACGGAAGAGCAATTGCTCAGCCAGTCTCAGACCTGTTTGAACTGATCAACCACGCCCGGAGCCGATGACATGAAAGCGCACTATTTCCTGCCGGCCTTCGCTCTCCTCGCCTTCGCCGGCGCGGCCTCGGCCGCCATGACCGACACTGATTGGTCGCATTGTCGCGCCGTCGGCATTGCCGACAAGCAAAGCGTCGACGCCGATATCGCCTTCATGCAGCGCCCGGATCAGCAGAGCGAATTCAGCGCCGACGACATCCAAAAGATGCAGGCCCTGAGCAAAGGCATAGAGACCGACTACCTGTCCTTTTTTGATCAGAGCCGGCCCATCGACCAGGCCGATGTCGATCTGTGGGCCGGCAAGGGCAATGAGGCACTCGACGCGGAACTGAACCATTGTTTCGACATGATGGAGGCAGACATCGACGAGGTCCTGAAAAGCGCCGACGACGCGCTGAGCAGCTATCCGGCGTCGAGCTCGTCGTCTCCGCAATAAGGGTCAGGCCAAGCCGCGCTTGACCGCCTTGAGCGTGGCCTCGGCGCGCGACGACACATTCAGCTTCTGATAGATGACCTTGACATAGCCGGCGACCGTCTGCGGCTTCAACGCCAGGGTCTTCGCCGCCTCGGCAATGGTCAGGCCGCGCGCCAGCAGGGTCAGGGTCTCGGTTTCACGCCCCGTCAACTGCACCTCGCCCTCCTCGGCCACCTCGGCCCGTTCGGGCGCCTGGAAGTAGCCGAGCAGCCGCCGCGCGATCGATGGCGTCAGGGCAGGCTCACCGCTTTCGATGCGGCGGAGATAGGACGCCATCACGCCGCTGGCCTCGTCCTTCAGCAGATAACCGTGTGCCCCGGCGGACAGGGCATCGAAGAGATGCTGGTCGTCATTATAGATGCTGGCAACGACCAGCAGGGTTGCAGGAAAGGCTTGTTTCATATCCCGGATCAGGTTGATACCCGACCCGTCGGGCAAGCCGAGATCGATCAGGGACAGCCACAGATTCGCGGCGCGCGGATCGTTATCCAGCCAGGCCTTGGCCTCGCGCAGGCTGGTGGTCTCAACGATGTCGACAGCGGCAAACGCGGTGCGCAAGACCTCGACCAGCCACTGACGGTTGCCAGCCTGGTCCTCGACCAGCAGGCACAGGCGGGGTAGTTCCAGCTCGGAGTCAGGCTTGGATTCTGGCATGGAGCGAGTCTAGTGGCTTACAGACTTAAAGGCAAATCGAAGACAATTTCGGCGCCGCCTTCCGGCCGGTTACCGAAGCGCGCCGCACCGCCGACCTCAGCCAGCCGCCTCTGCAGACCCGGCAGGCCCAATCCGTCGCGTTGGCCGCCACCTTCGCCGCTCAGGACACTTTCGGAAAATCCGACACCATTGTCACGCACCACGATATCCAACCCATCACCGGCCAGGGTTACGGCAATACGGACTTCGGAGGCCTCGGCATGGCGGATGATATTGGATACGGCTTCTCGCAGGCCGCTGCCCAAGGCCTTTTGCAAGCGATAATCGAGCAGGATCAGGGGGGCGTCGTCCGGCCACAGTGGCCAGTCGACGGCGATATCGGCGGCTTCCAGGCGGCGAACGCACTCGTGACGAATATCGGCCAGGGCATGATCGAGCGGGGCCGCGGCGCCCATCAGGCCGCCAGCGATACTGCGGATGTCGGCCAAGGCGGCGTGCAACACCGGCCGTGTCCGCGCGTCGGCGGTGTTAAGACCGGACAATAGCCGGGCGCCGACGTCATCGTGAAGGTCCTGGGCCAGGCGACGACGTTCTTCCGAGGCGCCACGCTCATAGGCGTCGCGGCTGTGGGCGGCCGTCCGCAAGAGGACGATGAGTTGGCGCACCAGGGCCAGTTGCGAAGGTGAGAACAGTCCCCTGCCCTCGCGTGCCAGGCCGATCATCAGAGCCGATGTGTCGGCCACGGCCGGTATCCGCATGGCCAGACCGTCGTCGACGATCACTGCGTCCCCGGTCATCTCGATGGTTTCCAGGCGCAACGGCTTGAACAGGCTACGCAACAGGCCTTCCCAGCGCGCCTGTCTTTGCAAAGGCGTCGGTGCGAAGACGATGTCCATGACAGCGGCAAACATCGCCGTCTCGGTCATGGTCGAGCCCTGGGTAAAGCGGCGCCAGATGATCTCGCGCAAGGGCAGGTAGCCGAAGGCGACAACCAGCAGCGAGATGCCCAAGGCCCCTCCCCGGCCCAGGCCCAGCGCCATGACAAGGGCGGCGTCGATGGCGGCGAACAGGACGGCGGCCATCAGGTAAAACAGGATGCGGAAAGTCCAGTCCTGTAACTCGACGAGACAAAATCGCGCCACGCCCATGGCAAGGCCGGCATAGAAAGGAAAAAACAGGACCAGTAGCAAGGTGCCGCCTGTGCCATCGTGGGTGCCGCGAACAAGGTCGATCAATAGCAGGCAGCACCACAATGAAGCGCCGACGATGACCGACAGGGCCAGCCACATCAGCGCCGCCCGCTCACGGGGTGTACGCCGCGTGCGCAGCCATTGCCATACGATCAGAGCGATAATGGCCGACAGTTCGAGCAGGGGCACCATGATCCACAGGATATGGAGCCCGGCCCAGCCTGCGAAATAAACGATCGCATAGGGTACGATCAGGCCCAGCAGTCCCCAGGCCCAGCGCGCCGGCACCAGGCGCGCCGGATAGGTCAGGAACAGGGTCATCAGGGTCAGGTAGAAGGCTTGATTGCCCAGGCTGTTGCCGGCGCTTAACACTCGTTCGTACAGCGGATCGGAATAGGACGTCAGGGCGGAAAAGGTGGCGATACACAAAAGGGACACCATCCAGGCCAGGCCGTTCAGGGCAAAAACCTGGGTCGCCATTTCACGCGGTCGCAGAGCCCAAACCCAACCGCTCATGGCCATGCCGAGTACGCCCAGCACCGCTGGGGCTACATAGTCGAACGACGGCATGGCTCCGTGCGTTTCGTGCAGCGCAAAGCCCAGGCTGAGGGCTGCGAACGCCGTAGCCACCATGGCCACGACCGCCAGTCGAAGTTTGCCTGCCGCCCCCAATCGCGCCTCCCGATAACGCCGTTGTTCCATAAGGCAGTAATACGGCTTTAACCCTGAGACAATAGTCTGCACGCGGCTGGCGCTTGCCTTGCGGCAAATGTGCGTGTTATTACGATAGTTATACATATAACTGAGGCTGTTATGGAACTGAAGATCAGCAAGATCGGCAATTCGCTGGGTGTCATCCTGCCCAAGGATTTGCTGAACCGGCTCAAGCTGGACAAGGGCGACAGCGTCTTCCTGACCGAAACGCCCGACGGCTATCGTATCTCGCCCTACGACCCGGTCTATGCCGAACAGATGCAAACGGCGCGCGCCCTGATGAAAAAGCGCCGCAACGTCGTTCACGAACTGACCAAATAGCCATGAAATCGGCGTTTACCCTGCTGCGCGACGGCATCATCCAGGCGGTCCAGGCCGAAGTCGTGGCCGAACATGGCGGCCGCGTCGGCCTGCGTGAACTGAGCATGATGAAGATGCTCTATGCCCGTGCCCGGGCGCTGAACGAAAGCTCGGCGACCGATTTGGCGTCGTTAGCCGCCTGTTACGGCTATGGCCTGGCCCACGACCAGCTGTTTCACGACGGCAATCTGGCGACCGCCGTTGTCGTTATCGAGCTCTTCCTCAATCTCAACGGATACGAATTGAGTGCCGACGACACGACCTGCTTTCTGGGTCTGATGGTCGTCGCCGACGGTGAATTGAGCGCCGAAGCCTTCGCCAGCTGGATACGCACGCACATCGTGCCGCGCAAACCCGCAGCTTAAGGCCATATCGCGCACGTTAAGCCGGCGCTAACCTACTCTTTTAACGTCGAAAAAAGCTCGTCCTGTTACATTCGGCAACCCGACCCGCCGAAGATCCGTAACATGTACAGAGTTCTCTACTGCCTGCAGGCTCAGCACGACTGGCGGCTCGTTGCCTTGGCGGCGCTGGTTTGTGTCATAGCTTGCTCCGTCGCCGTCCTGCTCATCCGCCGCGCCGAAGCGACGACGGGTACTATCCGCCTGCGCTGGGCATTGACGGCAGGTACAGCTACCGGCTTCGGTATCTGGGCAACTCACTTCATCGCCATGCTGGCCTTCGATTCCGGCCACGCTGCCACCTACGATCTGCGGCTTACCTTGCTGTCGCTCCTCTGCGCCATGGCGGTCACCGCCGGCGGTATCGAAATCGCCGTCAGCAACGGTTTTCGTCTGGCGCGCCTGACCGGGGGCGCCGTTGTCGGGTCCGGCGTCTGTTCCATGCACTTCATCGGTATGATGGCGTTGGACTTACCCGGTCATATTATTTGGGATGTGCCGCTGGTCGTGGCGTCATTCGTTTTCGGCATCGCTTTCGCCGCTGCCGCCATGGGCGCGCTGGAGCTCAAAACCTCAAGGCTGGCCAATCCGCTCGCCGCCATCCTCCTGGTCCTGGCGATCGTCAGCCACCATTTTACCGCCATGGGCGCCGTCACCATCCTGCCCGACAGCCGCGTCGCTGCTACCGGGGTCGACGTGACCCCTTCCTCGATGTCGGCCATCCTTGCGCTCGCCGCCATCGCCGTCTTCAGCCTTTGCGTCTTCGCCGTCCTGTCCGGCCGCCGTCTCGATCATGTTCGGGCCGACAGCGACCGCCGCTTCCGCGTCCTGCTCGAAGGCATTGAGGACTGCGCCATCTTCATGCTCGACGCCGAAGGTCGCATCGTCGACTGGAACGCTGGCGGCGACCGCATCAACGGATACCGCACAGAGGACATCGTCGGCCAGGTTTACGGTGATATCTGCGCCGTCGACCACGACTTCCCCAGACAGTATCGCGAGGCGCTGGCCATTGCCGAACGCGACGGCCGCGCCGAGTTGGAAGGCCCTGGGAAGCGCGCCGACGGCCAGACATTCTGGGGGCATACCCTGCTGCGCGCCCTTCGCGACAATGACGGCAAACTTCTCGGTTTCGCCAATATCACCCAGGAAATTACAGCCCGCAAGGCCGCCGAGGACCGCATGCGCGAGGTCTCGCGCAATTTCGAGGCGGCCCTATCCAACATGTCGCAAGGCCTGTGCCTGTTCGATCGTAACGAACGCCTGATCCTCGCCAATTCACGCTTCAGCGAGCTTTACGAACTGGATGCAAATGTCGTCCGGCCGGGTGTCAGCTTCCGCGATCTGCTGATTGCCGCCAAGACGCGCCTCGATGGCCGCACGCCCGACGAGGATGCCATCGAGACCCTGCACGCCCGCCATCGTGCCACGATTGCCCATCCCGACGGCGGCGTTCTTGTCTCGGACATGATCGCCAATCGCGCCATGTCAGTCTCACACCGCCCAATGCCTGACGGTGGCTGGGTCTCGACCTTTGACGACATTACCGAACGCCGTAACAATGAGGCCCGCATCGCTCACATGGCGCGCCACGACGGCTTGACCGGCCTGCCCAACCGGTTGCATTTCAACGACTATCTCGATGAAGAGCTGGCCTGGGCCGGCCGCCAGCTGCAGCGCGTCGCCGTCATCGCCATCGACCTCGACCGCTTCAAGGACATCAACGATCAGCGCGGTCACGCCGCCGGCGACGCCGTGCTGAAAGCCGTAGCCGCACGCCTTAGCGCCATCCGCGGCAAGAACGAATTCATCGCGTGTTTCGGCGGCGACGAATTTGCGGCCTTGTTGCGTTACGATACACCCCAGGACCTGCATGACTTCATGGTGCGCGTACGCGAGTGTTTCGCCCTTCCCCTCCTCGTCGATGACGCCGAGATCGTGCCGCACGGCTCAATCGGTGTTGCTCTCTATCCGCAGGACGGCTCGACGCGCGAGGCCCTGCTCAACAATGCCGGCCTGGCGCTCTACCGCGCCAAGACCAGCATCGGCGACAAGGCATGCTATTTCGACGCTACGATGGACGAGGTCGCTCGCGACCGCCGCACCATGGCCAAGGATCTGCTCCACGCTTTGGAGCACGACGAATTCCGCGTCTTTTACCAGGTCCAGGCCTCGGTCGCGACGCGCGAAATCACCGGTTACGAAGCCCTGATCCGCTGGAAGCACCCATCGCGCGGTTTCGTCTCCCCGATGGACTTCATCTCCGTGGCCGAGGAAAGCGGCGCCATTATCGATATCGGCGCCTGGGTCCTGCGCACCGCTTGCGCCGAGGCCGCCCAGTGGGAGAACAGCCTCAAGATTGCCGTCAATCTGTCGCCGGTCCAGCTCAATGACACCAACCTGATCGATATTGTGCGTGGAATCCTGATCGAAACCGGCCTTGATCCTCGCCGGCTGGAGCTGGAAATCACCGAATCGACCATTATCGACGACAAGCAGCGCGCCTTGCACATCTTGCGGCAGATCAAGGCCTTGGGCGTGACCATTGCGCTCGACGATTTCGGCACCGGCTACGCTTCGCTCGATACACTCAATGCCTTCCCGTTCGACAAGATCAAGATCGATCGCTCATTCCTGGTCGAGACCGGTGGCGGCGATGGAGGCAAGAATCAGCAGTCGCGCGCCATTGTCCGTGCCGTTATCGCGCTCGGCAAATCCCTGGGGATTCCGGTCCTAGCCGAGGGCGTCGAAACGGAAAGCCACATGTCGTTGTTACTGGAAGAAGGCTGCGAGGGTGCCCAGGGCTATCTGCTGGGCCGGCCGGTCGAACATATCCCATCGCCATTGCGCCTGGCCGCCGGTTGAAGCGTAGACAGGAGGGCGTGTCCACAGCTTGACATGACATCAGCCCCCTGCCCCGTTTCACGAAACCAGGCGCTCGATGCCATCCGGGCGATGCCTTTTTTCACTCGGTGTGAAATGCGTCGATCATCTCCAGGGATTCTGCGAGGATGTGGCGCATGGCCGCCTCTGCCACCTCAGCCTGACCGTTCTCAATGGCGACCAGCACAGCCTCATGATCGGCGATGCTGGCCGAATGACCGGCGATACGGTTGGTCAATCCGATCGAGATGGTCAGAGCGGTGTGGATCAGTTCCTTCAGTTGGATGAGGAACGGATTACCAGATGCCTTGAGGATGGCAACATGGAAATCGATATCCGCCAGCAGAGCCAGGTCGTGATGATCGGCCTCGTCGCGCATCCCATTGAGCCCTGCCCTTATCGCCTTGATGTCCGCCCGCGTCGCGCGTTTGGCTGCCAAGTGCGCCGCGGTCGGCTCGATCGCCAACCGAACCTCGGTCAGATCGCGATAGATCGTGTTGGAATAGGGCCGCTCCATCATCCAGCGCGAGATGTCCGGATCGAGTAGATTCCAGTTCGAGACGGCTTCGACACGAGTGCCCTGGCGCGGCCGCGAGCTTAGGAGGCCCTTGGCCGCCAACATCTTGACCGCTTCGCGCGCGACCGTGCGGCTGGCCTGGTATTGGGTGCAGAGCTCGGCTTCGGTCGGAAACCCGCTCTCTTCGAACTCACCGATGACGATAGCCTGGCCCAGGGTTTCGAGCAGGCTGTAGGTTAGACTTATCCCCGGAGTGTGACGCATGATATCTCCCAACAGTTTTTGGCCCACATGTTTTTATGCGTGGTGTCCAATCAACCGGCTTTTTGATAGGTGAGACACGTCCACAGGTCGACCTGTCACCTAAAATCCGGCTATGGTCTTCATTTAATTGAAAATTTCAGACTTGTCACATTTCATTTTCGTCCCCCTGCCCTCCCCGCCCGCAAGTCCTTGATTTCGTTATGGGAGCGCTATCATATTATACGATCACAGCCGCGTGATAACCCCGCCTTTACACTTTATTCACCAAACTCGGCGACTCATGGTTCACCACCTGTCCACACGCCAAGACGTGGCCGCGTCCTTTATGCAAGTGGCGCACAGGCCAAGTCGTCCCACCCGTGGACAGATGGAGATGGGTCCGCCGCGACCTGTCGCCATGACTGCATATAGCCATTTCGACCTGAGGACACTCCAACATGTCGCGTATTCCGCCGCCCAACACGCCCGCCAGACCACAACCCGACGCCGCGACGTGTCCACAGGTTGCTACGTCGGCAAGCGGGCGGGGCGACACGCCCGCATTTCCGGTTGCGGAGGTGGCGAAAGGCGGACCTGTGCAGAACCTGACCTATGGTGGCGTGCGCACGTCCGCACACCCGCACCCATACGCGTCGCCACGTTTACACCCCGCCGTGTCGCCCTATGCACCCGCACGCACCTCCGCCTATCCACGCGTCTACAAGTAAAAACGAGGACTTTTCACCATGAAGACCCTGGCTATCGTTTCGCAGAAGGGCGGTGTCGGCAAGACGACGATCGCGGTCCATATCGCCGTCGCTGCCGCCCGTTCCGGCTATTCTGTCGCTATCATCGACCTCGACCCGCAGGCGACCGCCGCCCAGTGGGCCGACTGGCGCGGGGCAGGGGAGGGCGCTTCGGAAAATCCCGTCGTCGTCGCCGCTCCACACGCGCGCCTAGTGCCTACCTTGAAAGAGGCCGAGAAGATGGGGGTCGACCTCGTCATTCTCGATTCGCCGCCGGCCGCCGATTCGGCTGCAGTTGCTGCTGCCAAGCAGGCCGATTTGGTGCTGATCCCGACCCGGGCCTCGGCCTTCGACCTTCACGCCATCAAGACGACCGCTGAACTGGTACGTGTGGCGCAAAAGCCGGCCAGCGTCCTGCTCAATGCGGTGCCGCCGCGCGCCAACAGCCTGATCGAGGAGGTGGCGACCGTCATCCATTCGCTCAACCTGTCGATCGCGCCGGTCTGCCTGGTCGATCGCGCGGCCCTGCGCCACGCCGTCATCAACGGATTGACGGCCAGCGAATACGAACCCGCCGGCAAGGCCGCCGATGAGGTCGAAAAACTTTACGCGTGGGTGTGTGGACGTCTCGACATGCCGACAACCAAACCTGCCGACACAACAACTCAAGAAACTCTTAAAGGTGCCGCATGACCGCATCCCGCCCCAGCCTCGCTCAACGACTCGCCGCCGTCGCCGGCCCCCAGGTCTCCATCACCGATACCATTGGGAAGCAGGCAGCGCCCGAAATGAAGGTGCAGGCGCCCAAGGTCGCCAAACCCGCCGCCAAGATGCCGATCCAGGAGGCCGTGCCGGCGCCGGCCTCGACCACCACGCCGGCGCGCGTTGGCAAGGTCATGGTCGCCGGCTATTTCAGTCCGCAAATGGCCAAGTCGGTGAAACTGCTGGCGGTCGAACGTGATACGACGGTGCAGGCGCTGATAGGGGAGGGGCTCGACGCGGTGCTGCATAAGTATGGCAAGCATCCGATGGGGGAAAGGTAAGTCGTGGGGGCACAGCCCCCACACCCCGTAAATTGTCCGAGATCAGATCAAACTTCTTAGCCCTTAAAAAGGGTCCCACTTCGGGAACCCTTTTTAAGGGCTGAAAAGACTGGCCTTATCCTGAACGACTTACGGGGTGTGGGGTCCGCGACCCCTGCGTCTTCCCTCCCTATCGGAATCATGCCAACTTACCCCATGACCCGCCGCCGCGATCCCAATCCTTCGCTGGATTTCTTCATTCCCCTGCTGCACGACGTGCCGCTGAAGGACCAGCGCGAGATCATGGAGCGGCCGTTCTTCTCGTTGCAGAAGCGCAAGCGGCTCAAACCCATCGAATATACCAGTCCCGACGGCGATGTCTGGGTCAAGGTCGAGTCCATGCCCGCCTACGGCATGGCCACCATCTGGGACGCCRATATCCTGATCTGGGCCGCGTCGGCCCTCAACCGCATGAAGGCCCAGGGCGTCAACGACCTGCCGCGCACCCTCAAGACCACCACCTATGATCTCCTGCGCGCCATAAAACGCGATACCGGCGGCAAGGCCTATCAGGAGCTGCAGGCTGCCCTCGCACGACTGGAGACCACTTCCATCCGCACAAGCCTGCGGGCACCCACCCGGCGCCAGGAAGCCCAATTCGGCTGGCTCGACGGCTGGACACTGGAAATCGACCAGGTCACCGGCCAGCCCCGCGGCATGACCCTGACCTTGAGCAACTGGGTCTATGAAGGCATTGTCAGCGAGAAATCGCTTCTCACCATGCATCAGGACTATTTCCTGCTGACCGGCGGGCTTGAACGCGCGCTTTATCGTATCGCCCGCAAGCATGCCGGTGTGCAGGAAGACGGCTGGCTATGCCGGATTGAGATCCTGCATCAGAAAACCGGCTCCGACAGCCCGCTGAAAGAGTTCAACCGCATGCTGCGCAAGATCGTCGAGCGCAATCAGCTGCCGGAATACGACTTGACCCTGACCACCACGACCGACGGCTCGCCGGCCCTGTTCATCGTGTCGCGCCTAGCCCGCCTGGGCGAGACCGTCAGCGCCGAATTGGACGTGCTCAACCGCCAAAGCGAGATCAAGCCAAACCGCAAACGTGCCGCCGCAAGGGCTTAGCAGACCTCCTTATCGGGGGATCGCACACCCGCCCACAGCTGTGGATGCCTTATAGACCTTAAGATTCAGAGGCGGGGAGGAGTGGAAACTGCCCCGAATCATCGGGGGATTACACACCTGATTCGTTTTTCCGGCCATTCCAGGCGACTCATCCAGGCCTTCGGGGGATCGCACACCGTCTGTTATGGCGCCGATCCGCCACAAAACGACTGAAATGCGCCCGCCGGCACGGTGTTTCACCCACCCTCGGGGTATCGCACACCGCCGCTCTGTGGATAAAACAGTGGAAAAGACCGCCGGACCCGTTGTTCGAGACGGGGTTTCACCCACTTGTCCCACGGGTTATCACACACGCACCAAGCGGGGGATTACCCACCGCGCCACGGGGGAACACCCACTGAAGCAAAACCTAACTCCCTTAATTATAACGGGGAAAAGGCGCATTAACCCGCCTTAACTTACTTAAGGATTCTTCTAAAAGACTTTTTAACACGGCGAATGCGACAAAGGCGGTGTATGAAGCGGGTCTCTGGCCCTGAGATAGGCCAGACCCGCTCCGTAACAAAGGGTGTGTGATATAGAGCGATTCAAGGCTTATCCCTTGACCTCGGTTGCATTTGACCTCTAATCTGAATTCGAAGGCACCGCGACCCAAAGGTAAATTGCCGGGGGGCGGGACGGGGTGGCTTCATAACCGGGGGAGAACAGATATCGTGGCTAGCAGCGGGACAGTTCCTGCAACAGGCCACCCGGTCCCGGGTGTCAGCCCCTCCGTGCCCGACGTCACGCACGCCAAAAAGCTGATCGACGCCGTCAACGCCAAACACGATATCCAGACCAGCTTCGTGTCGACGCCCAAGCCGGACCCGCATGCCAACGACTTCTGGCGCCATGTCTTCGAAGGCGTAGGGCATTTCTTCGAAGCCGTCGGCAAGGTGTTTGCGCCACTCGGGCCTGTCTTGCCTTATCTGCTCTACCTATTGGGTTTCTGCGCCTTGGCGCTTCTACTGTCGCCGGTCGTGCGCCTGTTCCTGACCACCCGCTTCGAGCGCTTGTTCACCGGTCATAACCTCAAGGCCGATGCGGCATGGCGGCCGACACGCGAAGCCGTTGTCGCCTTGTTGCACGACATCGACGCCCTGGCGGCGCGTGGCGAATATGACGAGGCCGTCCACTTACTGCTGGTACGCAGTGTCGCCGACATCAACGCCTATCGCCCCGACCTGGTCCGTCCGCACATCTCGGCGCGCGAGATCTGTTCACACCCTCTGTTGCCCGAAGGCGCGCGCCCGGCCTTTGTCCGTATCGTCGGGTGGGTGGAAAAGAGCTATTTCGCCGGCATGGCGGTCGGCAAGGCCGGCTTTGATGCCTGTCGTCAGGCCTATGTGGACTTTGTCGCCGCGGAGGGCATAAGCTGATGGCCAAGCCCGCGACACCTAAAAAGAAACTGACCCTCGGCCCCGCGTCCGGCTGGTTGCCCGCTGTCATCGCTTTCCTGTGCTTGGCCATGTTCGCCATCGCCGTCCTGGTCCTGCTCGATGTCAACTCGGAGCCGGAAAGCCCGCAATCGGCTTCGGTCACAGCCGTGTCGGCCCAAGGCTATGCCGGCCTGCGCCGTTTGCTCGATGCCCAGGGCCATGTCACCTTGCTCAATCGCATGGAAGACACCGATGACGTCACCCGCGGCGATCTTGAGGTGATCACGCTCGATCTGCCTGGGCTTTACAACTACCCGATGGATTTCGACACGAGCAATAGTTCGGACAGCGCTTCCGATGACGATTCGGACCAGGCATCAGACAGTTCCGATAGTGCGTCATCCGCGTCTGAATCCTCCAACGGTGTCGACGACGGCTTCTACCCCAGCCCAGACCGGTCGAAGCACATGTTGTATAACCCGCTGGGGCACGCGGTCCTGGTCGTGGCGCCGAAATGGCAGGCCAGCCCCTATCTCAAACATCCGCGTTGGGCCAGCGACCCCCAGATCGCTCAGGACTCGGCCATCCGCGATATGCTGGCCGAATTGTCACCCATGACGGAAATGCCGACGCCCAAGGGCGCCAAGGGCAAGGTCCTGCGCCCCAAGGTCGCGGCCGGTCAGGACGTTTATGTCGAGGGGGATACAACCACCATCTACGACAATGTTCCCTATGTCATTACGCACAGCCCTGCGGCGGCTGATCTGATACTGCATGGCGCCAAGGGCGAGATGGCGGTCGGCAAGGTCGCCAGCCTGCAATCGATCACTGCGCCCAATCTGGTGCCGGTGCTGTTCGACCCCAACGGCGAGGCGGTCCTGTCGCGCGTCATCGTTACCGGCGGGCGCAAGGCGACTAAGACCCCAGTCTATCTGCTCAGCGACCCGGACCTGCTCAACAACCAGATACTCAGCGACCCACGCAAGGTCGTGGCCGCGCTGAGCCTGGTCGACCAGGTCGCGCCGGTGCAAAAGAAACCGTATTCGGTCGTCTTCAATCAGGTCTTCAACGGTCAATCCTTCGATCACGACCTGATGCATGCGCTCAGCCGTCCGCCTTATCTCGGCATACCCTTAAGCTTGCTGGTCCTGGGCCTGGGCCTGATGTGGGCGGCCTTCGCTCGTTTCGGTCCGGCACGCGAAGTGCCGGTCGAGCCGCCTCTGGGCCGCGGTGTCAAGGTCCTCGCCGACAATGCGGCCCGCCTGATGGCCATGACCTTGAAGGAAGTGAAACTCGGCAGCGCCTATGCTCAGCTGATGCGCGATATCGTCCTGAAAAATCGCGGCTACCTGCAAATCCAACCCAATACATCGCTCGATGAGCTGGCCGACAAGATTGGCCGCAGCCACGGGACGACTGATAATTATCTTGACCTCAGGGACCGGGCGGCGCGCATCGTCACGGTTCACCAACTCATTGACGTGACGCTGCGGCTGCACGCCTGGAAGACGGAGATAGAACGTGCTCATATCTGATATCCAAAACCTGGCCGGCCAATTGCGGGCCGAGATCGGCAAGGTCATTGTCGGCCAGACCGATACCGTCGATCTCTTGCTGACCGCCTTGTTCTCCGGCGGCCACGTCCTGCTCGAAGGGCCGCCTGGCACCGCCAAGACCCTGCTGGCGCGTACCTTCTGCCAAAGCCTGTCGTTGAAATTCGGCCGCATCCAGTTCACCCCCGACATGCTGCCGGGCGACGTACTGGGTTCGAACCTGTTCAACTTCCAGACCTCGGCCTTCTCGCTGTCGAAGGGGCCGATCTTCTGCGACCTGCTACTGGCTGACGAAATCAACCGCACCCCGCCCAAGACCCAGGCAGCCCTGCTTGAAGCCATGCAGGAGCGCCACGTCACGCTCGACGGCAAGCGTCACGATCTCGGCGCCCACTTCACCGTCATCGCCACCCAGAACCCGATCGAGCAACAGGGCACCTATCCGCTGCCGGAAGCGCAGCTCGACCGCTTTCTGTTCAAACACATCCTGGGCTACCCCAGCCTGGAGGAAGAAAAGCGCATCGTCGACACCTCGGGCAATGCCTCGGCCGCGAACGATCCGGTGACGGCTGGCGTCACCGCCGTGCTCAGTGCCGCCCAATTGACCGAAGCCATCAATACGGTGGCGGGCGTCAAGCTGAACGACGCCAATCTCAACTATATCGTTGCCCTGATCCGCGCCACCCGTGAAGCGCCGCAACTGTCGGTGGGGGCCAGTCCGCGCGCCGGCGCCCTGTTGGCGCGCGCCGCCCGGGCCAAGGCCACGCTCGACGGCCGCGACTATGTCCTGCCCGACGATATCAAGGCGCTTTACCGTCCGTGCATGCGCCACCGCGTCCTGCTGTCGCCTTCGGCCGAAATCGAAGGCCAGAATGTCGACAGCGTCCTGCAAGGTCTCCTCGAACGGATTGAAATACCGCGCTGATGTCCATCTATCCCACCCCGCGACTGCTGATCATTCTTGGCCTTGGCATACCCCTTGCCATCGGCGCGGGACTGTATGCGCCGTCGCTGTGGGCGTGGGTGCCGCTGATCATGGCCCTGCTGTTCGTCCTGGCCATACTGGACGGCTTTTTCGCGCCGGTAGGGCAGGGGCTGGAGTTCGAGGTCAAGCTGCCGAAGTCGATGGGCGTCGGCCGCGAACAGAGCCAGCCCTTTACTGCGCGTTTTACCAAATGGCGGCAACCGCAGCGCATCGAACTGCGCCTGGGTCTCAACGGCCTTCTGGCTCTGTCGGATTACGACCGCAGCATGACGCGCGGCGACGACAAGACCTTCCGCGGCACCTTGACCCTGAAGGCCAAGGCGCGCGGCCAAGGTGAGATCGATGCCGCCTATATCCGCTGGCAAGGCTTTATGGGCCTGGTCTATGTCCAGACCAAGATCAAGCTCGACAAGTTGATCGTCATCACGCCCGACCTGAAAGGCGTCGAGCAGGATGCCTCCGACCTATTCTCGATCGACAACATCTATGGCATCCGGGTTCAGAACCAGCTGTACAACGGTTCGGAATACCACGCCCTGCGTGAATACGACGCCTCGCAGGATCACCGCCGCATCGACTGGCGCTCATCCGCCCGCCACATGAAGCTGTACAGCCGCGAATTCCAGGCCGAACGCAATCACCATATCGTCCTGGTCTACGATACCGGCCGTCTGATGGGCGAGCCCCTGGCCGGGCTGAAGCGTATCGACCGCGCCATCTATGCCGGTCTTTTGCTGGGCTATACGGCGTTGAAGATCGGCGACAATATTCGCACCTTCGCTTTCGATTCCAAGCCCTATCATGCCGCGCCGATGATTTCCGGCACCAATGGCTTCGAGAACCTGAAACACCAGTTGTCGTCCCTGACCGACTCGACAGAGGAATCGAACCACACACTCGCCCTGGCCGATCTCAACGCCAAGGTGGCGCGACGGTCGCTGATCATCCTCTTCACCGACTTCATCGACGAGATCAGCGCCGACCTGATGCTGGAGGGCCTTAACCGCCTCAGTCGCAAGCACCTGGTCATGTTCGTCGCCTTCAAGGACGAGGTCGTTGACGACCTGCTCAATCGCGCGCCGAAACAGCCCGAGGACGTGACGCGGGCCGTCTTCGCCAAACGCCTGTCGAACCAGCGCGAGCGCGTGTTTGCGCAACTGCGCCGTCAGGGTGTCGAGGTGCTGGAAGCGCCGACCGAAGCCATGGCGACGGCGATCGTCAGCAAATATCTGGCGCTTAAACGCGCCGATCGATTGTAGGGGAGGGGTCAGATGTTAGACGAACCGCTGAGGCCCGAGCCTCCGAAACCCGTCCTCCAGCTCAAGAGCCAAAAATTCCGCGAAGCGCGACAGGCCGACTGGAAGGCGCTCAACAGTCAGCTCGACAAGGTCGAAAAGCAGGGCCTGGGCAGTTTCAGCATCGACGAGTTACTGAATCTGCCGGTGCTCTACCGCTCGGCCATGTCGTCGTTGTCGATGGCGCAGTCGATCTCACTCGACCGCAACATGATCACCTATCTGCAGGCTCTGTGCGCCCGCGCCTATGTCTATATCTACGGCCCGCACACCCGCTTGAAAGACGTGCTCAACAGCTTCTTCGTGCGTAACTGGCCTAAAAGCGTGCGCGCCCTGGGCATGGAAATTGGCTTGGCCTTCGTGCTCACCGTCGCCGGCGTGGTATTGGGCTGGCTGCTATGCGCCCATTCATCCACCTGGTACGACATTTTTATCCCACCCGGTTACAGCCAGGGTCGCGACCTTACCAGCACTGCCCAGCAGTTGCGTGAGACCCTGGGCGGTGCGCCCAAGGATGCCTTGTTGTCGCCGTTTGCTGTCTTCCTGATGACGCACAATACCCAGGTCGCCATCATGGCCTTTGCCCTGGGCGCCATTTTCGGCCTACCGACGATCGTCCTGCTGCTGCAAAACGGCGTCACCATGGGCGCCATGCTGTGGCTGTTTTTCAGCAAGGGGGTGGGATTCGAATTCGCCGCCTGGCTGACGATCCACGGCACGACCGAGCTGCTCGCCATCATTGTCGCCGGTGGTTGCGGGTTCCACATCGCCCGGCGACTGGTCTTCCCAGGCGACGCCACCCGCCTTAGCGCCATGGCCGACGCCGGGCGACTGACCGGCACGGTGATGATCGGGGTCGCCCTGATGCTGACGATCGCCGGCTGCCTGGAAGGCATCGGACGCCAGACCATCCTCGACCCGTTTGTCCGTATCGCCATCGGCATCACCATGCTGACTTTGTGGTGTGTATACTTCCTCTTCGTCGGCAAAAAAGATGAGGCCGTCGATGGCTAAGGCGAAACGCGACCTGCTGGCCGACGCGCCCTATGGCGAATACGGTCGTTCGGCGACGGAAATCCTGACCCCGGAAGGCATCGTTCTGCCCTTCATCAAGGCCAGTTTCGGCGAACGCGTCGGCGCCATCGTCATCGATTTCATCATCCTGGCCGTTCTACCGATCGTCGTCTTTATCGTCTATATTGCCTTGCCCTTCCACGAAGAGTTCATGAAGGAGCATAAGATCGCGGCGTCGATTCTTGGCATGGCGCTCTATGCCTTCTTTTTCTTCCTGCGCTCGGGCTATTTCATGGCTTTCGAGATGGGCAAATACGCCGCCACGCCAGGCAAGCGCATTATGAAACTGCGCGTCATCGCCCATGATGGCGGTCAGTTGACGCCGGCGGCGATTTTCACCCGCAACGCCTTGCGTGAGGTCGAGCTGTTCATGCCGATCGGCATCCTGATGGCCGGTGCCGGGACGCCCGGCCGCGGCTGGATCGGGCTGATCTCGTTTCTGTGGGCCCTGGCTCTGCTGTTGCTGCCGGTGTTCAACAAACAACATGCGCGGCTGGGCGACTTCCTGGCGGGCACGCGCGTCGTCCATATGCCGAAGGCAGCCTTGAGCTACGATCTTGTCGATATGGACAGCGACCGTCAATTGGGCCTGACCTTCACGCCGGAACAACTGGCCTATGGTGAGATGGAGCTGGGCGTGCTGGAGCAGGTGTTGCGCGACCGCAAGCCCGCCGTCATGCGCGCCGTCGCCGAGAAGATCAAGGCGCGGATCCACTGGCAGACGCCGAAGAACGATATCTACGCACCGTCTGACGAGGTCTTCCTCAAGGCCTATTATGGCGCCTTGCGGGCCTGGCTGGAAAGCAAGATGTTGCTGGGCAAGCGGCGCAAGGACAAGACCGAGCCGGCACTGTCCTGACCGACGTAGCTTGGGCCTGATCAGGCAAAGACATTGGCGGTCTGGTCCGGCGTCGACTTGTCCTTGCTTTCACGCAATGAGACGTAGATGGCGACAACCAGGACGTTGTCGAGAACGCTCTGGACACCGTTGACGACGACCTGGGCCATGGTCGCGGTCAGGCTGCCGACCGTGCTGAACTGCATGATCGTCATGGTGGCGGCGCTGGTGACGGCGCCAATCAACATACCGAAGACGACCAGCAACAAAAGAATCATCCAGCGGTGATTACGTGTAAGGTCGAACGAACGCTGGACGCTGCCCCACAGGCCAAGTCCGGGTTCGCCGACACGTGCCGGAATGGCGACATAGGCGGCCAGCATGAACATAACCCCAGGTACGACCAGAAGGACGAAACCCAGCGCCATAAGGAATCCGACCATGAGCGAGATGATGAGGATGGGGATGATATTGCCGAGGGCGTGGGCGATGACGGTACCCGCGGTGACCGGTTTGCCGACCGCGCGCAGGATGGCGACTTCGGTAATGGCGGCCAGGTTGAAGAGCTGAAACGCGGCCAACAGGATGCCGGCGCCGGCGATCCAGGCCCAATAGACGGGCGCCATGCCCTGGACTTTTTGGGGCCAGTCGACCTGGGTCACACCCGCGAAATTGAACAGACCGTAATTGATGATCGCGGCCGGCAGAACGTAGGCGATCAGGCCCAGGCCCAGGAACAGCAGAAAATTCTCGCCGATGATTTTGAAAAAGCGGTTGAAAACCCCGCCGAAGCTAAATGCCGTCATTAGCCTTCCCCCTTGGAATAGAGGCAGGTTAGACCGCATCGTCCGGTTTGCCAACCCCGTTAGCAAAAGCAAAACTGTCACGATTTTTAGCTTGCCTTGGCCGCGGTTTTTGGGCTTTGTGCCGGCGATGCTTTTTAGGGCGTAGCAGCGCCAGACCTATTGAAGAGGGCTGTATTTTATGAAGATTACGATGATTGGTTCTGGTTATGTTGGCCTTGTCTCGGGTGTTTGCCTGGCTGAGTACGGCCATGAGGTCGTGTGTATGGACAAGGACGTGGCCAAGATCGAGGGGCTTCGGGCGGGCAAGATCCCGATCTTCGAGCCTGGCCTTGAAGAAATGGTCCATGACAATGTCAAGGCGGGCCGCCTGAC
>NZ_JBFUDD010000022.1:0-48618 GCF_056404915.1 Asticcacaulis sp. P2_B1 | reverse complement strand
GAAGCCGTCGGCGCCAATGTCCAGGAAGTCGCCCGCGGCATCGGCCTCGACAACCGCATCGGCACCAAGTTCCTCCACGCCGGTCCCGGCTACGGCGGTTCGTGCTTCCCCAAGGATACCCTGGCCCTGGTCAAGACGGCCCAGGACTTCGATGCGCCGATCCAGCTGATCGAGGCCACCGTCGCCATCAATGACGCGCGCAAGTCGAAAATGACCCAGAAGGTCGTCAAGGCGGTCGGCGGCAGCGTCGCCGGCAAAACGATCTGCGTCCTGGGCCTGACCTTCAAGCCCGAGACCGACGACATGCGCGACAGCCCCGCCATCACCATTGTCGAGGAGCTGGTCGCCGCCGGCGCCACGGTCCAGGCCTATGACCCTGAAGGCATGGACAATGCCAAACATGTCCTGCCGCCGATCACCTACAGCACCGGACCTTACGAAGCCGCCGAGGGCGCCGACGCCGTTGTCATCGTCACCGAATGGAACGAGTTCCGCGCGCTCAACCTCGACCGCATCAAGAATGCCGTCAAGGGCAAGGTCCTCGTCGACCTGCGCAACATCTACCGCAAGGAAGAGGTCGCACGCCACGGCTTCAGCTACTACTGCATCGGAAGACCGGCAGAACAGATCGCAGAATAAGACTCGGCGGCCACCTTCACCAGACGATATGGCTGAGGAAGGTGGCGTCCGTCGCGATCGTATTGGCAACAGTGACGATATTGCCGCCACCAAAGTCGATGGTCGCGTCACTGCCCACCTGAGCGATAATCGCGGTCGCTTGAGCATGGTAGGCGTTGACATTGATGGTGTCGCCCTGGACGGCCGAGAAATCGGTAATGGTGTCGGCGCCGCTGGCGGTCGAGAAGACAAAGACGTCCGCGCCGCCATTGCCCGTCAACATATCATGGCCATAGCCGCCGTTCAGCTTGTTGATACCGCTATTACCGATCAGGATATTGTCGCTGCCATTGCCGGTGCCGTTGATCGTCGAGGCGCCAGTCAAGGTCAGGGCTTCGACGAAATAGCCGGCGAGCGTAAAGGTGACCGAAGAATAGACGATGTCATTGCCCTGCCCGGCCGTTTCCTTGACCACGTCACCGACATTGTCGACGTAGAAGGTGTCGTCACCGGTGCCACCCGACATCGTGTCGGCGCCGGCACCGCCATCGAGAATGTCCATGCCCGCCCCTCCGTTCAGGACGTCTGTTCCGACCATCCCGAGCAGGGTGTTGTTGCCTGCATTACCGTTCAGCGTGTTGTCCTGGCTATTGCCGGTCGCATTGATATTGGCGGCGCCTGTCAGGGTCAGAGTCTCGACAAAGGTTCCGCTCAGGCCGAAGGTGACCGAAGACAGGATGATATCGCTGCCCTGGCCCGTGAGCTCCTTGGCGATGTCGCCGATATTGTCGACCGTGAAGGTGTCGTCGCCTAGCCCGCCCGACATGGTATCGACGCCGGTACCGCCATCGATCATGTCATTGCCGGCGCCGCCATTCAACACGTCGTCGCCGCCCAGGCTTTTCAGGACATTGTCGCCGCTGTTGCCGTTCAGCGTATTGTCCTTGCTGTTGCCGGTGGCGTCGATATTGGCGGCATCGGTCAGGGTCAGGGTTTCAACGATGCGGCCGGACAGGGTATAATCGACCGAAGCCAGAATGGTGTCGGTGCCCTGGTCGGCTGTCTCGACGACATTGTCGTTGACGTCGTCGACATAGTAGATGTCGTTGCCCAACCCGCCGGTCATAGTGTCGGCCCCGCCTTCGCCATCGAGGCTGTTATTGCCGTCATTGCCGGCCAGGCCGTTGGCGAGATCATTCCCATAAGCGTTGATATGGGTCGAGCCCGTCAGGCGAATGTTTTCTATGAAACTTTCGAGGCCGAAACTGACCGAGGCCATCACCGTGTCAACGCCGCCGTCATCCACGCCGCCGATAAGATTTTCCCGTGCCACGTCGCCGACATTGTCGACCATATAGGTGTCGTTGCCGGCGCCGCCATACATGGTGTCGGCACCCAGCCCGCCGTCGAGGACGTCATTACCGCCCGTGTAACTGATAAGACCGTTATCGAGCGCATTACCGGTAGCCGTCAGGCCGCTTGAGACACCCCACAGGGCAAGATCCTCGACATTGTCCGTCAAGGTATAGGATATCAGGCTGCGGACGCTGTCGTGGCCTTCGCCGGCATATTCGGTAACGAGATCGCCGGCATTATCCACGATAAATGCGTCGTTGCCAGCGCCACCCAACAGGGTGTCCACGCCGACGCCGCCATCGATGATGTCGTTGCCGCCGCCCCCGGTCAGCGTATTGCTACCGCTGTTGCCCGTGAGGTTATTGTTGAGAGCATTGCCGTAGGCGTTGATATCGCCGCTACCCCCGAGCGACAGATTTTCGACGTCTGCGCCCGCCATGTTCCATGTCGCGTAGGCAGTCACCGTATCAATACCGTTACCCACGACCTCAATGATAATGTCAGAGGAATTGTCGACCGTATAACCGTCATTCCCGGCGCCGCCATCCGTCGTGTCGATACCGCCATTGCCGCTGAGGTAATTGTCCCCGCTGGTGCCGATAATGACATTATCCAGTGCGTTGCCATAGCCCTGCACAAAGCCACCCACACTGGTCAGGGTCAGGTTTTCGACATCGCTCGTCAGGGTGTAGGTCGTCAGCGACGAAATGACCGTGTCCGTCCCGCCACCGGGCGCTTCCACGACAATGTCCGTAACGTCATCGACATAGTAGGTATCGTTGCCGGCGCCACCGACCAGGGTATCAGCACCGGCGCCGCCGTTTAAACTGTTATTGCCGCTGTTGCCGGTGAGCGTATTGTCGAGTGCATTGCCGGTGCCGTCGATATTGCCCGTGCCCGTCAGGGTCAGGTTTTCGATATGAGCCCCCAGCGCATAGCTAAACCCCACCTGCACCGTGTCGGTCCCGCCGTCATCCGTGCCGGCGACGGTCTCTTCGGAGACGATATCGCCGGCACTGTCGACGACATAGGTATCGTTGCCGGTCCCGCCGTATAGATTGTCCAGTCCCGCACCGCCATCCAGCGTGTCGTTGCCATCCATGCCGATAATCGTATTGACGCCGCCATTGCCGGTGATGGCGTTGTCGAGAGCATTGCCGGTGCCGGTTACAGCAGCCGTCAGCAGCATATTTTCGACATTGGCTTCGAGGATATGGTCGACCGACGACCAGACGATATCGACGCCCTCATTGGCCTTTTCAAAGACGATATCGAAGAAGTTATCGACCGTATAAGTGTCATTGCCGTAGCCACCCCACATCAGGTCGCCACCAGTGCCGCCGTTCATCACATCGTCGCCGGCCGTGCCGAAAAGTTGCTGACTACCGGCCGTCGTGACGGCGGGTGCGTAGGTCTTGCGCATAATGTCATAGCCGCCATCGACCGTCGGGCTGTCCCAGGTGACCACAAAGCCACCATTGGCAAGCGCGGTAACATCGGGAGCGCCCTGACCGCCGGCCGTCGTGGTATTGACCAGGGTCTCGTCACCGATGCGATGGCTGAGGGCATCGTAGCGCTGCATATAGATGCCCGAGCTGTCGCCGTCCTGGGCAAGGCTTTCCCAGAGAATGACGAAGCCGCCATCGCTGAGCGCGGTTATGGAGGCGTTCGATTGGACGTCTGTGGTCGTGGTATTGACGACGATTTCCGAGCCGTAATTATGGAAGGTCAGCGGCGCGGTGTTGAACCGCTGCATCAGGACCCCGCCGGTGCTGGCGTCATAGCCGTTCCAGATCACGACATAGGTGCCATCGTTGAGCAGGGCCATATCGGAATTGGTCTGATCGCCTTCGGTGGCTGTATTGACGCGGAACTCGGTCCCCGCCTTGGCGCCATTATTGCTGTAGCGCTGGGCATAGATGCCGCGGCCGGAGCCGTCCTGGCCGTCGCTGGTCCAACTAACGACCCAGCCGCCGTCGGCGAGTCCGATCGCCGACGATTCGTACTGACCGCCGGCCGTGGTGGTATTGACGGCCAGTTCGCCGCCCACCTTGGCGCCGTTGGCAGCGTAATGCTGACAATAGACGCCGTCTGAACTACCGTCCTGCAGAAAGCTCGACCAGCTGATGACATAGCCGCCGTCCGTCAGCTTGGCGACTGACGGGTAACCTTGCGTCAGGGCCGTAAAGGTATTGACCTGTGTTTCGCCGCCGATCTTGACGCCGTTACTATTGTAGAGCTGCGAAAATACGCCCGTGTCGTCGCTGTTAGCCAGATCACTTTGCCAAACTATGACATAGTTGCCGCCGGTCAGGCCGGTGACGCTTGGACTGTCCTGCGAGTAGAGGACCGTAGTGTTGACGCGGGTTTCAACGCCAACCTTGTTGCCGGCCGCATTATAGCGTTGTGAATAGATGCCGTAATGCTGGGCCCAGTCGAACATATATTCGTCTTGGGCGTAGCTTTGCCAGACGATGACATAACTGCCATCCGCCATCGTGGTCGTAACAGGGGACGATTGTTCGTTGTCGATCGTGGTATTGACGCGCGTTTCGACGCCGACGGTGAGAATGCTGGTCATGATGAGCTCCATCTTGCCGTGGAGCCGGCCCCGCCAGTTCTGTCGGGCAAATTATCCGGCGAAATCTATCACTCGCACCTTCAACTTCAACGCGTTGAGCGTATCAATTACATGGTTGATTGTCTCAGCATGATGGGTTTTTGTTTAACCACGGACGTGCTACGGTTACCGGCACGCGTTGAGACTGTGCGGGTTCCCCTTCACATTCTACCGGCTCAACGCGTCCATGACCTCTCCGTCGCCCCCTCTCCTGCCGTATTTCGAGATTCGCTCAGCCGACGGCGACGGCGGCGCCGGTTTCGCGTCGGTCATAGACACGCTCGATCCGCTTTATGACTGCCATTTCGACCGCACGTTCGAAGACAGCGTGGATATCGCCCTGCAAACCTATCTGATGGGTCCGCTGATTTTTGGCCGCACAGCAGGGCGGAGAAAGGGCGAGACAAACGGCACCGGCGGGCTCGATTTTGCCTATTCACGCAACAACCGCAAGATCGCCGAGACAACACTCGATGTTATCGTCATCGACGTCGTCATCGATGGCGGCGATGTCGGCCTCAGCGATGACAATGACGATGTGGCGCGCCCCGGTGATATCTTCATCCAGGACATGACGCGGCCGTTTCATATTCAGACGCGGGCGCATGCCAGCCTGCACCTGGCCATACCCAGGAATCTGTTCCAGCGCAGCGATACCGACATGGCCACGCTGCACGGCAAGATCATCCGCGGCCAATCGGTCCCCGGCGCCCTTATCAGATCTCATCTAAGCACCCTCTGGGATCGGGCGTACGATATCCGCCCGGAAGACGCCGGCGGCGTTGCACGCAGTACCCTCGATCTGGTCACAGGCCTCAGCCTGCCCAGCGCCGCCCGGCCGGAAGAAACCGAAGCCATCGCCGGCGCCTGCGTCTTTACGCTGAAGCGCTTTATCGACCGACACCTGGCCAGTTCGGATCTGGGGCCTGTTCTGTTATGCCAACAGTTCGGCCTGTCGCGTGCGGCACTTTACCGCCTGTTCGCGCCGCTGGGCGGGGTCGCCGACCACATCCGCGGCCGCCGCCTGCGCCGTGTGTGTGACGACCTGGCCAATCCCGTCCATCTCCATCGCAATATCAGCGAGATCGCCTATGGCTGGGGGTTCAACGACCTTTCGGCCTTTGCGCGCGCCTTCAAGGTTGAGTTCGGCATGACGCCGCGCGAGGTCCGCGACCTGGCGTCAGCACCTTCGCACTGGCGCCAGGACGGCAAAACCCTTCCCGCCGGAGCGCATGCCTTTCCGCAATGGTTGCAGCAGTTGGACGGACTGTAGAGATTGTCGCGGCCGCACCAGCGGATGGCCCAAAGGCGACAGACTGCGCACAATAATACTTTTAGCGTCGTGTCATGCCGATAAAGCTGATCCACCGTTATCTCAGTCTCGTTTTTGCCGCCCTGTGGCTGTTGCAGGCGGCGACCGGCGTGCTGATCGTGTTCCGCTGGGACATTGATGATGCCGGCGTAGCGGGGGCGCATCGACCGTTCGATGCCGATGCGGTGGGCGCCCGGCTGGACGCCATGACGGCGCAACCCGATATTTCGGTCAGTTCCATGTGGTCGGCCAACGGAGCCGCCAACCGCTTCGATGTCTTTTACAGCGACCACGGCAAGGACCGTACCCTGCGCATCGACGGCCAGGGCAAGGATTTGCGCGACCGTAGCAATGAGGGTTTGGGCCAGGGCAATATTTTCGACCGGCTCAGCGACCTGCACATGGCCCTGATGTTGGGTGACGCCGGGCGCTGGTTCATCGGTTTGAGTGGCATCCTGTTGCTGACCAATTTGAGCCTCGGCCTCAAGATGGCCTGGCCGCGCCTCGGACAATGGCTGAAGGCGCTGCGTCTTCCCGCCGGCAAGGCGCCCGTGGCATTGATCTATGGCTGGCACCGCATGCTGGGCCTATGGCTGGTCGTGCCGGCCATGGTGACCGTTATCGCCGGCATCATCCTCGCCTATGACGATCCGATCGCCAGTCTGTTCAAGGCCGGCGTGCCCGAACCCGTCGCTGCCCCACCGGCCACGACACCGGTCAAACCTTCAGTCGCTCTGAAGGCTGGACTGGCCGCCTTCCCTGGCGCCACCGTGTCGGGCTTTTCGTTGCCAGGTGACAATCCGTGGTATCGTGTCCGCCTGCATGCGAAAGGCGAAATGCCGCGCATCTGGGGCATGACGACCGTTTTTGTCAGCGCCGCTAACGGTCAGGTTTTGAGCGCCTATGATGCGCGCCAAGCTCATGCCCCGGCCCGTTTCCTGCTCGATGTCGCCTACCCCCTGCATACCGGCCAGATCGCCGGACCGGCCGGGCGTATCGTCCAACTGATCCTTGGATTGTGGCTGATGGCCATGATCGGCTTGGGACTAAGCCTATGGTGGACACGCCGGCAGATGGCACAGCAAAAAGTCCAGACCCCAAAAGATTCGCCCAAATCGTAAGGGCTTGGAGCAACGGTGCCGGTTCGTCCCAAGGCGTGCGCGGCTATCCGCGCGGTGCCAATGGCCGCATTCGGAGTAGATGTGGCCGGATTCGAAGATAACCGGCGCTCCGAATAGGGATGCACGGCTATTGTATCCGGCAATATATTACCTCACAACTGGATGGCAGGGCTTGTGGTTCGCCGCCGACGACAAGGTCATAAAAGCGCCACTCACAGCCAGCCGCATGCCATTCGGAGTGTCGGTTTTTCCTCAATAAGGCCACATCTACTCCGATTGTCATCGGCAGCAATTGCGGGCCCCGGTTTCCAATGACATTTTAAGGTCCTGCGGGGCAGCGTCGTCATGATGCGACGCAATATGTTTCCATGTATATGCCTGGTCTTTGGAGACTTCCGGGCGCGACTCTTTGGCAACAGGCACTTGGGTTTCCACGCCGGGCGGCCCGAATAGAACAGTTAAAGACCTGTGCAAAATACTGTGCGCAGCAAAAAGATGACAGTCTCATGACACGGACGACACAGTTGTTTGTCGATCAAATCGCACCCGTCATCGGGGCAATGAAGGAGCGGATTGAAATGCTGACCTCACCTATTTTTTCCCATAAAACCATCAAGACAACCATGACGCTGGCCTTGCTGTTGACCACGGCCGCGTCTTGCCTGGCGGGCGTCGCCATGGCTCAGGATGCCGGCACCGGCGCGACTCAGGCCACGGGCATTGAGACGACCCGGGAAAACGCTGACGGCCAGACCGTCGTCATCGTCAAGGCGCGCAACTATGTGCCCAAGGGCGCACAGTCGGCGAGCAAGACCAATATTCCCTTGATCCAGACGCCGCAGTCGGTATCGGTGATTACCCGCGACCAGATCGACCTGCTCAACTTCACCGACGGCCAACAGGCCGTGCGTTACACAGCCGGCGCCTTTGGTGAAAACTACGGGCCGGACCTGCGTTTCGATTTCGTCACCCTGCGCGGCTTTACGCCGAAACAATATATCGACGGTCTGGCGGCGCCGATCTCGACCTCCATCTACAGTGTTGGCGTCGATCTCTACGCCTTCGATTCGATCGACATCCTGAAGGGCCCGTCAGCCACCTTGTACGGCAACACCCCTCCGGGCGGCATCTATAACGAGACCAGCCGCCGCGCCAAAAGCCAGTTCGGCGGCGAAGTCCAGGCCAAGTACGGCTCCTATGATTACAAATCGATCGCCGGCACGGTGACCGGCGCGCTCGGTTCGTCGGTTGACGGCCGCCTGACCGCCCTCTATCTCGACCGCGGCGCCGAACGCGACGGCGTCACCGCCAAGCGCATCCTGGTGGCGCCGACCGCGACGTGGAAGATCAGCGACGACACCAAGCTGACCGGCTTGGTCTATTATCAAAACGACGAAGTCCTGGGCGACACCAATGGTTTCATGCCGGTCATGGGCACCCTGCTGCCGAACCCGAACGGCGAAGTCTCCGAAGCCACCAATCTCGGCGAGCCGGATTACAACAGCTACAAGCGCCGCCAGTTCGGCATCGGCTACGATTTCAGCCACAAGATCAATGACGACCTGACCTTCACCTCCAACGCCAAGGTCAGCAAATATTTCGAACACAGCCTGGTCATCTATGGCGGCTGGCTGGACGGTGACAATCGCACGGTCCATCGCTACAACTTCCCCTACCTAGAAGACGTCAAGAGCGTCGCCATGGATAACCGCCTGGAGTGGAACACCACGTCCGGCAGCGTGAAACAAAAGGTCCTGGCCGGCGTCGATTACCGCAATGTCAAGAACTTCGCCGAATATGGCTTTGCCGGCGCCAGCGATATCGACCTGTACCATCCGGTCTACAGCGCCGGTTCGTCGATCACCACGCCGGGCTGGAATCCCTACAACAATATGCGTCTGACCCAAACGGGTGTCTATGTTCAGGACCAGATCTCGTCGGGCGATCTCTATATCACCCTCGGCGGTCGCTACGACACCGACAAGGTGCAGAACTATAATGCCTCGACCAAGGTCAGCGAAAGCAAGTTCACCTATCGCTTGGGCGCCAACTATATCTTCGCTTCCGGCTTTGCGCCGTACATCTCCTATGCCACCTCATTCGAGCCGGTTCTCGGCACGGATTCGGTGACGGGCGACGACTTCAAGCCATCCGAGGGCACCCAGGTCGAGGCCGGCATCAAGTATGACGGCCGCACCCTCGACAACGGCGTCCACGTCTTCGCCACCGTCGCCGTCTACGACATCAAGCAAAAGAATGTCGTCTCGACCTCGCCGTCGGTGACGCCTGTCTTCGGCACGCAAAGCGGCGAAGTCGAGGTCAAGGGCCTGGAAGCCGAGTTCGTTACCCGGATCAACGATCAGTGGTCGGTCAACGGTTCCTATACCTATGCCGACGCCAAGGTGACCAAGAACACCAACTTCGCCGGCGAAGTGGGTGCGCCATTGCCCGTCACGCCGAAGCACAAGTTGTCCCTGTTCGCCGACTATTCGATCCAGACGGGCAGCCTCGCCGGTCTCGGTTTCGGCCTCGGCGCCCGTTACACCTCGGAAAGCGCCGGAAGCCTGCCAGGCGTCTACAATCCTGTCGTCTATTACGGTCAGGAAGCGACCCTGGTCGATGCCATCATCCACTATGACACGCCGGAATGGCGCCTGGCCGTCAACGGCAGCAACATTCTCGACAAGAAATATGTCGCGCGCTGCTCCGGCAGTGTCGGTTGTACCTACGGCGCCGGCGAACAAGTCATCGCCACCCTGACGCGGAAGTTCTAACTTTCGGCGTTTCGGGTCTATAAACAAAAATCCGGCGGAGGCGATGCGAATCGTTTTCGCCGGAATCTATCAAAACTATAGGGGCGATGATGAAACGCTTGGGTCTTGCCGCATGGATTGTCCCGATGGTCTTGGTGGTCGCCTGCCCTGCCGGTTTCGCCGCCGTCCATAAGGCCAAAGGTCGGCCTGTCGTAGCGGCCGCCAAGCCGTCGCCAGTTGCCCGCACGCCCCTGCCCTTCATGGCCGATCGCACCCCCAGCACCTATCAACCCTTGCCGCGCCAGGATCTGCTGATCCGTGACGCTACCGTCCTGGACGGCGCCGGACACCGTTTCGACCACGCCGATGTCCTGACTCACGACGGCAAGATCGTCGCTGTCGGTTCTCAACTTGAGGGCGGTTCCGCCAAGGTTATCGACGCTGGCGGGCGTTGGGTGACGCCCGGCATCGTCGATCCGCACAGCCACGACGGCACCTATTCCATGCCGCTGACCTCGATCGACAACGACGCTTCGGATGTTTCGGAAACCAGCGCGCCGATCCAGGCGGATAGCTGGATTGAACACGCCGTCAATGCCCAGGACGCCAGCTTCATCTATGCCGTGCAGGGCGGGGTCACCACCTTGCAGATCCTGCCGGGATCGACGCCGCAGATCGGCGGCCGCGCTATTACGCTGCACACGATTCCCGCGACCTCGGTTGACGCCATGAAGTTCCCCGACGCCCCGCAAGGCATGAAGATGGCCTGCGGCGAGAACCCGAAATCGCATTTCGGCGCTCTAAACCAGCGGCCAGGCAGCCGGCAGGCCGAAATGGCCAATCTGCGCGACATCTTCACCCAGGCCGTGGCTTATCGCGACGCCTGGCAGAATTATGAGAAGGACGGCGGTACGGCGCCGGTGCGCAATCTCAATCTCGATACCCTGGCGGCGCTTCTGGATGGCGATTTGCGCCTCAACATCCATTGTTATCGCGCCGACGACATGGCCGAATTCCAAAATCTTGCCAGCGAATTCCATTTCAAGATCACCGCCTTCCACCATGCCGTCGAAGGCTACAAGAACCCGGCCCTGTTCACCAAAACCGGTACCTGCGCCGTTGTGTGGTCTGATTGGTGGGGCTTCAAGATGGAAGCCAATGACGGTATCCGCGAAAACGCCGCCCTTCTCGACGCCGCCGGCGCCTGTATCACCCTGCATTCCGACGGTCCGGTTCTCGGCCAGAGGCTGAATATCGAAGCCGCCAAGGCAGCCGGCGCTGGGCGCCATATGGGGCTTCCGGAGCCACCGGAACACGTCATCACCTGGATCACCAGCAACCCCGCCAAGGTGTTGGGTCTCGAAGACCGCATTGGTACTCTGGCTGCTGGTTATGACGCCGATATCGTAATCTGGTCGGGCGATCCGTTCAGCATCTATAGCCATGCTGACCAGGTGCTTATCGATGGCGCCATCGCCTATGACCGCTTCGATGCGGCGCACCAACCGTTGAGCGACTTCCAGCTTGGCAGGCCGGCCGGCCAAGGAGTACCGCAATGATCAAGGGTCTTGTTCTCGCCGGCCTGCTGTTGCCGCCCTCCCTTGCCTTCGCCGATACATTGGCGATCACCCACGCCGAAGCCTGGCCAATGGACGGCCGCGGCAAGGTCGTCGATGCCACGATCGTGGTCAGGGACGGCAAGATGGTCTCGGTGACGGCTCAAGGGGCCGTGCCCTCGGGCGCCAGGGTCATCGATGCCGGCGGTCGCATGGTGACGCCCGGACTGATGAACTCGGCGACTCAGCTCGGGCTGGTAGAAACCGGCCAGGCCGATGAAACCAACGACATGTCGGACAGCAATGCGACGCTCGGCGCCTCGTTCGATGTGCAATATGCCCTGAACGCCAACAGCGTCCTGTTGCCGGTCGTGCGCGCCGATGGCGTGACGCGTGCCGTGACCTATCCCGGCGCTTCGGGCTCGGCGCCGTTCATGGGCCAGGGTGCGGTCCTGCGCTTGGTCGAAGCGAATGACGTTCTCGATGACGCGCAGTCGGCTCTTTATGTCCAGATCGGTAGTGGCACACTGGCGGCCTCGGGCGGTTCGCGCAGCGGCCAATGGCAGTTGCTGCGCAATGCTCTGAGCGACGCGCGCGATAATGTTTCCGCCAAGGTCAAGAGCACGACGGGCAATCACCGCGATCTCGAAGCGATTGGCCGCGTTTTGGATGGCACCATACCTTTGGTTATCGTCACCGAACGCGAATCGGATATCCGCCAAGCCATCGCCCTGGCCAGTGACTACAAGATCCGCGTGGTCATCATGGGCGGCGACGAGGCGTGGCGCTGTGCCGGCGAATTGGCGGCCGCCAAGATCGCCGTCGTGCTCGATCCGATGGACAATCTGCCGATCAGTTTCGATGTCGTCGGGGCGCGCCTCGACAATGCGGCCTTGCTCGACAAGGCCGGCGTGACCCTGGGTTTCTATTCGTCAGGCAATACCATTTATCTCAGCTACAATGCCGGCGAAGCGATGCGCGAAGCCGCCGGCCTGGCCGTGGCCAATGGCCTGCCCTATGACAAGGCGTTGTTGGCGATGACGGTTGAGCCGGCAAAAATCTTCGGCATTTCCGGTCATTACGGGACCTTGGCCGCCGGCATGGATGCCGATCTGGTCATCTGGGACGGCGATCCGCTGGAGCCCGGCAACTATCCCTATAAGGTTTTCGTCAAGGGTGACGAGGCGTCACTGACCACGCGTCAGACCCTGTTGCGCGACCGATATGCCAAGCCGGACGCCCTGCCACCGGTGTACCGCAAATGAGCCGCCTCTCCCTTCTTGCCCTTGCCCTTCTATGCATGGCGCCGGCCGCCCATGCCCAGGACGACGATTTCCCGACCGCGCCGGCCTTCGGCTGGATCAAGGATGGCGCCGGCGCCGTTGACCCGTCGCGGCCACGTCAACTACCCGGCCAGACCCTGCCAATGAAGGCCGCGCGCAAAATCGACTTCACGACCGACGAAGGCACATGGATGTCGCTTGATGTCTCGCCCGACGGCAAGACCATGGTCTTCGACATGCTGGGCGACCTCTATCGCCTCGATGCCGTCACGGGTGGCGCGGCGAAAGCGTTGCGCACGGGTATGGCCTTCGACACCCAGCCGGTGTTTTCGCCGGATGGCAAGTCGATCGCCTATATCAGCGATGCATCCGGGGCCGACAATCTGTGGGTGATGAAGCCCGATGGTTCGGGTGCGCGCCAGGTCAGTTTCGGCGAGGACGACACGGTGCTGATGTCGCCGGAATGGGCACCCGACGGGCAATCGGTCTATCTCGAACGCTATCGCCCGAGTTATAACGCCAACGAGTTGTGGCAATATGGGCTGGACGGCACGGAAAACCTGATCGTGCCGGTCAAGGCGTCGGCCGATTCCGCGCGTTCCGCCTGGCTCGATAGTTTGGGCGCGGTACCGTCGCGCGACGGCAAATATCTTTACATGGCGCGCCATGTCGGTCCGACCGATCCCGATCAGCGCGACCAGTGGGACATCGTGCGCCGTTCTGTCGCCGACGGCACGGAAGAGACGATCGTCCACGAACCCGATGGATCGGGCCATGCCCGCAATCCCGGCGCCTTTTTCCGCCCTGTGCTGTCGCCCGACGGCAAGACCCTGGTCTATGCCACACGTAGCGACAACCAGACCGGCTTGCGGGTGCGCGACCTGACAACCGAGGGCGACCGCTGGCTGGCCTTTCCGGTGACGCACGATCAGTTGCAAGCCAATGCCTGGCAGGACCTGCTGCCGCGCTATGCCTTCACGCCCGACGGCAAAGCGCTGATGCTAACGGTTGGTGGCAAGTTCGAACGGCTCGATATCGCCACGGGTCAGGCGACGCCCCTGCCCTTCAGCGTCGATGTGCATTTAGGACTGGGCGCGCTTAGCCGCCAGGTCGTCACCGAGGATACCGGCCCGGTTAAGGCGCACATCATCCAGACACCGCAAATGTCGCCCAGCGGGGCGCGCCTGGTCTTTTCGGCGCTCGGCCAAATCTACGTCATGGATTTGACGGCCGGCGCCACGCCGCGCCGTGTCGCCGAGGGTTGGCAGCCGTCATGGTCGCCGGACGGACAAAGCCTGACCTGGGTGACGTGGAGCGAACGCGCAGCTGGCGATGTGTGGAGCCTCAAGCTCGACGGCGGAACGCCGGTCAAGATCAGCACGCAATCCGACTATTACACCTATCCAGTATTCACGCCGGACGGCAGCCGCATCCTGGCCGAGCGTTCGCCTCAGCAGCAACGCCAGCGCCTCTATATGGAATATGGCGCCTTGCGTGAAGCCAAGCTGGTCAGCTTCCTGGCATCGGGCGGCGACGGCACGGCCATCACCGGCGACATGTCGATCGGCCAGCGCCCGACCTTCACCAATGAAAAAGACGCCGTCTATGTCCAGACGGACGCCGGCCTGTCGCGTATCGACCTGACGACCGGGGCGCGCAAGGACGTCGTGTCCGTCACGGGACCCGGCTGGTACTTCCAGGACGGGCCGGTGCCAGTCGATGCCCTGCGCCTTTCGCCCGACGGCAAATGGGTCCTGGCCCTGGTGGCGCAACAACTGCACGTCGTCGCCATGCCAACCGATGGTGCAACGACGGTCGATCTTTCGGACACCAGGCTGCCCCACCGCCGGCTGACCGACGTCGGCGCCGATTTCTTCGAATGGTCGGCCGACGGCAAGACCATCACCTATGCTCTCGGTTCGACCTTTTACGAGCGCAAGATGAGCGATGTCGCCCTGACCGACAAGGCCGATTGGACGGCGGATGTCGGCAAGCCCTTATTGTTCGCCGCCACGGTCACTGTGCCGCGCGACATGTCGAAGGGCCAGCTGCTGCTGCGTGGAGCGCTCGCCTTGCCCATGGATGGGCCGGCGATTGCCGATGCCGATATCCTGATCGACGGCGACCGGATTGCGAAAATCGGGTCACGCGGCAGTTTCAATGTGCCGGCCGACGCGGTCATCCGCGATGTCACCGGCAAGACGATTATTCCCGGCTTTATCGACACCCACGACCATATCGGCAGCGTTCGCCGCGATGTGCTCGACAACGAGGACTGGGCCTTGCGCGAACGCCTGGCCTATGGCGTGACGACCAGTTTCGACCCGTCGACCCTGACCATCGACGAGATCGCCTATAAGGACATGCTCGATGCCGGGCTGATCCAGGGGCCACGCCTGCCGTCGACCGGCACGGCCATCTTCTCGTTCAACCGTTTTTCGTCCCAGGCCGACGCCGAAAAGGTGTTGAGCCGTTACAGCGATGCCTATGGCCTGCACAATATCAAGCAATACCGCGCCGGCGACCGACGCGTCCGGCAGTGGATCAATATGGCGGCCATCAAGGTAGGTGTACAGCCGACGACGGAAGGCGCCCTGTCGCTGAAGCTCGACCTGACCCAGGTGATGGACGGTTATTCCGGCAATGAGCACGCCCTGGTCGGCCTGCCGATCTACAAGGACGTCATCCAATTGATGGCGAAAAGCCGGACCAGCTATACGACGACCCTGCAGATAACCAATGGCGGCGCCACCGGGCAGAACTATTTCATCGCCCGCGACGATCCGGCGGCCAGCGCCAAATATCAGTATTACACGCCGCATTTCGCCCTGGAGCAGATGACGACGCGGCTGGATCAATGGTTGCCTTTGTCCGACTATGCTTTTCCGACCGTGGCGGCCGGCGCAGCAGCCATCCAGCGCGCCGGCGGCCTAGTCGGTATCGGCGCCCACGGCAATACGCCGGGTCTCGGCTTCCATTGGGAGCTGGAGGCCCACGTCATGGGCGGGATGACGCCTGAGGAAGCGTTGCATGCCGGCACGCTCGGTTCGGCCGAAACCATCGGCCGCGTCGGCGAGCTCGGCAGTCTGACGCCCGGCAAGTTCGCCGACCTGCTGATCCTCGACGCCGATCCGCGCAATGACATCGGGAATGCCTGGCAGATCGACCAGGTCATGAAGAACGGCCGGCTCTATGACGATCGCGACCTGAGCCAGATCTGGCCCGATGTCAAACCCGCCACCACCCCGTGGTACGCCGACCAAACGCCTGGAGACGCAAAATGAAGCCCGTTCTGATCGCCGCTGCTATGCTGTTGGCCGCCACGCCCGTCTTTGCCAAACCCAAGCCCGTCGTCGCGCCCGCAGTAACTGCGCCGGTTGTGCCGGCGCCGGTCGGTGAAACCCAGGTCGAGATCTACCGCATTGCGCCGGGTCAACAGCAGGCCTTTCTCGAATTTATCGCCAAGTGCGATGAGGCCAATCGCTTGGCCGGCTTGCCGCCGCGCCAGCTCTATGTCCATAGCGACGGCGAAGGCTGGGATTTCATGTTCCTGCAGCCGGCGCACACTCCGCCGGAAAAGGCCGCGGCGCTCGACAAGGCGTGGGATCAGGTCGGTTTGCCGTCGGGCTCTAACTTCTTCTTCGAGATCCGTAAATATATCGCCGACCATAGCGACACCTCGACCCACGGTCCGACCACAGCTGCGGACTATCTGGCAACCAAGAAATGACGTGTTTTCAAGCGGTCGTATCTAACCCGCAATAAACTGACTGGGCGGCATGCCGAAGGTGCGGTGGAACATGGCGGTAAAGGCGCTCGGGCTCTCATAGCCGACGTCGTAGGCGACCGTGGTCACCGAATGGCCGGCGTGCAGTAGCGACAACGCTTCCATCAGACGCACCTGTTGCCTCCAGGTCGCCAGGCCCATGCCGGTTTCATCCTTGAAGGCACGGGTAAAGGTGCGCCGCCCCATGCCGGCGATGCTGGCCCAGTCGTCGATATCGCGGGTGTCGGCCGGATTGGCGAGGATCTGGTTGCAGACGCGCAGCAGGCGCACATCCTCCGGCATCGGGGCGTTGATATTGATATTGGGCATGCGGGTGATTTCGTCGAGCAACAGGCGGACCAGCTTGCCTTCGCGGCCTTCCTCGTCATAGGCGACCTCGAAGGTCAGCACCTCCTCGATCAGGGCGCGAACCAGGGACGACGTCTCGAAGACGCGGCAGGCCTTCTGTAGTTCGCTGTTGATATCCGGGTCGAGATAGACGACGTGCAACTGCACGGGACCGCGGCAGGCGACCTGATGGTTCATGCCCGCCGGCAGCCAGATGGCGCGGCGCGGCGGCAGGATGAAGCTGTTGGTGTCGGTGACGACCGACAGCACGCCCGAGACGGCATAGCAGAGCTGAGCGCGCTGGTGACTGTGGAAGGGGTCGACGAAACCGGCCGGATAGTCGTCGGCGAGCGCGACAACCGGACGTATGGTCAGAGGATAGTCGGCACTATGTTTCATTGGCTCATTCCCGGCATTTAAGGGAGGACCGTCGCAATCAGGTCAAGGATAACAGGGAGCGAGGCGAAAAGATATGGCTTGGCGGCCCATTCCAGTCCTTTGGCCCGAAAGACGCGGATATAGGCCTGAGCCGTTGGATGACGGTCCCCGGGTCATGAGATAGAGTAGGATGAGGAGAACCGATCATGGACGCCAAGCCCGCTAAATACGCCCCACGCGACACGAACGATGTCCGCGACCTGGTGACGGCCTATCCGTTTGCCTGGGTAGTGTCCGGGGGCGAGCCGTGGAGCGCCACGCCCCTGCCTTTGCGGCCGCGTTTCGATGATGAAGGACGGTTGACGGCCTTTGTCGGCCATTTCGCCCGCAGCAATCCCCAGGTCGAGCGGTTGCGCGATGCGCCGCGGGCGCTCTTGTTGTTCATGGGCCCGCACGCCTATGTCTCGCCGTCATGGATGGCAGACCGCACCCAGGCGGCGACATGGAACTATGCCGGCGCCGCCTTCGATTGTACTTTGCGGCTGATTGACGACCCCGTCGGGATCGAAGACGCCTTGCGCGACCTGATCGACGCCATGGAAGCCGGCCGGCCTGACACATGGTCGCTCGACGATATGGGTGAACGGGCGGCGCGGCTATCGCGCGGCGTCGTTGCCTTTCACGCCGACATTATCGAGGTCCAGGCGGCGTTCAAATTGGGCCAGGACGAACGCGATCAGGAATACGGTGAGATCATCCAGGGACTGACAGACGCCGGCGAACACGCGCTGGTGGCCGCCATGCGCAGCCAGAATCCGCAACGCTCTTAGTTTTCTCAGCTCAAACGCCGCATGGCTCGCCGCATCAGCGGCGGCGGGCGCTTGCCCGCTGCCAAGGTAAATGACTCAAGTCATCTAACCTTGGTAGGCCACACTGGCCCAATCAAGACGATATGTGGTCCGAACCTGGCGGCAGGGTAAGCGGCAGGCGATTACAGTAGGGGCCAATACGATAAGGTGAGGCGTCCGTGATCCCTGAAAGCACCCTGAACAAGCCCGGCGACGATCTCGATCCGACGATCCGCTCGTTCATCCGCCTCACCAACGAAGCCTATGCCACGCATCGCAACGGCACGACGCCGACGCATGTCGAATCGCGCATAGTCGCCGAAAAGGTCCGCGAGCCCTGGGTCAAGGGCGGCCCGGTCATGGTCAGGACGGAGAATTATGCCGTCCCGTCGCAACACGGCCCGGTGCGTATCCGGTTGTACGATCCCAACCCGGATAGCCCCAAGCCCGCCCTGATCTATGTCCATGGCGGCGGCTGGGTGATGTTCAGCCTCGACACCCACGACCGCATCATGCGCGAATATGCGGCGCGTGCCCAGGTGTGTGTTATCGGCATCGATTATTCGCTATCGCCGGAGGCCCGCTTTCCGGTCGCCCTGGAAGAAATCATCGCCGCTGTCCACCATGTCCGCGACAACGCCGGCGATTACGGCATCGATGGTCGCCATCTCGCGATCGGCGGCGACTCGGCCGGCGCCAATCTGTCCCTGGCGACGGCGCTCAGCCTGCGCGATGCCGGTGAAGGCGCGATCTTGTCCGGCCTAGTGCTCAATTATGGCGCCTTCGATACCCAGCTGGTAGCCGAGGATACGACGCGCTTCGGCGGCGACGCCTATATGCTGACGACGGAAGAGATGAACCAGTTCTGGGTGCATTATCTCACGAGGCCGGACGATGCACGCAATCCGCTGGCGACGCCGTTGAACGCCGATCTGCATAACCTGCCGCCAGTCTTTTTGTGCGTGCCACAATGCGACGTGCTGCACAGCCAGAGCCTAATCCTGCGCGACCGTTTGCAGGCGGCGCAGGTTCCGGCCGAAGCTATTGTCTATGCCGGCGCCTCGCACAGCTTCCTCGAAGCCGTGTCGATTTCCCCTCTCGCCGACCAGGCGTTCAATGACGCTGCGGCGTGGTTGCGCGGACGCTTGCTGTGATCGGCGGGTTTGCCCTGCAGAAACTGCCGGAGATCGTCAATGAGCCGGTGCGCGACTATGCGCCGGGGTCGCCGGAACGCGTGGCCCTGCGCAATGCCCTGGCAGATCTGGGCGGCACGCTTTCCGACATGCCGTCGTTTATCGGCGGCAAGGGGGTGCGCACGGGTAAGCTGGAAGCGGCTGTGTCGCCGCATGATCATCAACATGTTTTGGGCAACGCGCACCTATGCGGACCCGCCGAGGTGCACCAGGCGATCGATGCCGCCTTGGCCGCCGCCCACGATTGGGGCCGGACGCCGTGGGAGGAACGCGCCACCGTCTTTTTGCGTGCCGCCGACCTGCTGGCCGGGCCATGGCGGGCCAAACTCAATGCCGCGACCATGCTGGGCCAGTCCAAGACGGCACACCAAGCGGAGATCGATTCGGCCGCCGAGCTGATCGACTTCTGGCGCTTCAATGTCGAATTCATGCTGCGCATCTATGGTGACCAGCCGTTGTCGTCGCCGGGCGTGTGGAACCGCGTCGACTACCGCCCGCTCGACGGTTTCGTCTACGCCGTGTCGCCGTTCAACTTCACTGCCATCGCCGGCAATCTGCCGTCGGCTCCGGCCCTGATGGGCAATACGGTCGTGTGGAAGCCGTCGGCCGGCGCCAAGCTGTCTGCGCATCTGATCATGGACCTGCTGCAGGCTGCCGGCTTGCCCGACGGCGTGATCAACCTGGTCTATGGTGACCCGGCGGAGGTCTCCGATATCGTGCTGGGTCATGAACGCCTGGCCGGTGTGCACTTCACTGGCTCGACCGAGGTGTTCAACGGAATCTTGCGCAAGGTTGCCGGCGGTTCTTACCGCAGCTATCCCCGTGTCGTCGGCGAGACCGGCGGCAAGAACTTCGTCCTGGCCCATGCCTCGGCTCCGGCCGATGCCCTGGCGGTGGCCATCCTGCGCGGCGCATTCGAATATCAGGGCCAGAAGTGTTCGGCGGCGTCACGTGTGTTTGTGCCGAAGAGCCTGTGGCCGGCCGTCAAGGCGCGGCTGTCTGACGACATGGCGACGATCAAGGTCGGCGATGTCGCTGACTTCTCGAATTTCATGGGCGCCGTTATCGACGGCCGTGCCTATAAACGATTGAGTGGCGCCATTGCCGAGGCCAGGACAGCGCCCGGCGTTCGCGTGGTGGCCGGCGGCGACTGCGACGACACGACCGGTTTCTTCGTCCGCCCTACCCTCCTCGAAGTCGAGGACCTGAACAGCCGCTTCCTGCGCGACGAATTCTTTGGGCCGTTGGTCAGCGCCCATATTTATGACGATGATGACTATGCCGGCATGATCGCCCGCATCGATGATACCTCCGCCTACGGCCTGACTGGTTCGGTGTTTGCCAATGACCGCAAGGCGGTCACGGCGGCCAGCGACGGCTTGCGCAACGCCGCCGGCAATTTCTATATCAATGACAAGCCGACCGGCGCGGTCGTCGGTCAACAGCCCTTCGGAGGCGCGCGGGCTTCTGGCACCAACGACAAGGCCGGTTCGATGTGGAACCTGATGCGCTGGGTGTCGCCGCGAACCGTCAAAGAGACCTTCAATCCGCCGATCGATTACCGCTATCCGTTCCTGGCAGCCGAGGTCTGACTTCGGCTGCAATTGTGTCAGATTATCCTGACCTTTGATTTTTATGCCTTATATTGCCCAAAAAAGCCGATGGCGGCGAGCGCTGTCGGCATTCGGAGTGGACTGGTGCTCTTTCGGCAAAAACCGACACTCCGAATGAGCCGGTCGAACGAAGGTTGTCGGTTTAAAGACCGAAATCTGGTGTTTAATCGAAATTATCGATCCAGACGCCATTTCACAGAACGATTATTTTAATCGTTAAATATCAAATATATAACTTGCTTTTACGACAGTAAGATGGGCGATACATCCCACATTGCCCACACCAATCCTCATAATATCGGAATTTCCGATAAGCGCATTCTGAATTAACTGGCTGTTCAATTTACCATTATTGCGTTTCCCTGCGTCGACTGCGGCAGGTGGAGACGATGATGAATATCGACATGCTTATCGGTTCCAGTTTCGAGACCGGCCGCGGCGAGCCGGAAGGCGTGATCGATCCACGCAACGGCGCCCTGATCCTCGATCTCGAAGAAGCCAGCCTCGACCAGGTCGACCGCGCCGCCAAGGCCGCGCGCGCCGCTTTCAATGGCTGGTCGCGCACTACCCCGGCCGAACGTTCGGGCTACCTGCTGAAAATCGCCGACAAGATCGAGGCCGATGGCGAGGACTTTGCCCGTCTTGAGGCACGTAATTGCGGCAAACCCTATCATGTCGTGCTGCGCGACGAGATCCCGGCGGTCGTCGACTGTTTCCGATTCTTTGCCGGCGCTGTGCGCTGCATGCCCGGCTTGATCGCCGGCGAATATCTCGCCGGCTATACCTCGATGATCCGCCGCGATGCGGTCGGTGTCGTCGCCTCGATCGCGCCGTGGAACTATCCGCTGATGATGGCGGCGTGGAAGCTGGCCCCGGCCCTGGCCGGCGGCAACACGGTCATCATCAAGCCGTCGGAACAGACGCCGCTGACCACGCTGAAGCTGGCGCGCATCCTGGCCGAAGTGCTGCCCGAAGGCGTGTGCAATGTCGTGGTCGGGCGTGGCCATACGGTGGGCCAGGCGTTGATCGACCATCCCTTGGTCGACATGATCTCGCTGACCGGCGACATTGCTACGGGACGCAAGGTTCTTTCGGTGGCACAGAAGTCGATCAAGCGCACGCATCTCGAATTGGGCGGCAAGGCGCCGGTCGTGGTCTTCGACGACGCCAACCTGGCGGAGGTCGTCGACGGCCTCAGGACCTTCGGCTACTACAATGCCGGCCAGGACTGCACAGCGGCGTGCCGCATCTATGCGCAGAAGGGTATTTACGACAAGTTGGTCGCCGAATTGTCGTCGGCCGTGGGCACGCTCAAGTTTAACCAGGCCGATGACGGCGATAACGAGATCGGGCCGTTGATTTCCGGCCGCCAGCAGGCGCGCGTCGCCTCGTTTGTGGAACGCGCCCGGGAATCGTCGCATATCGAGGTGACGACCGGCGGCCATTCGGTCCCGGGTTCCGGCTTCTTCTACGAGCCGACTGTCATTGCCGGCGCCCTGCAGAACGATGAGATCGTGCAAAAGGAGGTCTTCGGGCCGGTCGTGTCAGTGACGCGTTTCGACGATACCGCCCAGGCGATCGACTACGCCAATGACAGCGATTACGGCCTGGCGTCGTCGGTATGGTCGGGCGACACGGCGAAGGCCATGGGCGTGGCGGCACAGTTGCGCTACGGCTGCACCTGGATCAACACCCACTTCCTGCTGACCAATGAGATGCCGCACGGTGGGCTGAAGCGCTCGGGCTACGGCAAGGATCTCAGTCTCTACGCTTTGGAAGACTACACGGTGGCGCGCCATGTCATGGTCAGGCTGGGCTGATGGCCGAGGCGAGCCCCATCATCAATTTGGTCGACGTGGTGAAGACCTATGGCAGCTTCACGGCGCTGAAGAAGCTGAACCTGACGATCCGGCGCGGCGAATTCTTCACCCTGCTGGGACCCTCGGGCTCGGGCAAGACGACGACCTTGCGGTTGATTTCCGGTTTTGAGCGGCCGGACGATGGCCGCGTCGAGATCAATGGGGAAAACGTCGCCGACAAGCCGCCCTATGAGCGTAACGTTAATACGGTATTCCAGGACTATGCCCTGTTCCCGCATATGAGCCTCTTCGAAAACGTCGCCTATGGCCTGCGGACGCAGAAACTGCCCGAGGCCGACATCAAGAAGCGCACGCACGACGCGCTTGAGATGGTGCGGCTGACCGATTTCATGACGCGCAAGCCGGCGCAGTTGTCGGGCGGGCAAAGGCAACGCGTGGCACTGGCACGCGCCGTCGTCAATCGCCCCGATGTCCTGCTGCTGGATGAACCCCTGGGTGCGCTCGATCTCAAACTGCGTCACGAAATGCAGATCGAGCTCAAGAAGATCCACCGCGATCTCGGCATCACCTTCGTCTATGTCACCCATGACCAGGAAGAAGCCCTGACCATGAGCGACCGCATCGCCGTGTTCGAGCAGGGCGATATCGCCCAGATCGGCACGCCGGCCGACGTTTATGAGCGCCCGGTCAACGCCTATGTCGCGCGGTTCGTCGGCCTGTCCAATATCCTGACACGCAATGGCAAGACCTTTATGGTGCGGCCGGAAAAGCTGAAACTCTACGACACCTCGCCGCAAAGCCAGTCACTCGACATGATGACCGGCGAGATCACCGATGTCGTCTATGTCGGCATGATGACGCGTTACCTGATCCAGACCGAGGGCGGCGACAGCATTACCGCACTCGACCTCAATGCCCGCGCCAGTCAAAGCCAGCCGCGGTTTTCCCCCGGCCAGATGGTCTGGGTCGGTTACAGTCCCGATAGCGTTCACCCCCTTTAACCCGTCTGAGGAGCCAAACCATGCGTAACACCACGTTGAGAGTTGCCGCCAGCCTCGCCTGCCTTTCCCTGGCCTTGGCCGCCTGCCAAAAACCGGCGACGCCGGAAGCCGCCGGACCGAAACTACCGACCGAGATTGGCGTCGGCGAAGGCGCTTTAAGCATCGTGTCGTGGGAAGGCTACGCCCAGGACGATTGGGTCAAGCCGTTCGAAGCCGCCTCTGGATGTAAGGTGACGCGCAAATATGCCGGCTCGTCCGACGAAATGGTCGCCCTGATGCGGCAGAATGACGGTCAGTATGACGTCGTTTCGGCCTCGGGCGACGCCACTCTGCGGCTCATCGCCGGCAAGAACGTGCTGCCGGTCAATACCGCCCTGATCGCCGACTATCCCAACTTCACCGAAAGTTTGCAGTCGCCCAATTTCAACACGGTCGATGGCGTCCATTACGGCATCACCTATGAATGGGGCCCCAATACCCTGCTTTACAACACCAAGGCGGTGAAGACGGCGCCGACTTCGTGGGCGGCTATCTACGATCCGCAATATAAGGGCAAGGTCACCGTGCCCGACAATGCCATCCAGATCGCCGACGCCGCGCTTTATCTCAGCAAGACCAAGCCGGAACTGGGTATCACTGATCCGTATGAGCTCAACGCCGCCCAGATGGACGCGGTCGTCGCCCTGTTGAAGACGCAAAAGCCGCTGATCAAGAAGTATTGGGCGCTCGCCTCGGATGAAATCTCGCTATTTGCCAATGGCGACGCTGTGATCGGCGCGGCATGGCCGTACCAGACCAACACCTTGAAGGCCAACAAGCCGCCGGTGCCGGTCGAGGACACGATACCCAGCGAAGGCGCTACCGGGTGGGCCGATACCTGGATGATTTCGGCCAAGTCGGCGCACCAGAACTGTGCCTATAAATGGATCAACTGGGTATCGACCCCGGCCGTCCAGGCGCAACAGGCGATCTATTTCGGCGAGACCCCGGTCAACAAGCTGGCTTGCGCCGAGATGGACAAGCAGGGCGGTCCCGGCACCTGCAAGCAATATCATGGCGACGCGCCGGCGGAGTATTTCAACCAGATCCATTTCTGGAAGACACCGCAGACCCAATGCGGCAACGGTCAGGACACCTGTCTCGACTATGCCGAATGGCAAAAGCGTTGGCTGGAAGTGAAAGGCTGATAACGGAACGGGCCCCACGCCACCAAGCGTGGGGCCACTTTCGCAACCGACATGACCCAGACAGCCGCCCTCACCCTGCATAAACCCGGCCCGTTGCGCAGCCTGTCCACTCTGCTGTGGCGGTTGCCGGGACTGCGCCTGGGCCTGCTCGGTCTGCCGCCGTCGCTATGGTTCCTGCTGTTCTACCTGATCCCGCTGGGTGTGTTGATCATAGCCGCCTTCTGGAGCGTCGATGCCATGACCGGCGCGCTGACACCGGGCTTCAGCCTGCACAATTTCCGCAGCCTGTGGGAAACGCCGATCTATCATACCGTTATTCTGCGCACGATCGGCATAGCCGCCACCGTGACGGTGTTCGACATTCTGCTGGCCTTTCCGGTCGCCTATTGGATGGGTGTCATGGCCGGGCCGAAAATGCGCGCCGTACTGGGCGTGTGCGTGCTGATTCCGCTGTGGTCGAGCTATCTGGCGCGGGTCTATGCCTGGCGGCTGATCCTGTCGCATGACGGTATCCTTAATTGGCTGATGGGATCACTGGGGTTGGGCGAAAACGGCATCGGCTATTCGAACTGGGCGATGACCCTGACCTTCACCTATCTGTGGCTGCCCTTTATGATCCTGCCGATCGCTACAGCGCTGGAAAAGGTGCCACGTAACCTGCTGGAGGCCTCGGCCGACCTCGGCGGCCACGGTTTCACGACCTTACGCCGGATTGTTCTGCCGCTGGCGGCGCCCGGCATGATCGCCGGTTCGATCTTCACCTTTTCGCTGACCTTGGGCGACTATGTCACGCCGATCCTGGTCGGCGGCCCGAGCTCCGACTTCATTGGCAATGTCATCTACAAGACCGTCGGCGTCGCCAACGATATCCCGTTTGCTGCGGCACTGGCCGTCGTGCCCCTGGTGGTCATGGGTTTGTACCTGTGGGCGACGCGCGTCCTCGACAAGGAGGCATCGACATGAATGCCTATCCTTCCGTGTTGTGGGGACGGGCAGGCGTCATCCTGGCCTCCCTCCTGGTCATCGCCTTCCTTCTGGCGCCGATCATCCTCGTCATCACCTATGCCTTCAGCGCTTCCAACGTCCAGACCTTCCCGATTCAGGCCTGGTCGCTGAAATGGCTGCATCAGGCCATGAATGACCCGCAGGTGCGGGAAAGCGCCGGCATTTCGGTCCAGGTGGCGTGTCTGGCGACCGTAATCGCCACCCTGCTGGGCTGCCTGGCCGCCTTTGCCATCCATGCTTTCAAATTCTTCGGCCGCGACAGCGCCGTCTTCTTTTTGACCCTGCCGATCGCCCTCCCCGGCATCATCACCGGCATGGCCATGAGCTCGTTCTTCGCCTTTATGGGCATGCATTTGAGCTTCTGGACCCTGGTCATCGCCCATGCCACCTTCTGCACGCCGATCGTCTATAATACGGTCATCGGACGGTTGGCGCGCCTGCCGCAGTCGTTCAGCGAGGCCTCGGCCGATCTGGGCGGCGACGGCTTCTATACCTTTGTCCGCATCACCCTGCCGCTCGTCGGTTCGGCCATCGCCGCGGCGGCCCTGCTGGCCTTTGCCCTGTCGTTCGACGAGGTCATCGTCACCACTTTTACCGCCGGCACACAGACCACTCTGCCCTTGTGGGTCTTGGGTTCGATACGCCTCGGCCAAAGCCTGCCCGAGGTCAATGTCGTGGTCAGCGCGGTGATTATCTTTACCCTGATCCCGGTTCTGCTGGTTCAGCGCCTGTCGGGCGATAGCGGAAAGGCGTAACCGATTGACCTGTAAGGTTCTTTGGGCTTAGCTCGGTTACATGAGCTTTTCCCTGCGACAGGTGCGTTATTTCGAAGCGGTGGCGCGCTGCGGCTCGGTATCGCTGGCGGCGCAGTCCCTGGCGATATCGCAATCGACGGTGACCGAAGCCCTGCGCGATCTCGAAATCGACCTCGATTGCAAGCTGTTCGAGCGCCACGCCCGCGGTGTCCATTTGACGCTGAAAGGGCAGCAATTTCTGCGCCATTGCCACCGTATCCTCGCCGATGTCAGCGACGCCCGCGAATTCCTCCGTCGCAGCGAGAAATCCGATACCGGCCGCATCGTGTTAGGCGTCACGCGGCTGATCGCCGGCTACCTGCTACCGCGCCTTCTGGCCGACTATGGCCGCGAATTTCCCGGCATCGAGGTCGTGTTGCTGGAGGAATCGAGCAATCACCTGGAACATATGCTGGTCGGTGGAGAAATCGACGTGGCCCTGATGGTGTTGCAGCCGGATTTACGGCCGTCGTCATTGCGCACCGAATTGGTCAGCATGTCGCATTATCGCGTCTGGCTGCCAATCGGTCACCCGGCCGGCAGCAAGGATTTGCTGTCCTTGCGCGACCTGGCCCACGAGAAGCACATCATCCTGGCCAGCGATGAACTGTCCGACGCCTTGCTCAGCATCCATCGCACGCTCAACACCACCCTCCCCGCCATTTTCAAGACGGATTCGGTCGAGGCGGCGCGCAGCCTGGTCGCTATCCGTCATGCCATCGCCATCATGCCCGACCTGGTTTACCGGCCGTGGTCGCTCGACGGCGACAAGATCGAGGCCCACCGCGTGTCGGAAAACTTGCCGGTGACCGAAGCGGTCATTGCCTGGCGGCGCGGATCGGCCTTGTCACCCTCTGTCCAGGGTTTGATCGACATCGCCGTTGCGCTCAACCCGCCGGGCCGGACCTGATGGGCCGGCATGGCCCTCTTCTCCGCTAATCGGCGCGTCATGGCCTAGGCCTGAAGTTGTTGTTCCAGATCGTGCAAGACCTTATAGCATGGCAGTACCTGGGCAACCGACGCATTGGGTTCGCGGCCTTCACGGATAGCGGCAAAGAATTCACGGTCCTGAAGCTCGATACCGTTCATTGATACCGCCACCTGACTGACATCGACCTGTTCTTCCTTGCCGGTGAACAGGTCGTCATAGCGGGCGATATAGGTGGCGTTATCGCAGATATAGCGGAAGAAGGTGCCCAGCGGGCCGTCATTGTTGAACGACAAACTGAGGGTGCAGATGGCGCCGTTTTCCGCCTTCAATTGGATCGACATATCCATGGCGATGCCGAGTTCCGGATGGATGGGGCCTTCGACGGCGTTGGCCTTGACGATTTTGGATTGGGTTTGATAGGCGAACAGGTCGACCGTGTGGGCGGCATGATGCCACAACAGATGGTCGGTCCACGAGCGCGGCTGCCCCAGCGCATTCATATTCTTGCGGCGGAAGAAATAGGTCTGGACATCCATCTGCTGGATGCTGAGCTCGCCCGCCGTAATGCGGTTATGGACCAGCTGATGCGACGGGTTGAAGCGGCGGGTATGGCCGACCATACAGACCAGGCCTGTCTCCTGCTGCAACTTCATGACGGCTTCGGCCTCTTCCCAGGAATCGGCCAGCGGGATCTCGACCTGGACATGCTTGCCGGCCTTCATGCAGGCGATCGCCTGGGCGGCATGCAATTGGGTCGGGGTGCACAGAATAACGGCGTCGATCTCGTCCAGCTTAAGCGCCTCATCGAGATCGGTGAAGACGTGCGGAATATCGTATTTGGCGGCAACCTCCTGGGTCGGTTCCAGGGTGCGGCCGATCAGGGCAATGACCTCAACGCCGTCTATATTTTTGATACCGTCGAGATGCTTGATGCCAAAGGCGCCGGCGCCGGCAAGGGCTACTTTCATGTTATTTCCCGTTTTTCAGAATGATATGGCCGATGGCCGTGTTGGAGGCCGGCACATGGTAGTGCCGGTGCAATTCGGTGACCGTGTCATCCAGCGCGCCGCGCATGATCAGCCACATGACGAGCTCGATGCCTTCGCTACCGGCTTCGCGGATATACTCTTCCGGCGGAATGGCCACCAGGCGTTGGACGTTGTCGACCATGTCCGAGAGAAAAGCCTTGTCCCAGGGTTGATTGATCAGGCCGGCGCGCGGCCCTTGCAGCTGATGGCTCATGCCGCCCGTGCCCCAGATCTGGACATTGAGATCTTCGTCGAAACTGTCGATGGCCTTGCGGATCGCCTTACCGAGATTGTAACAGCGCCGGCCCGACGGCACCGGATATTGCACGACATTGACCGCGAACGGGATGACCTTGCACGGCCAGGCCTCCGGCTGACCGAACATCAGCGACAAGGGCACGGTCAGGCCGTGATCGACATCCATCCTGTTGACGATGGTCAGGTCGAAGTCCTGCTCGATGACCGACGCCGCGATATGCCAGGCGAGGTCCGCATGGCCTTCAACAGCCGGCACCGGCCGCGGGCCAAAGCCTTCGTCGGCAACGGCATAGTCTTCGGCTACGCCGATGGCGAAGGTCGGGATGAAGTCGAGTGAAAAGGCCGTGGCGTGGTCGTTATAGACCAGGAAGACGACGTCCGGCTTTTCCGATTCTTCCCATTTTTTGGAAAAATCGAAGCCGTCGAACATCGGTTTCCAATAGTCCGTCTGGGTCTGACCGGTGTCGATGGCGCGCCCGACAGCAGGGACGTGCGACGTGGCAACGCCGGCGGTAATCCGGGCCATTACTTCTTCTCCCATTCGTGTTTGTAGCGATTGCCGTCAGGAGAGCGGCCGCCGGCGATCATCATGGCCAGATATTCGGCCTCGCTGACGCCGGTCATGGTCGAGGCGGCATATTGGAAGCTTAAGCCGTCGGACGAAAATATCTTGGCGAGAAAATAGATATTGCCGCCCAGGCTCAGCATCCTGTTGTAATCGCGGTCGATCACCGCCTGCTTTTGCGCTTCGCTCATCTTCCAGGCGTCGAGATAGGCCCGGTTGTCGGCCTTGAAGCGCGCGCGGTTTTCCGGCTTCATCAGCGACATGCAAAACTGGTTGAGATGATAGCCCTGGCGCGACATGCGCTCGTCGAACACGGTCGTGCCGGGGACATCGTCATAGGGACGTGACTTCACCATCAGATTTCCTCCGGCCAGTAGAGCCGCATGGGATTATCGACCAGCAGCTTCTTTTGCAGGCTTTCCGTTATCGCAATCTTTGGGATGAAGTCGACCAGATGGCCGTCGTCAGGCATGTGCGATTTGAGATTGGGGTGCGGCCAGTCGGTGCCCCAGATCACGCGGCCCGGGAAGGCTTCGACGATGCGTTTGGCGAACGGCTCAACGTCGTCATACGGCGGCCCCGACTTGGTCAGGCGCTCCGGACACGTCGTCTTGCACCAGAAATTGTCGTATTCCAGCAGTTTGACGAACAGGTCGAAGTCCGGCCCGAAGGCGTCCTTCGCGACATCCGGCCGGCCCATATGGTCGACCACAACCGTCGTCGGCAGGGAGGTGAAGAAGTTGAAATACTCTTTCAAATCCTCGGCCTCGAAATAGATGACGATGTGCCAGCCAAGCCTGGCGACGCGCTCGGCGATTGCGGCCAGGCTATCGAATGGCAGGGCGTCGACCAGGCGTTTGACGAAGTTGAAGCGCACGCCGCGCACGCCGGCGGCATGCAGGCTGTACAGTTCTTCGTCCGCCACCGAGCGCTTGACCGTGGCGACGCCGCGCGCCTTGCCGTCAGAACGTTGCAAGGCGTCGACCAGGGCGCGGTTGTCGGCGCCGTGACAGGTCGCCTGGACAATGACATTGCGGGAAAACCCGAGGAAATCACGCAGGGCGAACAGTTGGGATGCGGACGCGTCGCACGGCGTATATTTGCGCTCCGGGGCGAAGGGGAACTGATCGCCGGGCCCGAAGACGTGACAGTGGGCGTCAACCGCGCCTTTGGGCAATTGGAAGGTCGGCTTCGACGGATTGGCGCACCAGTCCAGCCAGTCGACGTCTTTCGTGAACACAGCCGTATCCATCACAGCCCCCTCGCCTTCAGGGCCGCATCGAGACGCGGATAGACGCGGCGAGCATTGCCTTCGAAGACATTGTACTTGTCCTCGGCCGAAATCGCCAGATTGTCGACATAGCGTTTCGTATCGTCGAAATAGAAGCCGGTTTCCGGATCAATACCGCGCACGGCGCCGACCATTTCCGAACCGAACAGGATGTTCTTGTTGTCAATGACCTTGAACAACAGGTCGATACCCGGCTGATGATAGACGCAGGTATCGAAATAGACATTGCGCATGACGTGGTCGCGCAGGTTGGGCTTTTTCAGCATGTCGGCCAGGCCGCGATAACGCCCCCAATGATAGGGTACGGCGCCGCCGCCATGTGGGATGATCAGGCGCAGGTCGGGGAAGTCCTTGAACAGGTCGCCTTCGATAAATTGCATGAAGGCGGTCGTGTCGGCATTGATGTAATAGGCGCCGGTGGCGTGGAAGGCCGGATTGCACGAACCCGAGACATGGACCATGGCCGGCACATCGAGCTCGATCATCTTCTCAAAAAAGGGATACCAGTATCGGTCGTAGAGCGGCGGCGCCGAGAAATGGCCGCCGGACGGGTCGGGATTGAGGTTGCAGCCGACAAAGCCCATATCGACGCAGCGTTGCAGCTCGGCGATCGAACCCTGCAACCCGACACCCGGTGACTGCGGCAATTGGCAGACGCCGATAAAGGTGTCGGGGAACAGATCGACGACGCGCTTGATGATATTGTTGCTCTCGACCGTCCAGCGTTTCGACACATCCTCATCGCCGATATGCGGCCCCATGACCGAGGCGCGCGGCGAAAAGATCGTCATGTCGGCGCCGCGTTCTTTCAACAGTTTGAGCTGGTTCATTTCGATGGTCTCGCGGATCTCGTCGTCCGACACGACCACGCCGGTCGGCGCCGGCTTCAGTGGGTCCTTGAAGTGCGCCACCTGGGCGTCGCGGAAATTGGTCAACGGCGCCGGCGCGGTCGTATAGTGACCGTGGCAATCGATAATGAGCGGCGTATCCAGGCTCATGACTTATCCTCTAGCTTTTTTTCTATTTGGGCCCTGATGGCGTCCAGCATGGGTTTCAGGCCATCGGCCTTGAGAGCGGCGGCATAGTCGGGCGCCCAGGCTTGACGCTCGGCGATGGCGTCGCTCATCCACGGCGTCAGCCCGGCCTCAGCCACGGTCTTCGCCGCTTCACGCATCTCTTCGGAGCGGCGCGTGCCGTGTTCCAGGGTGCGCGAGATCATGTAGCGCGCATAACCTTCCCAGTCGGGATGCGGGAACAGGTTGTTGAGCGAGGCCAGCACCGTATCCTCGACGCCGTAATAGCGTGCTGACAGCAGCGATTCTGAAATCAGCGCCTCCAACCCCTTAATCATGACGCTGCGGCACAGCTTGGTCGCCGAGGCCTTGCCGGAAATTTCGGAGTAGAATTCAGCGCCAGTGAAGCCCAGGGCCTGGATTAGCGGCGCGAAACCTTCAGCGTGGGGGCCGCCCAGCAGCATGGGCGAGGCCAGGCGTTTCGGCTCGATCGGCGACATGACCGCCACTTCGACATAGCGGCCGGTGGCGGCGGTAATGGTCTTGCAGGCTTCCAACTTGGCCTCGGGCGAGGCCGAGTTCAAGTCCATGAACCAGGCGCCGGCTTTCATGCCCGTGGTTACGGACTGGGCCGCTGCAACGGTTTGGGCCGCTGTGACAGCCGAAATGATCAGATCGGCGTCTTTCACCGCCTCGGTAGCGGACGCACAGGGCGAGGCCTTGTGCAGGTCGAAGGCCTTGACGGTGACGCCCTTAAGGTCGGCGGCCAGCACCTGGCCGACTTCGCCAAAACCGATGAGCGCGACAGTCGAAATGGTCATTTCGGCCACACCTTGGCGGGCACAAAGACCTCGCCCGTCATCAGTTTACGCGCCGTCCGCAACAGGGCCGACCGCCGGATCACCAGCGCTTTCCCTTCGCCCGTGATATCCATGGAAACCGTAAAAAAGCCCGTCGGGTGCTCGATTTCGAGATCGGTTGCCCCCTGCACATCCAGGCCCAGCAGATCATTGGCGACCGAACCTTTCAGCACGCAAGCCGTGGCGACCGAGACGGCGCCGAAAACACCGATGGCCTCGTGAACACGATGGGGGATAAAGGTTCGCGTCGCCACCGTACCGCCATGCTGGGCCGGCGCGATCAGCGAAATCTTCGGCACCGACTTATCCGTAACGTCGCCGAGGTTCATCAGATGCCCGGCCTCGAGCCGGATGGCCTCGACCCGGGCCTTTAATTCGGCATCCAGTCCCATGACCTCGGGCGTTTCGTAACCGGTCTGGCCGAGATCGGCGGCCCTGACCACGATGACCGGCATGCCGTTGTCGATCAGGGTGACCGCCACGCCCTGGATGACATCCTGGGCATTGCCCGTCGGCAGAAGGGCACCGCAACTCGAACCGGCAACGTCGAGGAAATCGGTTGGCACCGGCGCCGCCGTGCCCGGGACACCGTCGATGCGCGCGTTGCCGTCATATTCGACCACGCCGCCCGGTGTCTGGATATGGGCGATGGCCAGGCTTTTGGTGTTGACCATGTGGATGCGAACGCTGGTGACGGCGCCGGTCGTGGCCATCAGGCCCTGTTCGATGGCGAACGGCCCGACGGCGGCCAGGAGGTTGCCGCAATTCTGTTGGTCGGTAACGATCGCCTTGTCGGGAAATATCTGCAGGAAGAGATAGTCGACATCGGCGTCATCGCGTTGGGACCGCGATACGATGGCGACCTTTGAGGTCAGCGGATGGGCGCCGCCCATGCCGTCGATCTGACGCGCGTCCGGCGAGCCCATGGCCGCCAGCAGGACGGCATCGCGCGTGGCGGTGTCGTCGGGCAGGTCGTCCTTGAGGAAATAGAGCCCCTTCGACGTGCCGCCGCGATAGACGCTGCAGGGAATAGCGCGTGAGGGCACCTTAGAGGTCCTTTTGGGCGATATAGGTCAGGCCGCGACTCTTCAGGGTCTCGCGCATGTCATAGATGTCGAGCCCCAGTTCACCGTTCTGGAAGCGGACCCGGCGGGCTTCTTCGGAAGCGGCGCGGGCATCGGCCTTGGCCGCGATCTCGTCCGCCTTGTCGCGCGGCACGACGCAAACACCGTCGTCGTCGGCGACGATGACATCGCCGGGATGGACCAGGGCATCGGCGCAGACGACGGGGACATTGACATTGCCCAGCGTATTGCGCACGCAGCCGCGGGCATAGACCGCCTTCGACCACACCGGAAAGCCCATCTCGGTCAGAGTGGCGATATCGCGCACCCCGGCATTGATGATCAGGCCCTTGACGCCGCGCGCCTTCAACGATGTCGCCAGCAGGTCGCCGAAATAGCCGTCTTCGCATGCGCTGGTCGGCGTCACGACCAGGATGTCACCGGCCTGGCATTGTTCGACGGCGACATGGATCATCCAGTTGTCGCCCGGCGCCACCTCGACCGTGACGGCCGGACCGGCGATCATGGCGGGGCGATAGATCGGCCGCATATAGGCGTTCATCAGTCCGACACGCCCTTGAGCTTCGTGAACCGTGGCCACACCGTGGCTTTGCAAGGTCGCGCAGGCGGCGGCGGACGGGCGTTGGATATCGGTGATGACGACAGGCATGACGAGTCCCTATGAGAGCTGTCCGCCATATTCCACATATCGACACGCAGGGGTTCCCTGAATTGCCGTCCTCTGCTATAGGTTTTGGCTATAGGAGGGCCCATGGTCCAATTTCATTTCCGCCGTCTTTGGGCCGTCCTGGCGGTCTATGACGCCGGCAGCACACTCAAGGCGGCGGAACGGATTCATGCTTCGCAGCCGGCTGTGACCGATGCCGTTGCGGCATGCGAAGCCGATATCGGCACGCCGCTGTTCGAACGCACGTCGCGCGGCATGATCCCGACCCGTGCCGGCGAAGCCTGGTGCCAGCGCCTGCGCGCCGCGGCCGGCCACCTGAAAGACGGCGAGGCCGCCATCCGGACGCGTACGCCCCTGCATCGCCTGGTCGTCGAGTCGCAGTTGCGCGCCCTGTCGGCGGTGATCGAGACCGGCGGTTTCAGCGCGGCCGCCCGGCGGTTGGGCCTGTCACAACCCAGCGTCCAGCGCGCCGGCCGCGATCTGGAGACCCTGTGCGGCGTATCCCTATGGCGACGCGACCGAGCGCGCGTCGAACCCACGACCGAGGCGCGTCTTCTCGCCCGCCATGGCGACCTCTGCTTTCGCGAACTGGCCCTTGCCTATGAAGATATTCGCGAAATCCAGGGCTTTATCGAAGGCAGCCTGCGCGTCGGTGCCTTGCCGCTGGCCCGCTCGCAGTGGCTGCCACGCGCCATGACGGCCACCCTTAAGCGGTTTCCGGATGCTCGGGTGACCATTGTCGACGGCCCCTACGATGAGCAGTTGAACGCCCTGACCCACGGCCGTATCGACTTTATCCTCGGCGCCCTGCGCGCCGAGCCATACAAGGATATCGCGCAGGAGAAGGTATTCGCGGATCCGGTCGTGATCGTGGTGCGCGCCGACCACCCCATGGCACCGGGTTTCGACAGCATGACCGACAAGCTGACGCCCGAGCAATTGGGCGGCCTGTCGTGGATCCTGCCGCGGACCGGCACACCCGGCCGCGGCAATTTCGAGACCTTTATGGCCGCCAAAGGGTTACCTTCGCCGCGCCGGGTTGTGGAATGCTCTTCCCTGGTGGCGGCGCGCGAAATGCTGTCGCGCAGTGACCACGCCGCTATTTTGTCGGCCCAGCAGATCGCGGCCGATGTGGCGTCGGGTTTGCTCAAGGTCATGGGCCCGCCCCTGACGGGGTCGCTGCGCGACATTGGCATCGCCACCCGCGCGGGCTTTCGTCCGACCCTGTTGCAGCGGACATTTATAGATGCGCTGAAAGCGGCCTAACGGAGGCGCCCGACCTCGACGATCCATCGCCTATTTGAACCCGTAATGAAATTGCGAATGATTTGCATTTAATCCATTGACTCGGCCAAGAATGCGACCTATTCGCAATCGCATTGTAACAATAAGGCCTGACAATGTTGATTTCGAACCGTACCACCTCCCGCCTCCAAGCCGCCGGCGCGGCCAGCCTGGCCTTTACCATGCTGGGCGGCATGACCCACGCCATGGCGGATACGGCAGCGGATTCCGACAGCGACCAGCCCACCGAAGTTATCGTCAAAGGCCAGCGCGAAATCGACTCCCCCAAACGTCCCGAACCTCTGCGCGATACGCCTAAATCCGTCACCGTCATACCCCAGCAACTGATCCAGAGCACCGGCTCCGCCAGCCTGGTCGAAGCCCTGCGCACCGTGCCGGGCATCACCTTCGGCGCCGGCGAAGGCGGCAATCCGGTCGGCGACCGGCCCTTCCTGCGCGGTTACGATTCGCAATCCAGCACCTTTGTCGATGGTCTGCGCGACATCGGTTCGCAATCACGCGAAGTCTTCAATACCGACAGCATCGAGATCATCAAGGGTGCCAGCGGCGCCTATGCCGGCCGCGGCGGCGCCGGCGGTGGCATCTATATCAACAGCAAGACACCGGTGCGCGACAACTTCACAACGGCGCAATTGGGCCTGGGTTCGGCCGACTACAAGCGCGCCACCTTGGACGTCAATCATGTACTTGACGACGGAGTCGCCGTTCGCTTCAACGCCATGGTCCACGACGCCGACGTCGACGGCCGCGACTTCGTCCATTACAACCGCTGGGGTATCGCTCCGTCGATCACCGCCGGCCTGGGGACGAATAACCGCTTTACGCTGAGCTATTACCACCTGCAAAGCGATGACGAACCCGACAGCGGCATTCCCTATAACAACCCGACCGCACCGACCGTCGCACCGAACGGCGGCACGCTGATCGTCCCCGTTCCCGGTGACGGCGAACCGATCAAGGTCGACCGCAATACCTGGTACGGCAATGCCGAGCGCGACTTCCGAAAGGAACAGTCCGACATGGCGACCTTCCGCTACGAGCACAGTTTCGGTCACGACCTGCACCTGCGCAATACGACGCGTTACGCCGAAACGCGCCAGGGCTATATCTGGAGCCAGCCCGACGACAGCAAAGGCAACCTCTATTACGGCTATATCTATGCCCGGCCGCTGTCGCGCGTTTCCGATGTCACCACCTTGATCAACCAGACCGATTTTTACGGCGTCTTCATGACCGGAAAGGTCAAGCACAACTTCTCGACCGGGTTGGAGCTGTCCGAAGAAAAGGGGCAGAACGATCTCTATAACGTCACCTATAACGGCCTGCTGGCGACCACCTATACCACCTGCCCAGTGACCGCTGTCACCGCAGGCCTGTGCATCCCCGTCATCGATCCGAACGGCAATGCGCCCTTTACCGGCACCATATCCCGCGCCAATAACCCGACCAAGGCCAGGACGACGACCAAGGCGCTTTACGCCTTCGATACCATCGAATTCAGCGAGCATTGGCAGGCCAATCTCGGCGTCCGCTTCGACGATTACGATGCCAGCTTCACCACGGCCCTGCCGGTTGTCGCGACGACGGGTCTCCCGGCGGCTGGTGGCGTCCGCAGCACCTTCAAACGCAGGGACGATCTGTTCAACTATCAGGCAGCCCTGGTCTACAAGCCGGTCAAGGATGCGGCTATTTACATCTCCTATGCGACCGCCGCGACGCCCGCCGGCAACGGTCTCGCGCAGGGGGTCGACGGCAGCGCCCTGTCGACGGCGATCAATGCCGCCCTCAAGCCACAAAAGGACAAGACGCTGGAAGCCGGCGCCAAGTGGGACATGCTGGATGGCAAGCTGTCCTTGACCGGCGCTGTCTTCGAGATCAACACCGACAATGCCCGCATCACTAATTTCGACGCCTCGGTCAGTCAGGCCGGGAAGAAGCGCGTGCGCGGTTTTGAGCTCGGCCTGTCGGGCTCGATCACGGAAGCCTGGGATATCTTCGCCGGCTATACCTATCTCGACGCCATCCTCGTCAAGAACGGCGGCAGCGGCGCCGCGGCGGGCCTGCTCGATGGCGCCCCCTTCCCCAACACACCGAAGAACAGCGCCTCACTGTGGACGACCTATAAGCTGACCCCGCGCCTGACGATCGGCGGCGGCGCCACTTACATGGACAAGGTCTACGGCAATGCCAACCCGCTGGCGCCGAAATGGGTGCCGTCCTACACCAAGTTTGACGCCATGGCGTCCTATATCATCAATGACCACCTGACAGCCCAGCTCAATGTGCAGAACCTGACCGACGAGGTCTATTTCAGCCAGGCCTATACCAACCACTATGCCACCATCGCCCCGGGCCGGTCGGTCGTCCTGACCTTGAACGCCAGGTTCTGATGACGCCTGAGATAGCCGACACCCTGAGCCATGATGACGTCGCCGCCATCATGGCCGGTCCGCCCGAAGACGCAGCCGCCTGGCTGCGTGATCAGGCAGGCCGCGGCGTCGCCGAGGCCCAGGCGCTGTACGGCCAGGTCCTGCTCGACGGCCGTGGAATCGCCGCCGACCATGCCGCCGCCTTCGACTGGTTCCTCAAGGCGGCGCGCACCGGCCACGCCATGGCCTGCAACATGGTCGGGCGTTGCTATGAAAACGGCTGGGGCCGACCGGCCAGTCCCCGCGCCGCCGCCGATTGGTACCGCCGCGCCGCCGGCCTCGGTCTCGATTGGGGTATGTACAATCTTGCCACCCTGCTGGCCCTGGGCGGCGGCGTCGCCGAGGACAAGGCCGAAGCCCTTGCCCTATATCGTCAGGCCGCGGCGCTTGGCCACGCCAAGTCGCTCAACATCATCGGCGGCTTTTACGAAGACGGCTGGGTGGTCGAAAAAGATCTCGACCGCGCCCGCGACTATTACCGCCGTGCCTCGGAAAGCGGCGATTTTCGCGGCCATTTCAACCTCGGACGATGCCTGGTCGCCGATGGCCAGATGGAGGCCGCACTGGCCCTTTTCCGTCGGGCCCGCCTGGGTTCACCCGAAGCCTTCGTCGCCAAGATGACGGCCTGGCTGGCTGAGCGTGACATCCACCTGGACGACACACCATGATGCTGCATATCCCCGCCCTGCTGACGCAAGAGCAAGTCGCCCAAGGCCGGGCGGCACTGGAGGCCGCACAGTGGATCGACGGCGCCGCTACCGCCGGCTACCAATCCACCCAGGCCAAGCACAATCTGCAACTGCCGGAAGGTTCCGCCGTGGCACGGCAACTGGGCGCCGTCATCGAAACCGCCCTGGCCGCCAACCCGCTGTTCGTCTCGGCCGCCCTGCCGACCAAGGTATTTCCGCCGCTGTTCAACTGTTATCAGGGCGGACAGGCCTTCGGCACCCATATCGACAACGCCATCCGGCAACTACGCGGCACGGATTTCCGTGTGCGTACCGACCTGTCGGCGACCGTCTTTTTCTGCGAGCCGGAAGACTATGACGGCGGCGAGCTAATCGTCGAGGACACCTATGGCAGCCACAGCGTCAAGCTTAACGCCGGCGACATGATCCTTTACCCGGCATCGAGCCTGCATCGTGTTACGCCGGTGACGCGCGGCGCGAGGCTGGCAGCGTTTTTCTGGATCCAAAGCCTTGTGCGCGACGATGCGGCGCGGCTGACGCTCTTTCAAATGGATACGGCGCTTCAGGACCTCGGCACGCGCCTCGGCCAGGACGATCCGGCCATCATCCAATTAACCGGGACCTATCACAACCTGCTGCGGCGATGGGCCGAAGCTTAGGTCCGTAGCCGATAACCCGTCTTGAATATCCACGCGATGATCGACACGCAAACCACAAGAAACACACAGGTCATCCCCAGGCTTATCCACACGTTGACGTCGGCCTTGCCGTAAAACGCCCAACGAAAGCCGTTGACCAGGTAGACGATCGGATTGAACAGGGTAAAGGTCTGCCAGGCCGGCGGCAGCATCTTGATCTGATAGAAGGTGCCGCCCAGAAAGGTCAGGGGCGAAATGATCAACAGGGGCACGACCTGAAGCTTCTCGAAGCCATCGGCCCAGACCCCGAGGATAAAACCGAACAGGCTGAAAGTTACCGAGATCAGGATCAGGAAGCCGGCGGTCGCCAGCGGGTGGACGATGTGATAATCGACGAAAATCCGCGCCGTCGCCAGCATGATGATGCCGAGGATGACCGACTTGGTCGCCGCCGCCCCGACATAGCCGGCCAAGACCTCGAACACTGAAACCGGCGCCGATAGGACTTCGTAGATCGTTCCGGTAAAACGCGGCAAATAGATGCCGAACGAAGCGTTGGACGTACTTTCGGTCAAGAGCGTCAGCAGGACCAGTCCCGGAATGATGAAGGCGCCGTACGAAATGTCGTCAACGGCCGGCATGCGCGAACCGATGGCCGAACCGAAGACGATAAAGTAAAGTGAAGTCGAGATGACCGGAGCGGCCAGGCTCTGGAACAGGGTGCGCCAGGTGCGGCCCAGTTCGGCGAGATAGATGACTTGTATGGCGTGCCAGTTCATGACGATTTCCCCACCAGGCTGACGAAAATGTCTTCAAGCGACGAACGCTGCATGTTGATGGTTTTGAAGTCGATGCCGATCGCGGCCATCCTCTTGATCAGGTCGGCGGCGCCCCCATCACTAACATCATCTTCGGCCTCGCCTTCGCCTTTAAAAGTGAAGCTGAGCGTCAAGCGATCGTCAGACAGTTCCAGCGGCCAGTCCTTCAACGCCTCCGGCACAGTATCGAGCGGCGTCTTCAGTTCGATTGTCACCTCGGTCTGGCCCAGCTTGCGCATTAAGGCGTGCTTTTCCTCGACCAGGATGATCTTGCCCTTGTCGATAACGCCGATGCGGTCGGCCATCTCCTCGGCCTCTTCGATATAGTGCGTGGTCAGAATAATGGTCACGCCTTGCGCGCGCAATTTGCGGACCATTTCCCACATGTCGCGGCGTAACTCGACATCGACGCCGGCGGTCGGCTCATCGAGAAAGAGGATTTTCGGCTCGTGCGACAAGGCTTTGGCGATCAGCACCCGCCGCTTCATGCCGCCGCTAAGCGTGGCGATCTTGTTATCCTTCTTGTCCCACAGGGACAGGTCGCGCAGGATCTTTTCGATAATCGTCTTGTCCGGCGCCTTGCCGAACAGGCCGCGACTGAAGGTCACCGTGTCCCACACCGTGATGAACATGTCGGTCGCCAGTTCCTGCGGCACCAGGCCGATTTCCGAGCGGGCGGCGCGGAAGTCTTTGACGATATCGTGACCATTGGCGACGACCGTGCCACCTGAAGGCCGCACCAAGCCACAGACAATGCCGATCAAGGTGGTCTTGCCGGCGCCGTTCGGCCCCAGCAGGGCGAAGATTTCACCGCGCTTGATCTCAAGATCGACCGCCTTCAGGGCATGGAACCCGCCCTTATAGGTCTTGTCGAGACCGGAAATAGTGATGATCGAATCCATGATGCCTCCGCGCCAGGGGATACCCGGGCATGAGACCGGTTTATGTCAGCACTTGCAAGCCAGTGATGCGCGTTTTTTTCAACGGCGCCGGTGTCACCGGACAAACCATCAACACGGCCTGCAAGACGCGCGACATGTCCACAGCCGCGAAACTGGCAACGCTCGTGCGACCTTCGGTCTGGAAGATGGCCGGCGCCAGGTTCTTGCCGATCTGATCGTCGGCCGTCGTCAACAGGAAATAGAGGTGGCCGCTGCACGATTCAAGCGCGTCTTCGGTCGTGATTTCCAGCTTGGTGACGCCCTTGGCGACCAGGGAGGTGACATCGACCATCGACACCGCCTTGGAAACGACAACACGCGGATGGTCCGTGAAATCGAGCAAGGCCGCCACGCTGTTATTACGCAGGCTGAAGGCTGCCTCGACCTGGGCCTGAACCGGGCCGTCGAAGCTATAGGGGGTGACACGAAAGTCCTGCATATTAGCAAAACCCGAAACGATGTCGTGTCCTTCCAGGAAGGACGAGTATTCGTCGGCGGTCATCAGGTTGAAGATTTGCGGGATCTTGTCTTCCGGGCGGGTGACCGGGGTCTGGTCGAAGGCCCAGGGCAGGTGCCCGGCTGTGCGGATATATTGCAGGGTATAAAAACGCGCTCGGTTGACCGAAGTTCGCGGCGTGCGGAAGGCCGTCAGGTGGGCAGTCTTGATGATCGGCTCGCCGTAGAGGTATTCCCAATTCGGTTCCCGGCAACGCGCCCGCTCTTCGGGAGTCAAAACCAGCCACAGATAGGCGCAGTGATCGAGCGGTGAACGGAAATGCCCGGCCTTAAAGACCGCGCACTGCTTGGGCGTGTGATTGAGCTCGGCCTGGAGGCGCTGAGACTCCGGTGTCAGCAGGAAAGGGAATTCCATCTCGGCCACGCCCTTATCCGAGGCGAGAAAAGCATCGTATTGCGCGTCATCGAACTGGAATATCTCATCGGCGTCGATCCGGATGATGACGTCGCCTTCGCACTGGTCGTAGCCGAAGCTGCGCTTGTGCAGTTCGTCATCCCAGATACCGCTGTGATACTTGATCTTGCTGCCGTACTTGCTCAGGATGTCATGGGTCTTCTGCCATGACCGCTCAGGGTCGATCCCCATCTTCTCGAAAAACGGTGCTACCCATTTGTAGGCGCCGTCGACGAAAACCAATTCGTCCACCCGGTCGATAACCGACGCTATCGCCTGATCGAGGAAATCATCATCGCTGTGAGCGATCATGTACGCGCTGGTCGTCATTAACGTAGTCCCGGGTTTTTACTTGGGCAGCTTGAACGGCTTGAATGGCGCGCTGTAGCCGGCATTGGTATGCAGGAAGATATAGCCGGCCAGGGCTTCGTAGACACGGTGATCGAAGTGCGGCCAATCCTCAGTGCCCTTGCCCCATTGCGGTTCGACGGTCAAGGGCGGGATGATCATCAGGTTTTCAAAAACCGTCAGTTGCGTCAGCTTCTTGAAGAAGTCCTGGGCGTCGCGCTGGCGCCGCGGATTGTCGGTGCTGGAGCACCAGTGATAACACATGAAGAATATCTTGGCGTCGGGCTGATAGTGGCGCAGCCATTTGTAGATGCGCATGTTGTTCTTGGCCGATTGGACCCCAGACAGATAGTCGTAGGTATAGTCGAACTCGCTGAGCAGCTCCTTCTCGTTGATGAAAGAGCCGAAATTGAAGAAGACCGGTGAATTGCCGTAAAGGGGATGGTCCTTCCATACCGCCATCTTCGACGCCAGGTCCATGAAGTTATCCATCAGGATGACGTCGAACTTTTCACGCTGGATTTCCTGGAAAAAATCGAGACCGTTCGCTTCCTTGCGCGCCAGCAGGTCGTGATAGCCCAGGCCCTCGACATACTGATTGAGGATATATTTGCGCGTTTCGGCCTCATGCTCGGGCTTGAAAACGAACTTCTCCATCAGGACGTCAAGCGGGATCTGCGGCGCCGACTTATCGACGAAATATTTCAAAAAAGCGTCGCTGCGGTTGTGGTGAACACTCAAAAGTTGCTCGAAACCGAACTTTTGCATGCAGGCGATCGTGATATTGGACAGGCAAGATCCGAAGGCGGCAATCTTCATAATGAAACTCGGTTGAGGCCTGGAGTCGGGCCATATGTCGGTTTCTATAGGTGCAAAGACGGTTAAGGTACATATTTTTCTTCGCCGTTTCCCATCACGCGACGCGCCCGAATACGGCTTTTTTCGCGACTTTACCGGCACGCGCTTGAGTTGGCCTGCCGGATAGTCTAACAATCGCGCCCGCAGGATTGCCGGGGGGATGCTGTGTGTATATGGATCGGTTATTAAGGTCCCTCAAACGATATTATGCGGAATCAAAGTCTCTATGTTCGGTAAAGCAATTAACGATGTCGCCCGCGGCGCAGCGCTGTGGCGGGTGTGGACCTACCAGGCCTGGCATGAAATGACGGCGCGTTATAAACGCACCTTCCTCGGCTCCTTCTGGCTTGCCGGATCGATGGTCATGACTTCCTTCTGTATGGCCTTGGTATGGGGCGGGCTGATGGGCCGCAACATGCACGATATCCTGCCCTACATCACCGGCGGCTTTCTCTGTTTCGCCATCGTCAATTTCATCTTCACCGAAGGTCCGGAATTGTTCCTGGGTTCCGGCAATACTATCAAGAACCATGCCTATCCGTTTAGCTATTATGTTTTCGAGACGGCTTGCAAATCGGTTCTGACCTTCGCCCACAACGTCATCATCTTTTTCCTAGTCTGCGCCGCTGTCGGCAATGTGGCCGTACCGCACTGGACCTTTTTGTTGGGTATGCCCATCGTCCTGGTCACGGTCATGTGCTGGGGCACGATCGTCGGCCTCTTGTCCGCCCGCTTTCGCGACCTGCGCTTCATGTTGCCCTTTATCGGCCAGCTCATGTTTTATGTGACTCCGATCATCTGGCGCGTCGGCGACATTTCGACCAAGCGCGCCTATGTCGCCCAGTTCAATCCGTTATATGGGCTGCTGGAAGTCATGCGCGCGCCCCTGCTGGGCTATGCGCCGCCGGCTCACGCCTGGGCTCTGGCTATCGGCAGCATGATTGTCGGCATTATAACCTGGGCGCTCGTCTTCCCGCCCTTCCGCAAACGTATTCCCTTCTGGATTTAGTATAACGACATGTCAGCCCTTATCCGACTGAGCGGCGTCGAGCTCTCCTACCCCGTCTATTCGATCCGCGCCCATTCCTTGCGCAACACCATCGCCAACCTCGCCATCGGCGGCAAGTTGCTGAAGGATGGCCAGGACATCATCCACGTCAAGGCGCTCGACGGCATCAACTTTTCCCTCGATGAGGGCGATCGCATGGGCATTATCGGCCATAACGGCGCCGGCAAGTCGACCCTGCTGAAGGTCATCGCCGGGATTTACGAGCCCGACCGCGGCCGGGTCGAGGTTGTCGGCCGCATATCCTCCATGATCGATATCAGCCTCGGTCTCGATTCGTCCTTCACCGGCCGGGAAAACATGCTCAACATGGGCCGGATGCGCGGCTTTACCACCCGCCAGATCCTCGCCAAGGTCGATGAGATCGTCGAATTCTCGGAACTCGGCCCGTATATCGACCTGCCGGTCAAGACCTATAGCGCCGGTATGCAGACCCGCCTGGTCTTCGCTGTTGCCACCAGCCTCGAACCCGATATCCTGTTGCTGGACGAATGGATCGGCGCCGGCGATGCGGGGTTCGCCGCCAAGGCTGCCCAGCGCATGAAAGATGTGCTCAGCAAGTCGCGGGCCTTGGTCCTTGCGACCCACAATATCAGTCTGATTCACAATGTCTGCAACAAGGTGCTGGTCCTGAACGGCGGCGCTCAGGACTATTTCGGCGACGTCGAGGGTTGGGATTTCCAGAAGATGTTGCCGATGGGCGCGGTCGCTGGCGGCGCGCTGCACTAAGCGTATGACCGGCCCGCTCGCCACGCTTTTGGCCGCGACGGCCCGCCACGTCGTTGATGAGCCTGTACGCGCGCCCGACAAGGATTTCATCGTCCTGTTCCTGGCGCGTACAGGATCGTCGCATCTCACCGACTTGCTCACTTCCGGCGGCGTCGGCGCACCACGCGAATGGCTGAACCCGGGCTTCATCGGCGGTGATGACGGCCAGGCCAGCGCCTTCGGCGCCCGTACCTTCAAAGAATATTTCAGCCGCATGCGCTCGCGCTTTTCCCCGGGCGGCGTTTTCGGCCATGAGATGACCATCGACTTTTATGACGACTGGTCGCGGGAAGTCCGGCTTGAAGACTGGTTCCCTTTCACCGTACCGGCCGTCTTTCTGTTTCGCGACAACATCGTCGAACAGGCCATCTCGGTCTATTTCGCCGTCGTTCGCAAACTCTATCATCGTACCGCCGAAACCGGATTCGACAAGCTGCCGCCCGTACCCTATGACGAAGCCGAAATCCGCAACTGTATCAATACCTTTGTGAGCCAGGAACTGCGCCTGCTAGCCTTCGCCGCCGACAAGGGCATGCAGCCACGCTTCATCACCTACGAAGCCTTGACCCAGGCCGACCCGAAAGCCGTCGTCACGGCGGTCGCCGATTTGGTCGGCGTGACACCGAAGCTCGGTGCGGTTACTTCCCCGCACCGCAAGCTGGGCGACGACCGCAATCTCGATTATGCCAGCCGTTTCATCGCCGCGAATCGGGCTTTCTGCCGCGAATTGCGGATAAGGCGCAAGCCGGTGTTCGACGCCCTGGCGGCGGCGCCCCTTTTGTCAGTGTAAAAAAGCCTTTTGCGCGTGACTCTTGCGGCAAAAATCTGTTTGTATAAATTGCAAAAAATATGAGGCAGCCGCCCTGCGGCGCATGGTTTGATAACATATGACAGTCACGTTCGAACTCAAGGATACAAGCCTGCTGATCGCGGGACTGGCCTATGACCCGCAACCCAATCTCACTCTGGATGACGAAACCGGCCGCCCCTTGAGTTTCACCTGGGAAGGCGGGCTGCTGCGCCTTGCCTTGCCGCTCACCGTTTTCGATGCACGCGCCCATAAAATTCAGGTCGCATCCGGCACCGGTAAAGGGGCGACCAGCGGCATCTTCCACCATCAATCAACCTACCAGGGCGCCTTGACGGCTGCCGGCGAGACCATCTCGGGCTGGCTCCGGGACACGACCAGGCCCGGGGTCGCCATCGAAATCGACATGGACGTCGACGACGTCACGGCGGCAACGGTCATGACCGATGGCGATACCGGTCAGTTCGACCTGTCCGAGCCGCCTTTTGGCCAGGCCGCCAGCATACTGGGCATCCGCATTCGCGGCACGACCTTTTATCCGCTGGGGCAATATCTCGTCGGCATCAATGCCCTGGATCTGCAATCGGCGCTCGATCGCGGCAACCTACCGAAAGCCCGTCGCCAAGCCTTGGAGGCTTTCAGCCGCCATGTCCTGTTGGGTAGCGCGCGCGGCACGGAACCCGCGGTCCTGCCCAGTTTCTGGCAATCCAGCCAACCGTGTCACGGCGATAGCCTGGCCGGCGGCGTCGATATCATTATTCCCGTCTATCGCGGCAAGGCGGAAACGCTCGCCTGTATCGACTCCGTACTGAACGCCAAGACGCAAGCGCGCGGCAATCTGATCGTCATCAACGACGCCAGTCCCGATCCGGATCTGACCAAGGCGCTGAAGGCGCATGCGGCCGAACACGGCTATCGCCTGCTCGACAATGCCGACAATCTCGGCTTCGTCCAGACCGTCAATCGTGGCATGCAACTCAACGACGACAATGATGTCGTCCTCCTCAACGCCGATACTGAAGTGTCGGATGGCTGGCTCGATCGCCTGCTCGCCGCCGCCTATTCGGCGCCGCGCGTCGCGTCGGTCACGCCCTTGTCGAACAATGCCACCATACTATCCCTGCCGACGATCAAGGGCAGCGAAACCCTGCCCTACGGCCTCGATCTCAAAGGCATCAATGATTTGCTGGCGCGCGAAAACGCCGGCCTGACCGTCGACCTGCCGACGGCCCACGGCTTTTGCATGTTCATCCGTCGTGCCGCTCTGCGCGAGGTCGGCTTCTTCGACGCCGAAACTTTCGGCAAGGGTTACGGCGAGGAAAACGACTTTTCCATGCGCGCCGCCACCCGCGGTTGGCGTCACCTCGCCGCCTGCGACTGCCTGGTCTATCACAAGGGCGCCGTCTCATTCGGCGAAAAGGCCGAACTGGTCGCCGCCGCCATGACCCGATTGGCCAAAATCTATCCGGATTATATCAGTCACGTCCGCCGCTTCATGGACGGCGATCCGATGGCTGCCATCCGCAATCGCGTGCAAAAGGCCTTGTGGAGCAAGGGCGCCAATGTCGTTTTCGTATCGCTGGCGACCGGCGGCGGCGTCGACACCAACATCAATTTCCTCGCCGCCAAGCTGAAGGCTGAAGGCGTCCGGGTCCTCATCGCCAAGCGCATGACGACCGGCAATTACGCCTATTGCCTGACCGAATGGGGCAGCGACGCCGCCCTCTTCTATCCCAAAAACGATGGTTTGGACGGACTATGCGCCGATATCCTGACCCTGTCGCCGCAGTTCATCCACGTCCATCACCTGATCGATCTGGAAGACGGGCTGGACCGTTTTCTCGTCGCGGCGGGCATCCCCTACTATGTCACCTTGCACGATTATTTCTATCTCTGTCCGCGCGTCACCCTGCTCGACGACGGCGGCGAATACAGCGAGGCGCCGATCGAGGCCGCCGCCTGTAATGCCTGCCTGAAACGTGGCGGCGCCCATCGCGACATGAACCCGAGCTATGACCGCATCTGGCCAGATATCACCAAGTGGCGCGATAAATGGCACGACCTGCTGAAGAATGCCCAGCTTCTGATCGCCCCGTCCCAGGCCGCCGCTGATATCTATAACCGGGTCTTTGTCGACCTGCCGCTGGAAGTTCATTCGCACCAGGGGCCGGCCACGCCCTCGATTCAAGTCGCGCCGATCGAAGCACCGGAAGCGATCACGGTTGCCCTGTTGGGCGGATTGGGTACCCACAAAGGCTATAATCAGGTTATCGGCCTGCTGCGCTGGGCCGAAAAGCGCGAGCCGAAGCTGAAATTCGTCCTGATCGGGTTCTCCGACGATATCGATCTGATCCGCTCCTTCCCCAATCTCCAAGACCTCGGTCCCTATACTGCTGAAACCCTGGAAGCCAAGATTCAGGCCTCTGGCGCGCAAACGGCGCTGTTCCTCAGTCCATGGCCGGAAACCTATGTCTATACCCTGTCGGAAGCCCTGACCCACGGCCTGACGCCGGTCGCTTTCGATATCGGCGCACCGTCGAACCGCCTACGTGCCCTTGGCGTCGGCGAGCTGGTGGCGACCGATGCCAGCCACGCCCGCATCATCAAGGCGATCAAGGCGGCCGCGACGCAGAAGATAACACCGAAAACCTATTCCGAGGGGACCTACGAGTCCCAGCTCAACGACTATTACCAACTGGGCCGCGTCCACGACGACCATCGCGCCGACAGCCTGCTGCTGCCGACGACCAAGGGCATGCATGACGACAAC
>NZ_JBFUDD010000021.1:0-52522 GCF_056404915.1 Asticcacaulis sp. P2_B1 | reverse complement strand
CCGGGGAGGGGGACCATGACGCGAAGCGGAATGGTGGTGGGGTGGGCCGGATCAGCCACGCAAAAAGGCGGAAGGGAAGTTCCCTCGCCTGCGGTATGTTCAAAGTTGACGCGGCCTTGAATATCAAATCAGAAAAACTTCGGCAGGTTGGGCAGGGCGCCGCCGAGGCCTTCGGAGGCTTCGGCCATCAGCTTGGTGTTGAGGTCGTCGAGGTGACGGCGGGCGTCGGCATGGGCGGCGCGGATCAGATCGGCCAGGACTTCGCCCTCACCCGCCACCATCAGGCTGTCGTCGATCGCGAGCTTGCTCATGTCGCCCGACCCCTTAAGCTCCATGGTGACGAGGCCGCCGCCGGCCGTGCCGGTGACAACGCTCATATGCATCTTGGCCTGGGCTTCGTGGAGCTTGTTCTGCACCAGCTGAGCCTGTTTCATCATGGCTGCGAAATCCATTATTCGTCATCCTTTTCGCTACGTTCGTCTTCGGGCATGGCGGGGTCGAGCGGCGCCACGGTCGGTTGCGGTTTGGCGCGGATCGCGGTGATCTCGGCGCCGGGGAAGGTGGCCAGTACGGCGGCGACAAAAGGGCTTTGTTCGAGCTTGGCGCGCGCCGCGGCGGTTTCGCGCCGGTCGCGTTCATAGATGGTTTCGCCACCGCCGCCGCCTTCGGTGGCGATCAGCCAGCGTTGGCCTGTCCATTCCTTCAGGCGGGTGACCAGTTTGCGCACCAGGTCGATCGGCGCATTGTTCGCCGGTTCGAACGTGATGGCGCCGGGTTTGAACGAGACCAGGCGGACATAGCGTTCGACGTCGACGCGCAGGCCGATATCGCGTTTGTCGGAGATCAGTTGCAGGACCTCGGCGAAGCTTTGCGGATTGGGCATGGCCTGATGGGCGGGCTTCATCTGCATGGCCGTGGCGCCGTGATGGCCGCCTCCCCCGCCGCCACCGCCGCCGGAAGGCGGGATGCCGGGCAGGAGCGGTTCGCCGCTTTGCAGGCGCTTCATCAGCAGTTCGGGGCCCGGCAGGTCGGCGGTATAACAGAAGCGGACCAGGGCCATTTCGAACGCGGCGCAGGCGTCGGGCGCCCGGCGCAGTTCTTCGAACGCCTTCAGCATCAGGGTCCAGAGACGGGCCAGGGTGCCGGCGGAGAGTTGCGAGGACAGGGCCGTGACGCGCAGGGCCTGGGGTTTGGGCAGGCGCGTCGCTTCGGCGCCCAGGATCTTGGCGACCGACGTGGCGTGGCAATATTCCAGCATGTCGCCCATGATCTGCGACGGGTCGGCGCCGAAGCCGTAGAGCGTGCGGAAACCGAGCAGGGCCTCGCTCATCTGGCCGGAAATGATGTGTTCGAAGAGGGCGAGCGTCGCGGTGCGGTCGGCCAGGCCCAGCATGTCGCGGACGACTTCGGTGCCGATGACCTCGCCGGCATCGCCCTGGACCAGGGCTTGATCGAGCAGGGACAGGCTGTCGCGGACCGAACCTTCGGCGGCGCGGGCGATCAGGGCGATGGCTTCGGGTTCGATGCGCACGCCTTCGAGGTCGCAGATCTTGTTGAGGTGCGGCGACAGGATGTCGGGTTCGACGCGGCGCAGGTCGAAGCGTTGGCAGCGCGACAGGATGGTGACCGGCACCTTGCGGATTTCGGTGGTGGCGAAGATGAACTTGGCGTGGGGTGGCGGTTCTTCCAGGGTCTTCAGCAGGGCGTTGAAGGCGCCGGTCGACAGCATGTGGACTTCGTCGATGACATAGACTTTGTAGCGGGCTTCGACGGGGGCGTAGCGCACGCTTTCGAGCAGGTCGCGCATGGCGTCGACCCCGGTGCGCGAGGCGGCGTCGAGTTCGAGGACGTCGATATGGCGGCCTTCGATGATGGCCTGGCAATGGCGACCCAGGGTGGTCAGGTCGACGCTGGGGGCATGGACGGTGTCGGATTCGAAGTTGAGCGCGCGCGCCAGCAGGCGGGCGGTGGTGGTTTTACCGACGCCGCGGACGCCGGTCAGCATGAAGGCGTGGGCGATGCGGTTGGCTGTAAAGGCGTTGGTCAGGGTCCGAACCATGGCTTCCTGGCCGATCAGGTCCTGGAAGGTGCGCGGGCGGTATTTGCGCGCGAGGACGGTGTAGGCTTCGGACTTTTCGATCGGCTTGGCGGGTTGGGTGTCGAGGATGGGTTTCGAGTCGCCGAACATGTCGTCGGTCGAGTCATCGCGCTCATGGTGTTCGGCGACGTGTTCGGAGGCAAAGGGATCGAGGTCGGGATTGTCGGACATGGGACCTATATAGGGACTTTTCGGCGCGGCGTCACCACCAAGCGCGATTCGTTCACAGGCGCAAAGGTGGGGTGCCTTTGAGGGGCGATCATGATAGTTATGCGGTATAGATCCAACGCTTCATGGAGTGCTTATGTCCACTGGTGATGTGCATCGCGTACATTATGATGATCTTGAATTTGATGATCAGTTGGCGCTGCTACATGATGTGCCGTTCACAGGGGTGATCTACGCGCATTACGCTGATGGCGGGCCGGAAATAGAGTTCAATTATGTCGGCGGTCTTCCATCGGGCCTACAGCGACGATGGCATCCCAGCGGCCAATTGGAGGCGGAATGGGATGCTGTGCGAGGACGAGGATCGAACTGGTCGCGTGTATGGTATCCCAACGGAAAGATGAAATCTGAACGCATTGACGAGGACCAATTTCCCATTCTCCTCCGAGAATGGTCGGAAACTGGCGAACTTACGAAGGACATTAAACGGCCAAGTGGCAGCAATAATTAGGTAGAGCGAGACGTTTTCAGATTGAGTCGGCGGCCTTAAGAAAGGACCCCTCACCCGGCAGGCTGAAGCCTGCCACCCTCTCCCCTTGAAAAGGGCGAGGGGGAAGGAAAATCGACCGAACAAAACGTCATCATGCCGTAGCTATTGCTACGGTATAGCGCTGCGGTTGGCAGAACATTCGCCGTTAGAGTTTGCGGAAGTTGACGGTTTCCCCCTTCCGGCGAGACAAGCTCGCCACCTTCCCCGCAGGCGGGGCAGGAGAAAGAAGAAGTGACGGTAGGTCTGATGAATTTTCCAAGCCACGCTGGCTTGGTAAGGGCAAGTGCCCGCCGTCGACGTTTCGCGAGGCTTGGGGGACGCCCAGTCCGGCGTCTGAGCTAAAACACCCGAGCATAGCGAGGAGGTGAGACGACTGACCCGCAGGTGAATTCGTTGTGGCTGCTACCTTCCGGTCCTGACCAGATTGGCGAGGCCTACGCCCAGCCGTCTCGCGGCCTATATGCTTATTTTTCGAGCATGATGCAAGAGGCGAATTGCACTCAGGCGGGGGCAAAGGCCGCGCAGCCCGGGACGTCGCGCAGACAGGTATAGACCGGCAGGCCGCGTTCGCGGGCGATGCGGACGTCGTTGTCGGCGCCTTTCGAGGGGCCCTGCAGGCGCAGGACGGCGTCGCACAGGGCCAGCAGGCGGTGGGCGACGGGATGGAAAATCTCTTCGTAAAGCGCATCGCCGACATGTTGGCCGCCGGCGGCGCGCCACACCGGCAGGGCCACCCATTCGCCGATCATCGGGGTGTGGCCGGCCTGGAACAGGGCGTAGGCCGGCTCTTCGAGGGCGCGCAGATTGGCCGCCATGGCTTCGGGGTCGTCGTTGGTGCCGGAACGGTAGGGGCCGGCGATCAGGATCAACATTTTGCATGTCCTTGTGGATTTTCGTGCAGAAATATGCACATTCTTGCCGTGTGATGCGGCCTTATCACAGACTTGTCTGCAATATCGTGATATTTCATGTATTATCGTGCATAGTCAAATCTATTTTGGAGCCTTCCTTATGCTGACATCGCAACGCCGGGCGTTGATCCAGGACCGATTACGGCAAGACGGTCAGGTTGTGGCCAAGGATTTGGCTGAGGCATGGCAGGTGTCGGAGGACACAATCCGCCGCGATTTGCGCGATATGGCCGGCGCGGGGCTGTTGTTGCGCGTGCATGGCGGGGCATTGCCGGTTCAGCCGCCCCTGCCCGACTTTTCCGCTCGTACTCAAGTCGCGACGGATGTGAAGGCGGCATTGGGGCGGTGTGCGGCCGGGATGATCCAACCGGGACAGGTGATCTTTCTCGATGGCGGCACGACGACGGCGCAGATCGTCCGGCACTTGCCGTTGGACATCAGACTGACTGTCGTCACACACAGCCCGACCGTCGCCGGCGGTTTGGAACACCACGGCGGCGTCGAGGTCATTCTGATCGGCGGGCGGTTGTACAAGCATTCCATGGTCAGCGTCGGCGCCGCGGCCATGGCGGCGATCGCGACCATCCGCAGCGATATATATTTCATGGGCGTGACGGCGATCCATCCGGTGCGCGGGCTGTCGACCGGGGATTATGAGGAGGCAGCGATCAAGCGGCATATTGCGCAACATGCTGCGGAAACCATCGTCATGGCGACGGTCGATAAGCTGGACGCGGTGTCGCCCTACACCATAGCGCCGGCCGACAACGCCGCGGCCTTTATCGTGCCAGCCGGGACGGACGATGCGGTGACGGCGCCGTATTGCGCTCTGGGTATACGGATAATTGCGGCATGACGACTTGCGCCCGGCGTCAAAAGGGATTGTGGTAGCGGAAGCTTTGCACGGGACATGACAAGCATGCGGCGGGATACGGAAACGACAGCAAACGGTTATGTGCGGCGCTGGTGGAAGGAGGCGGTGGTCTATCAGATCTATCCGCGCTCGTTCATGGACAGCAATGGCGACGGTATCGGCGATTTGGCCGGGATTACGTCGAAGTTAAGCTATATCAAGGGTTTGGGTGTCGACGTCATCTGGTTGTCGCCGCATTTCGATTCGCCCAATGCCGATAACGGCTACGATATCCGCGATTACCGCCAGGTGATGGCCGAGTTCGGCACCATGGCGGATTTCGATGCTTTGCTGGCCGGGATCAAGGCCGCCGGCATGCGGCTGATCATCGATCTGGTCGTCAATCACAGCAGCGACGAACATGCCTGGTTCGTCGAGAGCCGGTCGTCGCGCGACAATCCATACCGCGACTATTATATCTGGCGGTCGCAGGTGCCGAACAATTGGACGTCGATTTTCGGCGGGCCGGCGTGGACGCGCGACGAGGCGACCGGCGACTATTATCTCCATCTGTTCGCCGAGAAACAGCCGGACCTCAACTGGGATAATCCGAAGGTGCGGGAAGAGGTTTACGACCTGATGCGGTTCTGGCTGGACAAGGGCGTCGACGGGTTCCGCATGGACGTCATCCCCTTCATTTCCAAGGACCCGGCCCTTCCCGATTTACCGGCAGGCAGCCGGCCGCAGGACACCTATGCCAATGGGCCGAAGGTGCACGAGTATCTGCATGAGATGCACCGGGAGGTCATGGCGAAGTACGACGTCATGACGGTCGGCGAGGCGTTCGGGGTGTCTTTGGCGCAGACGCCGTTATTGATCGACGAGCGGCGCGAAGAGCTTGATATGGTGTTTCAGTTCGATGTCGTCGATATCGACCGGGCGCCGGGCGGGTGGTGGAAGCCGTGGGGATTGCCGGAATTGAAAGAGATTTTCACGCGGCATGACAAGGCATTCGATGTGCATTGCTGGCCGACCATCTTCTTTTCCAACCATGACAATCCGCGCATGGTGTCGCGTTACGGCGACGACGATCCGCTGTGGCGGGTGAAATCGGCGCAGGTATTGGCGACTCTGTTGCTGACCATGAAGGGGACGCCGTTTATCTATCAGGGCGACGAGTTGGGGATGACCAATTTTCCTTTCGAACGTATTGATCAGTTCGACGATCTGTGGGCGAAGAACAGCTGGCGCGAGCAGGTCGAGACGGGTCAGGTGACCGCGGCGGACTTTATCGCCAACCAGAACAAGGTCAGCCGCGACCATGCCCGGGTGCCGATTTCGTGGACGGCGGAGGGCGGCTTCACGACGGGAAAACCGTGGTTGGCCATGCATCCCGATACGGCGACCATCCATGCCGCGCAGGCCCTGGGCGATCCAGCGTCGGTCTATCATTATTATGCCAGGATGATCGCCCTGCGCCACGCGACGCCGGCCCTGGTCTATGGCGATTACAGCGATCTGATGCCGGAGCATGAGTATGTCTTCGCCTTTATGCGGGCGCTGGGCGGCGAGACCTATGTTGTTGCTCTCAACTTCTCGCGCATGCCGGCTAACTTCGAAGTATCCGACGACGCCGAGCTGGTCGTGTCGAACTATGGTGATGAGTCCTACTGGCTGCGGCCGTGGGAGGCGCGTATCTACCGCTATGCTTAGGCGGCGTGTTGTGGCATAGGGGCGCGCATGACCGATCCCGTTTTAGATACGCTGTGCCTGCCCCTGCTCGAAGAGCTTGTTGATCTGCCTACGGACGGACCGGCCCTGTTCCTGCGGGCGCGGCGCGGCGATGCGTTGGACGACCTGCCGCATAACAAGCTGCTGTGCGAGCAGAGTTTCAAGCCGGCCTATGATGCTTTGGAGCGGACGGGCTTTTTGCTGCGCGGCATGGACGACGATACGCATTACAGCCTGGTGATGGTCTTGCCGCCGCGGCAGCGCGAGGAGTCTCGGGCGTTATTGGCGCGGGCGGTTCAGTCGGCGCGCGAGGGCGGTATCGTCATGGCGGCGGTGTCGAACCTGGAAGGCGCCAAGACGATCGAGGGCGATTTGAAGGCTTTGTGCGGGTCGGTGACCAGCCTGTCGAAGAACAAGTGCCGGGTGTTTTGGGCGCATGTGGGCGATGGCGTCGATCAGGCGCTGGTGGCTGAGTGGGCGAAGTTGGATGCGCCACGGGTGATCGAAGGCGGGCGTTTCGTCAGCCGGCCGGGCCTGTTCGCCTGGGACCATTTCGATCCGGGCTCGAAGCTGTTGGCCGATAATCTGCCGGTGTTCAAGGGCGTCGGCGCCGATTTAGGGGCCGGGTTCGGTTATCTCAGCGACGAGATTTTGCGGCGCTCGCCCGAGGTGACGCGACTGGATGTTTATGAGGCGGAAGGTCGGGCGCTGGAGTTGGCCAAGGTCAATTTGGCCGGCTATGGCGAGCGGGTCGCCTATCATTGGCGCGATGTCACCAAAGGAATCGAGGGCGGTTGCGACTTTATGGTCAGCAATCCGCCGTTCCATGTCGACCGCGCCGACCGTCATGACCTGGGCAAGGGTTTTATTCGTGCCGCGGCGGCCGGGTTGAAGACAGGCGGGGCGTTGTGGATGGTCGCCAATCGCCACCTGCCCTATGAGGAGACCTTGAAGGCGGCGTTCAAGACGGTCGTGGTCATGGCGCAGGACAATTATTTCAAAGTCTTCAAGGCGATCCGGTGAGACTTGTAAAGCTCCTGGCGAACCTGGGTTACGGCAGCCGCAAGGAGGTGCAGAAGCTGATCCGCGCCGGCGCCTTGACGTCGGTTGGCGGCGAGGTTTTGGGCGAGGATTCGGCCGTGGCGCACAACGACATCCGTTATCGCGGGCGGCCGATCGATCCGGCTTTCGGCATGGTGTTGATGCTCAACAAGCCGACGGGCTATGTCTGTTCGTTGAAGGATCGCGGGCAGTTGGTTTACGAACTGCTGCCGGACCGGTTTGCGATCAGGAAGCCGGTTTTGTCGACGATCGGGCGGCTGGATTCGGATACGTCGGGGTTATTGCTGTTTACGGATGACGGCGATTTTCTGCACAAGATCATTTCGCCGAAAAACCATGTTGCCAAGATTTATGAAGTGACCTGCGCGCGGCCTTTGGAGGCGCATTATGGCGAGGTGTTTGCGTCGGGCACCCTGGTTTTGGAGGCTGAGAAGGATGCGTTGAAGTCGGCGTTCCTGGAGGTTACGGGGGAGAAGACGGCGCGATTGACCTTGTATGAGGGGCGTTATCATCAGGTGCGGCGGATGTTCGCCGCGGTCGGCAATCATGTCGAAACCTTGCATCGGGCGCAGATGGCGGAGTTGACTCTAGGTGATCTGGCGCCCGGGAAGTGGCGGTTGTTGACGGCGGAGGAAGCGGCGGGGTTGCTGGTTTAGCAAGAAAGAACCCCTCACCCGGCAGGCTGAAGCCTGCCACCCTCTCCCCTCAGGTGGGGAGAAGGGGAAGGAAAGTATCTCTAAGACATCCAACCGGTTTGGCGACCGGTGATTTTCCAGGAGTCGCCCTCTAGTGTCACGGTGACAATCTCGCCATGGCCGCATAGCGGGCATTCGTCGGCAGCAGAAACGACTGCATTTTTGGCATCCAGATATTGCGGCAAGCTGAAGTGCCAGGCGTGGCGATCATCCCAACCGCGTGCGTCGCGATCACCGGGAACAACATGCAGGCCGGCGGCGGTAAAGGCAGTCGAACAGTCAAGCGCAATGTGTTGATCCTGGATGCCCTCGACACCACCAATGACAGGCCCGCCCAGTTGGGAAGCGACATTGGCGAGAAGTTGACAGCGCGCGTCGTCGGTGACGCCGAGCGCCGTGCCGTCGGTCGCCGGTGCCGGTTCGGCGGCGAGCGGGGACGCGAATAGACAGGCCAATGTCGCGGCAGCAATTACGCGCCTCATGACACCCAGGTGGTTTCGCGTTGAACGATCTTCCAGGTGTTGCCCTGGCGGGAGAGGGTCAGCTTTTCGCCGTGGCCGCACAGGCGGCGGCAGATATAGTCGACCGTGACCGTGGCGGCATCGTCGTCGGTGAATTGCGGGGCCGAGAAGCGCCAGGCGTGGTCGACCTCGGTATTGTTGACGCGCGGATCGTTGGGATTGCCGAAGGGGACCAGCGGCAGGCCGGCGGCCTTGAACGCCGCGGTGCAGTCGGTGGCGCGCTGGCCGTCGTCATTTGGCTTGAGATAGGGCACGAAGCTGTCGCTGCCCAATTGTTCGCCGACATCGGCCAGGACGCGGCATTGCAGGTCGTCATTGATGGCGAGACGGCTGCCTTCGGAGGGCATGGCCGGGGATGGGGACGCGGGCGCTTCGGCGCATGAGGCCAAGGTCATGCTCAAGGCAAGGGCGGCGGCGATCGTGATCTTCATGGTTGCGTCTCCTGTTTTCGCGATGATAACGGCGTAGTGTGGCCAAAGTCAGGTCAAGTGCAAACGGTCGAGAATGGCGTTGGCGGCCAGTTTCAGGGTTTCGGCGATGCCGGCCGGCGACCGCGTGGCGCCGAGCAGGCGGAACATCGGCATGGCGGTGAGGCCGAACAGAAGGTCGGCGGCTTCGGCGCGGGCGGCATCGGTGCCTGACATGCGGTTCACCAGGGTGGTCATGATGGTGCGCCGGCGGGCGTTGCGGGCGTCGATGGCTTCGGCGAATTCGGGATCGACGGCAGCGGCGTCGTGCAGTTTGGCGAACGAGGCGTGGCTGCCCCAGAAATCGCACAGGATGTCGATGGAGCGATCGAGGGCGGTCCGCGGGTTCGGATCCTGCATGGCTTCGACGATGCGGGTAATGCCGCCGCGTTGGGCGTTGTCGTCGAAGACGGCTTCGAGCAGGGCGCGGCGCGAGCCGAACTGTTTGTAGACGGTCAGACGGGTGACGCCGGCGGCCTTGGCGACCGCTTCCATGGACAGGGTGGCCGGACCTTCGGCCAGGAGGCGGCCGGCGGCGTCGATGACCTGCTGGCGTTTGACGGCCGCGGCGGCGTCGCGTTTGGCGCTTTGATAGGGACGTGGTTCAGGTGGCATTTTGCGCTTGAGATTCAGTTTACAATATGTATATCTATTATTTCAGTGTACATAGTGTTCACTGAATTAATCGTTGCCGCGGGAGAGCGCCATGCAAATCGTTATCATCATTGTCGTGGCTCTGCACGCCCTGTCGGCCGTGTTCTGGATGGCGACGACCGCCAATCTGGCGCGCGGCGGCGGCCAGGGCGTGGAGATTCTGTTTCCACGCCAGATGGGTGCGGCGACGATTGCGGTGCTGACAGGTGGGTTTTTGTGGAGCCAGCTCCACACGGGTGGGTTCGGCACCTATGAAAAGGTCCTGGCCGGCGGGGTGGTGTGCGCCCTCGCCGCCTTGATCGTGCAAATCGTCCTGGTCGGGACGCGATTGCGGCGTTTGAAGGGTGAGGACGCGGACAAGGCGCGCGGCGGGATGGCCGTGGCGCATCGTATCGCGTCGGGGCTTCAGATGATCACCCTGGTCTGCATGGTGGTGGCGCGGTATATCTAGGCCGGGATGGCTTTAGGCGGTAACAGCAGAAAGAAAGTACCCCTCACCCGGTTCGCGAGCGAACCACCCTCTCCCCTTGAAAGGGGCGAGGGGAAGTTTTCGCACATTTTGCGATTTTAAGCCGGGCGCGGGGAAGCCAGGGCGGTATAGAGATCCGGGCGGCGGTCGCGGAAGAAGCCCCAGGCGGCGCGGTGGGTGTTGAGATAGTCGAGGTCGAATTCCGCCACCAGGACGCCCTCGTCCTTCGCGCCGAAGCTTTGCACCAGGTCGCCGCGGTGGTTGGCGATAAAGCTGTGGCCGTAGAAGGTCTGGCCGGCGGCGGTGACCTGTTCATGGCCGATGCGGTTGGACGCAATGACGGGCATGACATTGGCGACGGCGTGGCCCTGCATGACGCGCTGCCAGGGGGCGGCGGTATCTAAGCTGTCGTCGTGGGGTTCCGAGCCGATGGCCGTCGGGTACATCAGGATTTCGGCACCCAGCAAGGCCATGGCGCGGGCGGCTTCCGGGTACCATTGGTCCCAGCAGATGCCGACGCCGACCTTGGCGAATTTGGTGGTCCATACCTTGAAGCCGGTGTCGCCCGGGCGGAAATAGTATTTTTCCTGGTAACCCGGACCGTCGGGGATATGGCTTTTGCGATAGACACCCAGCAGTTCGCCACCGGCGTCGATCATGACCAGGCTGTTGAAATAGTGCGGGCCTTCCTTCTCGTATATCGAGGTCGGGATGACGATGTTGAGTTCCGCGGCCAGTTTTTGCATGGCCAGGACCGCCGGGTGTTCACGCCACGGAAAGGCGGTGGCGAACCACTTTTCTTCCTGGCTGACGCAGAAATATTCGCCCTGGAAGAGTTCCGACGGCAGGATGATTTGCGCGCCCTTGGCCGCGGCGTCGCGGACGAGCTGCTCGGTCTTGGCGATATTGACGGCCATGTCGGCGCCGTAGGACGTTTGCAGGGCGGCGACGGAAACAGTGCGGGTCATGTCTATACTCCAAATTCCAAAATGCTCGCATTTTGGCAAGCGCGACCGCGCGCCCGAGCCGTTGCGAGGAGCCTTGCGGCGTTTGAGCAGAAAAGGCCCCTCATAAAGGCGTAAGCATTACGCCTTTATGAGGGGGACCTGCTGGCTAATGCAGTGGAAGGAACCGCCGCCGGTCAGGATGGCGTTCGACGACAGGCCGACCACATTGCGTTCGGGGAAGAGGCTTTGCAGGGCCTCGACCGCCAGCTCGCCGGGGCGCTCTTCGTAGATGGGCACCACCACGCAGTCATTGGCGATCAGGAAGTTCATATGGGAGGCCGGGATGATTTCGCCATCCTCATCGAGCACTTTTCCCGGTGACGGGATGCGCACGACCTGGAGACCGAAGCCGCGGGCGTCGGTTTGGGTGCTGAGCAGTTTGGCGGTCCGGTCATAGACCTCGGCATTGGGATCGTCGCGGCCGAAAGCGACGGGACAGGCGACCACACCGGGCGCCACGAAACGCGCCAGATTGTCGACATGGCCGTCGGTATGGTCGTTGAGCAGGCCGTCGTCGAGCCAGATGACCTTGCGGATGCCAAGCGCCTGGAACAGGGCCTGTTCGGCGAGGGATTGGGTCCAGCCGGGATTGCGGTTGGGGTTGAGCAGGCACTGGCGCGTCGTCAGCACCGTGCCGTGGCCGTCATGGTCGAGCGCGCCGCCTTCGAGGATGAAGTCTTCCAGGGTTTGCGAAAAGCCGTCGAGCTGGCTGATCTGCAGCGACACTTCGTCGTCGAATTTCAGGTGGTATTTGCCGCCCCAGCCGTTGTTGTGGAAGCTGACCGGGAGGGCCTGATGCAGGTCGTCGTCATCGGCGTCGTCGGCGACATAGATGGGGCCCGTGTCGCGGAACCAGATATCGCCGAAACGGCCGTCGACGATTTCGAGTTTTTTGACGTCGCCCAGAAGGGATTGGGCAGCGGCGTGGGCCTCTTCGCCCATGACCATCAGCTTGACATGTTCGTCGCCCATCTCGGCCAGGACTCGGGCCAGCGCCGCCACTTCGGCCTGGGCGGGGATCAGGTCCTCCTGCCACAGGTTTTCGTGACTCGGGAAACCCAGCCAGATGGCCTTGTGCGCTTCCCATTCCGCCGGAACGATACGTGTCATAAAGACTCCCATAGTTTCTTCGCTCAAGCGCCACGGGGCTCGCACAAACGTGCGCGGCGGGCAGTCGCCCGCTGCCAACGGCTCATGAGTTCATCTCAGTCGCCGTTGCTACTAGCATAGGGCCAGAGGCTTTGGCATACAAAAAAACGGCCCCCGGACATCCGGAGGCCGCTTTCCTTGTGGTGTCGAACCGTCCTTAGAACTGCGTGTGCAGGGCCAGGATAACCGTGCGCGGAGCGCCGATGTTGAAGTTCGGGATGCCGGCTTTCGCCACGTTGAATTCCGGGTGCGCGAAGGCCGTGGTCTGCGAGCTGATCGAACCGAAATAGTAGGCGTTGGTGATGTTGATGACGTTGAGCTGGAAGTAGGTGCCCGTCTTGGTGAAGGGGACGCCCGGCAGATCCCAACGGACGGAACCGTCAAAGGTCGTATAGGCCTTGGTCTTGTCGTCGTTCATGTCGGTCGAGAAGCGCTCGCCGACATATTTGCCGGACAGATTGAAGGTGAAGTCCGAGAAGTGGTAGCTGGCACCCAGGTTACCCATCCACTCCGGCACTTCGACCAGCGACTTGCCCTTCAGCGGAATGAAGACCACCACGCCGCCGACCTTGCCGTTCGGCACGTCGTTCTTGACTTCCGTCTTGGTGTAGGTGGCGTTGGCGTAGAGATTGAAGTTGGTCGTGGGCGACCAGGCGGCCGCGCCTTCAAAGCCGTGGAAGTCCACCTTACCGACATTGCGGTCGAAATAGGTGTCGGTCTGGACGTCATAGGCCGAGACGATGCGGTTGTCGTACTTGGCCGACCAGACGTCGGCGGAAGCCTGGATGGTCGGGGTGTTGAAGCGGTAACCCAGTTCCATGGTCTTGGCGGTTTCCGGCAGCGGATTGGCCGGGGCAGCCGTGCCGGTGCTGGACATGGTGACGGCATAGTAGTTGTCCGTACGCGGCGACGACATCGATTCGGCGTAGTTGCCATAAACCTGGCTGTTGTCAGCGAACTTCCAGGTCAGGCCGAGATTCGGCAGGACCTTCGAGAAGTCGACCGTGGTGTGGTAGGGCTTGAAGAAGCTGTCTGTATTGCCGGCAAAGGTGACCGTGCCGTCGGCCGCCGTGGCGGTCGGCGCCTGGGTGGTGCAGAAAGGCGTGCTGCTGCCTGTACCCTTGGTCGACGAATAGCAGTGCTGGTTCAGGTCACGCGTCATCTTCTGGCTCTTGACGCCGATCTGAACGCCCAGGGCGTCGTCGAAGAAGCGGCCGCGATATTCGGCGAAGAAGACGTCGACATCGGCCTTGGAGAAGCGGTCGCGACGTTCGTAGGCGGCGCCGTCCGAACCCAGGAGTGCCAGGCTGTCCTTCAGCTTGGCGCCGAACGGATCGATCGCCGAGCCATCGGCGTTGACCAGGGTGCCATCACCGGTTTGACGCGTGCGGCCGCGGTCGAACGAGGCGCCGGCGCGGATGATATCGCCACGGTCAAGGGTGTAGACGGCCGAGGTGAACAGCGAGAAACGGTCGGTCTGGGTGGTATTCGGGTTATAGATGGTGAGCGTGTCGAGCGCATCGCCGTCGCCGTTCAGATCGTGGTTCTTGAAGTTGGCATTGGTCCACGAACCGATCTTGCCGGTGACTTCGCTGACGGTCGAGGTGCCGCCGCCATTGGCCAGGACGTATTGGTAGGACGGATCGACCGTGAAGAACAGGTGGTCATTGACGACCCACTTGGATTGACCGCGCAGGTTGCCGGTGTTCGACGGGTTGATGTTGGCGATGCCAGCGCTGTTGAAATATTCACCCTTGGTCGGGTCAGCGAAGGTGGCCTTGGGTTGACCGAAGATGAAGCGGTTGCGATTGCGGTTGAAGTGACCCGACAGGCTGGCGAAAGAACCGTTGTCGAACAACGGCTGATAGATGCGGAAGTTCAGCTGTTGCTTGTGCAGCTTGCCGGTATCCGGCACTTCGCGGGTGAAGGTGTCGTAGTTCTGGTTCGAATAGGAGATGAAGGCCGAGGTGCCCCACGGACCGACCTTGCCCGTATCGAGCATCAGGAAGTTACGGGTGTAGTTAAAGGAACCGAGCGAGCCGGTATATTGGACGCCGAAGGTGTCGGACGGCTTGCGGGTGGTCAGGTTGACCGTACCGCCGGTCGACGACGCCGTCATCGAGTCGACGTCGGTACCGCCGGTCAGGACCGAGGCGGTGGCGATCACTTCGGGATCGAGTTGTTGGTTGGTATAGATGGCGTAGTTGCCGGCGTCGTTGAGCTGGGTACCGTCGACCGTCAGGGAGATACGCGGGCCGTCGAGGCCACGCAGGCGGAGATTGCCGCCTTGCGAACCGTAGGGATCGTTATTGGTGAAGTTGTAACCCGGAACGACGTTCAGGGTCTGGGCGATCGACTGGCCGGTGGTGCCCTTGGCGATGAAGGCCTGGTCGACGACCGAGCGCGTCTTGATGCCGGTTTCCTTGTTGATCGGACCGAGGCCCTTTTTACCCTTGATCACAACTTCGACGTCTTGCGAAGAGGTGGACTGGGCAAAGACATGGCTCGACATCGCGAAGGCGACGACGGCGGTGGTGGCCAGAATGATCGATTTATTCAATTTCATTGGGAGTATCCCCTCTCCAAGGTTACAAAAAAGCAAAATTTTACCCACCAAGACAAATCGTGTCCCGTGACAGCCCAAGGTGCGTTTGGAAGCATCAAAGCGTGAGGCCAAGCCGAAAGGCAGGCCGTGTGATTAATCCTTTAGTAGGTTTTGCAGCGCTTTTTGAGCGAAAAGTGCAAACCTTTTGTGACAGTGGTCACATCCGTAACGTGTTGCTGCCTTATTGCCACAGTTCGCGGCGGTGCAAACGGCATGATTTTGCCACACAGGCCAAGCGAGTCTTGTGTCCAGGGTCCGGGGCACCACAATATATATGGGAATTTCGTGTAATTTACGGGTTTTGCGCGATGCGCGACGGCTATGACGGCCGTCCGAAAAAAATGCCTAAAATGGGCGCGTCAAAAAAATAATGCCGACGAAGTGACACTTTTTGTTGCGGCGCAGAAACAGATTTGTGAGCGCGCGGCCAAGGCAGGCTCGCCCGAGGCGCGTATTTTTTGACAATTGAGCAGCAAAAAGCCCGGCCTGAAAAATCAGGCCGGGCTTCATGTTTTGGACTGAACGTCGCGTTCTGATTAGAACGTGATGTCGATCGTCGAACGACGGTTCAGGGGTTCCTTCACGCCGTCGCCGGTGGCGACTGCGGGGGCGGATTCACCCTTCCAATCAACGGCCAGCTTGGAGCCATCGACACCGAGACCGGCCAGGGCGTCGGCGACAGTCTTCGCACGGCGTTCCGACAGGCGGATGTTGTAGGCAGCCGAACCGGAGGTGTCGGTGTGGCCGACGACCACGACACGGGCAGCGCCACCGGCCTTGGCATAGTCAGCCGCGGCTTGGACGACGGCTTGAGCGTCGGAGGTCAGGTCAGACTTGTCGAACTCGAAGTACACGATGAATTCGCGAGCTTCGTAGGTCGGGGCCGGGGGAGGCGGAGGAGGAGGCGCGACAGGCGTCTCGACGACCGGGGGAGGAGGAGGCGATTCGATCGGAGCCGGCGGGGGAGGCGCTTCCGAACCGAAGGCCCAACGCAGGCCGACCGAGATCGTCTGATCGTTGAACTTGCCGGAGAATTCACCCGGTTGTTGCCAGCCGGTACCCGTGTCCGAGAGACCCGGCGTCATGTCGTGAGCCGAGAGCGGAGCGACGATACCGTCGAACTTGGCCTTTTCGGCGCCGAGATAACGATAGGTCAGGTCGAGGCTGAGGCGATCCGACAGAGCCCAGGCCAAACCGGCCAGGAACTGATAGGCCGGAACCGTGTCGGTGCCGGTCATGCTGAGATCGGCAACGCCCGTCGAAGGGCTGGTCGACAATTGGCCGATCATCTTCGCCTTAACGTGGTCGAGACCAAGGCCAGCGCCGATGAAGGGGTGGAAAGTGGATTCCGGCAGGATGTCATAGTACAGATTGACCATGAAGGTCGTCTGATCGAACGAACCCTTGGGGCCGCCGCAGGGCGTCGAAGCCGTACGGATGACGCCGACGGTGCACAGCGCGGTGTCGACCGTGCCGGTACCGGCGATGGTCGGATAATCGCGCGGATAGCCGATCGCCGTGGTGATGTCGCCGGGGCGGTAGCCACCTTCGAATTCAACACGCCAGTTCGGGCTGTAGCGATAACCGAGACGGGCGAAACCGGCCCATTGATCATCCGTGCCCACGTCGTACGAATACGCACCGCCGTCGGCCATCAGGCCGGTCGACTTCGCTTTGTAATCGCCAGTGGTGTTGTAACCGAGGTCAACCGCCCCGTACCACCCATTGGATTGTTCAGCAGCAGCACCGGTCGCTGCAACCGCAAGTGCAGCGAGAGCAGCGCCCGCCAGCAAATTGAGTTTCATGTTATTGCCCTCTCTTGGCCATCGAACGAACAGCCGATCATCTCGACTGAAACTTTTAAGTACGCGTCTTCATAACTTTCCGAAGCCGTTTTGCATAGCACCCAAATGCGACTTTGGTTAAAAATATGCACTTTTTTATCCGCTTTAACGTTTACTGACACCAGAAAGACACGCTTATGAGGATGTATCCGTACACAAGCGTCTATTGGTCAAAGTTTGCCATAAGAAATCTATGGGCCAACTACGGACGAATGTAAAAATATCATAAGGGAAGCGAAAAGGCTTGCGATTCTTTGCGGCTGTCGCTAGGAACGCCACCTCTGACGACCGCGGTGCGCGCAAGCGCCCGAGCTTCGGACCGAAACCTGACTATATAATCCTTATATGTTCAAGGCTTTGGGCCGGTTCCCTCTGACGGAGAGGTGGCTGAGTGGTCGAAAGCACCGCACTCGAAATGCGGCGTAGGGGCGACTCTACCGTGGGTTCGAATCCCACCCTCTCCGCCATCTTACCTGAAAATCAGCTCCCCTCCCGGGAGCTTTTTTTATGGAAAATTAGCCAGAAATTTACACCTGACGCGGGCGAGGATCATCGAAAATCTATTCGGGCGGTCAGGCGGCGACTTTGCGGCGGGAGCGTGGCGTTAACACTTTCTCGCTCGCGGCTCAGGTAAAAACAGACCGGTTTTGGCATTTTTTTCATGCAATCCATTGCATTGCAGCATTTGGGGCCGTCTTTTTTCCACGGGTAATAATTCACCAATGGATAGACTAGCAGGCACCAAGGGAACAAAGCGGCGAACGACTGGCCGTTCGAGAGAATAACCTCTTCCTCCAAGCCCGAGCACGCCCCTCACCCGCCGGGCTGAAGCCCGGCACCCTCTCCCCGTGGTCACGGGGCGAGTGAAGGAAGCGGGGTCAAGTCGAGAGTGGCCGGCATTGTGTCCGATTACGCAATTTATCCGAAACCTGTGAGAAACATTCTTGGCACTTTAGCGGAATGCGCTTTAAGGTCCCGGGGCTGCGGAGACCAAAAGCATGGCGGATGATACGGTAACGGCCCCCATCGGCGAACGCCTGTTGAAAGCGCGTCACGCCCTGCTCGACCTGTCGACACGCAACCGCCTGCTCAACACGCCGTTGCGGACCCGCAACAACCGCGCCATCGAAATCGTCGATGAAAAGGCCGATGAGGTCTTCCGTGCCTTGAGCGACGGCAAGGCCATGACCTTTTTGCCGGGCGCCGATTTGCCGGCCGGGGAGCGCGAGGTTGACGACAGCGATACGGCGGCGATTCCCCAGCCCGGTGACGACACAATAGATTCTCGCGGCGTGGCGGCCCGGCACAGCGATTCGCGCCTGCAGACACGGCTGACATCGGAAGGCCTGCAAAAGCGACTGTTCGATATCTGGGACGATGCGCGTACGCTGGAAAGCGAACAGGGCGTCAATATCCTCTATCTGGCCCTGGGCCTGCTGAAATGGTTCGACGCCGAATCGTCCGACGTCGCCCGCTATGCGCCGCTGGTTTTGCTGCCGGTACAGTTGGAACGATCGAGTGCCGCAGACCGCTTCAAGCTGAAAGGCCGCGACGAGCCGCCCTCGCCCAATCTGACGCTCCAGGCCAAGATGAAGAGCGAGTTCGGCCTGACCATCGAGGATTTCAGCGACGAAGACGCCGTCGACCTCGGCGCCTATGCCGCCAAGGTGGCCGAGACGGTGTCGCGCCAGGGGCGATGGGAGGTCCTGCCCGACGCCATGGTCCTGGGCTTCTTTTCGTTTGCCAAGTTTTTGATGTATCGCGATCTTGATCCCGACAACTGGCCGGAAGGAGGGATAGAACAGCATGCCTTGATTACCGCCCTGCTGCGCGACGGTATTCCGGACAGCGCGCCGCTCATTGCCGACGATGCCGCCATCGACGAGGCGATTCCCGCCGTCGATCAAACCCATGTCGTCGATGCCGACAGCTCGCAATCGGTCGCCATCGCCGAAGCCGCCGGCGGACGCACCCTGGTCGTCAAGGGACCGCCCGGCACCGGCAAGTCGCAAACCATTACCAATATTATCGCCGCCGCCGTCGCCCGCGGTAAAAAGGTGCTGTTCGTCGCCGAAAAGATGGCGGCGCTCGATGTCGTTCATCGGCGGCTGAAACAGGCCGGTCTCGGGCCGCTGACCCTGGAACTGCATTCCAACAAGATCAGCAAACGCGCCGTGCTCGAAGAACTGCGCCGGACCAAGGACGGTATGTTGCGCCCCCTGACGGCGGACGCCAGCGTGGTGGCGCGTCTGGAGGATGTCCGCGGCGGCCTGAATGGGTTTGCCGGGCGGCTGCATGGACCGCTTAGTCCCAGCGGTGCGACGCCATACCAGATTCTCGGGCGGCTGGCGGGGTGGCAGGATGGGGGGCAGGTTGGCGGCGACACGACGTTCGACGGCGCGGAGACGTGGACGGCGGGCGATGTCGCGACACGCCGGCGTTTGGCCGAAGAGGTCGTCGAGCGGTTGAACGGCCTGGGGCCCATACCGGTGCATCCGTGGCGGGGCGTGCGCGCCGACGCCCTGGAACCGGCCGAACGCGATCGCCTGGCGAAGGATATTGCGGCTTCGCAGGCGGCGTTGCAGGCGGCGCAGGCACAGGCTGCCGTGGCGACACGGCTGTTCGGCGCGCCGGACGCCGAGCGTATTCCCGACCTGAAGCGGTCGCTGGCCTTTCTTCAGTTGACGCCCCTGCCCCGCGACGGCGACCGGGCGGCTTTCGGCGACAGTGCCTGGGGGCATCCCAAGGCCTTAAGCGACCTGATCAAAACGGGCGCCACGCTGGTCCGGTTGCGCGCCGAAGCCGGCAAGCTGTTCAACGACGCCGGCCTCCGTGCCGACTATACCGCCATCCGCGCCGATATCGTCACCAAGGGACGCGCCGTGCTGCGCTTTCTCGACGGCGGCTATAAGCGCAATATCGCCCTGCTGCGTTCCTATGTCAGGGACGCCTTGCCGCAGGATCCGGATGCGCGGCTGAAGATGGTCGATGTGATCGTCAGCCTGCAAAAGACCGAGGATGACTTTTCCGCCGCGGCAGGCCTGGGGCGGGCGTTCGGACGGCTGTGGCAAGGCGCCGACAGTGACTGGGAAGCGCTCGACAATGTCCTGCGCTGGCGGTTGTCGCACAATTTGCCGGAGCCGGTGTGGCCGCGACTGGCGGCGCTGAGCGATGCGGACCTGGCCGAAGGCGACCGGGCGCGGCAGGCGCTTTATGCCGCCATGACAGATAATGACGCAGCGATGGATGCCTATGTCGCCAGGCTCGACCTCGATACGGTCGCGGCGTTCGGCGCCGAGGGCGGCACGATCAACGACTATATAGTGCGCTCGTCGCTATGGTTGGGCGATATGGAGTCGCTCAGCCGCTTTATCGCCTTCGCGTCGCGCGGCCGCGCCCTGGCGGCGCTCGGTGCGCAAAGTCTGGTCGACGACGTCCACAATGGACGGTTGGACGGCGCCACCCTGCTCGGCGAGTTCGACGGCGCCTATACGATTGTGTTGCGCGACGCCCTGTTCGCCGATTGGCCGGAGTTACGCGGCTTCGAAGGATTGAGCCAGGACCGCCATGTCGACGATTTCCGCAAGCTTGACCTGGCGCGCATTGAGTTGGCCAAGGAACAGATCGCTGCTCAGCACGCCGAGGGCCGGCCGAAGGGCGCGGCGGGCATCGGGCCGCTAGGGGTGCTCAACGGCGAACTGGCCAAGAAGCGCGCCCACTTGCCGATCCGGCTGCTGCTGGAAAAGGCCGGGCCGGCGATTCAACAGTTGAAACCGGTCTTCATGATGTCGCCTTTGTCGGTGGCGCAGTTCCTCAAGCCGGGGGCTTTCGAGTTCGATCTGCTGGTGATGGACGAGGCCAGTCAGATCGAGCCGGTCGATGCCCTGGGCGCCGTGGCGCGGGTCAAACAGTTGGTTGTGGTCGGCGACGAGCGGCAATTGCCGCCAACGGCCTTCTTCAAGAAGCTGACCGGCGAGGACGAACGCGACGAGGATGACGACCTGACGCTCCAGGCGCGCGATGCCGAGAGCATTCTGGATCTGTGCCTGGCCAAGGGCGCGCCGTATCGGCTGCTGAGCTGGCATTACCGCTCGAAACATCAATCCTTGATCGCTGTGTCGAACCGGGAGTTCTATGAGAACCGGCTGTTCATCGTGCCCTCGCCCTACGATGCGGTGGCCGGTATGGGGTTGAAGTTCCACAAGCTCGATACGGTCTATGATCGCGGCGGCACGCGGACCAATGCCGGCGAGGCCAAGATCGTCGCCGAGGCCGTGATCGCCCACGCCAAGGCAAGCCCGGAACAGACCCTGGGTGTGGCTACGTTTTCGAGCGTGCAGCGGACGGCGATCCTGAAGGAGCTGGAACTGCTGCGGCGCGCCCATCCGGAGACCGAGCCGTTTTTCGCGCCGGAGGTGGTCGAACCCTTCTTCGTCAAGAACCTGGAAAACATCCAGGGCGACGAGCGCGACGTCATCTTTATCTCCATGGGTTACGGCAAGACGGCCGAGGGCTATCTGGCGCACAATTTCGGTCCGTTGAGCGGCGAAGGCGGCGAACGCAGGCTGAATGTGTTGATTTCGCGCGCCAAGCTGCGATGTGAGGTGTTCTCGAACTTCACCGGCGGCGATATCGACCTGGAGCGGACGCCGGCGCGCGGGGTGGCGGCGTTGAAGATGTTCCTGACCTTCGCCGAAACCGGCCATTTCGGTCAGGGCGAAGCGACGGGCGACGGCCATGACAGCGCCTTCGAGCAGGCGGTGTGCCAAAAGTTGCGCGGGTTAGGCTACGACGTCAAAACCCAGATCGGCGCCTCGGGCTTTCGCGTCGACCTGGCCGTCGCCGATGCGGAAACGCCGGGGCGGTTTGTCTTGGGCATCGAATGCGACGGGGCGCAATATCATGCCTCGCGTTCGGCGCGCGACCGCGACCGGTTGCGGCAACAGGTGCTGGAGGCGCACGGCTGGATCATCCATCGTATCTGGAGCGCCGACTGGTATTTGCGGCCGAAGGAAGAACTGCGCCGGATCGAGGCGGCGATTGCCGCGGCCAAGGAGGCCTGGCGGGGCCGCGATGCTTCGGGTTATCAGACCAGGCGGGCGGTGCCCGTATCGTTCGAGACAGCCGAGGGTGATGACGGGCCGGTGCTGACGGCGTCGATCGGCCGTGAACCGCCGGCCGCCGCCAATCTTTATGAAGAGGCCGCGTTCGCGGTTTCGCGGACGGCGGAACCGCAGGACCTGCCATTGGGGCGGATGGTCGATATCGTGACGAAGATCGTCGCGGTTGAAGGTCCGGTCCATGGCGATGAAATCGCGGCGCGGGTACGGACGCTGTGGGGCCTGCCGCGCATGGGGGCCAAGGTCAAGGGCGCCGTGGCGCGCGCGGTCGAGCAGGCGGCGATCGCCGGCGCGATCGAAGGCGGTCCCTTCTTCTATGCCATGCCGGGTCAGCCCATCGTCGTGCGCGATCGTGCGAAAGTGACGTCGCCTGGCCTGCGCAAGCCGGACCTGTTGCCGCCGGCTGAGATCGACCAGGCTATCGTTACTACGGTCGCGGACAATTTCGGCGCCACCAGCGACGAGCTGGTCGTGGCGGTGGCGCGTGGGTTCGGTTTTGCCTCGACGTCGGAGGCGCTGAAAAGCGTGTTCGAGGCGCGCATCCGCCGATTGGTCGAGACCGGGACATTGGTTGAGAAAGGCGCCCTGCTGAGTATCAGGTAGGCGTGTCTTTCCTTTCGCGCTGCCTGTGTTAGGGTCGCGGCATGAAACACCTGACCCCAGCGATCGTTGCCGCCATGACCTTGCCCATATTGCCTTTGGCCGCTTGCCATCCGGCGCCCAAGCCGCCGGAAGCTCCCGTGTCGGCTGCGGCGGCAGCTGTTCCGGTCGCTTCGGCGGCGCCGGCCGCTGCGATAACAGCGCCGAACTCTGCGATGCGGGCAGCGTTTTATGTCAATGACCTTGGCGATGAGGACGCTCAGATCACGGGCTGCACGACCATGCTCTTCCGCGGCAACGATGCGCCGCACGGTCAGATATTCGCCGAGGACGGCGTCGATACGGATGGCGTCGGCTTTATCAAGATCAATGACAAGGTGATCAAGCTGGCCCTGACGTCATCAACCCACAGCGACAAGGGCGGAGTGCGGGTTTTTACCTCGGCCGACAAGGCTTTGGTGGTGACGGAGAACTATATTATCGGGGCGTCGCACGAGGAAAGCGACAGCGTCGATCTGAAGGGCACGCTCGATGTGAGTTACAAGGGCGAACTGCAGTCGTTTATCGTCAATGGCGGGACGGCGTGTTAAACCGAGTGACGGTGGGCTAAACGACCTTAAGAAAGTACCCCTCACCCGGCAGGCTGAAGCCTGCCACGGCACCGGCCGCCCGGCCTCTCCCCTTGAAAGGGGCTAGGGGTTAAGAAAAGTTTCCTGTTAAATCACACCGGGGGGAAAAGCCGTCAAATTGGATGAGTGGCTAGCCGGCTAGCGCCGCAGGTATAATTCATACCTGCAAGCGACGACTGCGACGCCAATCGCCAATTTCACGCGCTTTTCCTAGGCGGCCAGTTGGGCTTTGACGCGCTCTGCCAGGGTCTTGATGTCGAGCGGCTTGGGCAGGAACGAGATGTTTTGCTCCTCTTCCAGCAGGTCGGAGAATTCCGACTCGGCATAGCCCGAGATGAACATCACCGGGACATTGCCGAGCATCGGCCGCGCCAGTTTCAGCATCGACGGGCCGTCGAGGCCCGGCATGATGACGTCGGAGATCAGCAGGTCGAACTTGCCGTTTTCGGCGGCGATGATGTCGAGCGCTTCTTCGCCATCGCAGGCTTCCAGCACCTCATAACCGCGTTGACGCAGCAGGTGAGCGGCGATCCCGCGGACGATCTGCTCGTCCTCGACGAAGAGGATACGGCCGACGCCGGACAGGTCTTTCGGCACGGGCTTGGCTTCGACCACCGGCTTGGGCGGGGCTTCGCCCTTGTCGACCTCGATCCACACCGGCAGGAAGATGCGGAAGGTGGCGCCGTGGCCGACCTTGGAATCGATGACGATGTGCCCGCCGGCCTGATTGATGATGCCGTGGACGGTCGACAGGCCGAGACCGGTCCCCTCGCCGAGGGGTTTGGTGGTGAAGAAGGGCTCGAAGACCTGGGCGATGATTTCCGGCGGGATGCCGGGACCAGTGTCGCTGACCTCGATCAGGGCCGCGCCCTGGGCCGGCGCGGTTTCCCAGCCGAGTGCCTGGGCGTCGTGCTGCGACAGGGGCGCGGTGCGGATATGGACCTTGCCGCCGCCCTGGGCGCGCATGGCGTCGCGGGCGTTGACGACCAGGTTCATCATGACCATTTCCATCTGCCCCTTGTCGACATGGACATTGGGCAGGTTGCGGCCGTATTCGGTTTCCAGCTTGACGTCTTCGCGGACCAAGCGGCGCAGCAGGACTTCGGCCTCGCTGACCATTTCGCCGACATTCAAGGTGACGCGCTTGACGGTCTGTTTGCGGGCAAAGGCCAGCAGGTTGCGGACCAGGTCCTCGGCGCGGGCGATGATCTGGCGGATACCGTTGAGGTCGTCATAGGACGGATCGCCCAGCGGGTGGTTGAGCAGCAGCTGATCGTTGCGGAACTTGAAGCCGGTCAGGAGGTTGTTGAAGTCGTGGGCCATGCCGCCGGCGACCTGGCCGATGGCCTGCATCTTCTGGGCCTGGATCAGGGTCTGTTCCAGCTTCTTCTGCTCGCTGACGTCGAAGAGATAGATGCTGAAACCGCCTTGGACCGGTGAAACGTAGATCTGGACGGCGCGGTCGGCTTTTACGCTGAGGTGGATATCGAACGGGCCGGCCTTGCCGGTGGCCAGTTTCTCGACCAGATCGGCGCGCGAATTTTCAGTGACCAGGTCGCCGAACGGAATGCCGGCCAGGTCGTCGGAAACCTTTTCGACCAGGGCAGCGAAGACGGTATTGAACTCGGTGACACGCGCGGTGAACAGGTCTTCGCCCAGGATCAGGGCGGCGCCGAACGGGGCGGAACCGGCAAAGGCGTCAAGAGCTGCTTCCGGCATGTCAACGGGTTCGTGGCGCGAGTGGCCTTCCAGCTCCGGCTCCTCGCCCGGCAGGAAGTCGCCGGCATTGACGTCGCGCCGGTTCTCATGATTGAGCATCAGGCCGTTGCCGAGGACGCCTTGCGAGCCGGCGCGGACAAGGACCAGTTCCTCACCCAGGCGCGACACGACCATCTCGTAATCGAAACCGCCCAGGCGGACCAGGGCGCGGCCGACACCTTGCGCCTTGGCTTCGCGCAGGGCCACGAACAGGGCCGGCGCTTCGTCGCCTTGCGGCAGGCGGCGCGCACCACCGCCGGCATCGCGCCAGGCGGTGTTGGTGGCCAGGACGTGACCGTCGAAGGCGGCGACCGCGGCGGCTTCGCTCAGGCTCTTGACGATGTCCTGGGCCTTGAAACCTTCGGCGGCCAGGACGTCTTCCTCGGTCGAAAATGCGAACATGCCGAGAAAGATGACGCCTGCGAAAGCGGCCAGAATGATGGCGAGGATGACGCCGAAGGGCAGCGAACCGGAGATAAGCCACACCACCGTACAGGCGCACACGACGATCGCGGCGACGATACCGGCCGTCCAGAGGTTACTGATGTCCTTGAGACGGCCGAACTTGGCCTTGATCAAATCCGCGACGGATTTGGTCGGTGCAGTGGCGGACGATGAAGGGGTGGACAAAGCGGGCACCTCGTATACTACAATCTTAACTTGCGCCACAACCTCGTTGCGCGCAAGCGGCAAGCGAATCACTTATCAGAGTGTACAGGATTCGCGAGAGTCATGCCCTGATTCAAAACTTATGTATTTTCAAGCATCTGGCTGCCTAGAAGGGTGCGAAATAGGCATGCAGGCGGCGGACAGCGTCGTCCATCTGATCGACATCAAGGTCGATATTATGTCCGCCAGAAGCGAAAGTGACGAATTCGACCGGGCAATGAGCGGCGGTCAGCTGGGCGGCGAAGGCCTCGGCCTTGGTATAACTGGTCCTGAAGTCGTCGACGGCATGGAGAAAACGAAAGTGCAGACCGGCAGGGCATGTTCCCTTGAGCGCCGCGACGTCGGGCGCCAGGTCGTCGCGCGAGCCGAGATAGCGCAGATCGTTATCGGCCAGAGGGTCGCCTTTGAGGAGATAGGCGCCGGAATAGCCGATAGCACCGGAAAACAGGTCCGGACGCGCCAGGACGGATTTGAACGCCAGCCAGCCGCCGGCGCTTTGACCGCGCACAGCGGGCTTCGAGGTCAGGCCGGGCAGGACCTTGACGACATCTTCGGCCACCGCGACGACATCGGCGACCGCCAGGTTGCGATAGGGTGTGCGCGAGGCGATAGCATAGTCGTAACCAAGATTGCCGTCGCCGCGCACGATAGCGAAGGCGATCGCCGTCTTGCTGGTGGCCATCGCGTCATGCGTCATGGTGTGATATTCGTCGAAGACGCGGCGATAGCTGTAACTGCCGTAGACGTCGATGATGACATGCTCAGGGATTACGCCTTTTGGCATCAGGACGATATAGGGGACCTTGGTGCCGTCGGCGGAGGTCGCGACGGCCTCCCTGGTTTCGAAACTGTCGCTGTCGACGACGGCGACCCCGCTGTCGCCAAGGGTGAATTTGATATCGTCGCAGGGACGCTGCTGCCAGCCGCCCGGAGATGCCGACAAGCGCAGCAGGTCAAATTGCGGCGTATGCAGCAGGCCCGTCGTTTTGAGCACGAAACCCGTGCCGGAATGGCTGGCGACGACCGTGGTCGTCTGGCCGTGGGGGATGTCGAACACGTGCTGGAAAGCATAGTTGTCACCGTTCTTGCACAAGACGGCCAGGGTATCGACGTCACGGCTTACCAATTCGACGACCATGTCGTTATTGGCGTCGACGGCGCCGTTGCGGGCTTCGACCAGGGGGCCTGAGGTTGGCAAGGCGATGATAATCTTCCCCTTGGCGGAGATGCGGCTACCGTCGCGCGCCAGGCGGACAAAACTGAGCGACCGGCGACCGGCGACTTGCGGAGGATCTTGGGTCCAGGTCTCGCGCTCGACCAGCCCGTCACCCGATATCAGCATGTTCTCTATCCCGTCATAGAAGACGGGCGCCGGATCGATGGCGGATATGACATGCATACCGCCTTTCAGGCGATAGGCGACCGGCGTCATGCGGCCATCGATCGGCAGAAAAATGGCGTTTTCATCGCCGGTCGTTGCACCGATCGGTGTCTCCTTGCCGGCGCTCAAGAGGCTGAGGTCCTGGCCACCGTCGGCGCGTTTACGGGACAGGTAGACCGTGTCGCGATAGGGCATATCCAGGATGGTGGCGCCGGTGACCGGCAGGTGCGTGACAAGGCCGGTCGTGGCGTCGAACCGGTCGAGCCAGGTCTTGTTGCCGGCCTTCATGGTTAGGATGCAGTCGCCTGAATCGTCGGCGGCGCAGTTGAGACTGCTGACAGCGCCGGCAAGCTCATCGGCCGGCAATATGACCGGCTGCCACGGCGAGCCGTCCGCTGCGGCGCGCCGCCACACATGTTGGTCATTGTCGAGCGCTATGAGATCGGCTCCCGCCCACACGACGGCAAAGGGATCGGCCGCCAATTGGGCTTGCGCGGCGGATTGGGCGTGGACGCTACCGGTACAAAGCAAGCCCGCCAGCCCTAGCGTCAAACTGTATCTCATACCAACGGTCATAATGATTGACCGTTGGTATGAGGTCTTTTTCAGCTCAATCGCCGCATGGCTCCTCGCAACATCTCGGGCGGGCGCTTGCCCGCTACCAACGGCAGATGAGTCAAGATCATTCATCGTTGGTATCATACCCTGCCCCCCGCTCCTGTTTTAGAATCCACGCCGTTTGCGCGTCAGGATGAAGCCTATCAGTTTGGCGACCGCGGCGAAATGCTCTTCGGGAATGACCTCGTCGATCTCCATGCTGGCATAGAGGGCGCGCGCCAGGGGCGGATCTTCGACGATCGGCACGTCGTGCTTGCCGCCCTCCTCACGGATTTTCAGGGCGACCGCGTCCATACCCTTGGCGACGCAGACCGGCACGGGACTTTCGGCGGGGTCGTAGAGAAGCGCCACGGCATAGTGGGTCGGGTTGGTGACGATGACGGTCGCCTTGGCGACATTGGACATCATGCGGCGACGCGACTTTTCCATGCGCAGGGCGCGCAGCTTGGCCTTGATGTGCGGGTCGCCTTCGGTTTGCTTGTATTCTTCCTTTTGCTCCTGTTTCGACATCTTCATCTTTTCCATGAAGCGGTAGCGCTGCCACATATAGTCGGCGGCGCCGCCGACGAAGAGGAAGATGCAGACAGCGACGGCCAGGGCAATGAAAGCTTCGCGGACATAGGTCAGGATCAGGATCGGCGGGGCGCCGACCAGGGCGAGCATGTCGGTGATGCGGTTTTTCAGCACCAGCCAGACGATAAAGCCAGTGATGATGAGCTTGATCACGGTCTTGCCGAACTGGATCAGGGAATCCAGCCCGAACATCTTCTTGAAGCCCGCCAGGGGGTTGAGCTTGCTGAGGTCGGGCTTGAGTTTGCTCGGCGTGAACATCAGGCCGGTTTGCAGGACATTGCCGGCGACGCCGAAGAAGACGGCCGTGCCCAGGACCATGAGCAGGATCGGGATGATGGCGAAGATGATGTCGTGGGCGATGGTGACGCCGCCGTCGCCGTCCATGGATTGGAGCAATTGTTCCGGGTGGGCAAAGAACGGCAGCAGGTCGCCGGCGAGGTCGCGGCAGATGGACGGTCCCTTGATGGCGACGATGGCGCAGGCGCCGATCAGCGACAGGGCTTGCGGAACGTCGGCGGATTTGGCGACGTCGCCGCTGTCGCGGGCCTGCTGGAGTTTCCTGCCGGACGCCTCTTCGGTTTTGTCTTCGCCGTCATTCCCCTCAGCCATGATTTACATGGCCTCCGCGGATAAAGAGGGCGAGGAACTCGGCGTAATGGTCGATGAAGAGCATGCCGGTGGCGCCGAGGCTGAGCGCCATGAGGCTGAGGCCGAACAGGACGCTGAGCGGTGTGGCGGCGAAGAAGACGGGAAAGTTCGGCATGATGCGGCCGACGAAACCGGTGGCGATATTGAAGACAAGGGCGAAGACGATCAGGGGCGCCGACATCTGCATGGCCAGGGCGAAACATTTGGTGACGGTCTGCAGCATCAAGGTGGTGGCGTCGCCGATCATGATCGGCTTGGTCGGGGCGAAAATCTGATAGGAATCGACCATGGCGCGGATGAACAGGTGGTGGGTGTTGGTGGCGTAAATCATGACCAGGCCCAGCATGGCGAGGAAGGTACCGAGGCTGGTCGACGGCTGGGCCTGGGCCGGATTGGCGGTCTGGGCGAAGGAAAGGGTGGTTTGCAGCGACATGATTTCACCGCTGATGATCAGGGTGAACAGCAGGACGCGCATCAGGGTGCCCAGCATCAGGCCGATAATGACCTCGTGAAAGATATCGCCGGCCATGGCGCCCAGCGTATTGGGCAAGGCCGGCAGGGTGTTGCTGACGATCGGCGCTATGACCAGGGCCAGCAGAAAGGCGAAGCCCAGGCGCAGGCGGGGCGGCACGGCCTGGTCGCCCAGGCCCGGCACCAGCATGACCAGGCTGGTCAAACGCAGGAAGATCAGTCCGACCGCCCACAGTTGCGCCGAGGTGCCGAAAAATGACGACACATCGACCCCGCCCGGTCCGGGGAGCAGGTCGGTGCGCAGCGCGGCTGTGGCGAGCAGCAGCATGGCTACATGGTCGCAATCTTGTTGACGATGTTGTGCATGAAGCCAGCCAGAAGCGTGCCCATCAAGGGCAGGAACAGCAGCAGGGCGAGGAAAATCGCAATGATTTTAGGAGCATAGATCAGGGTCTGTTCCTGGATCTGGGTCAGGGCCTGGAACAGGCCGATGGCGACACCGACGACCAGGCCGACCAACAAGATCGGCGTACATAGCTGGATCGTCAGCCAGATCGCATCGCGTCCGACACCCAGAACTTCCGTACCATTCATGATTTTACTCTCTTATTAACCCGGCAGATTTTGCCGCCCAAAGGGTTAATTTGGGATTAAATCATGGAGGGATTCTTGGGCTGATGTCGAGCGGTTCACGATATACGTGGCATATTGTCGAGGGATCATCATGCCCTTACCTCGCTTCCGATATACCGGGACGCTAAATGGGTCCACAACACCTTGCCCAACGCTGTGACCTCTGGCATGGATAGCCTTTCCAAGGGGGGAGCACATGCATCGTAACCAACAGAATATTGAATCCACGAATGCCGACCCAGAATTGGTGTTGCTCACCAGCTCGGCGGATGGCGTTGCCGCGAACGCCTTTACGTACGGTGGCTTCTTAAATTGGTATGCTCCATCTTTAAGTGACGATATCGTCGTCATTACAAGTGATGCCGATAATTTGGTGACGGGCGACACCAACGGCACGACTGATATCTTCTTTAAAAGCCTGTCGACAGGCGCCATAGTTCGCGTTTCGACGACGTCAACCGGAGGTCAGGTAAACGGTTACTCTGCGTTCAAGGATGTAACCAGCGATGGCCACGGCATGCTTTTCACCTGTGACGCCACTAATATTAATTCGAACGCCAACCGAGGACTTTACTATAAAGACCTGACAACAGGTCAAGTTAGGGAAGTCGACACTCTTGCCAACGGATATCCCGGAGAGGGAACTGTCGTCACCGCCCGCTTCATGCACGACGAGACAAAAGTAATTTTTTCGACGACTGCAGGTAATTTAGCACCTGGAGACACTAACAATAATTACGACATTTTTATCAAAGATCTGACCACGGGCGCAATTCAACTCGTATCATCGAATTCCGAAGGCGTAATTGAAAACAAATATTCCTTAGCTGTGAGTCATTTCTCGGCTGACGATACCAAAATCTATCTCAACAGCACGTCCACCAATCTGGTCGCCTACGACACAAATCACGCCGGCGATATCTTTATGAAGGACATGACGACCGGCTGGATGACGCGAATATCAACGACGTCGAGTGGCGGCGAAATAAACGGTCTCAGCACCCTCGTAAACGTTACCGAGGACGACAACACAATGCTGTTTATGAGCCTTGGTAGCAATCTGGCGCCGAATGATACCAATGGCGGCAACGACATCTTTCTCAAAAACCTCACAACGGGCCAAGTGTCAGTTGTGTCAAGCAATTCTGCGGGCGAGATCGGAAACGGCTGGTCGCAAGTCTTCGCCGAAACACAAGGTGACAAGGACATCATTTTTACCAGCACATCCAGCAATCTTGTCGATGGCGATACCAATGGCTCGATAGATGTCTTCACCAAAAATATTTTGACAGGCTCGACTACGCGGATATTTACAGCTGAAAATTCTCACGATGGCGATGTGTACGACTATTACCCAATATATGTGAATGACGATGGCATGGTCGCCTTGGAAGTTACACATTATAATACAGCCAATGACGCTGCCGCAAAGATTAACGGCGGAATTACTGTGACTACCGAAACGATTTATATCATTGATCTGGCAAACTTGAACGCCACAGTTTTGACCTCGGGTTCCAGCGGGTATATCTATGCACCCGGTAATGATTTACGGGGCAGCTACGTCAATGAATTTGGACTAAGTGTTGCCTCTCCAGATACAAAACATGTAGTCCTTCATTGGTCAGAAAGCCTGGGTGGTCCTCCAACCGCCCCATTGCCAATCGGCAATGATTACCTTGTTCCCATCACGGCGACATCCATACAGAAGAACATAGGCGACAGCCACGCCGATACACTCAATGCTACGAACGGCAACAATTACATGTTCGGATTTGCCGGCAAGGACAACATTACCGCAGGCACCGGTAACGATGTCATCGACGGTGGCAAGGATGCAGACATCATGCGCGGCGGTTATGGCGATGACGTCTACTACGTCGATAATACCGGCGATATAATTCGCGAATATAGTGACCACGGTGTCGACACGGTCAATGCCTACATCAGTTGGGCCTTGGACATAAACCTTGAAACCCTTACCCTTTTGGGAACGGGTGACATAGGTGCGACAGGCAACGGTGCGGATAACATACTGACCGGCAATGCCGGCAAGAATATCCTCGATGGTGGTAGCGGGGCCGACACCATGGTTGGTGGCGCCGGTGATGATGTGTACATTGTCGAGAATGCACAGGACATTGTTACCGAAACAGATGGCGGCGGAAGTGATCTGGTGAACTCCAGCGTTACCTGTACGCTTGGCGACTTCGTTGAAAACCTGACCTTGACCGGCAGGGCCGCTATCAATGGTGTCGGCAATGCGCTCGACAATGTCATCAAAGGGAATGCCGGCAACAATACCCTGGTCGGGGGAGATGGCGACGATACACTCGACGGCGGCGCGGGAGGCGACACGATGCGCGGCGGCAACGGCAACGACCTCTATATCGTCAGCAATATTACCGATGTCGTTAAGGAAGCCGCAGATCAAGGCACGGATTTGGTCAAGGCATCTGTGAGCTTCTCATTGGTTGGCCAGCAGATCGAAAACCTGACCTTGACCGGGACGAAGGCAATCAATGCCACCGGCAACAGTCTGGCCAATACGCTCAGCGGCAACAATGCCGCCAATGTGCTGAACGGTGGTTTTGGCGCGGACACCCTGACCGGGCACGGCGGGGCCGATATTTTCCTGTTCGGCACGGCCAGCGGCGCCGACACCATCACCGATTTTTCGGCGGCGCAAGGCGACAGCATCAATGTCCATGCCTATACGTCCGGCACCGCGCACACGGCCTATATCGTCCAGGCTGGCGGCGATGTGCACATCAATCTCGGCGGCAGCAATGTCATCACCGTGACCGGCGCCAGCGTCGCCGATGTCACCGCCCATATGGTGTGGTAGACGGATCTGAAGCCGGCACCCCGGTTGCGACCATAGCTATTAAGTGATCGGCCCACACCTTGTGGGGCGCCTAGGTATCTGGCATGAAGGCTTATACAACTTAGGGAGCTATTCATGTCGCGTTCCCAGACACGCATCGAGTCCGTTGCCACCGAGCAGGTCACCGGCGCCGACCCGGGCCTTATCCTCGTCACCAGTTCAGCCGACGGCGTCGCCGGAGACGGCACCTCCTATGCCGAGGTGCGCGGCAACTTCGCCTATATTACCAGCAACGCCAGGAACCTGGTTTCCGGCGATACCAATATCGGGTTCGACATTTTTGTGAAAGACCTGACGACGGGGGCCATTACAGAGATTACGGAACAGAGCGCCGAGCAAACCGTCCATAGCGCCAGTTTTTGCGACGTCACCAGTGACGGCAACGGCATTCTCTATTTCGGCTTCTACGGCGATTACGGGCTCTTTCTCAAGGACTTGACGACCGGCCTTGTGCGACAGGTCGACACCAGCGCCACCGGCGTGCCCAGCGTCGACAGTAATATTTCCGCGCACTTCATGCATGATCAGACAAAGGTCCTGATCACAACCTCCGGGGATATGGGCCTGGGCGGGGGCCATAGAAACATCTATATCAAGGACTTGACGACCGGCGCCGTGACCGCCGTCTCATCCAGTTCCAAGGGCGTGATCGGCGATTATTATTGCAGTGACCTGGGCTTCTCGGCCGACGACAGCAAGGTTTATCTCTGGAGCTCGGCGACCAACCTGGTCGCCAAGGACACCAACCGCGCCAACGACATTTTCATGAAAGACCTGACGACCGGCGTCATGACCCGGTTGTCGACCACCTCCAGCGGAGGCCAGCTCAACGGCTTCAGTGCTGCCAACTATATCAGCCACGACGACAGCACCCTGATCTTCACAACCACCGCCACCAATCTCGACGCCGGCCTTTGCAATATTTTTTCCAAAAACCTCATCACCGGTTTGGTCACGCCCATAGCTACCAATTCGGCCGGAGAGTTGGGCAACAGCAATATATCCGGTGTTTTGGCGGTGGATGACGATGGCAAGACTGTCCTTTTTTACAGCCAGGCCACCAATCTGGTCGCGGGTGACACCAATGGCGCGCCCGATGTGTTCATCAAGGATATGGTGACCGGCACGACAACCCGCATCTTTTCTGCCGACCCTTATCGCAGCCGCGATTCCACCAGCTATCGTGCGCAATATGCCGACAATGGCAGCAAGATCATCCTGACGGTCGAACGCGGTAACGATAACGACGAACATACCGCCTGGCAGGACGGCGGCGCCTCGATCTATACGAGCACGATTTATCTTATCGATCTGGTCGCGCACACGACGACGACCCTGACTTCGGGCGCCCAGGGCATGATCTATCAGCCCGGCGGCGTGGTGGCAGCCCGGTATGTCGACTGGCTCCTGTTGGCCGGCCTCTCGCCTGACGGAGACCATCTTGTGCTCAATGAGGTGCAAAATGGGGTGCCTTTAATCCCGGTGAATGTCACCAATGTCTATGTCGCCCCCTTAAACACGACCTCCCTGCAGGATAATATCGGCGACAGCCACGATAACGTGCTGACCGGCGGCCCTGGCGTTAACGACATGTTCGGCCGTGACGGTAACGACATCCTCATCGGCAATAGCGACAATGATCGTATGGATGGCGGCGCCGGTATCGACACAGCCGCCTATAGCCGGTCGGACCATGGCGTTCACGTCGATCTCACGCTTCAATCCGTCCTGCAAGACACCGGCGGCGCCGGCCAGGACATTCTCGTATCCATCGAGAACCTGACGGGTTCGGATTTCGCCGATACGCTCATTGGCGACGATACCATCAATACCTTGCTCGGCGGAAGCGGGGACGACAGCCTGGCCGCCGGGGGCGGCAATGACCGCCTCGACGGCGGCACCGGCGACGACCAGTTGTCGGGCGGCCTGGGTGACGACATGTATATCGTCGACAGTCTTCATGACGTGGTCACCGAAGGCGTGGGCGCCGGCAGCGATACGATCGTTACCCATCTCAACTACAGTTTGGGCGACAATATTGAAAACCTCACCCTCACCGGTACGGCCGATATCAACGGCACCGGTAATGGGCTGGCCAATGTTCTGACCGGCAATACCGGTCACAATATCCTGCGCGGCGGCTTAGGCGACGACACCTATGTCACGGACGGCAACGACACCATCGGCGAAAACGCCTATGAGGGCACCGACACCGTGCGGAGCTCGGTCACCTATAGTCTGGGCAGCTATCTCGAAAACCTGACCCTCACCAGCAGCGGCAATATCAACGGCACGGGCAACGCCCTGAACAATATCCTGACGGGGAATACCCGCAATAATGTGCTGGATGGCGCCGCCGGGGCCGACACCATGGCCGGCGGACGCGGCAACGACACCTATATCGTCGACAATGCCGGCGACGTGGTGCAGGAAGGCGTCAATGCGGGCACAGACACGGTAAGGGCCTCCGTCACCTACAGCCTGGCCGGCGGGTTGAGCGAAAGACTGATCCTGACCGGAGCCGGGAATACCAATGGCACCGGCAATAGCCTGGATAACAGACTTGTCGGCAACAGCGGCGACAATGTCCTGAACGGCGGTTACGGCGCCGATGTCATGCGCGGACACGAAGGCAACGACAGCTACTATGTCGACAATGCCGGCGATGACGTCATCGAAACGACCGGCGAAGGCAGCGATATCGTCTATAGCTCCATAACCTACAGCCTGGCGGACCGCTTCGTCGAAAACATGACCCTGATCGGCCCGGACACGGCCGATGCCACCGGCAACAGCCTGGCCAATGTGATCAGCGGCAACAAGGCCGCCAATGTGCTGAACGGCGGTTATGGCGCCGACACCCTGACCGGCGGATTGGGCGCCGATACCTTCCTTTTCGGCACGGCCAGCGGTTTAGACACCATCACCGACTTTTCGGCCAGTCAGGGCGATACCATCAACGTCCATGCCTATCTGGCCCGGGCGACGGCGGTGATCAGCCAGGTCGGCGGCGATGTGCAGATCCATCTCGGCGGCGCCAATGTCATCACAGTAACCGGCACCACCATCGCCGATGTCAGCGCTCATATGGTCTGGTAACGGGGCTAGCCGGAGACCGGCTAAGCGCCGGTTTAAGGTTTCGCATACCCTGATAAAATACCGCATCTTAAGACCGTGACCTTAGGCTGGGCGCATTCTCGGAGCCCGCCATGAGTCGTTTGAATCTTACGCCCGAGACCCTCGTCTCGACCTCCACCGCCGGCAACCAAAGATTTTCCCGGATCRCGACCCTAGACGATGGCGGTTATGTCATCGTCTGGCAAGGTGCCGGCGACGGCGCCGGGACGGCAGAGACCTTCTTCCAGCGTTACGATGCCGATGGCAGCAAGATCGGCGCCGAAACCCTGATCAACACAGCGAACACCACCGGCACCCAGGCTAATCCCGATGCCGCCGGTCTCGCCAATGGCGGATTTGTCATCGTCTGGCAAAACGTCGATGACGGTCAGGGTAACGGGGTTATGGTGCAGACCTATAATAGCGCCGGTGCCGTCGTAACCTCATCCCAAGTCAACAGCACGACCGATGCCGGCTATGACAATCCCGCGGTCATCGGCCAACCCGGCGGCGGTTTTATCGTAACATGGAACGTCGATATCACGGTCGGCACCGACACGCAGACTCACGTTTTTCAACGTCTTTACGATGGCGACGGTCATGCCATCAGCGGCGAAATGGAGATCGGGACAGACAGTTATAGTGACATCGCCGTACTGGCCGATGGCAGCTATGTGATCACGTGGGGATTTAGTGCGATCCTAGCCCGCCACTTCCAGGCCGATGGTACGCCCTTAGCGGCGACGCAGACGGTCAGCGTCCCTGGGACAACATTTTACGACCAGCAGGCTCTTCCGCAGATCACGGCTACCGCCGACGGTGGCTATGTGATTGCCTGGACCTACTATCGCGGCCCCGAAACCGGCGGCTATTATTTCCAGCGCTATAATGCGGGCGGCCATAGAGTCGGATCTATCACCGAACTGCCGCCGGGCACCTACTCCGCACTGACAAAGCCGGCCATGGCAGTGCTCAGCGATCGCAGCCTGGCCATCGCCGTCACCCAGACCTATGACGGCAAGTCGGGCATCTTCGTACACCATTACGACGATCACGGTGCCCTATTGGGGCCGGCCATATTTGCCGGTGAGACCTCGGATGACGGTATCGCGCCGCAGATGACGGCGCTGGCCGACGGCGGCTTTGTCGTTACCTGGAGTGCTTTTCACGACGGCACGGGCGTGGATATTGTCCAACGCGTCTTCAGCCACTCCACCGATGGCATTGGCGACAATCTGGTCTATGGCACCTCAGGCGCCGATGTCCTCGACGGCGGCGACGGCTCCGATATCATGGCTGGCGGTCGGGGCGATGACACCTATATCGTCGACAATGCCGGCGATACGGTCTTCGAAACGATCGACAGCGGTACAGATACGGTCAAGGCATCGGTCAGCTTTTCGCTGTCAGGCCAACATATCGAAAACCTGACCCTGACCGGTGCCGGAAATATCAACGGCACAGGAAACTCCCTGGTCAATACCCTCACTGGCAACAGCGGCGACAATATCCTCGATGGCAAGGGCGGTGCTGATAGCATGATCGGTGGACTGGGCGACGATAGCTATTATGTCGATAACATCGGCGATGTCGTGGCCGAAGCTAACGGCGAGGGTAGCGATACGATCATTTCCTCGGTCAGCTATAGCCTGGCTGGACGCTTTGTTGAAACCCTGACCTTGAACGGCACAGCCGCGGTTAACGCCACCGGCAACAGTCTGAACAATACGCTCAGCGGCAACAATGCCGCCAATGTGCTGAACGGTGGCTATGGCGCGGACACCCTGACCGGACACGGCGGGGCCGATATTTTCCTGTTCGGCACGGCCAGCGGCGCGGATACGATTACGGATTTCTCGGCTGCACAAGGCGACAGCATCAATGTCCATGCCTATACGTCCGGCACGGCGCATACGGCCTATATCGTCCAGGCCGGCGGCGATGTGCAGATCCATCTCGGCGGCAGCAATGTCATCACCGTGACCGGCGCCACGGTCGCCGATGTCAGCGCTCATATGGTCTGGTAACGGGGCTATATTTTGCTATAGTAAAGGCAGTGGCTAGCGCAGCCGCTGCCTTTTTTATTAAATAAAAAAAATGTCATGACATAAATTTAAGGTACGCAAGCACCCTGCAGCCCTTGTTTGAAGACCCGCGTTCTGTCATCAGCGTCCCAACTTTTCCGCTCTCCAGGAGATCCACATGAAGATGTCCCACGGCCTCGACGCGTCCTTGGACGACGCCATCACCAGCACCGATCCCGACCTGTTGCTGGCCACCAGCTCCGCCGCCGGCGTCGCCGGCAATGGCATGTCCACGGCCGGTTTCCTGACCGACACCAGTGTCGTCATCGACAGCGACGCCGATAACCTGATTGCCGGCGACACGAATACCAAGAACGACATCTTCCTGAAAAACCTGACGACCGGCGCCATCACCCGGATCTCCACGACATCGACGGGCGCGCAAGCCAACGGCGATTCCAGCTTCGAGGGCATGACCACCAACGGTAACGGCTTGTTGTTCAGCAGCAGCGCCACCAACCTGTTCGCCGGCGGCAGCGGCAACGGCACGCCTTACGGCCAATCCCTCTATTACAAGAACCTGACCACCGGTGTCGTGCAACAGGTCGACACCAGCGCAACCGGCGTCCACGGCAATGGCTTCTTCAGCTTCGGCCAGTTCATGCACGACGAGACCAAGGTCCTCCTGGTCAGCGATTCGAGCAATCTCATCGCCAACGACACCAACGGTACCAATGACGTCTTCATCAAGAACCTGACCACCGGCGCGATCACCCTGGTATCGTCCAGCACAGCCGGCGTGATCGGCAACGGCGCCTCCTACGGCCTGCAGATCTCGGCCGACGACAGCAAGGTCTATGTGTTCAGCGCCGCCAGCAACCTGGTCACCGGCGACACCAATAGCGGCACCGACATCTTCATGAAAAATGTCACGACCGGCGCCATGACGCGGATTTCGACGACCACGGCCGGCGCCCAGATCAACGGCAGCAGTGCGCCGCTCTATATTACCGCCAACGGCAATACCATGCTGTTCCTCAGCGACGGCACCAATCTGGCCAGCGGCGACACCAATGGCGGCATAGATATTTTCAGCAAAAACCTGACCACGGGCGTGGTCACTCTGCTGTCGAGCAGTTCGGCCGGCGTGATCGGCAATGCCGAATCCGAAATCCAGACGGCGACTTTGGACGGCATGAAGATCGTATTTTCCGGCGAGTCGACCAATCTGGTGACCGGCGACACCAATGGTTCTGCGGATGTGTTTTTCAAGGACGTGGCGACGGGGACGACGACACGGATCTTTACGGCCGACGCCCATCGCGACGGCGACGTCTACGAATACAGCGCGCAATTTGCCGACAATAATAACAAGCTGGTCCTGTCGGTCACCTATCACAATGAAAACGACGACAACGCCGCCCTGTTGAACGGCGGGATTTCGGCGACCACGACCTCCATCTATGTCATCGACATGGCCACCTTTGCCGCAACCCTGCTGACGTCCGGATCGTCGGGCACGGTCTACGGGCCGAACTTCGATCTCCAGAACTTCTATACCAACGGCTTTTTACTCGAAAGCGTATCGCCCGACACAGAACACGTCATGCTGGCCGGGCAGCAGAGCGTCACCGGCCTGCTCGATCCGCCATCCATGGTCACCAACGATTATGTCGCCACCCTGACCGCGACCTCATTGCAAAAGAACGTCGGCGACAGTCATGCCAATACCCTGACCGGCGCCGCGGGCACCGCCAATTTCATGTTCGGCTTCGCCGGCAACGACACCCTCACCGGCAATACCGGCAACGACTTCATCGATGGCGGCACGGGCGCCGATGTCATGCGCGGCGCCGCCGGCAACGACACCTATTATGTCGACAATACCGGCGACATCGTGCGCGAATATACCGGCCAGGGCACCGATACGGTCAATGCCAGGGTCAGCTTCACCCTGGACGCCAGTGTCGAGAACATGGTCCTGTTCAGCACCGGCAATATCAACGCCACCGGCAACGGCATGGTCAATGTGCTGACCGGCAACAGCGGCAATAATGTCCTCAATGGCCTGGCCGGCGCCGACACCATGTCGGGCGGCATGGGCAACGACACCTATGTCGTCGACAGCAGCGGCGACGTGGTCACCGAAGACTCCGGCGCCGGGACCGACACGGTCATGGCCGCGATCGACTATACGCTGGGCGCCGATGTCGAGAACCTGACCCTGACCGGCACGGCCGGGATCAAGGGCGTCGGCAACAGTCTCGACAACATCCTGACCGGCAATACCGGCAACAATTCGCTGGTCGGCGGCGATGGCAAGGACACGCTGAATGGCGGCGGCGGGACGGACATCATGAAGGGCGGCGCCGGCGACGACACTTATGTTACCGACGGCGGCGACACCCTCACGGAATACACCAATGCCGGCAATGACACTGTCCAGAGCTCGGTGACCTACACCCTGGGCAGCAACCTGGAAAACCTGACCCTGACCGGTGCTGGCAATATCAATGGCACCGGCAACAGTCTGGTCAACAACCTGACCGGCAATGCCGGCAATAATGTGCTGGACGGCGCCGCCGGGGCCGACACCATGCGCGGCGGTTTGGGCGACGACACCTATGTCGTTTATGACGCCGGCGATGTCGTGATCGAGGCCGCCAGCGGCGGCACCGACACCGTCAATGCCGGGGTCTCCTACAGTATAGCCGGCCAGTCCATCGAGACCCTGAATCTGGTTGGAACCGGCAATTTCAATGGTACCGGCAACAGCCTGGTCAACGCCTTGCTCGGTAACAGCGGCAACAATGTTTTGAACGGCATGGGCGGCGCCGACACCATGACCGGCGGTGATGGCGACGACACCTTTTATGTCGACAATGTTGGCGATGTCGTCAATGAAGCGACCGGCCAGGGCGTCGACAAGATCTTCAGCTCGGTGACCTACACCCTGGCTGGACGTGTCGTCGAAAACATGACCCTGACCGGCACCGGCGCGATCAGCGCCACCGGCAACGGACTCGACAATATCCTGATCGGCAATACCGGCGCCAATACGCTGAACGGCGGCTATGGCCACGACACCCTGACCGGCGGCTCGGGCGCCGACACTTTCCTGTTCAGCACGTCGAGCGGGGCGGATACGATCAGCGATTTTACGGCGGCGCAGAACGATCATATCAATGTCAACGCCTATACCCACGGGACAGCGCACACGGCCTATATCGTCCAGGTCGGCGGCGATGTGCATATCAATCTGGGCGGCACCAATGTGATTACGGTGACGGCGGCGACCGTCGCCGATGTCACGGCGCATATGGTCTGGTAAGATCCCTGGTTTGTGGATGAAAAAGCGCCGGCGGAGAGTTTCCGCCGACGCTTTTTTTGTCGAGAAGGCTTTAGGGAAGAAAGAACCCCTCACCCGGTCCTTCGGGCCACCCTCTCCCCTCAGGTGGGGAGAAGGGATAAGAGGAACTCTTGCGCCTAAAGGTGTTTTTTACCAGATCATATGGCTGGAGACGTCGGCGACGACGGCGCCGGTGATCGTGACGACATTGCCGCCGCCCAGGTCGATCTGCACGTCCGTACCCACTTGAGTGATATAGGCCGCATGGGCCGTACCATGGGTATAGGCGTTGACGTCGATCTTGTCGCCGTCACTCAGAGAGAAGTCGGTGATGGTGTCGTGGCCGCTGTGGCTGGTGAAAACGAAGGTGTCGGCGCCGGCATTGCCGGTCAGGCTGTCGTCACCCTGGCCGCCGTTCAGCACGTTGGCGCCAAGATTGCCGCGCAACGTGTTGGCCAGCGAATTGCCGGTGCCGTTCAGATTAGCGCTGCCCGTCAGCAACAGCTTTTCGACGAAGCCGCCGGCCAGCGAATAGCTGACCGAGGCGGCGATTTCGTCCGTGCCCTGGCCGTTCAATTCCGTGACGACATCGCCGGCATTGTCGACGACATAGCGGTCGTTACCGTAGCCGCCGGCCATGACGTCGGCGCCGAAACCGCCGTCGAGGATATTGTCGAGGCCGTTGCCGTTCAGCGTATTGGCCAGGGAATTACCGGTGGCGTTCCAGGCATTGGCACCGGTCAGTTGCAGGTTCTCGATAAAGGTGCCGGACAGGCTGAAGCTGATCGACGACACGACGCGATCGGTCCCCTGCCCTGCGGATTCGATGACCAGATCGAGCGCATTGTCGACATAGTAGGTGTCGTCGCCGAGGCCGCCGGTCATGGTGTCGGCGCCCAGCTTGCCATCGAGCACGTCATCGCCGGCCAGGCCCTTCAGGGTGTTGGCGCCTTCATTGCCGGTGATGGTATTGTTCAGGCCGTTGCCGGTGCCGGCCGCGTCGCCATAGCCGCCGAAAAAGAGATTTTCGACATTGGCGCCGAGGGTATAGCTGATGAGGTCGGTGAGGACCGTGTCGTTGCCGCCATTGGCCTTTTCGTCGATGACGTCGCCGGCATTGTCGACGACATAGCCGTCGTCGCCGCCAAGGCCTTCCATACGGTCGGCGCCTTCCTTGCCGTTGATCATGTCGTTGCCGAGCGTCCCCTGGACGTTATCGGCGAATTTGGAGCCGTAGAAGGTCAGGCTTTCGATCTGATAGGCCTGGCCGTAGAAACCGGCCGGCATGTCGGCGGTATAGAGGCGCGTCATCCACCCGTCCGGGCTGGCGACATTGGACACGGTGACGCCGGAGGCCGAGTCGCCGTAATTGACGAAGAGCTCGTCGCTGCCTGTGCCGCCCCACCAGGTAAAGGTGCCGACCGAGGCGTCGACCTGCAGGCGGTCGTCGCCGGAGCCTGTCGTAATGGTGCCGAGGCCTTCGACATTGACGATGTGGACGGTCTTGCCGTCGACGATCAGGTTATTGCCGTAGAGTGGTGTGTCCATGCCCATGGCATTGACGTCGATGCGCGTGGTGACGGCGGAATAGTCGAAAGTGAGTTTGTCGAAACCGGCGCCGCCGTCGACTTCGTCGCTGCCGCCCTTGCCCGGATCGAGCAGGTCGTCGCCGGCTCCGCCCTTAAGCACGTCATTGCCGTCGGTGCCGCGGATATCGTCGGCGCAGGCGCTGCCGGTGACCTGCACGGCTTCGATGCCGGAGGCTTCGCCGTAGACACTGTCGCCCCACTGGTCGGCGTGGACGCTGAAAGCACCGGCGCCGGCATAGTGGGTGCGGATGCCGGAGGTCGCGGCGCTGAAGTCGATTTTCAAGGTGTCGGTGCCGGCGCCGGCCTGCCATTCGAAGGCGCCCTGGGCCACCGAGATCTTCAGGCTGTCGTCACCGCCGCCGGTTTGCAGCAGGCCGAGATGTTCGACATTCTTGACCGACATATATTGCAGCGGCGCTGTGCCGGTGGCTGTCGCCGCGGCCACGGCATTATAGTTGACGGCAAGATTGGTATAGCTGAGGTCGATCGAAATCGTGTCCGAGCCTGCGCCGCCGTCGACCGTGTCGCCGCCCTTGATATTGAGGAAAGTGTCGTCGCCGTTCGTGCCGACGAAGTTGTCGTGGTCCCAGGTGCCGGTATAGGTGGCCATGTGATGTGTCCCGAAAATGGTGAATTGTCGTTAAGCTTGCACGCTTCATGCCATCGGAGCGCGTGGGCCCGAGGGGTACGACCGGCGCCGCCGCTGCCGGGTTACAGGTGGGCCCATGTCACCCAGCGGGACGGTTCGCGCCAAGTGATTTCCCCTCTGGCGTGTGAGGCAACGATCTGCGGTTAGGCGGTGGGGGCGCATGGGCTTAGGATCATAGGCGAAGTTTGCGACACGGATGTAATGGCCGAAACCGCGAATCCTTGATTCGGAGTGGCTGTGTCCGGATTGGCGGAAAACCGACGCTCCGAATCTCAATATAGCAATTCTTGAATGGTATTATATTGCCGCATAATTACGATGCGTGAAATGTATTATCATATTTCGTATTTTTCCCGTTGACATGGCACGGCAAGCTTGGTAGCCTTTCCTCAGCATCCAGTGTTGCGAACGAAATCAACCCCACGGTCTTTGGCCGGTGGGGCTTTTTTATGCCTGAGGAGGGCCTTCCATGACCACAGAGACAAAGACAGAGCGGCGCCCGCGCAGCACCTATTCGGAAAAGCTGGCTGAGCGGGTTTGCCAGCTGATTGCGGTCAGCACAATCGGATTGAAGCGGATGGTGGCCGCCGACATGACCCTGCCGAGCGAAAGCACCATCTATCTGTGGGTCCAGCTCTATCCCGACTTCCACGACAAGTATCATGCGGCCCGGGAAGCCCAGGCCGAGGCGCGATGGGCGGCGTGTCAGGTGATCGCCGAAGACTACCAAAGGGATGTCAAGGTCCTGGTCGATGCGAGCGATCCGCAGTTGGCGGCCAAGACCAAGGCGCTGAATGAGGCCGCTAAACTGGTGATCGACGTGCAGTGCCGGATGATTGCGTGGCTGTCGCCGAAGAAAGCGAGCGAAATTGTCGGCAAGCCGCCCAAGCGCAAGAGCAAGCCGTTTATGTACAAGACCCTCGACGACCTGATTTGCTAAGGCGGGATGGCCTTTATGGCCGCGGCGATCGCTATCCGAGGATTGTCACGTGGCCGGCAAAGTCCGGACTATATTTGAGCCAGGGAGATTATGTCCTGATCCGAATTCATGTCCCCAGGAAGACATTATTGATTTCGACGTGCGTCAGGAAGGCATTGTCCAGGGTGACCCCCGCCACGATGATAAAATGGGTCTGGTCCAGCGCGATGATGACGTCCGAGCCCGATTGCGAAAAGTCCGGGGATATGTCGTTTGGACTGACAATATGAATGATGTCGCCCTGGTCGCTGGAAAAATCGCTGATCTGCTCCCCTGCGCCGATCTGGGACGCCGAATAGAAGAATTCATCGGCGCCGAGCCCACCGGTCAGGGCATCAATACCGGCCCTGCCATCGAGGATATTGGCGCCGGTGTTGCCGATTAAGACATCCTGATAAGTGTTGCCGGTCGCGCTCAGGTTATCCGTCCCGGTCAAGGTAAGCGTCGCCTTGACATTGGGCGCCATGGTATATGACACGGAGGAGTAGATAATATTGCCCTGGCCGGACGCATAAACCCGGTCGTCGATATTGTCGACATAGAAGATGTTATTGCCGCCATAGCCGATCAGGGTGTCGGCGCCGGCGCCACCATCCAGAACATTGTTCGTGCCGGCACTTTGAAGGGTATTTGCGCCAGCGTCACCGATCAGCGTGGCATTCCCGTTGCCGGCAATAACAATTTCAATGCCGATCAGCGTGTCATGGCCAATACCGGCGCCCGTTGCGATGCCGGTCGCGAGATTGATATTCAGGCCTGACCCGGCAGCGGAATAGTTCACCGTATCGACGCCGCCGGCGCCATCGAGGACGTTGTCGCCGGAATTGCCCGTCAGCCAGTTGTTCAAACTGTTGCCGGTGCCGTCGAGATTCTCATCTCCGGTCAGCGTCAACTGGTTCATATTGGCGCCGAGCGTGTAGCTGATGGAAGAGCGGATACTGCTATAGCCGGTACTGACAATAACATCGCCGACATTGTCGACAACAAAGGTACCGAAACCCGTCATGGTATCGGCGCCCCTGCCGCCATCGAAATTGGCATAGCTTCCCGACAACACGTCATTGCCGTCACCGCCGCCAAGCTGATCGTACTGGAATGGATTACCGCCCCCCTCGATCGTATCGTTACCGTCGCCGCCGATCAGGACGTTGATGCCACTATTTCCGGTTATGACATTGTCGCCCGCATTGCCCGTACCGTCGATATTGGCTGTGCCGGTCAAGGTCAGGTTTTCAAGTCCAATGGCCAATATCTGGGTAACAGAGGATTGAATCGTATCGACACCGCCCTGGTCGACACCGAGCGACAATTCGCTGACGACGTCGGCAAAATTATCGACGATATACAGGTCGTTGCCGGCACCGCCATACATGGTGTCGGCGCCCTTGCCGCCGTCGAGCTTGTCGTCACCGGCGCCGCTATCCAGGATATCATTGCCGTCTTTGCCAAGAAGGGTGTTGCGGAAGGCGTTGCCGGTCAGGCTGTTTTGCGCGTTGTTGCCGGTCCCGCCGATATTGCCGTCCCCGGTCAGGATCAGGTTCTCGACGTAATTGCCCAGGGTATAGTTTACCGACGCATGGACCGTGTCCGTGCCGGCACCGACATTTTCGCTGACGATATCGGCGGCGTTATCGACATAATAGCTGTCGTCGCCCAGGCCGCCGGTCATAGCATCGGCGCCGGTACCGCCATCGAGGACATTGTCGCCGCTGTTGCCGGTCAGGCTGTTGTCGAGATTGTTGCCGGTAGCGTTGGTACTGGCCGTGCCCGTCAAGGTGAGATGTTCGACACTGGCGCCCAGGGTGAAGCTGACGGAGCTGAAGACGCGGTCGACGCCTTGTTCGAAATACTCAGTCACGGCGTCGCCGGCATTGTCGACATAATAGGTGTCGTCGCCCTGCCCGCCCTTCATCTTGTCGGCACCCATGCCGCCGTCCAGCGTGTCCTTGCCGTCGCCGCCGACCAGGACATTGACGCCGGTATTACCCGTCAGCACATTGTCGAGCGCGTTGCCGGTGCCGTTGACAGGACCGCTGCCCGTCAGGGTCAGGTTCTCGACCTCATCGCTGAGTGTAAAGGTTACCGACGACCATACCGAGTCCTTGCCCTCGCCGGGCAGTTCGCCGACGATGTCGCCAAGATTGTCGACATAGAAACGGTCGTCGCCGGCGCCGCCCATCATGTTATCGGCCCCGGCCCCGCCATCCAGGGTGTCGTTGCCTGTGCCGCCGATGAAGGTGTTCTTGCCGGCATTGCCGATGATGACATTGTCGAGATTATTACCCGTACCGTCGATATCGGTACCGCCGGTCAGGGTCAGGTTTTCGACGCTGGCGCCCAGGACATAGGTGAGGGAACTGATCACCCGGTCAGTGCCATGGTCGAAATACTCCTTTACGTCATCGTGGACATCGTCGACGTAATAGGTGTCGTTACCCGTGCCGCCACGCATGGTATCGGCGCCGGCGCCGCCGTTTAACGTGTCATTGCCGTCACCGCCGTCCAGCAGGTTGGCTGAGCCATTGCCGATGAGGATATTGTCGAGCGCGTTGCCGGTTCCATTCCAACTGCCCGTCCCGATCAGGGTCAGGTTTTCCAGGTTGTCGCCCAGAGTAAAAGACCAATCGCTCAAGACCGTATCGGTGCCTTGGCCGGCCAGTTCCGTCACCAAGTCCAGTGTCGGGTTGACATAGTAGGTGTCGTTGCCGGTGCCGCCGCGCATCACGTCGCTGCCAGCGCCACCGTCGATCGTGTCGTTGCCGGCGCCGCCATCCAGGGTATTGTTGCCGCCGTTGCCGAGCAGGATATTGTCGAGCACATTGCCAGTGCCGTTGGCTGCGCCGCCCGCGGCCAAGGTCAGGTTTTCGACATTGGCGGAAAGCGTGTAGGAAACAGAGGTGATGACCGTGTCGGTGCCTTCGCCGGCCAGTTCCGTCACCACGTCGCCGGCATTGTCGACACGGTAGGTGTCGTTGCCGAGGCCACCCGCCATCGTATCGGCGCCCAGCCCGCCATCCAGGCTGTTATGGCCGGCATTGCCCGTCAGGCTATTGGCCAGGCTGTTGCCGGTTGCGTTCAGATTGGCCGCCCCGGTCAGGGTCAGGTTTTCGACAAACTGTCCGGCCAGGCTGTAGCTGACCGAGGCAAAAATGCTGTCCGTACCCTTGCCGGTGGCCTCGGTGACAATGTCGCCGATATTGTCGACATAATAGGTGTCATCGCCCTTGCCGCCGCTCATGGTGTCGGCGCCGGTGCTGCCATCGATGATATTGGCGCCGGCATTGCCGGTCAGGACATTGGCGAGATTGTTGCCGGTGGCGGTGAGGTTGTTGGTCCCGGTCAGGGTGAGGTTCTCAACGCTGGCGCCCAGGGTAAAACTGACCGAGCTGATGACGTTGTCGGTGCCCTGCTCGAAATATTCGGTGACGACGTCGGCGGCATTATCGACATAATAGGTGTCGTCGCCGGTGCCGCCGCGCATCTTGTCGGCGCCAAGGCCACCGTCCAGCTCGTCATTGCCGGCCAGGCCGTCGATGACATCGTCGCCCGTCGTGCCGTGCAGCGCAGTCGCCCCACGATCGTCACCGGCCGTGCCAGTAATATGCGCCATGATCATATCCTTCGTGTTTTATGCCTGTACGGTAACGAGATGGTCGGGGACCGGCGCCTCGCAAATTTGGCTGAGCGATCCTACCAGACAATGTGGCTGAGGAAGTCCGGGTCGGTTGCCGTCGTGTTCGGCACGATAATCATATTGCCGTTGCCGAAATCGATGACGGTCTTGCTGTCGACCTGCGAAATGACAGCCGTGGACTGCGCATTATAGGCGTGGACGTCGATGGTATCGCTTTCGTCCGAGGAAAAATCGGCGATGATATCCTGGCCGCTGTTGGGCGCGAAGACAAAGGTATCAGCGCCGATACCGCCGGTCATGGTGTCGCTGCCGTCACCACCCAGGTTCAATTCCGGACGGCCGGATGAGACAAGCGTATCGTCGCCGCCGAAGCCGTAAAGGGCGTCATTGCCGTACATGCCGTCCAGCCGGTTGTTCATGTCATTGCCGGACAGGGTATTACCATTGCTGTTGCCGGTGCCGTTAAAGGCGCCGCCAGCAAGCAGGGTCAGGTTAGCGATGACCTGCGTCAAGGTGTAGTCCATGGCGACGAAAACACTGTCGGAGCCGCTGCTGGCGACGATTGTATCGAACGTACCGCTGCCGGCATCGTAGTCGATATAGTAGCTGTCATTACCATTGCCGCCATCGAGGGTGTCATGACCGGTGCCGCCCATCAGGATGTCATCGCCATCACTGCCGACAAGGGTATCGTCGCCCGCGCCGCCCGAGATCGTGTCGTTGCCGGAACCGCCGTTCAACACATTGACATTGTCATCGCCGGTCAGGATATCGTCATGGCCACTGCCGACAATGTTTTCGATGCGGATGAGCGTGTCGGTGCCCTGATCGGCGCCGGTCGCGGTGCCCGTCGCGAGGTTGGCGGTTACCGCCGTGGCGGCATTGCCGTAGAAGACATTGTCGATCCCGTCGCCGCCGTCGAGGACGTTGTTTTCGCTATTGCCGATCAGGCCGTTGTCGCCGGCATTGCCGGTCCCATCAATATTGCCCGAGCCTTGTAAAATCAGGTTTTCTATATTGACGCCGATGACATAGCTGATCGAACTGTAAACCGCGTCGAACCCTTCGTTGCTGTTTTCGCTGACGATGTCGCCGACACTGTCGACCGTGTAAGTATCGTCTCCGGCGCCGCCCGTCATGGTGTCCGCGCCGGCGCCGCCGTCGAGGCTATCCATGTCGTCACCGCCCGACAGCGCATCATTGCCGGTGCCGCCTTTGAGCGTATCGCCACCGGCATCGCCGGACAGCGTGTCGTCGCCGTCGCCACCGGCCAGGGTATCAGCACCGTCGAGCCCGGAGAGACTGTTATTGCCGGCATTACCGGTCAATAAGTTGATCAGTTCGTTGCCCGTGCCCGAAATATCCTGCAACCCGATCAGGGTCAGGTTTTCGACATAGCCCCCCAGGCTATAGTCTATGGTGGACTTCACGGTATCCGTACCGCCGAAGCGGACTTCAAGGACGCTGTCGCCGATATTATCGATAAAATAGGTATCGTTGCCGCTGCCGCCGACCAGGTGATCCGCCCCCAGACCGCCGTCGAGGACATTGCCGTAACCATTGCCGAAAATGAGGTTGTTCAGGTCGTTGCCGGTACCGTTAGTCGCCGAGACAATCGGCTCCAAAATCAGATTTTCGACATTGGCCCCAAGCGTATAGTTCACCGTGGTATAAACGGTGTCGAGGCCCTCAAGGCCGAATTCGACAATGACGTCGCCAGTATTGTCGACATGATAGGTGTCGTCGCCGAAGCCGCCGATCATCGTATCGGCGCCGCCGGCGCCATCGATGTTGTCCCGGCCAAGGCCGCCGGTCATGCGATTGTCGAGTTCATTGCCGGTGGCGGTGGAGTGATTGGAGTCGGTCATGACCAGGTTTTCGACATTGGCGCCGAGACGATAGGTCTGGAGTGAGGTTATGACCGTGTCGGTGCCTCCACCAGCGGACTCGGTAACCGCATCTCCGGCGCTATCGATGTAATAGGTGTCGTCGCCTGTGCCGCCGATCAGGGTGTCGCTGCCGGTACCGCCGTTCAGGCTGTCATTGCCATTGCCGCCGCTGATGACATTGGCGATGCTGTCACCGGTCAGGTAATCGTCGAAGGCGCTGCCGGTAATATTTTCGATATTGGCGAGGGTATCGTGGCCGATATCGGCGCCGGTGGCGGTGCCGCCGAACAGGTCGACCGTCACGGCCTGATTGGTGCTGTAGTCGGCGGTATCGACACCCGCCACGCCGTCGATCATATTATTGCCGGCATTGCCGCGCAGCAGGTTGTCGAGCGCATTGCCGGTGGCATTGATATCATCGGAGCCGGTCAGGAACAGGTTCTCGACATTACTGCCGAGGACATAGCTGACGGCGGCTCGCGCGGTATCCGTGCCTTCACCGATCTGTTCGACGATCGCGTCGCCGGCATCGTCGACAATATAGGTATCGTCGCCCTTGCCGCCGGTCATGATGTCGGCGCCGGCGCCACCGTCGATCATATTGTTCAGGACGTTGCCGGTGGCATGGGTAGCTGCGCCGGTCAGGACGAGGTTTTCGATATCGGCGGCAAGGGTGTAGTCGATGGCGCTGTAAACCGTGTCGGTCCCGCCGCCGTCGCTTTCATCGACCGTGTCGGCGCTATTGTCGACATAGTAGGCGTCGTCACCCAGGCCGCCGGCCATCTTGTCGCCGGCCGCGCCGCCGTCCAGGACGTCATTGCCGTCGCCGCCGCGCAGCCAGTCGACATCCTGCCCGCCGAGCAGATGGTCGTTGCCGGCAAAGCCGTAGAGATAGTCGGTACCGCCGCCACCGCTCAGTGTGTTGTCGAGGCTATTGCCATAGAGGGTATTGTTGATGTCGTTGCCCGTACCGTCGAGCGCGCCCGGGCCGGACAGGCTAAGGGTTTCGACGTTCGCCGTCAGGGTATAGTTGATGGTCGCGGTGACGGAATCATTGCCTTCACCGGCATTTTCAATGACGACATCGCCGGCATTGTCGACATAGTAGTCGTCGATGCCTGTGCCGCCGACCAGGGTATCGGCACCCAGCCCGCCATTGAGCCGGTCATTGCCGCCGCCGCCATGTAGAGTGTTGGCAGCGTCATTGCCGATAATGACATTGTTCAGGCCATTGCCGTTGCCGTCGATGGCGGCCGCGCCGGTCAGGGTCAGCGCGTCGACGGCATTGCCCAGGGTGTAGGTCACGGACGCCACGACGGTGTCATTGCCCTGGGCGGACGCTTCGACCACGACATCGTGGATATTGTCGACGACATAGGTGTCGTTGCCGTCGCCGCCCGTCATTGTGTCGGCGCCGGCGCCGCCGTCGAGGAGATTGTTGCCGGCGGTGCCGGTCAGCTTGTTGTTGAGCGCATTGCCGGTGGCATTGAGGGCCGCCCCGGTCAGGGTCAGGTTCTCGACATTGCTGGCCAGCGTAAAGCTGACACTGGCGACGACGCTGTCGGTACCGGCATTGCTGTTTTCGACGACGGCGTCAGCGGCATTGTCGACGGCGTAGGTGTCGTTGCCGAGCCCGCCGGCCAGGGTGTCGGCGCCGGCCTTGCCATCCAGGCTATTGTTGCCGGCATTTCCGGTAATGATATTGTTGAGGGCGTTGCCGGTGCCGGTCAAGGCGGTCCCGGCCAGGGTCAGGTTCTCGATATCGCTGCCCAGGGTGTAGTCAAGGGTGGTGATGACCGTGTCCGTGCCGCCGCCGGCTGCCTCGGGCTCGATAACGCCGTCATTGATATTGTCGACATAGTAGGTGTCGTTGCCCTTGCCGCCCGACATATTGTCCGCGCCCGCGCCGCCGTCCAAAGTATCGTTGCCGTCATTGCCGAACAGCATATTGGCCGAAGTGTCGCCGGTGATGATATTGTCGAGCGCATTGCCGGCGCCCTGTCTGCCGGTATTGCCGGTCAGGGTCAGGTTCTCAATATTGCCGGCGAGGGTGATATTCACCGAGCTTAACACGGTGTCCGTGCCCTGGCCGGTATATTCGGTGACGAGGTCGTTGACATTATCGACAATGAAGATGTCGTTGCCCTGGCCGCCGCGCATGGTGTCGGCGCCAAGACCGCCATCGATCGTGTCATTGCCGTCGGCCCCGCCGAGCGTATTGTTGCCGGCATTGCCGGTGACGTGGTTGTCGAGATTGTTGCCGGTGCCGAAGCGGTCGGCCGTGCCTGTGATGATCAGATTCTCGACGCTGGCGCCCAGGGTATAGGTGCCGTTGATCACGACGGTGTCGTTGCCCTGCTGGAAATATTCGGTGACCTTGTCCGACGCGCTGTCGAGATAATAGCGGTCGTCGCCAAGGCCGCCCTTCAAAGTGTCGATACCTTTTCCGCCATCGAGCGTATCGTCGCCCAGCCCACCGATCAGAATGTCGTTGCCAGCCAAGCCGTTCAGCCGATTGCCA
>NZ_JBFUDD010000020.1:0-78129 GCF_056404915.1 Asticcacaulis sp. P2_B1 | reverse complement strand
GCTCTATCCCGACTTTAGCGACGCCTATGACGCGGCGYGCGAGCGTCAGGCCGAGATGTTGCTGGATGACTGCGTCGAGATTGCCGACGACCGCGACAAGGATATGGTGCCGCGGGCGGCCAAGGATAGCGCCTGGGAGTTTATCAGCAACCCGACCAATGTCGCCCGCGCCAAGTTGCAGATCGATACGCGGTTCAAGATGGCGGGGCGGCTGGCGCCGCGGAAATACGGCAAGGTGATCGTGGTGGAGGCGAAGCGAAAGGGGCGACCCTTCGTCCGTCCGGCTAATCTGGACGATCTGATTTGTTAGGGGAGAGGCGGGCGGTGTCGTGATGACGGCGCCCCTTTTTGCGGCCTGGCACCATCGGTAGTCAGGTAATTTTTGCAGTTTTGGATATTAGTGAAATCCCAATTTGTACGACGACGAATGCATTGGTTTTGTGGGCAAGGCACCTATTGCCAAGGCGAAGATGCCGGCTGGGCGGCTCACATAAAATAGCTGAGGTTGCATTTCCCCCTAGGCAAATCGGTGGCCACATGGCATGTGATGGTCAGGGGTGCGGGGGCGCGTTTTAGAGACGCTTTTTTCGACAGCACGAATTTCTTTATCTGCGCAATATGGGGGATCCATGCGTAAATTCCTTATCGACTCCAAGGCTTCGGCTGACACCTCGAATATCGCCGCGGATGCACAATCCGACACGACGGCGCTGGCTTTTCATGCCGCGATGCCGAGCGGCGCAGCCTTTGTTGCCGTTTACCAGGCGACATCCCCGGCGCTGGCCAATTTGGCGGCAGGCGGTTTGGTCAGAGCGGCGGCCGGTCACTTCCCATCGTCCACAGCCGGCGCAACGAATGGCGGAATCGGGCAGGCTTCGGGCGCGGGGCTGACAACCGTCATTGCGCAGACCTATGACACCGCTCAGGGCCGTTTCGAATTCAGCGGTAACCAGGATATCGATGGCGTCCTCATGGGCTCGGCCTGGATGGCAACGACTAGGAGCCTGACCTACAGTTTTCCGACAACGGGCTCGGTCTATCAAACCCCCTACTACAACTCGACCTTTCTTTCGAACCAGGTTCCTTTCAATTCAGCGCAGGCTGCGGCAGTTCAGTTGGCCTTTGGCCTAATTTCATCCTATACCGGTCTCTCCTTCAACTTTATTGGTGAAACCAGCACGACGCACGCCAACCTGCGCTTTTCCCAGACAAGCGCAGGTTTAGACAGTGCCCAAGCCAGTGCGCCGGGAAGCGACCCTTGGGACGGCGATATCTGGATGAATTCCGGTGCCACAAATGCTCAACCCTTTTATTCAACACCGAAAATGGGCAATTGGGGCATGGCGACGATCATGCACGAGATAGGCCTCGCCTTGGGATTGAAACACGGGAATGAAGATTATACCGGTTTCGATCTTGCCGCTGCCGGCATTGTCGACGGGCCGGGGCCGCATTACGGCTCGGCCGCATTGCCCTCCAACCATGACGGCCAGGCCTGGTCCTTGATGACCTTTCGTTCCGATCCCGACAACAGCATCATGTTCGAAGGTGATCAGTTCAACCAGCCGCAAACCTATATGCAGGACGATATCGCCGCCTTGCAATATCTCTACGGTGCCAATTTCACCTATCGCAGTGGCGACACGACCTATGGCTTCAATTTCAACACGGGTGAGATGCTGGTCGACGGCGTAAGCCAGGGCGATCCGGAAGGCAACAAGACGTTCCGGACCATTTGGGACGGTGGCGGAGAGGATACTTACGATTTCAGCAATTATGCCGGCAACGCAACCATCGATTTGAGGCCAGGGGAGTGGTCGAGCACAAATAATACCTGGCAGTTGGCCAACAATAGACCTGTATCCGGCGGACCGCACTATGCGCCAGGCATTGTCGCCAACGCCCTTTTGTATAACGGTGATACGCGATCGCTGATTGAAGATGCCTTGGGCGGTTCGGGCAATGATCACATCATCGGTAATCAGGTGGATAACCTTCTGAAGGGGGGCCTCGGCAGCGATATATTGGAAGGCGGCGATGGCAACGACCTGCTGTGGGGCAACGGTGAAACTCTCGTCAGCGGGGATGTCAATATTGACACAAGCGCGAATGTCCTGGCTGGCGGCCAGGGCAACGACACTTATGTCGTCGGCAATGCTGGTGACGTAGTCATCGAATATTCCGGCGAAGGCAGCAATGATTGGATCGAATACTGCGCGAGTGGCAACTATATACTTCCCGATAATGTTGAAAACGTGGTCATGGAAGGCAACGGTATTGTTTATGGTAATGCGATCAACAATGAAATCCATGGCAGCAACTCGGTCTACGGTTACGAGGGCGACGATCTCTTGTCCGGGGCCGGCTATATGTATGGTGGGGTCGGGGACGATGCCTATTTTGTCAATAGTGCCGGTGATATCCCTGTCGAAAATGCCGGTCAGGGCACCGATACCATCCGAGCCCTAGTCAATTGGACGCTGGGCAGCAATTTCGAGAATATGACCATGGAAGGGGGGCTTATTGGTACGGGCAATGCGCTTGACAATGTCATCACCGGAAGCGGCCAGGCCAATACGCTCGACGGCGCGGACGGCAACGACATCCTGAACGGCGGCATAGGGGCTGACACGCTGATCGGCGGACTGGGTAATGACACCTTCATCGTCGATAATGCTGGCGATGTCGTCACTGAAACCGCGTCGCAAGGCACCGACACTGTTCAGTCGTCGATCACCTATACGCTGACAACAGCTGTCGAAAACCTCATCCTGACGGGTACAGCGACGATCGACGGCACAGGTAATATATCAGACAATGCCCTGACCGGCAACGGTGGGGTCAACGCATTGAGCGGTCTAGACGGCAATGACGTGATCGACGGTGGCGCCGGCGCCGACACCATGACCGGCGGTTTGGGCGACGACATCTACTATGTTGACGATGTCGCCGATATCGTTGTCGAGGCATCGGGCCAAGGCACGGATACGATCAACACCGGGGTTACCTACACTCTGGTGGGCCGCTATGTCGAAATCCTGACCTTAACCGGGACGGCGGATATTAGTGCGACCGGCAACAGCCAGGACAATACGCTGAACGGCAATAGCGGCAATAATACGCTGAGCGGCGGCTTCGGTAATGACATCCTGAGCGGTGGCGACGGTAATGACGTCCTCGATGGCGGCGGCAACACGGACACAATGTCAGGCGGGCTGGGCAATGACAGCTATGTTGTCGAAAGCCCCACGGATGTGGTGGTTGAGAACAGCGCGGAAGGCACGGACAGTGTTACCGCCTCGGTTACGTACACCCTGGCGGTCAATATTGAAAATCTGATCTTGGCGGGCGCCGGCGACATCAACGGCACGGGAAATTCTGCCAACAACGTCCTTACCGGCAATAGCGGCAACAACGTCCTGGATGGCGGGACTGGCGCAGATACGATGACCGGCGGCACGGGCAATGACACCTATGTCGTTGGCAACAGCTTCGACGCCATCATCGAGCAGGCGGGTGGAGGCACGGACCTGGTTCAGTCCTCCATTACGTTCACCCTGGCGGCCAACGTCGAGAATCTAACTCTCACCGGATCGACAGCCATCAACGGCACAGGCAATACACTGGTCAATACGCTCACGGGTAATTCCGCCGCTAACACCCTGGATGGGGCGGCAGGCGCCGATACCATGACCGGTGGAACGGGAGACGATATTTATTATGTCGACAATACGGGCGATAACGTCGTCGAAGCGTCAGGCCAGGGTTCCGACACCATCCTGTCCGGCGTCAGCTACGGACTGACCGGCCGTTTCATCGAAACCCTAACCCTGACCGGTACGGCGAATATCAATGCCACGGGCAATAGTCAGGTGAATACCCTCAATGGCAACAGCGGCGACAATGTGCTGGACGGCGGATTCGGCGCGGATACGATGGCGGGCGGCGCCGGCAACGATACCTATTATGTCGATGATATCGGCGATGTTGTCACAGACGGCAGCGGGCAAGGCACCGACATCATCTTTTCATCGGTTTCCTATAGTTTAGCGGGCCGTTCGGTAGAAAATATGACGCTGACCGGATCGTCTGCCATCAATGCGACGGGTAACGGCAGCAACAATATTTTGATCGGGAATGGCGGCGCCAATATATTGAACGGCGGCTATGCCAGCGATACCCTGACCGGAGGGGGCGGAGCCGACGCATTCACCTTCTCTGCGAACAGTGGGCTGGACACGATTGCGGATTTTTCCGCCGCCCAGGGCGATACTATCGATGTCCACGCCTATTACGCCGTAGCCCACACGCTGACTCAGTCCGGCAGCGATGTTGTGATCGATTTCGGCAATGGTGACACAATTACCGTGCTCAATGTGTCGGCAACGGATTCTGCGTTCCTGAGCCATATTTCTTGGTAATGCGTGAGTGAAGGCCTTCACGATGATTGTTGCATTGTTTTAACGCGGCAAGGCTATTCGTCCAAATTCGTCTAAACGGCCGCGCATAGATGCTTTAGCTTTAGGCGCGCGCCAAAATCGGCCGCCGTTGGTGTAATGCTATTCGACGCGTTGGCAGGGTCTGATCAATTTAGCCCATACCAGGCGCCGCGGCCGGCGCCGTGCAGGGTCAGGTGGCGGGTTTCGACCAGATGGCGGAAGTGTTCCTTCAAGGTGTTGCCGTTGGTGCCGGTGAGGGCGGCCATCTCGGCCACGGTGACGCGGCCGTGGGTGGCGGCGTGGGCGACGATCTGCAAGGACAGGTCCGGCAAGGCCTGGGGCAGGCTGTGGTCCTAGGTGATGATCAACGCCAGGTCTTCGGCTTGCAGGTACAGGGCTTCGAAGAATACCGTCAGCCAGGGCTGTCCGTCGGTCGGTTCGGCCTGGGTGGCGAGGATAGACTGGAAATAGGCATCCTTGGCGTTTTCGAGCACCACATCCAGCGCGCCGAAGGGCGCATAGGTATAGCCCGCGCGTAGCAGGAGCAGGGTTACCAGGACGCGGCTCAAGCGGCCATTGCCGGATTGATAGGGCATGATTTCGAGAAAGCCGATCGCCAACAGGGCGATGGTCAGGAGCGGATGCTGGGCGCGGGTGGTAAGCTCGGTATTGGTCGAGGTGATCAGGTTGCTCATGCGGCGCGGGGTATCGAGCGGGGGGGCGGTCGTGAAGCCGATGCCGCTGGGGTCGCCGGTTTCATCGAAGGACGGCAGGTCGTTGGATTGGGTTTTGTAGCCGAGGCGTCCGTCGTGGGGGCTTTTTGGGGCGCTGTCGGGTAGCAGGTCGCGATGCAGCCGGTCGATCAGAGGCTCGGTCAGAGCCATGGCGGCGTGGTCACGGAAAATGCGGCCGAGGACGTCGGCATAGGCGGCGATTTCACGGTCGTCGGGGTGTTCGATACCTTCGATGCGCAGGGATGCCGCCGCGCCAGCGGCCGTTGCGGCGTGCTCCAGGGCCGCCAATCGGTCGGCCGAGAGGGGCTTGGAGGCCCGCCAGGCACCTTTGAATTCGTCGATGGCACCGACGTAATTGAGGATTTCGGGGGTAATGTCGAAGGGCGGGGCTTGGAACATGGAATCTTATACCCTGTTGTTGCCGTTCGTTCACCCATTTCCACCCATTTAGCCGGGGGGCGAAAGTGCCTGTCGGCGTTCGTTCACCCATTTTCACCCATTTAGCGGGGGGTCGGCAGAGCTTATTGGCGTGGTGTGACCGGCTTATCGAACTTTGAGAGCTGGAATCGCCGCCGCGGCGCTCATTGAAATGGCGACGGGGCTGGCTCTTGGCTTTATGATCGAAGGCAGCGGCATATACATCACCCGGGACGAGACCGATACCAAGCTGTCGCCGTACGAAAGTCTGGCATGGAAAGAGAAAGTTTTGTCACTGACCGGAGAAATTTCGAATTTGTCCCGTCAAGAGGAAATGGTTATCCGTTACCATTATCTGGATGGGCTGAGTTTTGAGCAGGTCGCGAAGACTTTCGGACTGAGCAAGGGCAGGGTGTCGCAAATACACCGGGCCGCTCTCAAATCCTTAAAAGACAGATTGTCTCCAGGCGCCGGTTTCAAGTTAGAAAAATAGGAGTTTTATGATGGACGAGAACGACATGACGCCGGACGAACTGTTGCAACCCGTATTGCTTCAGATACAGGAGAACGGCGAGCAAGGACTGGCGCGCCTCGACGAACTGCTTCAACTTTACGAAAACGATACGCGATTGCATTTTTTACGTGGGTCCGTGCTGGCCGGTCTGGAACAGTACGCCGAGGCCCGTGTGGCGATGCAAAAAGCGATCGACATCGCTCCCGGCTATGCCATCGCGCGATTTCAACTCGGTTTCCTCGAATTGACATCGGGCGACGCGCGTGCCGCGCAATCGACGTGGCTGCCGCTGCTCAACCTGCCTTCCGACAATCCCTTGAATCTGTTTGTTCAGGGCCTGAACAAACTCATTGTCGACGACTTTGTAGGCACGATAGCTCTGTTGGAGGCGGGTATAGCGTTGAACACGGAGCTCCTTCCGATGAACAAGGATATGGGGTTGATCGTTCAGCAGGCTCGGGAAAAGCTGGATTCACAAGTCATCACGGAGCCGGCCGAGGCACAGGAGGTTGAATCTGGCGCTCACTTCCTATTGAAGCAGTACAGCTTCAAGGACACCAAACACTAAAGTTGACGACTTCAAAAACCTCTCGAACCGGGTGTGGTAAAGCATGGATCAGATTTCTCAGATTGATCGACTGGTCGTGGTGTTGCGAGAGCGATTGCTTGAGCGTGCGAAAACCGCCACCTCGGGACGTAAGGATTCCGCGCGAGACGCCAAATCAACCGGGATTGATAACCTGAAAGCTTTAGCGGCCATCGACACCGTGTCCGACCACCAACTGCGCCGCGCCCTGGTTCAAAACATACTTGCCGATCAATTCGGTCATGATCTTATCAACGAAACGAAATTTCAGCAAATTGTTGAACGCGTTACGGAAGCCCTCGAGGGGGACGATTCCGGCTCCGTGCTTCTCGACCGTCTTGTCGTTGAGTTGCGCAATGCCTCGCGATAACGGCCGGTACCAATTTGTGGGCCTATTGCCGTAACGGCAATTTTGCCCGAGCCCCCCGTTCAGGGGGTGTGCATAACCGCGTTCCGGCTTAATCTGCCGTCCGCGCAAATGCGCAGATCAGGGGACAGTTACGATGAGCCATTCGAGAATTTTCGCATTTGGCGCCGGCGTGGCGCTGGCATTGTCATTGGCGTCGGCCGCTTCGGCGATGGATGCCGGCCAGGTCAAGGCCAAGGCGACGCCGGAAGAAGGCAGTACGCAGTGGGCCGAGGTCTGCGCCGCCTCGATGATGGGCGGCGCCTATACGGCGACGGCGGGAAGCGACGACCAGAAGGGTTACCTGGCCCTGGGCAAGGCGTGGATACAGTTGGCCATTACCAGCAACGGCAAGACCTATAACGACTATGTCGACAATCAACTGACCGGGGATATGCAGACGCTCTATGACGCCGGCGACGACACGGTCAGCTTCTACAAGCAATATTGCGCGGCCCAGAGCCAGAAGCTGTTGAACTCTTAAGGGCGTCAGTGCAGGCGCGCCGCGATAAAGGCATCGACGGCGTCCGTATAGGCTCCGGGCAGGCCGAGGTTCTTATTGACCTCCATATGGGTCAGGTCCTGTTGCGACACCGGCGCGTCCTGGCCGATGGCCTTGAGCTGTAGCGCAAAAGCCTGGGCCTGGCCGCACGAATCGTCCGGCCGCTTCAGGGCGCAGACCAGCATCATCGGGACGGCATCGGATTTCAGCCGCGCCGAGGGCGACACCGTGGCCCAATAGGCGGGATCGCTGCCGAAGGCATCGTCATAGAGCCGCATATGTTTTTGCCCCATGACTTGGGCGATATCCAGTCCCGCGCTATCCAGCACCACAGTGCCGGCCCAGGGCAGGCCGCCTTGCGCCGCGACCTGAGCCGGATCGGCTGACAGCAGCGCCACCAGATGCGCGCCCGCCGAATGGCCCATCAGGATCAGTCGATCCGGATCGCCGCCCCAATCGGCGGCGTGGGTCTGGACATAGGCGAGGGCCTGCGCCACGTCGCGGGCCTGGGTGTCAACCTGGGCTTCGGGCAACATGCGGTAATCGACGCTGACGATGATAAAACCCTGCGGCAACCAATGTTTCAGCTTGTTGTCGACGACGCCCGGGCTGTTCTTGTCACCGATGCGCCAGCCGCCGCCGTGCACCATGACGATGATCGGGGCATGGTCCGGATGAGGCGGGGCATAGACTTCGATGGTCTGCGCCGGTGCGCTGCCATAGGACAGGGTTTCTTGCGTTGCGCCGGCGACATATTGCGTCGGATCGACGGGCTGGGCTTCGGCGGATTTCGCCTTCATGTGGGCGAGGAATTTCTGCCGCAGGGTCTGGCTGTCGGCGAGGGCCGGCGCGGTTGCCAGGCCGATGATCAACCAGGGCAGGACGGTCAATTTGACGATGTTCATGGCTCACCTCATGCGACGATAACGGCACGAGGATTGGCGTCGTACGCGGCAAGATTATGGTGACGGAGGGCCAAAATGTTACGAGCGGTTACGGCGCCGTACCGCCGGAACGAAATCCTGTTATCGGCATTGCTCCGAACACCTCCTAATAACAGGGTTGTGCGTTGCACAAATCGGACTCAGTCTCCATATATATGGCTAAGGCTTGCAACCGGATCGCCGGTACGACAACTCCGGCCGCTTGCGAATTAAGCCCTAATGAGTCTTCACCATTCCGCGCGTCAAGGAGGCGGGTCATGGACAGTCAGGCTGAACATATCAAATGCATCATGGAAGCGATCGATCACGGTCTGACGGCGCAGGAGACGCTGGACGAATGTCCGCTATGCGCCTCGAGGCTCAGTGTGAGCGAAAGCCTGCGCCATGACGATATGGGCTGGCTGATGCCGACCAGTTTCTCGGAAATGCCGTAGGCTGAAAAGCCGCCCTAGGTCGGGCACGAGGCTCCGGCGTGCGACAGATTTGTAACACCATAACAAAATACGTCGGCGCCTGCCGCTGCGGAAATCTTGCTAATTACCGCAACACTTCTAGTCTCTGCACTCCACTATAACGACAAAAAAACGTCTTGCAGGGACCTATGAAAACATCACTTAAACTCGCGCTTCTCGCAGGCGCCGCCTGCCTGCTGCCGGTGGCGGCCCAGGCTCAGGAATATAACCGCCTCGTGGCCTTCGGCGACAGCCTCACCGACAACGGCAATTTGTATATGGCGACCGGTGGCACGACCCCGCCGGCGCCTTATAATCACCGCTTCACCAATGACCTGGTCTTCGCCGAATATCTGGCCGGCTCGATGCAGGGCTTTTTCACGGCCACGTCCTATACTTCGGGTAGTATCGACCTGGCGTTCGGCGGTTCGCGCACCGACACGGCCGTCGCCAGCCCACCGGGCACGCCGGTGCAACTGGCTTCTTTCCTCGGCCACGGCGGCACCTTTGGGGCGAACGACGTCGCCAGCATGTGGGCCGGCGCCAATGACATCTTCCAGGGGCTGCCGACCGCCGCGTCGAACCCTTCGACGGCCGCGGCCTATATGACCGGCGTTTCCGGCTCGGCCGCCGCCAATGTCAGCGCCCAGGTCGGCCAATTGGCTACCGCCGGCGCCAAGACGATCATCGTCATGAACCTGCCGGACCTCGGCTCCACGCCGCAATTCAACACCAATGCCGACGCCTCGACCCTGTCGTCCTACAGCACGACCGTCTTCAACACGGCGCTCGACACCGGCCTGCACGCGGTCGCGGCCGCCCATGCCGACACCAATATCATCGAAGTCGATATCAAGTCGGCCTTTGGCGCCATCATCGCCAATCCGGCGGCCTTCGGCTTCTCGGACGTCAGCCATGCCTGTATCAATGTCATGGCGTGCGTCACCGGCTCTCAGGATACGCGCAATACCTACCTGTTCTGGGATGGCGTCCACCCGACGGCGGCGGGTCACAAGCTGGTGGCGAAGCTGGCGGCGCAATATCTTTATACGCCGACCCTGACCGAAGGTGTCGGCATGTTTGCCGATGAATCCTACAATACCCGGCGCTCGAACCAGGGAGAGATCGCCGGCATCCTTCACGCCGCCAAGGGCAGTGAAGGCGAAAAGGGCTATTTCGTGCAAGTGGTCGGCGCCCAGGGTTCGCGCGACAAGTCGATCGCCCTGCAAACCGTCATCGGCACCACGGCGACTGCCATGGATCAAAAGGCCTACGACTACACGGTCGGTGGTTTCCGCGCCGGCGCCGTTACCGGCATGGGCAATGACATGGCCTTCGGCATCGGCCTGACGGCCATGACCGGCGAATCCAAGGCCTTTATGGTCGAGGCCAAGCCGGTCGACCTGAGCGTCGACGCGGGTATCGATTGGCGCCCGGGTCCCGTCTTCGTCACCTTGCAGGGCGGCGTCGGGGTCGGCGCCTATAGCAGCTACAAGCGCGCGACCATGGTTGGCCCGATCACCGAGCAGGCCAATAATATCAATACGACGTCGTACTCAGCGTCGGTGCAAGCCGGGATCGACCATGATCTCGGCAACTGGGTCGTCACCCCGGTGGCGCGACTATCCTATGCCGGCGCCCAGATGTCGGGCTTCAGCGAAAACGGCCCACTGGCCAGCGTGAAGTTCGATGACCGCAAGGTGTCGGCGACCTCGGGCGCGGTCGAGCTGCGCGCCGCCGGCAAGGTCAGCGACGGCGTCAGCCTGAGCGGGGTGCTGGGCTACGAAGCCGTGATCAGCGGCACCGAAGGCGACCTGCGCGGACAGTTGATCAACAACACGGCGCAACCCTTCGCGACCGATATGGGCAAGGTCGGTTCGCCGGGCGTCCTGGTCGGTATCGGCCTGACGACCCACATTGCTGGCTTTGCCCTTCAGGCGCAGTATCGCGGCACGTTCGGCTCCGACTCGCAACGCGATCAGACGGGGGTGATCTCGTTCAATAAGTCGTTCTAAAATTTGGATGATGGATAAGGAAAGCCGCGCATCCGGAAACGGCGGCGCGGCTTTTTTACGCCAGGATATTGACGCTTCGACCGGGTGCGGTCGTTTGCTGAGTTGTCAGGCCTGTATCCGCGGCATCGGATGCGCCCTTCAAGGCGCCGTCGAATTTGAACGCCGCCTGGGTTTTCAAGGTCGGATCGTCCTTGGCGTTGACGCCGTAAGGGCCGGCCTTGGGATGGGCCGGGTCGATATGTTTCTTGGCGTAATCGACATCGGTGCAGTTTTTGCAACTGAAACCGTTAACGTTCACCGGATGCGGATAATCTGTACCGATCGACATGTTCTATGCCCCTGTTATCTCTCAGGGTAATACGCCGCGGTAAACAGATCGGTTACACGGTTACGCGAAATTATTTTGCTATCAGCGATGCTGCGATATTGATCGTCAGGCCCAGCACCGCCGCATTGAAGACATAGGACACGACGCAGTGAACCAGGCCGATGCGGCGCATGGCGGTGCTGGCGAAATCGACGTCCGCCGTCTGGCCCGACGTACCGATAACATAGGAAAAATAGAGGAAGTCCGAATAGTTCGGCTGGTCCGTGCCGGGAAAGATCAGGCAGCCGCCGGTCTTGCCCTCGCGCTGGACGTAAAAGCCGTGGGCGTAATGGAACGCGAACGACAGGTGGATATAGGCCCATGACGACATCAGGGTCAGGACGGCCAGGCCGATATGAAAGGCCTTGACGGCGCCGGTGACCGAGTTGCCGGTCGCCAGCTCGGCGACGATGCCGACTATGCCGAGCGCTGCCGCCAGGATCGAGAAAATCAGGATGGTGCGCTCGCCGTCGTCATAGAGGTGGGCGTGGGCCTGCAGGGTTTCATGATCGGCGGTCAACATCGCCTTGATGCCGATGGCCAGGTAGAAGACGGTAAATGTGTTCCAGGCCAGCAGGATGTCGGTAACGATTCGCAGGTGTGTAAATACCGCGCACCCRGCCAGGACGGCGATCCCGAGGCCGAGTGCCACCAGGAATTGCGGTTTTTGCCGTAAATAGGTGATGAACTGGAAGGTTAGCAGGCGTTTCGGCGTTGGCGGCACGGTAAAGCTCTTGTCAGTTGCGGCCGCTATGTTAGGCTCTTGTCCGCTTCGCTTGTCAAATCGTCCTTGCACGGATTCGCTCATGGCTATTGTCTTCGAACACGGGATCGAGCTGCCGCAGTCGCCGCACCAGGTTTATACCTTGCTGGACGACTACACCAAGGCGCCCCTGTGGTTGAAGCGTTGCGAGGGCCTCGGCAAACAGAGTAGCGGTCCCAGCAAGGTCGGCGACAAGATGCGCTACGCCTATTGCCAGGGCGGCAAGCACGGCCTGATGGACGGGGTTATCGTCGCGCTGGAACAGGACAGGCTGCTCAGCTACAAATATTACGACAAGATGATGATGGTGAATGTCGACTTTCGCATGGAAGAGACGCCGACCGGCACCCATCTGACTCATCGCATCGAAATCACGCCTCATTCGTTCCTGGCCAAGCTGATGACCCCGCTGTGGCGCATGAAACTGCCCAAGGAAACCGTGGCGACCATGGAGTCCTTGCGAAAACTTCTGGCCAGCGAGGCCCTGGCCACCGCTTGACGGCTTTCGGGTAACGGCGTAATTTTGCCATCCCTTGCGGGGGACCAAAAAAGGCGAAATCACCATGCCGACCGTGACCGACTACACTGCGTTGATGTCCGGCGATTCGTGGAACGGGCTGGAACTCAGCAATAATCCCACCGTCATCACCTTTGCCTTCGCCACCACGGCGCCGCCAACCGATGTTTCGGTTCTGGGCTCACCGGCCTTCGCCACCTTCCAGGCCCTGACCGCGCAACAGCAGACCATGGCGCGCGCCGCTCTAAAGGAATGGGCCGACGCCAGCGGTATTACCTTCGTCGAGGTGCCCTACGGTCAGTCCGACATCACCTTCTCCAGCTACGATTTCTCCGGTACGGGTTTCGACGGCCGTGACGGTGTTGGTTTCTATCCCTTCGGCGACTGGAACTATTTCAGCTATCCGCATTTCCTCGATGGCGGTTTCGATGTCGTCGGTCACATCCTGTTGAACAGCGACTCGGCGGATGGCAGCGGCGATTTCAACTACGGCCTGATGCTGCACGAGATCGGCCACGCGCTCGGCCTGAAACACCCTACCGAAGATTTCATGAACTGGGCCTCGAACGTCGACCACAATGAGGTGCTGGCGAGCGACAACGGCACCGACACCATCATGACCCAGCAACCAAACGGCCCCCAGCATCTGCAGGCGCTCGACATCGCCGCTATCCAGCACCTCTACGGCAGCAATGCCCAGGACGGCACGCAATATGCGTCATGGGCTTATATCCCCGGCAGCAACAGCTTCACCTTTACCGCCATCGCCGCCGGCGGCTATGTCCGCGGCTCCCAGGTCGACGACACGATCAACGGATCGGGAAATGCCGATGCGATCATCGGACTGACCGGCAACGACAAGCTCTATGGCAATGCCGGCGTCGATCAGGTCTTCGGCGGCAGCGGTAATGATCTCCTAAACGGCGGCACCGGCGCGGACAGCCTCTATGGCGGCAAGGGCGACGATACCTATTATGTCGACAATGGTGGCGACTGGGTGGTCGATTTTGCCGGCGAGGGGAGCGATACCGTCAATGCGGCCATTTCGTACATCCTGACAAACGATGTTGAAAAGCTGGTCCTGACCGGATCGGCTGCGATTGACGGCACGGGAAACGCCCTGGTCAATGCGCTGACCGGTAATGCCGCGGCCAATATCCTGGATGGCGGGACCGGCGCCGACACCATGAGTGGCGGCAAGGGCGACGACACCTATTATGTCGACAATACCGGCGACAATGTCGTCGAATCCGCTGACCAGGGCAATGACACCCTCTTCAGTTCAGTGAGCTACACCCTGGCGGGCCGCGTTGTCGAAACCCTGACCTTGACCGGCTCGGCCAATATCAATGCCACCGGCAATTCTCAGATCAATGCGTTGAACGGCAATAACGGCAACAATGTCCTGGACGGCGGTTACGGCGCCGACACCCTGACCGGCCATGCCGGCAACGACATCTATATCGTCGACAATGCCGGCGACAATGTCGTCGAAGCCAGCGGCGAGGGGACGGACACCGTCAAGGCTTCGGTCAACTACAGCTTGGCCGGGCGCGATGTCGAAAATCTGACCTTCACCGGCGGCGGTAATGTCAACGGCACCGGCAACGCCCTCAACAATACCCTGACCGGGGGATCCGGCGCCAATGTGTTGGACGGCGGGACAGGCGCCGACACCGTGGCCGGCGGCCGCGGCAACGACACCTTCTATGTCGACAATACCGGCGACAATGTCGTCGAAAACGACGGCGACGGTACCGATATCGTCTTTGCGTCCGTGACCTATACGCTGAGCGGCCGCTTCGTCGAAACCCTGACCCTGACGGGTTCGGCAGCGATCAACGCCACCGGGAACTCCAAAGCCAATGGGCTTAATGGCAATAGCGGCAACAATACGCTGAACGGAGGCGGCGGTAATGATACGCTCAACGGCGGCGCCGGCAGCGACCATCTGACCGGCAGCACCGGCGTCGACCTGTTTATGTTCGGCCCGGGCAGCGGCGCTGACTTCGTCACCGATTTCGACGGCACGGACACCATCAATGTCCACGCCTATAATGCCGTCAGCCATACCGTCACCCAAGGCGCGCAAGGGGCGGTCATCGATTTCGGCGGCGGCAATACGATCACCGTGGTCGGCGTGGCTGCCAATGATGCAGCCTTGCTCAGTCATATCGTCTGGTAGTGCTAATCTCTCGACTAATCTCTCGACTAATCTCTCGACTCTGGCGCCAAAGAGGGCTTTAACGGTAAGCAATTCGTAACAAACGAGACAGGTTGCACCATGCCCAGAAACGCACCAAGAAGCGCACCAAGAAACGCCTCCAAAATGTCCCTGAAATCCCTGCTGCTGGCCGGCGCCATGTCGTTGGTGGCCCTTGGCGCCGCCCATGCTCAAGAGGCGAAAAAGCCCTTTACTTACCAGGACATGCTGATGCTCGATCGGCTGGGTGGGCCCGGCGTCGACGCTGCCGGCCACTATGCCATCTTCACCGTGCGCGCCACCGATATGCCGAATAACAAGGGCGTCACCACCCTGTGGCTGAAGGACCTGACCCAGCCGGCCAAGCCGGAAGTCAAGCTGGCGATCAGCGAAGGCGGCGTTTCCGACGCCCAGATCAGCCCCGACGGCCAGACCATCTATTTCCTGTCGTCGCGCGGCGGCGAAACGGCGCAATTGTGGAAGACTGACATTGCCGGCGTCAAGGCTACCAAGCTGACTGACCTGCCGCTCGACGTCCAGGCCTATCAGATCACGCCGGACGGCAAGGCCGCTGTCATCGCCCTGGCCGTCTTCCCGGAATGCAAGGGCGACGAAATTGCCTGCACCGTCAAGAAGAATGCCGATCGTAAGGCCGACAAATCATCGGGCGATGTCTATACCAAGGTCTTCGTTCGCCATTGGGACACCTGGGCTGACGGCACGCGCAACCACCTGTTCTACGTTCCCCTTGCAGCCGGGGCGGCCCCGGTCGCCCTGACCGACGGGTATGACGGCGACGTCCCATCCAAGCCGTTCGGCGACGAGGGCGATTATACCATTTCGCCCGACGGCAAGACGGTCTATTTCTCCGCCCGCGAGGCCGGTACGACCGAGCCGTGGAGCACCAATTTCGACGTCTATAGCGTACCCCTGACCGGCGGGCCGATCACCGACCTGACGCCCGACAACAAGGCCTGGGACGCCAGCCCGCGCGTCTCGCCCGACGGCAAGACAGTTGCCTATAAGGCGATGAAGCGCCCGGGCTTCGAAGCCGACCGTTTCGGCCTCAAGCTGATGGATGCCTCGGGCAAGGTCACCGACCTGGCCGCCGATTGGGACCGCAGCGTCGACGATATGAAATGGGCGAAGGACGGCAAGAGCCTTCTGGTCACCGCCGGCGACACCGGCCTGGAGCGCCTGTTCCGCATCGATGTCAAGACCGGCAAGGTCACGGCTATGAGCCGCGCCGGCCATATGGGCGCCGTCTTCGAGACGCCGAAAGGCTTTGTCTTCACCCAGGATTCGCTGACCCATCCGGCCCTGTTGTACGCCGCCAAGCCCGGCGCCGCCACGGTCGATGACGGCGCCACCGTCCTGACGGCGGTCGACAGCAACCTGACCGGCCTCGAAATGGGCCAGTACGAGCAGTTCACCTTCAAGGGCTGGAACGGTGACGACGTCCACGGCTATGTCGTCAAGCCGGCCGGTTATGTCGAAGGCAAAAAATACCCCGTCGCCTTCCTCATCCACGGCGGGCCGCAGGGCTCCTTCGGCGATGGCTGGTCGTTCCGCTGGAACCCGGAAACCTATGCCGGCGCCGGCTATGCCGTCGTCATGATCGATTTCCACGGCTCGACCGGCTACGGTCAGGCCTTCGAGGACGCTATCTCCCAGCACTGGGGCGATCGTCCGCTCGAAGACCTGCAAAAGGGCTGGGCGGCGGCGCTCGGCAAGTACGATTTCCTCGATGGTGACCGCGCGTGCGCACTTGGCGCCTCCTATGGTGGCTTCATGGCCAACTGGATCGCCGGGAACTGGAAGGAACCGTGGAAGTGCATCGTCAGCCATGACGGCGTTTTCGACGCCCGCTCGATGGGCTTCACGACCGAGGAACAGTGGTTCGAGAACTGGGAACACGGCGCCAATGCCTTCGCCGACCCGGCCGCCTTCGACAAGTTCAACCCGGCTCTCCACGTTCAGGATTGGTCCGTGCCGATGCTGATCGTCCATTCCGACAAGGATTTCCGTATTCCGGTCGAGCAAGGCATCGGCGCGTTTACGGCCTTGCAGTCCAAGGGCATCGAGTCGGAATTCCTCCATTTCCCCGATGAAAACCACTGGGTGCTGAAGCCGCAGAATTCGATGAAGTGGCACAAGACCGTCTTCGACTGGCTGGATTCGCATATCGGCGCCAATGCGCCAATGACTGAATCTGGGGCCGACACCAAGGCCGCACAATAATGTGGTCGCGGCGGGGTATATTGGCGGCAGGCGGCGCTCTCGCGCTGGCCGGCTGCTCGGAAAAAGTCACCAAGGCATTTGGGTTCGCCCAACGCCTGGCCGAGATCAAATCGCGCCATGGCGGCCGTGTCGGGCTCAACGCCCTGACCGGTCACGGCACCGAGGATGGCCAGTTCAGCATCGATTCGGAAGAGCGCTTCGCTCACTGCTCGACCTTCAAATGGGTGCTGGCGGCGGCGGTTCTGCAAGGCGTCGACCAGGGCAAGTTCAAGCTCGATCAGAAGATCGCCTATGGTAAGACTGACTTGCTCGACTACGCTCCCGTTACGACGAAACATATCGCCGAGGGCAAAATGTCATTGGGCGACCTGTGTGCCGCCATGGTCGAGGTCAGCGACAATACGGCCGCCAATCTAGTCCTGCCGTTGGTAGGCGGACCGGCCGGTTTGACCGACTTCGTGCGCGGCCTCGGCGATCCCATAACGCGCTTCGACCGCAACGAGCCAAGCCTCAACACCAATGTCGACGGCGATCCGCGCGACACCACGACACCGGCGGCGATGAGCGCCCTGTTGCAGACCGTCTATACCGGCACGGTCCTGAAACCCGACAGCCTGGACAGGCTGAAGGCGTGGATGATCGCCTGTTCCACCGGCGACAAGCGTATCCGTGCCGGCGTGCCGGCGGGCTGGATCGTCGGCGACAAGACCGGAACCGGCGAAAACGGCGCCGTCAATGATGTCGCGGTGATCTGGCCGCCCAATAAGCCGCCGATCTTCCTGTCGATCTACACCTCGGGCGGCAAGCTCGATGCCGATGGCCGCAATCAGATCATCGCCGACATCACCAAACTGGTCTTCGATACATTGGGCTTTATCGAAACCCTGGATGACGGCAAGTCCAGTTCCCGGTCGAGTTCTTCGTGAAGCAAGGCCTGTCCATCGACGACGTGCTGGCGGAGGTCGCCGTCCTGGTCAAACCGCATTTCGGCAAGGGCAAGCCGGCCGACTACATTCCGCAACTGGCCGGCGTCGATCCGAAGAAGTTCGGCATGGCCGTCGTCACCGAGGCCGGTGAATATGTCATTGGCGACGGTGACGAGCCGTTTTCGGCCCAGAGCATCACCAAGCTGTTCGCGCTCGGCCTGGCGCTCAACCGCATCGGCGACGAGGTGTGGACGCGCGTCGGCAAGGAGCCTTCGGGGACGCCGTTCAACTATCTGTCCCAGCTTGAGGAAGAGGAGGGTGTGCCGCGCAATCCTTTTATCAATCCGGGCGCCCTGGCCGTCACCGATATCCTGATGAATGTCGTCAAGGATCCGGCCGGCCTGGTTCGCGATTTCACCGGCTATCTCGCCGGTACGCCGCTGGATATTGATGAAGATGTCGCGAAATCGGAACTCCTGACCGCCCACAAGAACCGCGCTATCGCCAATCTGATGCGTTCCTTCGGCACCATTACGCACGATGTCGAGGCAGTGGTGACGGCCTATGTCCGCCAGTGCGCCCTGAAGGTCAGTTGCCGGCAATTGGCGCGCGCCATGCTGCCGCTGGCCAAGGGCGGCTTCTCGCCGATCATTGAGGAGACGGTGTTTCCGGAACGCCTGACACGGCGGTTGAACGCACTTTTGCTGACCTGCGGCATCTATGACTCCGTCGGCTCATTCGCCTATCGCGTCGGCTTGCCGGCGAAAAGCGGCGTTGGCGGCGGTATTGTCGCGGTGGTGCCGGGCCAGGCGGCCATCGCGGTCTGGTCTCCGGAACTCGACCGCTTCGGCACCAGCGTGGTCGGCGGCTATGCCTTGGAACATTTCAGCCAGATCACCAACTGCTCGGTGCTTTAACGCTTTCCAAACCCTGTTCTCACACGGCGATTTAAGAGCTGTGTGATAGCGTCTACGGACATTTCACAGGAAACCTTCCATGTCCGTTGCCCTTGACGATCTCGTTGCCAGCCTGAGTGCCAAGCGTACCATCACCGCCGACGAAACCTTAGGCATACGCCGCGTAGTATGGACCGACGGCACGATCACGCCGGACGAAGCCGATCAAATCATGGCCTTGAATGCCGCCTGTGACCGCCGCTCGCGCGAATGGATGGACTTCTTCGTCGAGGTCATGGTCGACTATGTCGTGCGTCAGCAAGAGCCGACAGGCTATGTCGATGACGCCAAGGCGGCCTGGTTGATGGCCGCCATCGATCGCGACGGCCGCGTCGATAGCTTGAGCGAGCTGGAACTCCTGGTCAAACTGATGGAAACCACCGACAGCGTGCCGGACTCGTTGCGTACCTATGGCCTGCGCCAGGTCGAGACCGCCGTCATGATGGGCGACGGGCCCACACGCAGCGGCCGTCTGGAAAAGGGCAGCATCAATGCCATCGAGGTCGAGCTGCTGCGCCGCATGATCTTTGCCAATGGCGGCGACGGCGCCTATGTCGTCTCGACGGCCGAGGCCGACATGCTGTTCCGCCTCAAGGACGCAACGCTCGGTGCCGACAACGCGCCCTCGTGGCAGGACCTGTTCGTCAAGGCCGTCGGCAATCACCTGATAGTTCAGCGCCACTATCTGTCGCTCAGGGACGAACAGCACGAAAATCCCTACGACGTCTATGCGGAACTGGGTATCCGGCGCGTTATCAACCGTTTTGCCGGCGTTTTCCGTGGCCGCAAAAAGGACGACAACGCCGAGGAGGTCGCTGCTGTCGTCACACCTGGGGCGGTCGAATGGCTGCATGGGCGCATTGATAGCGACGGCAAGCTCGACGCCATGGAACAGGCTCTGCACGATTTCGTCACCGCGGAAACCGGCCAAAAGGTCGCTTAACTCAGTCCCAAAGCCTGGCGGTAGGTTTCGATCGCCGCCAACTTGGCATTGAACGGCGACCAATCGTCCTCGATGGCGATCTGCGCCCAGATCGCTTCGATCTCATCGATCAGCAGGGTTTCGGGCTCGGCTTGCGCAAAGCGCGGATGGTCGAGTTTGGCCGCGTCGTCGACTTCGTAGCCCTCCAACACTGCCTTGAACGCTTCGAACGGCGGACCTTCGTAACGCCGCGGCCCGCGTTGGATGCCGCCGAAAAAGTCGTAGAACAGCGCTTCGAAACTGCCATCTGTTCGCACATCGTCGAGAAGCGCGAACGTTGTCTTGACCAGGGCCTCTTCGTCGCCTTGTGACTTGACGTTCAGGCGCCGGCAGATAGCGAGGCCAAGCTCCCGCGTATAGCGCTCGCCATAGCTGTTGAGGCTGGCGATCAGGGGCTCGCTGTCGCAGACCAGGGTCAGGCAACGGCCCAACTGCCCCAGATTCCACAACGCCGTATCGGGCTGGCGGCCATAGGCATAGAGCCCCGTTTGATCGAAATAGGCGGCGGTGAAATTCGGATCGTAGCGCGGCAAAAAGCGATAGGGACCATAATCGAAGCTCTCGCCGGTGATGTTCATATTATCGGTATTGAGCACGCCGTGGACGAACCCCGCCGCCATCCACCGCGCCGCCAGCCGAGCCGAACTGGACACCACGGCGTCGAACAGGCCGGCGGCGCCGTCGGCCTCGGGATAATAGTTCTCGACAACAAAGGTGACGAGATCGCGCATGGTCTCGACCTCGTTGTGATAGGCCAGCCGCTCGAAGGTCCCGAAGCGGACATGGCTGTGCGACAGCCGGACCAGGACCGATGACCGCGTCGGCGAGGGTTCGTCGCCGCGAAACAGAGCTTCGCCGGTTTCGATAAGCGAGAACGACTTGCTGGTCGGCACGCCCAGCGCCTCCAGCATGGCGGTGGCCAGGACTTCGCGCACCCCGCCCTTAAGCGTCAACTTGCCGTCGCCGCCGCGCGACCACGGAGTCTTGCCGGAGCCCTTGGTGCCGAGATCGAGCAAACGGTTCTGATCGTCGAGCATCTGGGCGAACAGGAAGCCGCGCCCGTCGCCGAGATTGGGATTATAGTGGCGGAATTGATGGCCGTGGTAACGCAGGGCCAGGGGCACCGGCTGATTGTCCGGCAGGGGGAGAAACCGGCCGAAATGCGCCAGCCAGTCGGCGTCACTCAGGCCGTCCAGACCGACCGAGGCGGCAGCACGGTGATTGCGGTAACGCAGGATGGTTTGCGGAAAATCGGCGGCGGCGACCGCGTCGTGCAGGGCGAGCGGGCTGTCGGCCAGGCGCGGAGCAGGGCGGTACATCAATCGCAGACCTTGACCTCTTCCCACGAGGTGACTTGGTAGTGGCCCTGGAGATCGTGATAAACTTTGGCGGCGACCAGGCGGCCGTGTTTGAACAGCCCGAACTTCGGCGATACGACGCGCAGACACAGGCTGTAATTCATACCGGCGACGACCTGCTGGCGCGCTGAAACGATCTCTTTCAGTTTGGCCGGGGTGGGCGCCACCGAAATAGCATAGGCCGCCGCAGCCTTGACGCCCGGGTCGTCGACCGCGGCCGGTCCGAAGCCACCGACGATGGGCGGTGACGGCTGGGCAAAGGCTATCGTTGGCAACAAAAGAGTTAATGCAACTAAGGCGGGTTTCATGAACGGTACTCACTTTGAAGCGGACGAAGACCACACCTAAATGAAGCTTTTGCATGATGGCGGCAAGGGGCCGCCTGCTCGCCATCCGCGCGAGGTGTGTCTTTTATGCGCCATAGCCGCCATAATGAGCCGGTTTGTGCCCTTTTCGGCCGTTCAAAGTTGTGAAAAACCGACCGATTTCACGGTAAAATGTGGCGTTGTCCTTGCGTCAATGCTTGTGCTCAACGCAGACGCAGCAAATAAACACTTGAAAAAAATTTCCCTAAGGGAATGAGAAAATAATTTACCCAATTCAATAGGATATAGTAAATCTTCAGGGAGTGGATGGTTTAAAAATGGCAAGGGGCGCCAAAAAGGCTCAAGGTTATGTTGCGCCGCATTCTGGCCGTAAACAGCATTTGTTTCCGTAAACGTCATGTGTTAAGGCTTTGCCGATCGCCGGATTGCAGTTGTCGGCCGGTTGCAGAAGCAAAAAATATAATCTTCAAGCAGGTTACCTAAGGGAAAGAAATGCGAAACGCCACTCAATTACTCAACAGCCGTCGTGTAACTCAATTGATGGTCGGCGTGGCGGGCTCGGCGCTGCTGGCCGCTCTGCCGGTTGCCGTCATGGCTCAGGACACCACGGCCCCGGCCGCCGCTGCGGACGACACCACTGTCGTCATCGTCACGGCGCAAAAGCGCGAACAACGCTTGCAGGACGTGCCGATCGTCGTCACCACCCTGTCGGCAAAGTTGTTGCAGGACGCCGGTGTCCACGACATCAAGGACATGCAGATTCTGACTCCCGGCCTGACCGTGACCTCGACGCAGAATGAGACCCTGACCACTGCCCGCATCCGCGGCGTCGGTACGGTCGGTGACAATCCCGGTCTCGAATCGTCGGTCGGTGTGGTCATCGACGGCGTCTATCGTCCGCGCAACGGCGTCGGCTTCGAAGATCTCGGCGAGATGGAGCGCATCGAAGTCCTGAAGGGCCCGCAAGGCACGCTGTTCGGCAAGAATACCTCGGCTGGCGTCATCAATATCATTACCAAGAAGCCGCAGTTCACCTTCGGCGCCGATGGCGAGGCCACCTTCGGCAATTATGGCGCCCAGGGTTATTCGGCCTCGGTAACCGGTCCGATCGCCGGCGACACCGTGGCAGGCCGCCTCTATATCGCCCAGCGCAAACATGACGGTTACACCAACGTCAATACCGGCGTCGGCCCGCGCACCCTGAAATCCGACCAGGACCAGGACTTCTCCACCATCCGTGGCCAATTGCTGTTCACGCCAAACGAAGATCTCGATATCCGCGTCATCAGCGATTTCAGCCACCGTGACGAATATTGCTGCGTCGCTGTCCAAACGAAGGTGCCTGCCTCGCCCAGCACCGCGGACATTATCAACCTGCTGGCCGGCGGCAATGGCATTGCTCATCATGGCAGCGAAGATCCGTCCGCGCGTCTTGCCTATTCCAACCGCGACACCCACCAGGTCGTGCGCGACGGCGGCGTCTCAATCGAAACCAACCTGAAACTGCCCGACTTCTTCGACTCGACCCTGACCGCCATCACCGGCATTCGCGACTGGAAGGCCACCAATGGCCAGGATCTCGACTATTCCGGCGCCGACATTCTGTATCGTAAGGACAATGGCGACTTCAACGCCCGCTTCAAGACCTTCAGCCAGGAAATCCGCCTGGCCGGCGCCACACCCTCGATCAACTGGTTGGTCGGTGGGTTCTACGTCCGCGAAGACTTGAGCCGCAACGACTCCTATGTCTACGGCTCGCAATACGAGCCCTATATGGGCCTGTTGATTTCCAGCCAACTGGKCCTGCAGGATCCGGGCTTTGTTGCCAAGCTGACCAGCCCGAACGGCAATCCGGCGCTCGGCGCTCACTTTACACCCGGCGCCCAAGCGCGCGACATGTATACGCAACGGGACGAGAGCTATGCCCTCTTCACCAACGATTCGTGGAAATTGACCGACGCCATCGAACTGACGGTCGGTCTGCGCTACACCCACGAACAGAAGGACATGACCGGCATTTATACCAATAGCGACAACGGCGCGGCCTGTAAGGCCGGTCAGGTCGCCTACGGTACCGCCGCTGCCCTGATGCAGGCCTATGGCGCCGCCAATGCTGTCGCCCACGGCGCCAATCCCTACTGGGTCGGCGCTATCGGTGCCGGTAAGGCCACGACCCTGGTCGGCGCGCTCTGTCCGTTCTGGGCCAACCCGGCTTTCAACGGCCGCCGCGTCGCCCAAACCAACAGCGACGGCGATACTTCCGGTACGTTGAAGGCCGCCTGGCACGTGACACCCAACGTCATGACCTATGTCTCCTACGCCCGCGGCTACAAGGCCGGCGGCTTCAACCTCGATCGCGCCCAGACCGGCATCACGCCGGATGACAATCTGTGGTTCGCCGCTGAAACCGTCGATTCCGGCGAGCTGGGCATCAAGGCATCGATGATGAACAACGCCCTGAGCATCAATGTCGCGGCTTTCGACCAGAAGTACAAGAACTTCCAGCTCAACACCTTCCTCGGCACCGCCTTCGTCGTCGAGTCGATCCCGACCCTGACCTCGAAGGGTATCGACGCCGATATGGCCTGGCGCACGCCGATCCCGGGCCTGAGCTTCCAGGGCGGCATCACCTATGCCGACACGAAGTACGGCAACTTTACCGCCGCCGATCTCGACAATCCGTCGCACTTCGCCGGCCTGTCCCTGCTGCCGGGCTCCCAGGTGTCGTTCGCTCCGAAGTGGTCGTCCTCGGCCGCCTTCAGCTGGCAGAACACCTTTGGCAACTTGCGTGCCTCGGCCAACCTGACGGCCAAGTATTCCTCGGAATATAATACCGGTTCAGATCTCGATCCGAACAAGATGCAGGAGGCTTTCACCGTGGTCAACGGCCGCGTCGCCATCGGCGCTGCCGACCGTCGCTGGACCGTCGAACTGTGGGGCCAGAACCTGACCGATGTTACGGTCCGTCAGGTCGTCATCAACGCCCCGCTGCAGGGTACGTCTCAGGCCAACAACACCTATGACGCTTTCTTGGGGGCGCCGAAGACCTACGGCATGACTCTCCGCGTGAAATACTAGACCGCTCCTCTGAGCGACTCTGACCCTACTGTGAACGGCTGCAAACGCGTCGTCTTCCCGCGTGCCCTTGCTCGTGTACAAGCGTACACGTCGCTGCGCCTCGGCGGCCCCGGGATACTCGGAAGCCAGCCATTTTCGCCGGCTCACAGCGGGTCAGACCGCCGGTGATTTAAGGAAGGAAAGAGGGCGCTGCAATGGCGCCCTTTTTTACGCCTGGATCTTGGCGACCAGGTCCTGATAGGCCTTGAGCGGATGCAGCGGCGCCAGGCGCGGGTCGAGCCGTGTATAGATGATGTCCGGGTCGTGGCGGTCGAAGGCCAGTTTCAGATAGGCCATGGCGCCGTCACTGTCGTGCAGTTGCGCCGATATGCCCGCCAAATTGAAGGCGCTGCCGATCCCGTGGCTGTATTGCTTCTGAAGGACCTCGAGCAGGGCGCGCAACATGCCCTCGTGGCCGTTCTTGTCGAAACCTTCACGAGCGGCGCGGGCCGCGGATTCACCGTACAGGTCGTTGGCCAACTGCGCCGTCGCCATGGCCTCACGCAGGAAGTCCTCATCCTTGCCCTCGAGAAAATAGATCTGGGCGAGGTAGCTGTGCGGCGACCGGAAGGCAGGATGATCCTTCGCCATCTGTTTCAAGATGGTGACGGCGTCCGCCGCCTGGCCGGCGCGATACATGATTATGGCACGGTCGGCCTGGATAGAGATCGAGGACGGGTCGAGTTCCAGCGCCCGGTCGATATGGTTTAATCCGCCCTGAAAATCGGTCTGGGTATAGAGAAAGGTGGCATACCAATGCTGGGTATTGGCGTTGTTGGGCTCCAATTGCAGGGCGCGATCGTACTCCTTGCCGGCGCGCTCCGCCTGCCACGAACCGTAAAACAGGCTGAAAGCCAGGGCGGCATGGGCACTGCCGAGGCGGTCATCGATCCGGATGGCGTGTTCAGCGGCTGCGGCGGCCAGCGGAAAGGCCTGGCCCGACGGCATGGCCGTATACTCGCTCAGCAAATTGTAGCAGTTGGCCAGGCCGACATAGGCCTCGGCATAGCCGGGATCAATGTGGATGGCGGCGTTGAACTCGTCGACGGCGCGGGTCAGCGAGACGGGCGTGCGCGCGCTCCAGTCCTCCATGCCTCTGACATAAAGGGCCTGAGCTTCGGGCGGAGCGGTATGTGGTGTGGAACGAAATTGACCCGTTCCCCAAAACAGCGCGGCCCCCGTAATGATGGTTGCCGCCACCAGGCTCGGTAAGATGTAGGGACTGGTTCGCCGGACCTTCGCTTGCGGTTCCGCTATCGCCGGAACCGGCATTTCGACCGTGTGGGCGGGGCTCGCCGCTGTTTCATGATCCGGGCCGTCGGCACTGCGCAGCCAGGCTTCCAGTTCGTCGACATCGGCCGAGATGCGGCTACGCAGGTCGCCCGGTAACCGGTGGATGGGCAGGCCGCGCTCGCTTTCCCAGCGCATGACCGTGCGTTCGGTGCGGCCGAAAAAGGCGGCGACCTCCTTCCAGCTCTCCAGACGGCTTTTCTTCCCTTTGGGGCCGTTCATACCGCTGTTCTCCCTCGCCGCGAGAGAACCACGAAAACGCCCGCTTGCAAAGAGGGTTCGCCCCGCCGTCCATGTCGGTTCGTGTCACAAGATGTCGCCTCATGTCATGTCAAACCAGGCGCGATCGCAGGCCCCTCGTATTAGTCTACGGAAGCGGTTCGCAGGCTCTCCGGCGGGGGCGGCCCGTAACATTTATTTGGCGCTCGCCTTTGCGTTCCTTTGACCCGAAATCCGGCCGCCTTACGCCTTACATTATATATCCGCAGGAGAGACGACTATGGTATCCACCTACACGGCTGGCGGCGAGTTCATCGTCAACGCGACTCAGCAATATAACGAAACGCCGAACTACCATGCGCATACCGTTACGGGTCTGCCCGGTGGCGGTTATGTCATCGTCTGGCAAGGCGGCAGCGCCGCCGGCACCTTTGACATCTACATGCAGCGTTACAATAATGACGGCACAGCGGTGGGCGGTGAAACCATGGTTAATACGACCGTGCCCTTCGGCCAGACCCAGCCTCAGGTGACCTTCCTGAAGGACGGTGGCTACCTGATCGCGTGGACCAACTATACCGGTATTTCCCCCGCGGGTGTGCCGACGGGTGGCGATATCTTCTTTCAGCGTTACAACGCAGCGGGCGCCAAGGTCGGTGGCGAGACCATGGCCAACACCACGACGACCGATGAACAGGACACGCCGAGTATCATTGGCCTGGACGATGGCGGTTACGTCATCACCTGGGACAGCTTCGGCCAGGACGGCGACCGCTACGGCGAATACGGTCAGCGTTACGACTCGACCGGTGCCAAGGTCGGCGGCGAAATCCATATTTCGACCACAACCGTCGGCACCCAGGATAGCTCTGCCATGGCCGCCTTGCCCGCCAATGCGGCGCTCGGTTTTGCCGGCGGCCTGGTCGTTGTTTATAACAGCTCGACAACCTTGAACGGCAATAACGCCACCAATTATGATGTAATGATGCAGCGTTACGACCTCGCGGGTAATGCTGTGGGAACGGAAACCCGCGTCAACACGACCACGACCGGCAATCAGGACTTCGCTTCGGTCACGGCACTGGCCGGCGGTTTCGTCGTCACCTGGATCGATAATTCCGGCGGGAACAACCATTCCCTGGTGCGCCAACAAATGTATCTGTCAGACGGTACAACTTTCGGCGCGGAAACCACCGTCAACTCGACGACCCACACCGGCGATGCCGAAAGTACCAATGTCACGGTTTTGCTCGATGGCACCTATGTCGTGACCTGGTCCATGTCGGCCGCTGACGGCACAAATTACGACGTCTATCTCCAGCAATTCAGCGGCACGGGCAGCAAGATCGGTGGCGAAATCGTCGTTTCCAACTCGGCAGGCAACCAGATATATAGTTCGGTGGCCGTCCTGTCCAACGGCAGCTATGTCGTGACCTATCGAAGCCCGGACAGCGATGGGCAAGGTGTCTATCAAAAGGTCTTTTATCTCGACCACGTCCTTAATGGTGATGGCCTCGACAACACGATCACCGGAGATGCCAATTTCGCCACGACGATCAACGGCGGCGCCGGCAACGACACGCTGAGCAGCGGAGTCGGACTTTCGCCGGATACGCTGAATGGCGGCGACGGCAATGACACCTTAACGGTCGATGGCGGCGATACCGCGGTCGGCGGCAATGGTGACGATACTCTAATGATCCGCCATCTCAACGGCATGAACCTGTCGTTCGAAGGCGATGCCGGGCACGATATCATCGACACCACCCTGACGGACTTCGACCCGACCCTGTTCATGCCCGGCGGGGTGGAAGAGTTCCGCGGTGGCGCCCGTAACGACACGGTGGACGGTCACCAGACCGCCGAAACGACCCTGCTGATGAATGGCGGTGCGGGCAACGATGTCCTGACTGGCGGTATGCTGAATGACACGATCAATGGCGGTGAGGGCGACGACATTCTCAATGGCTGGTCCGGCAACGATGCCATGGCCGGCGGCGGCGGTAACGACATCTATGCTGTCGACAGCATAAGCGATGTGGTCACCGAAGCAAGCGGCCAGGGTACGGACAGCGTCAACGCCGCCGTCAACTACACCCTGACCAGCAATGTCGAAAACCTGACTCTGATGGGCGCGGCCAATATCAACGGTACCGGCAACACGCTCGCCAATACGATGATCGGCACCAGCGGTAACAATATCCTGGACGGTGGCGCCGGCGCCGACACCATGACCGGCGGCTTGGGCAATGACACCTATGTCGTCGATGTCCTGACCGATGTCGTCGTTGAAAAAGCCAATGAAGGTTTGGATATGGTGAAGACGGCCCTGACCTATACGCTGGGGCTCAATCTGGAAAACCTCAGCCTGACCGGGACGGGCAATGTCAACGCCACCGGCAACACGCTTGCCAATACGCTGACCGGGAATACCGGCAAAAACATCTTGACCGGCCTGGACGGCAACGATGTCCTGGACGGAGGCGCGAACGCCGATAAGATGATCGGCGGGCTCGGCAATGACAGCTATTATATCGACAATGCCGGCGACGTCGTTACGGAACTGTCCAATGGCGGCACCGACACGGTTTTCAGCACGCGGCCCTATACCCTGGGCAGCAATCTTGAAAAACTGACACTTCTGGGCAAGGGCAACGCTGCCGGCACCGGCAATGCCCTGGCCAATACGCTGGTCGGCAATGAGGGCAACAACCGGCTCAATGGCGGTGACGGCAATGACAGTCTCATCGGCGGCCTTGGCGACGACACGCTGGATGGCGGCAGAGGCGGCGACACGATGCGCGGCGGCCTCGGTAACGACCGCTACTATCTCGACGGCAAGACCGACGTTGTCGTCGAATTCAGCGGGCAAGGTACGGATCAGATCGCGATATCGGCGACTTACACCCTGGCCGCCAATGTCGAGAACTTGAGCCTGACCGGCTCGGGCGCCTATTTCGGTACCGGCAATGCGCTCAACAACGTCATCAATGGCAATAATGGCAATAATACGCTCGGCGGGGCCGAGGGCAACGATAGCATCAATGGTGGCAAGGGCGCCGACGTCATGCGCGGCGGGTTGGGTAACGACACCTTCTATGTCGATAATGCCGGCGACACGGTTGCAGAATACACCAATCAAGGCACGGACTCAGTCATTTCGACCGTCGCATTTACCCTGGGCAACAACCTCGAAAACCTGACACTGACCGGCGTCGGCTCCGTCAAGGGCACCGGCAATGCGCTCTCCAATGTCATCATAGGCAATGATGGCAAGAACACTCTCGACGGCGGTCAGGGCCACGATACCCTGACGGGCGGGGCCAATGCCGACATCTTCCTGTTCGGCGCCAAGAGCGGCGCCGATACCATCACCGACTTCTCGGCGGCACAGAACGACAAGATCAATGTCAACGCCTACACCCATGGCACGGCCCACGCCTCATTTATCACTCACGTTGGAAGCGATACTATTATCACCCTCAGCACCGGCAATGTTATTACCGTAACAGGGGCCTCCGCCGCCGATGTAACGGCGCACATGATCTGGTGAATGGAGGCATGCGTAAGCGTTTGCCGGGCCGGTAGTGACGCTTCGTCACCGCCGGCCTGGCTTGATTTTTACGAGAAACGGGAAGCTGCTGGTCAGGTTGCTGATGTGTGTGACCTGAATTACTTCTTTTTCCCGCCAATAGACATATAACCGCAGGAGAGACGACCATGGTATCCACGTACAAGGCGACCGGTGACTTCCTCGTCAATCAGACGACCGCTGGTAATCAGACGCCCGACTATCACGGCCGGACTGTCACCGGCTTGCTGGGAGGCGGCTACGTCATCGTCTGGGAAGGGCCCGACTCCGGCGGCATCAATCAGATCTACATGCAGCGCTATGACAATCATGGCGTCCGGGTTGGCGGGGAAACCGTCGTCAATGATCTGACAGGCACCGGCCATACTCTGCCCCAGGTCACCTATCTCGCCAGCGGCGGTTACGTCATTGCCTGGACCGGATACGGCCTCGACGGCGGTGGCGGCGGCAATGGTGGCGGCAGCATCTATTTCCAGATGTACGATGCATCGGGCGCGAAGGTGGGTAGCCAGACCCTGGCCAACACGACTGTTGCCGACGAACAGGATACCCCGACCATTACCGGCCTGCCCGACGGTGGTTTCCTGGTCAACTGGGACAGTTACGGCCAGGACGGCAGCGCCTATGGCGAATACGGTCAGCGTTTCAATTCAGCCGGCGCCAAGGTCGGCGGTGAAATCCACATCTCGACCACCACTACCGGCTCTCAGGACAGTTCGGCTGTAGCGGCCCTTGTGGCGGTGCCGGCCCTGGGGGCACCCGGTGGACTGGTCGTCGTCTATAACAGCTCGCCTTTGAATGCGAGCAATGTGGCCACGGATTACGACATCTACTTCCAGCGTTACGATACCGCCGGCGCCAAGGTCGGCACCGAGACGCGCGTTAATACAACGACGGCAGGACACCAGGATTACGCGTCCGTAGCGGCCATGGCGGACGGCGGTTTTGTCGTCACCTGGGTTGATAACGTCGCCAGTCATAACCGTATCTGCTCACAACGTTACAGCGCCAGCGGCACGGCCGTGGGTGTGGAGACCCAGGTCAATACGACCGCCAACGGCCTGGCCGAAGATACCTCGATCACAGCGCTGGCCGACGGCGGGTATGTCGTGACGTGGAGCATGTCGGGCGGCGCAGTCGACACCGCTGGACGCGGCGTTTACCTGCAGCAATACGACATATCGGGCAACAAAGTCGGCGGCGAGGTCCTGGTCAACGGCTTCCTGACCGGCAATCAGATATTTGCGTCGGTGGCCGTCCTCAGCACCGGCAGCTTTGTCGTCACCTATCGTGGCCCGGATCAATATGACGCCAATAATGTCCCGATCAGCACCGGTATCTATGAAAAAACCTTCTTCCTGACCACGACGATCAATGACGGCGCGGCCGGCGGTCATACCCTGACCGGCACGGGCAATTTCGCCACCACCATCAACGGCCTCGACGGCGACGACACCCTGGACGGCGGTCCCGGCGTCTCGCCCGACACGTTGAACGGCGGCGACGGCAACGACACACTGATTATGCGGGGGGGCGATTATGCCTCGGGCGGCGCCGGCAACGACACTTACAAGATCGTCGAGCTGAACGGCCAGACTTTCCAGTGGGACGATACCGGCGGCTTCGACACTATCGATACGACAGCCTTGATCTACGATCCGATCTTCTACTTGACCAATACCCAAGCGGCGGAAGCCTTCCGCGGCGGTAATGTCAACGAAACGGTAGACGCCCATTGGACGACCAATGTAGCGACCTTCCACGTCGATGCCGGCGCCGGCAATGACACCATCACGGGTACGACGGGCAACGACATTCTGAACGGTGAAGTAGGTAACGACATCCTTGACGGTTATCTCGGTGCCGATACCATGGCAGGCGGCACCGGAGAGGACACCTATTATGTCGACAATGTCGGCGATACCGTTACCGAAGCCGCTTTGGCAGGCAATGATCTTGTCTATGCCTCGGTCAGCTTCACGTTGGGCGCCAATATTGAAAGCCTGACCCTGACCGGTACGGCCAATATCGACGGTACGGGCAACAGCTCGGACAATAACCTCACCGGCAACAGTGGTAACAACGTCCTCAGCGGCGGCGCCGGACACGACCTGTTGCTGGGCGGTGACGGCAACGACACCCTGGATGGCGGCACGGAGGTCGATACGATGAAAGGCGGTCTCGGCGACGATACCTATGTCGTCAATGTCGCGACCGACTCCGTTGTCGAGTTCGACAGTCAGGGCACGGACACCGTCAGGGCGTCGCTCGGCTGGACCCTGGGCAGCAATTTCGAAAACCTCATCCTTACCGGCGCCGCCAATCTCAATGGCGGTGGCAATACGCTCGACAATGTCATTACGGGTAATAGCGGCGTCAATACGCTCAACGGCTTTGACGGCAACGATACCCTGGATGGCGGGGCGGGCGCCGACACCTTGAAGGGCGGCGTGGGTAATGACAACTATATCGTCGACAACAGCGGCGATATCATTGTCGAGTTGGCCGCAGCCGGGACCGACGCGGTTATGGCCACGGTCAATTACACCCTGGCCGCCAATGTTGAAAACCTGACCCTGACCGGTGCCGGCAATATCACCGGCGTCGGTAATGCCGGCGACAATACCCTGACCGGCAACGGCGCCAACAATACGCTGAGCGCCGGTGACGGCAATGATATCCTCATCGGCGGGGGCGGGGTCGATACATTGAAGGGCGGGATCGGCAACGACAGCTATTTCGTCGATTCTTCCACCGACATCGTCACCGAATTCAGCAATGCAGGCACCGACACGGTCAACAGCTCGGTCGGTTGGACGTTGGGCAGCTATGTCGAAAACCTTGTCCTGACCGGCTCCGCCAATCTCAACGGCAACGGCAACACGCTTGACAATGTCATGACCGGGAACAGCGGCACGAACACKCTCAACGGCAATGACGGTAACGATACCCTGGACGGCGGACTCGGGGCCGACACCTTAAAGGGCGGGGCCGGCAACGACACCTATTGGGTCGACAATATCGCCGATGTCGTCGTCGAACTGGCCGCGGCCGGCACCGACACGGTCAATGCTTCGGTCAGCTTCAGCCTGGCCGGTCAGCAGATTGAGAACATCAATCTTACGGGCAGCGCCAATATCAATGCTACCGGGAATTCCCTGATCAATGTGATCAACGGCAATACCGGTAACAATACGCTGGACGGTGGTGGCGGTGCCGATACCATGACCGGCGGCCTAGGTGACGACACATATATCGTCGACAATACCGGCGATATGATCGTCGAAGGCACTGCTCAAGGTACCGACCTTGTGCGCGCCTCTGTCACTTACAGCCTGTCGGGTAAGCAGGTCGAAAACATGACCCTGACTGGCACGGCCAATATCAATGGCACCGGCAATAGCCTGGCCAATGTGCTTACGGGCAACAGCGGCAACAACGTCCTGGACGGCGGCAGCGGCGCGGACACCATGGCCGGCGGAACCGGCGACGACAGCTATTATGTCGACAATATCGGCGACGTGGTGACGGAAGCCGCCAATGCCGGCACCGATACCGTCATCTCCTCGGTGACCTACACCCTGGCCGGGCGGGCCGCCGAGAACCTGACGATCAACGGCTCGGCCGCTGCCAGCGCCACCGGCAATAGTCTGGCCAACGTGCTGAGCGGCAATAATGCCACCAATACGCTGGACGGGGGCAGTGGCGCCGATACCTTGACCGGCCATGGCGGTGCCGACATCTTCCTGTTCAACTCGGCAAGCGGCGCCGATACCATTACCGACTTCTCCGCGGCCCAGAGCGACAGCATCAATGTCAACGCCTACACCCACGGCACGGCGCACACAGCCTATATCGTTCAGGTCGGCGGCGACGTGCATATCAATCTCGGCGGCAGCAATGTCATCACCGTGACCGCAGCCACCGCCGCCGACGTGACAGCCCATATGGTGTGGTGATGGCTTTGCCCAAGTGATTGCCTTATTCTGAAGGGCGATCACTTGGGCGGATTGTGATCCGTGCCTATTGTCTTACAAACGATCCGACCTTCACCGCCCCCTTGTCGTCCTTCTTGAGCTCGATGACAAAGGTCTCGACCTTTTCCGTCGCTCGGCCCCAGTCGCGGTAGAGATGGACGGTAATGCTGGTGGCGCCGTTGCGGTTGATGACGTCGGCCGCATAGACATTGGCCAGTACGGCATAGGTGCCTGCCGGGGCATAGTGCAGCAGGTACTCCTCGGGGCCATAACCGCGCGTCATGTCGTTCGACAACCGCCCGCCCAAGCTGGTCTTCGGATTGCTGTAGATGGCGCGCTCGCCCGACGGTTCGTCGACCCACAGGTCCATGTCGGTCTTGTCGGTATTCCATTCCAGGGTGATGCGGATATCGACGTCCAGCAGGTCGGTCAGTTCGGCCGGCAAGATATCCGTCAGGTCGTCCTCATCTTCGCCCAGGCTCTTCAGCCGGGCGACCAGGTGATTGGCCTCCATCAGGGCAATAACCTCGATACCGTCATAATCGCCGCTCCACGGTTTCAACACGACCTCGCTGAGTAGGCTCAAGGCGCGGCGGTAGGTCACCACGGCCGCGCTCTTGCTGACCGTGCCTGCCGCCAGCCGGGCGTCGGTCGCGGTCACCAGGGCCAGGGCCAAGTTGCGTGTCGCCTGCGGCTTTTCCGGTGTCAGGCGGACAACATGCTCATCAATGGAGATGGCATCGTCATAAGCGCCGTAGCGCAATAACCGGTCGGCGAGGATGATCTGACTGTCGATATCGCTGCCTGGCAGGTCGAGCGCATTGCGTGCCATGCCAGCGGCGCCGGCAGCAAAACCATTGCGGTACATCCATTCCGCGACGTCGAAGTAGAAGCCCGGTGTGTCGCCATATTGCTTTTCCTGGACAGCTAAGACCGTGTCGAGGCCGGCCTGGTCACCGCCTTTGATATCGATTAAGGCTCTGAGATACGGCCGGTCCGGGTTCCATTCGGCCGTCTGGACATCAATCCTGGCTTCACCCAGTGGGCCGAGCGGCGCGCGACGCACGCCTGTCACGACCACCATCTGATTTTCGTCCGAACCGATCTCGCCGTTAGAATCGGGCAGAGCACCAATATCGTTGCCGGCGATGATTCCCGCCATTGGTTCCGCGTCAACCGGCTCAATGGCCGAAGGGGGTGTGGCACGGGGCTGTACGACCGGCGGCGGCGCCATGGCAGGCGCTGGCGGCGGCGCACCGACTTCCCCACCCCCGCGATCGTCCTCGATATCGCCGGCTCGGGCGCGCCGTTTGTACATCTTTGTCGCATCTTTCAGGCTGACCGCCGGCCCATTCCACCACGCCTTTTCTTCCGTCCACAGCGCCTCGACATCGCTCAATCGCTCATCCTTGGCGGTCCTGGCGGTTTCGGCCATCCGGTCGCGTGCCGCCGTATAGTCGTCCCATATGTCGTGCGACGCCGTCTTGGGCGGTTCGACCCCGGCACGGGCATAGGCGGTGCCGTTTTCGAGGACGAGGAAGCTGATGTCGGGAGTCGCCACGTGATAATGCCGCGCCAGCTCCAGCACCTTGTCGTTGTCGGGCGCATCGGTGGCGGTCAACCGGTCGATCAGGGCATGGCCCCACATTGTTCCCGCGCCATCATTGTCGGCGGCCGTCAGCCCGCGCGTCACATAGGCCTGGTCCTGGCCATTGTAGTCGAGATCGATACCGGAGGACGGCGACCACGGGCCGATGACGCGGTAGAGATCGTCGCCCATTGGCGTAACCATATAGTCGAGCGAGGCGCCGTCATCGTCAATTATGTCCCAGAGCTTCGGCGCCCGGACCAGCAATTGCGTCAAGGCCTTGTCGTGGCCCAAATCACCCAAGTCGACATAGACGCCATCATTGCGCCCCGCCAGTTGCCCGAGGATGTCGCGCCGCGCGGACTTGGCAGACGACAACGTCATCACCCGGCACGGCCAGCGATTGGCGGCAAAACTGCCGATATCGGCACCGCCATCGGAGACCACGATGCAGACATCGGCCCGGCCGGGCAGGACCTTTTCCAGGCTTTCGAAACGCGTGGCGCCGCCATAGGTGATCCTGCCCAGAGCTTCGAGCACGGCCGCCGCCGTCGGCGCGTCGATATGGACGACACGCGGCGCGCTATCGGCGAAGACGACCAGATCGAGCGACCTCGGCGTTGTCTTCGCGACATAGTCGGCGATCAATTGCGCCTCGCCCTGGGTATCCTGGTCGCGGCGCGACCGCGAGGCGTCCCAGTATAACCGCACGCTCTTGGCCTTGAATGCGCCGGCCGGTTCGGCAGGCACCACCATCTCGAAAAACGTCTCGCCATTGCCGTGGCGCGACAGGCTGACCGGATTTGCCGGCGTCAGGCCGCTCAGGACTAGGTTGCCCGACAGGATACGATCCTTGGCACCCGCGGCGAAATGGTAGGTATTCTTGTCTTTGAGGATTTCCCCGGCAGTGTTCTTGTCCAGGGTGCCAGGCAGGCTGATTTTGAGCGGCCCGACCATGTCATGGGCTGTGACCTCGAGATGGAAATCGTCGACGGCGCCAGACGTCCCCAGCGGCACCTCGAAGTGCCCGTCCGCCGCCAAGGGCGTCACATAGACGATCTTGACCGTGCGGCCGCCCTCGGCAGGAATCGGAAAGATGTGGGTCGTGAAACGGTTGCCGGCATCCACCGTGGCCAGGCCGGGGTCGACTCCGTGACGCAGGCTTTCTTCATAGGCTTCGGTGGCCTGTAGCCGCGGCTGCAGCACGCCGTCGGTCAGGACATCCTTGATGTCGAGCCCATAGCCGGTGACCGTGGCGCCCGCCGGCAAGTCGAGGCTGAAATCACCCTCCAGGTCGCCGTCCGAAGGGTTGGCGAAAGTGATGATCAGGGTGGTCTGGGCCTGGTGGCCTATGATATCGACCTTGACGTCCAGCGACGCGATTTTCAGCGCGACATCGGCGACCTCGGCGCGATCTTCACCCAAATCGTGCGCCAGCAATTGCAGGTCCGCATTCAGCGCCGTATCGGCCCGCGCCGCCAACGGCTGTGCGGCGCTCAGCGCCAGGATCAAGGTCGCGATGGAAATACCTGACAGAGCGCGCATTGTAACCCCCCGATTTATTGCTTCTTGTGGGGTTAACTTGCCTGAGGTGGGAGCAATTGCAACCCTTCTTTGCGAGGGGCGGCCTTTGACTACATGCGCAGGCTGCCGTCCTTGATCTCGGCCAGCATATCCTTGGTCATCGGCACATATTGGTCGTTGCACAGGATATAGATCGGATCCTTGGTCGCGGACGGATCGTAACCCGCCTTGATCAGGTCCATCTTCTTGTACTTGAACGTGCCCGTCGTTTCGACATCGTGCAGGATGCGCACGAAACGCGGACGCGACCAGTTGGGCAGCAGGCTGTCGACATGGTTCTTGAAAGTCGTGAGGTCGAAGCCCTCTCGCGTGATCAGCGACGCCATGCCGGCCTTGCCGTCGTGATTGGGCACCGGCACACCATAGATGATGGCCTCTTCGACGCCGGGCGCGGAAGCCGCGTATTCGGCGACCTCCGAGGTCGAGACGTTCTCGCCCTTCCAACGGAAGGTATCGCCGATGCGGTCGACGAAATAGAGATAGCCGGCCTTGTCCTGTTTCATCAGGTCGCCGGTCCGGAACCAGGCGTCACCCTTTTTGAAAACGTCGGTCAGGATCTTCTTCTGCGACGCACTCTTGTCGACATAGCCGGAATAGGCGTGGCGGGCGTCGCCGGCGATCTGGCCGATGGCCTCGCCGATCTCGCCGGGCTTGCATTCGTAGCACAGCCCATCCGGGCGGCGCTCGGGCATTTCGCTTTCGATATCGAAGCGAACAAGACGAACATTGAAGCGGCCGCGCAGGATCTTCGGCACCCGGGCGATGGCGCCGGAATGGCCGTCGAGATTGAACAGGGATACATTGCCTTCGGTCGAGCCGTAAAATTCGACAATGGTCGGGATGTTGAAGCGCTGCTTGAAATGGTCCCACACCTCCGGCCGCATGCCGTTGCCGAAGGCCATGCGGACCTTGTGCTTGGTCTCGTCTTCAGGATTGGGTGACGGCGGCGAATTGACCAGGTAACGGCACAGCTCACCGATATAGACGATATGGGTGATGCCGTTGCTGCGCACATCGCTCCAGAACTGGCTGGCTGAGAATTTGCGCTTCAACACGATCGAGGCGCCGTTCATCAAGGCGGCGCCAACGGCGCACAATCCGGCCGTGGCGTGGTACAGCGGCAGGACGCAATAGAGCTTGTCCTCCGGCTTCATATGGGTCAGGCCGGCAAAGGCCATCATGTACATTTGCGCGCGGGCGTTGGAAATCTTGGCGGCCTTGGGCAGGCCGGTCGTGCCCGAGGTGTAGATGTAGAGCGCCACGGCGTTGGCCGTCATGCCGGCGCGGATAGCGGCGTCCGGACGCACCGTGCTCACGCCCTTGAGCGCGGCGTCGAGGCTGCGGCAGTTCTCGCTTTCCTTGGTGCGGTCGAGATCGAGCACCCACAGGGCCTGGAAGCGTTCGACCTGCTTCTCGATTTCCTGGAAAGCCGCCATGGTCGAATTGTCGACCAGGGTCAGGCTGGCCATCGAGATATTGATGCAGTGGGCCAGACCCGAACCCGTCAGCGAATTGTTGATCAGGGCGGTGATGACGCCGATCTTGTTGAGGCCGATCCAGATAGCGAGATAGTCGAGCCGGTTCGGCATGAACAGCGCCACCGTGTCGCCGGGCTTCAGGCCGCGTTGCCGCCCCCAGTGGGCGTAGCGGTTGGCCAGGACGTCGAGCTGCTGATAGGTGAGGGACTTGCCTTCGAAGACGACCGCCGTATTGCGCGGGAACTGATCGGCGACCTTTTCGAAATCGTCGCAGACCAGATTGGGTGAATCCGGGCTGACATTGTGGATGCGCCGCAGGATGCGCATCAAACGCTTCATGAAAACAAAATCACGTTTGATATTATTGAAGAGACGCATACGGGCTTCCGGGGAGGTTGGGCATTCGCCGCACAGGCTACAGCCGAATCATTACAGACAAAGCGTGAAATTGCCGTGAACGTGTGTTTTTTTAAGGACTTGCCTCACCCAGGCGTAGCGGAAAGTGGCCATCTTCCGGCAAGCCACTTGATCAGGACAGCCGAAGCCGTATAAGCACGGTCATACATTATGGAGCCTTGCCTTGACCGTCGCAGAAGCCCTCGAAGACATCTACACCTCGCTCGCCAACGACAATGTCGAGCTCGATGAGCGTATCAAGGCCGCCAAGGCGGCATTGGCTGCCGAGGGCCTGAAGGAACTGGTCGTCGAGCCCGGCCGCCTGGCGCAGAACAACCGCCAGGGCCGCAAGCTGATGCAGTCCTATTTCAAGAAAAAAGGCGTAACGGTGACCTTCGCCGGCGCCTGAGGGCGATTTTTGCCGCGGAAAGGTTTTGAACTTTTCGTGTTGATGACGAAATATACATGCTCGGGCCTTGGTGGCGCCGCCATTCCGGCTTAGACGTATCGACCGATGTGGCGAAATATCGGTAGTACGGTCATCGGCTTGCCGTTCAGCCACGTACTGGACCAGAGACTGGTATCGAGCGGGCGCGAGGGCGGACATATCCTTGATAATGCTGCGAGCTTGGGCAACAGTGGCGGAAGTGATTCCGTTGCGGAGCAATGGCCCTGTGAACTTTGACGAATGCCCGCATAACGCGGGTCATTTAGGTAATGTGAGGTGGATATGAAAAAACTAGCATTGAGATCTCTGGCAGGATCGCTGGCGGCGATGCTCGTGACCTGGGCGTCGAACGTCAGTGCGCAGGTGGCCGACCCTCAGGGCTCGTCGCCGATTTCGAACGCGCTGGACTGGATCCAGGGCACGCTGATGGGCAAGGTCGCAACGACGGTCGCCGTCATCGCGGTCGCCGCCGTCGGCTTCATGATGCTGACCGGCCGCATGAACTGGAAGTTCGGCGCCACGGTCATTCTGGGTTGCTTCATCCTGTTCGGCGCCGCGACCATCGTCGGCGGCATTCAGGCGGTCGCTCATTGAATCATGGCCGATCTGATCAAGTCGCCTGTTTTCAAAGCCCTGACGCAGCCGCAGATGTTCGCGGGCGTTACCTATAGCTATTTCATCATCAATGCGGTGGTGACGACCGAGGCCTTCCTGATCACGCGCTCCTTCTGGGCGTTTGCCGTCGCCGCGATCGTCCACGTCGTCGGCTACCTGGCCTGCCTGAGAGAGCCGCGCGTCTTCGACCTGTGGCTGACCAAGGTGTCGCGCTGCCCCCGCATCAAGAACTGGCGTTTCTGGCGCTGTAATTCCTATCATCCGTAGAGCGTAACGACATATGGCCGACGGCCCCAAAGGTTTGAGTGGTTTCGCCAGCTGGTTCCAGAAAGAACAGCGGGTCGGCGACCGGCTGCCCTATGACCGCCTGCTCGACGAGCGCACGATCCAGCTGCGCGACGGCAGCCTGATGCAGTCGATCTATCTCGAGGGCTTCGCCTTCGAGACGGCAGACACCGACGAGGTCAATCACCGTCAGATCGTTCGGTCGGCCGCCTTGCGCGCCATCGGCTCGTCGCGTTTCGTCGTTTATCACCACATCATTCGCCGCCGCGTCAGTGTCGGTTTGCAGGCGACCTACGACGATCCGGTATGCAACCTGATCCAGCAGAAGTGGCAGAACAAGCTGGCCTCGCGCCAATTGTTCGTCAACGACCTGTTCCTGACCATCGTCCGCCGCAGCCCCAAGGGCAAGGTCGGGGTCGCGGAACGCATTGCTGATCTCTTCGGCAAGGGCATGGGCGAAAACGCCGAAGCCGCGACCGAGGCGCGCGACCATCGCGAACTGATGGCGGCCTCCGAAGCCCTGATGGCGGCGCTGCAGGCCTACGGCCCGCGTCTGCTGGGTGGCTACGACACGATCAACGGCCGCTGTTCCGAGCCCCTCGAATTGCTGTCGGCGATCTATAATGGCGAGATGCGGCCCGTGCTGCGTCCGACCAGCGATCTCGGCCAATATCTGCCCTATCGCCGCGTCAGTTTCGGCCTGGAAGCCATCGAGCAGTCAAGCCTCGGCGACGGCAAGGACTTCTCGGCCATCCTGTCGCTGAAGGACTATCCGCCCCAGGCGACGCCCGGCATGTGCGACGCCATATTGCGCCTGCCGTTCGAGATGACCCTGACCGAAAGCTTCGGCTTCGTCGACCGCCAGATCGGCTTGGAGCGCATCAATCTGGCGCTGCGCCGCATGCGCGCCGCCGACGAAGAGGCCATGTCGCTGCGCCAGGGCCTGATGTCGGCCAAGGACGATCTGGCGACCGGCGCCATGGGCCTGGGCGAACACCATATGAGCCTGTTGGTGCGGGCAAAATCGCTGGAACAACTGGACGGTTGCACGGCGCAGTCCCTGGCGGCCCTGGCCGATCTCGGCGCCATAGCCGTGCGCGAAGACGTCAATTTGGAGCCGGCCTTCTGGTCGCAATTCCCCGGCAACGAAGCCTATATCGCGCGCAAGGCGCTGATCTCGACCGGCGCCTATGCGTCGTTCGCCTCCCTACATGGTTTCCCGATCGGTCAGCCCGAGGGCAATCACTGGGGCCAGGCGGTGAGCGTCTTCGAGACCTCGTCCGGCACGCCCTACTATTTCAACTTCCACAAGGCCGACCTCGGCAATTTCACCGTCATCGGGCCGTCGGGCTCGGGCAAGACGGTGGTGCTTAACTTCCTCGCCGCCCAGGCACAGAAATTCAAGCCACGCACCATCCTGTTCGACAAGGACCGCGGCGCTGAAATCTTCATCCGTGCCATCGACGGCCACTACGCCACCTTGCGGCCGGGCGAGCCGACCGGTTTTAATCCGCTGCAACTGGCCGACAATCCGGGCAATCGCGCCTTCCTGCGCGCCCTGGTCATGCAGTTGCTGACACGGCCGGACCTGCCGTTGAACTCGGAAGAAGAGGCCATTATCACCGAGGCGGTCGAAGCCAATTTCGACCAGGAACCGCAATATCGCCGCCTGCGTTATTTCCGCGAACTGCTGGCCGGCGTACGTCGTCCCATGCATGGCGATCTGGCGGCGCGCCTGTCGCCGTGGTGCAATGACGGCGAACATGCCTGGCTGTTCGACAATGCCGACGACGAGCTCGATATGGAGCGGCGTACGCTCGGCTTCGACATGACCCTGTTGCTCAACGAGCCGGTTCTGCGCACACCGTGCATGATGTACCTGTTCCAGCGCGTCGAGGAACGTCTCGACGGCACGCCGACCATCATCATTATCGACGAGGGCTGGAAGGCGCTTGACGACGAGGTCTTCGCCGCCGCCATCCGCAACTGGATGAAGACGCTGAGAAAGCGCAACGCCATACTGGGCTTCGGCACCCAGTCGGCGCGCGATGCTCTCGACAGCCGTATATCGTCCGCCATCATCGAGCAGTCGGCGACGCAGATCTTCATGCCCAATCCGCGCGCGCAGCCGGAAGACTATTGCGACGGCTTCGGCCTGACCGCCCACGAACTCGACCTGATCCGCGCCCTGCCTAATGCGTCGCACGCCTTCCTGGTCAAGCACGGCAATCACAGCGTCGTGGCGCGGCTCGACCTGTCGTCCATGCCCGATGTCCTGACCCTGTTGTCGGGCCGTGAATCCACCGTGCGGCAACTCGACGATCTGCGCCTGCAACATGGCGACGATGTCGCCGCCTGGTGGCCGCACCTGATCGGCACACCTTTCCCCGACGCCATCGCTGCGCCGAAGAAAAAGGGGAGGGCGCTCTGATGCAGGCCGGTTATTGTCCCTCGATCACCCTTGTCGGCGAAACCAGCGTCTCGGGCTCGCTCTACGCCATGGATTGCCACATCAATGCGGCGGTCGAGACCGGCTATAATCGTCTGTTCGGACCGGGCGGCGCGTTCGGCTATGCCCTGACCGCCATGCTGATCATCTATGTCGCGCTGCTCGCCTACGGTTTCATGACCGGGCGGACACGACTGACCGTCACCATGATGTCGCCGCGGATCATGACCATGATCCTGGTCCTGACCTTTGTGTCTGTGTGGCCGGCCTATCACGCCATTTTCTACGGCCTGATGATGAACGGCCCGGACCAGATCGCCGCCGCCTTGCTCGGTGAAAAAGGCAGCGCGGTGATGAACTTCGCCCAGCAGCTCGACGGTCTGTTCGTCCGCTTCGCCGATATCGCCCGCATGCTGGATACCGGCAGCAACAGTACGGTGGCGACCAGTTCGGGGCCGCAGCCCATGCCCTTGCCCCATTCCATGCCGGTGACCCTGTTCTGGCTGTCGGGCCTGTTCCTGCTGGTGTCGACGCTCGGCGTCCTCATCCTGACGCGCATGGTGCTGTATCTGTTGTTGATCCTCGGGCCGATCTTCATCGTCATGGCCCTGTTTCCGCAGACCCGCGGCCTGTTCAACGGCTGGCTGCGCACGACCCTGATCTTTGCGCTCGCGCCACTGCTGACCGTTCTCGGCGGGACGGCGGCCCTGATGCTGTTCGCCCCGCTGATACAGGCGATCGGCGACGATCCCGCCGGCGCGGTGAAGGCCGTCCAGCCCATGGTCATCCTGTTCATGGGCTCGCTGATCTATTGCGCGTTCCTGTTCACCCTGATGTGGGTGGCGGCGTCCCTTGTTCGCGACTGGCAGGCGGCCTTACGCGAGAAGCCGGGAACCGGCGGCATGGGCTCGGCAGCCAATCCGATCTATACGACCCCGTCCATACCTTCGACGGTATTTACCGTCACCGGCAATTCGTCGGCGACCGACACCTATCAACGCACCGAGCCGCTGGTGACCGCGGTGACCCGTGATTCCGGCGGTGGAGGTGGCGGCAATGGCGGGGGCGGGACGCGTACAGAGGTTTTGGGCCTTTACGATCCCCAGGCGCGGACGACCTCGGGCGATCGCTTCAGTCGCGTCCAGGGCCTGGGACAGAGATTTCGCGGGCGAACCTCGCCGCTGGCGACGCCCGGCGCCGGCGCCCAAACGACACCCCAGACGCCTTCGGGAAATTTGGGGCCTGTAAAGCCGGATATGACATGATGAAACGCCTGATCCTGACAGCTCTTATCCTGCTGGCTCCTTTCTCCGCCCCGATCCAAGCCTTGGCCCAGGGCGACGATAGCGACATGCGCCTGCTGACCCTGCCGTACAATCCCGACGGCATCATCCGCCTCGATGGTTGCATCAATTTCCAGACCATGATCGCCTTCGGTCCCGGCGAAGTGGTGCAGAATGTCGGACTGGGCGATTCCAGCCAATGGCAGGTCACGCCCAACAAGAAGTCCGACCTGTTGTTCGTCAAGCCGCTCGTAGCGCATGCCTTTTCCAATATGAGCGTGGTAACCAACAAACACAGCTATAATTTCGAGCTCCACAATGCGTCGCCGAGCGACTGCGCCAAGGGGCGGGTCGTCTATACCCTGCGTTTCGCCTATCCCCCCGATGCGCCCTCGGGCACGGTGACGGCGCCATCGCAACCGATCGACCCCAACGCTTTCCTGCCCTTGCCGGAAAAGCGCAACACCGCCTACACCTATAGCGGCGATGTCGCCCTGGTGCCCGTGCGCGCCTTCGATGACGGCGTCTCGACCTATTTCAAATGGCCGGCCGGCATTTCCACCCCGGCCGTGTACGCGTTGAATGCCGACAATACCGAAAGCATCGTCAACTATGCCTCGCGCGGCGACTATTTCGTCGTCGAACAGGTGGCGCGTGCCTTCGTGCTGCGCCGAGGCGATGAGAAAGCGGTGCTTTATAACGATTCCTATGTCGTTCAGGGTTTGGACGCCTTGTCGCCCAAGCTGCGCGACAGATCCCAGGGAGTGGTAAAATGATGGGATTGGTAAAACAATGACCAGAGCCCCCTTACCGGCGGGGAACGACCCGCGTCTGAAACTTGAGCCCGATGAACTGGAAGCGGCGTCCGTTCGCGCCATGCCCCAGGTCGCGCGTGCCTCAAGCATGGGAGACAGCCTCGGTCTGGCCGCTATTATTCTAGGAGCGTGCGGTCTTGGCGCCGTCGTCTGGATCAGTATGTCGGGCACACCGAAACCGCGTCCACAACCGCAACAACCGCCGACGGTCCAGCAGCCGGCGCCGCAGTCGGTCCTGCCGCCGATTGACCCAAGCCTCAATCCGCAACCCGAGGCGCCGCCAGCTTTCGTGACGCCGCAACCGGTGACCCAGCCCGTGCCGCCACCGGCCGCCGTGACAGATCCCAACGCCGCCCGCGCCCCGGCCCTGATCATCGACAACAGTACGCCCGAGGCCGCCACTGCCGCGGCGCCCAATTCCGGCGCCCAGGCCGCGGCGGCGCCGAAAGCGCTCAACGCCAACGACCAGTTCCTGGCCAGTCAGAACACCGACGTATCGCAAAAGGCCACCAAGATCGGCGATCCGTCCAAGGTCGTGCCCCAGGGCGCGGTCATCCCGGCCGTGTTGGAAACCGCAATCAATTCCGACCTGCCGGGCTATACCCGCGCCATCGTGTCGCGAGATATCCGCAGCTTCGACGGCACGGCCGTGCTGATTCCGCGCGGCAGCCGGTTGGTCGGCCAGTACAAGAGCGGCCTGACCAGCGGTGAGACGCGCGCCTTCATCATCTGGAACCGGCTGATCCGGCCCGATGGCCTGTCGATCAATCTGGCCTCACCGGCGACCGACGATCTCGGCCAGGCCGGCATGTCGGGCAAGGTCGACAGTCACTTTGCCAAGCGCTTTGGTTCGGCCATGCTGCTGTCCGTCGTCAACGGCCTCTCGGCGGCCTTCAGCAGCAAGAATTCTTCCACCATCGTCATCGGCACCTCCAGCGATGCCCAGGGTGTGATTGGTGACGCCTTGTCGAACGACATCAAGATTCCGCCGACCATCAAGGTGCCGCAAGGCGCTTCTATCCAGGTGTTCGCGGCGCGCGACCTCGACTTCAACCTGGGGCAATAGCGTGGCAGCTTTGGCGGAAACCGACACTGGTGTCGTCGCCCTCGACGGCGTCTATCTGCGCACCTATCTCAAACCCTTCCTGCCGTTTCTCGAACGCGACGAGGTGACGGAAATCTTGGTCAACCGGCCCGGTGAAGTGTGGATCGAGGCCTCAGGCCAACCACACATGCAGCGTCTGGAGATGCCCGAGGTTGACGACATCCTGCTGGCGCGTCTGGCGGCCCAGATCGCCCGCGTCGCCCACCAGGGCATCAACCGCGAAAGCCCGCTCCTGGCGGCCAGCCTGCCGAGCGGAGAACGCGTGCAACTGGTCGGACCGCCGGCAGCCAAACATTGGGCTCTGGCGATCCGCCGCCACCGCATGGTCGACCTGTCGCTCGACGCCTATGACCGCGGTCCGATCCCGGATCTTGCCGGTCACGGCCGGCGCGACGACCTGGTCTATGCCCGCAAACATCCGATCGCCTTTCTGAAAGAGGCTGTGGCGGCACGCAAGACGGTGCTGATTTCCGGCGGCACATCGTCGGGCAAGACGACATTCCTCAACGCGCTGCTGAAGACCATCCCGCYGCACGAACGCATTATCATGGTCGAGGACACGCCGGAAATTGCCTGTGCCCATGCCAATTCGCTGGGCCTGCTGGCGGTCAAGGGCGAGCTTGGCGAGGCCAAGGTCACGATCAACGATCTGCTGCAGGCGTCCCTGCGCTTGCGGCCCGACCGCATTATCGTCGGCGAAATCCGCGGTGAAGAGGCGACAACCTTCCTGCGTGCCATCAATACCGGCCACCCGGGCTCTTTCACCACGGTTCATGCCAATACGCCGGGTGGCGCCCTGGAGCAGATCGCCCTGATGGTCATGCAATCGGGCACGCAACTGACACGCTCCGAAACCTTGAGCTACGCCTCGTCCCTGATCGACGTGGTGGTGCAACTGACGCGCTCGGGCGGCGAGCGCATCATCAGCGACATCGCCTTGCCGGTGGCCAAGTAAGACAAGAATTTTTGCCACGGATGAGGCACGGATCGCCGCTTTGCGGCGACACGGATGGCTGCTGGCGCGATTCGGAGTAGTTCGGGCTCAATTTACCGCAAAATCGGCGCTCCGAATGAAAACACGTGGATTGTTGGTGGTATTATAATGCCTAGATCGCATTGCTTTGGCTCAATGTTCGCTCGAGGAAATTGCTGACATAGTGGAATCATTTCTCCTGCCCAGCTTGCGGGGAAGGTGGTGAGCTTGTCTCGCCGGAAGGGGGATAGGTCGTCTTCCACATCGCCCGGCGCCCTCGCGAAAATCTCGGTTTAGTTGTGTGAAATCTTGTGTTTGGCGACGAAGCTGATGTATGCTTCACCCACGGGGTGAAACATGACAACACAAACAGTCTCCGGTAATGGCGCCATAGCCGTCCAGATCGAAGGCAATGACAACCGCGTTGAAATTATCGCGGGTGGCGCGCGTCTGGTCCTCAATCGCCTGCATTTATCACGCGATCATCCGAAGACAATTCTGGAACTTCTACGCGCCGATATTCGCGCCATCGATCTTGTCGGGCGCCAGGATGAGCTTTCCAACCTGGCAAATTGGCGTAATAGCGACCGTCATGTCGCCGTGCGTTGCATCACCGGCCGCGCCGGCTCGGGTAAGACCCGCCTCGCGATCGAAGCCTGCGAAGCGGCTGACCGCGATGGTTGGACGGCGGCCTTCGTTTCCAGTGACGAACTAAAACGATTCCACCTGACGCAAAACCTCACCAACTGGTGCTTGCCGGCCGACGTTTTATTGGTCATCGATTATGCCGCCACATCGCTGGATATTATCAAGCCCTGGTTTGCCGACCTGGCGTCCAGCCGCCACACGGCGTCCGATGGAAAATTGCGTATTTTGCTACTGGAGCGTCAGGCTGACCCTCAATCGGGGTGGTGGGAAAGCTTGACCCGACGCGACAGCCGAGACCATGCCTGTGCCGCTGATCTTCTTGATAATGAACTACCGCAAGCTCTGCCGTCGCTTGGGTCCATAGTGGACAGACGGACTCTTCTCGAATCCACTATGGCGAAGGCCGCGCCACTCCTGGCAAAGTCGGTAAAAGCCTTACCGATAATTGGAGTGGATTCCACTTTTGATAAACTTTTGGCTAGCGATCGCATTGAAAATGAGCCGCTCTATCTTCTAATGGCCGGCGTATACGCTGTTCAACATGGGGCTCCAACCGCGCTAGCCCTTGGCAAGCCTGATCTGGCCGAAGCAATGGCTATAATTGAACGCAAGCGTATCGAGCGCCTGGCACAAAGCCGGACCTTTACGGACAATGGAGAGTTTCTGGCCCATCTGGTGGCCTACATAACCTTACGGGGCGGTTGTCCGTTGGGAGAAGTCGAAGACCTTATCCGTCATGAAATGGCACCGACGGAATTCAAAGGATCTCAAACGGCTCAATCCATTGCCGGCGTATTATGTGAGTGTCTTTCGGAAACTCTGGACGGCCGCCTCGACGCCCTCCGTCCGGACTTGATCGGCGAAGTCTTCGCCGTGAAGGAAATTACAGGCCCCAAAACAAAATCTGAATCGAACCGTATTGCTGTCGTCAAGCGCGCCCTCGCCGAAGATCAGCCCCGCGTTATTGATACCCTGATCCGCGCGTCTCAGGATTTGGCCGAGGGGAGCGCCGATCATATCAGTGTGAGATGGCTCCGGGCGGTCGTTCAGGATACAGGCGATTTTGACCAGCTAGTTAGCATCGAACGCCTTTTACCGAAGCGGAGCTTGGCTTTGCGTGAGCTTGCCTTGAAAGTAAGTCAACGGATTGTCGCAATTATTAAAGCATCCGGTCACGACGACCATAACCGTAAAGCCCCGTTGGCGGTGGCGCTCAACAATCTCTCGAATCGTTTGAGCGATTTCGGTCTAATAGAAGAGGCACTTGAAACCGCTAGGGAAGCCGTCGATCTTTATAGCGTTATTGCGGTAGATCAGCCTGATGCCTTCACCCCTGATCTAGCCATGTCACTTAGCAATCTCGCCAATCGTCTAAGCGCTATTGGCAAGAGAGAAGAGGCGTTTGAAACGGCCCTAAGGGCTGTCAACCTTTATCGCGATCTGGCGATGGCTAAGCCCGAAGCCTTCACCCCCAGTCTGGCAAATTCGCTCACTAATCTCGCCAATCGTCTGAGCGGTGTCGGCCGAAGTGAGGATGCTCTTAAAGCGGCTCGGGAAGCCGTCGATCTTCATCGCTCTCTGGTGGCGGTCCGGCCTGAAGCCTTCACCCCAGACCTGGCGGGTTCGCTCGGCAATTTCTCCCGGTGCCTGAGTGATATCGGAAGGAGGGAGGAAGCGCTTGAAGCGGGAGGGGAAGCTCTCAGACTTTATCGCACTTTAGCGGCGGCCCGGCCCGATGCGTTCACCCCAGATATGGCCAAGTCGCTCAATAATTACGCCAATCGTTTAAGCAGTGTCGGCCGCAGAGAAGATGCCCTAAACGCCGCCTGGGAAGCTGTTCCGCTTCATCGCGCTCTGGCGGCCGAACAACCGGAAGCCTTCACGCCATATCTGGCGCATTTACTCACAAATCTCGCTGTTAAGTTAAGTGATGTCGGTCGAAAAGATGAAGCGCTCACTGCGGCCTCTGAGGCTGTCGATATTTATCGCACTCTAATCGTAGACAGGCCCGATGCCTTCACTCCCGATCTAGCGCTGTCGCTTAACAATCTCGCCAATCGTCTGGCCACTGCCGGCAAAATAGAGGCGGGGCTAAAGGCGGCCCGGGAGGCCGTTGACCTTTTTCGCACCCTCTCAGCAACGCGGCCCGATGTCTTTACCCCCAATTTGGCTATGTCTCTCAACAACCTCGCCAATTTTCTTAAACGGGTCGGCCAGAGAGAAGAGGGGCTTGAAGCGGTCCGGGAGGCCGTTGTGCTTCGTCGCGCTCTGGCGGCGGCAAGGCCCGATGCCTACACCGCCGATTTGGCTATGTCGCTCGGCAACCTCGCCATCTTCCTTACCGAAGTCGGCCAGAAAGAAGAGGGGCTTGAGACGGTCCGAGAGGCCGTCGACCTTTTTCGCCGCCTAGCGGCGATGCGACCCGATGCCGTCATTCCCGATCTGGCAAATTCATTGTCCGTGCTTGCCAATATACTTCAAGCCAATGGTCACACCGCCGAGGCGGTTAGCCAGGATCGTGAGGCCGTCGCTACGCTTTCGCCGTATTTCCTGGCTCAACCGGCGGCATTCGCGCAACGGATGACGGCCTATTTGGGGGGCTACATCCAACGTTCGGAGGCTGCCGGAGTTGAAGTGGATGCAAACCTTTTGGAACCTATTGTGTCATGCCTCAAAAAACTTGAGGGCGAATAGCGTCAAGGTTGTCGCCGGTTTGGCTCTCCGAAAATGTCTCAACCGGCCGTCAGGTTATCGTCGTGCTGTTGCCATATCCCTTTATTTGCACAGCCTTCGCTCCCGCTCCGCTGACAGTCTGGTTCATCATCGTGGCGTCAAGAACGCTCGGGGGAAAAATCTCCCGCAATTGCTGTTCAAGGGCCGGCTGCGCCTTCAATACGTCTTCGAGGTCGGTCTGAAAGGCAGCAATACGCTTCGGATTATCGGGTTCCGTCGCCAGCATATCGAGTGACTCCTTGGCGCGACCGGTAAGATTTTTCTGGAGATGTGCCATCAATTTGCCGGCGATTTCAACGCTGGCTTCTCCGATTTTACTGGCGGCGCCTTTTCCTGCCTCAACGAGGTAGGGGCCTACGACAGTAAGCACCGCAGCCGACAAGAGTTCGATACTCATGCTTTAATTTCCTGAGTTGAAAGAAATCAACGTGAAGCTAGTGGTACGTTGAAACTACCTGATCATACCATCAGAGATGGAAAATTGCTAGCTAAGACAAGATCAAGATCAGACAGAGTTCTGAGCTCTTCGATATCCATCTGCCGAAAGCCGATGACAGCTACGGCCACCACCCGCGTCCCTGCGATATCCGCCGTGTCATCTGGATCATAGGTACTACAGCCGTCCGTGACGTTACGCATCGATATGGATGGCTGTGGCGAGATTTTTGGCCTTATTCGAGGAAAACCGGCGCTCTGAATGAAAAGGCGGCTGGTTGTGAGCGGCATTATAATGCCGATACAGGCTCTATCCTGCAAGATGCCTGCAGTCGATTGATGCGGTATTATAAGGCCGTTTTTGGCCAGTTGCTTGCTATTCGGAGTGCGGGTTTTCGTCGAATAGGGCCAAAACCACTCCGAATCTCGCCAGCAGTCCTTTCAGAGACGGCCGGCCATGAACAAAGTTGTGCTCCGATTTTTCACACTCCGGGTCCCATGGCTTGAGGCCTGACTGCGCTTCGCCGCATAAAATTTGCTCGCCCGGCTAGCCTTTTCCGCATCGAAACCGATTACATGTCGCGGTTGACACATACCGACGGTATTGAAACAAAACTGACGGAAATTTCGCCTCATTCCCTCCGTATCGCTGCTCTCTTCAACAGTCGCATATCCGGGGATATCTCATGCAAGACCAACACTCACAGGAACCGTTGCACAAGGACGAGGGCAGCCTCGAAGACCTGATCGCCTCGGTCGCCAGCCCTTCACGCCGCAAGGCCGTGCTCTTCATGGGCGGAGCGGCCCTGTCGGCATCGGCGCTGGCGGCCTGCGGCGGCGGATCGTCCGGCACCAGTGTGTCGGTGTCGTCATCGTCAACCTCTTCGTCGAGCTCGAGTTCGTCGTCTTCGAGCTCAAGCAGTTCGTCCTCCTCATCTTCCTCTTCTTCGTCGTCTTCGTCAGCCGGTACCTGCAACACCACGGCCTTGCCCGAAGAGACGGCGGGGCCCTATCCCGGCGACGGCTCGAACTCGGCGTCCGGTTCGGTCGTCAATGTGCTCAACCTGTCGGGCGTCGTGCGCAGCGATATCCGCACCAGCATCGGCAGCTATTCCGGCACGGCTGCCGGTGTCCAACTGACCCTGACCATCACCCTGGTCAACATCAATCTCGGCTGCACGCCCTTGTCCGGCTACGCCATCTATCTGTGGCACTGCAATCGCGACGGTAATTACTCGCTCTATTCGATCACCACCGAAAACTATCTGCGCGGCGTCCAGGTGACCGATGCCAACGGCCAGGTGACCTTTACCACCATCGTTCCGGCCTGTTACTCCGGCCGCATGCCGCACATCCATATCGAGGTCTATCCCAGCCTCAGCGTGGCGACCAGCTACACCAACAAGATCAAGACGACGCAATTTGCCATCGACCGCGATTTCTGCACGACCTTTTATGCCTCGGCGACCGGCTATAGCTCGAGCGTCACCAATCTCTCCGCCATCACCTTCGCCACCGACAATGTTTTCAGCGACGACACGTCGGCGCAATTGGCGGCCTCGACGATTTTGCCGACGGGCAGCATGTCGGCGGGTTATACCGGTAGCATACAGCTTGGCATGGCGCTGTAATGCCAGCAGTCTATGAGATTTCTCATAGACCGCTGGGTAGCGGGCGAACGCCCGCCCGAGCCGTTGCGAGGAGCCATGCGGCGATTGAGCTGAAAAAAGCGTTTATCCCACCGGTCATTCTTTGACCGGTGGGATAAACTTCCCATATTGGGGGCATGACCTCCCGAATCGCCCAACTGACCTATGCCATCGGTGATATCCATGGCTATGACGACCTGTTCGAACGCATGATCGACCGCGTTCGCATCGATGCCGAACTGTTGGGCGAACGGCCCCGCCTGGTGCTGCTGGGCGACTATATCGATCGCGGCCCGTCGTCACCCGAGGTGATCCGGCGGGTCGCGCGATTGCTTCATGCGCCGTGGTGCGACGTCGTGGCCCTCAAAGGCAATCACGAGGCGGCCCTGCTGCGCTTTCTCGATGACCCCGAGTTCGGCGAGACCTGGCGCAACTGGGGCGGCGGCACGACCCTGGCGGACTATGATGTGACCGCGCCGTTCCTGACGCAAGGCTTTGAGGTCTGGCAGGACGTCGCCAATGCGCTCAAAAGGGCAATAGATCCGGATCATCTCGCCCTGCTGGCCGGCCTGCCGACCTCGTTCCAGGCCGACGACTACCTCTTCGTTCACGCCGGCGTCGATCCCGACCTGCCTTTGGACGAGCAGGACGGCGACACCTTCATGTCGATCCGCGGCCGTTTTTTGCGCGCTGAAAAAGCCTGCGATTACGTCGTCGTCCATGGTCACACGCCGGAAAAGACGCCGACGAATGATCGCTGGCGCATCGGCATCGACACGGGAATCTATTTCAGCGGCGTCCTGACAGCCGTCCGGTTACGTGGCGAAGAGCGCAGCTTTATTCAGGTCAAAGCCTCTTAAAGCACCGGTTTGGCCGGTTTCTTCGGCACGGGCTGACAGACCACCAGTTTCACCGGAATATTGCGCAACTCGCACTCCGATCTGCTCAGATATTGATGATAGGTTAGCGGCGCATAGAAGAGATAGGTGCCGGCGATCAGCAAACTTAAGCCGCACAGGATCGAGAAGCGGTGCTTGTCGATGAACTTGACGCGCCGTGCGATGATCTTGAACGACAAGGCGACCAGCATAAAGCTCAAACTGAGGCCGATGAAATAGTGGTAGATGTACATGACGCGCTGGGTTCCGAGATAGACGTGGAACCACCAGAAGATCATGTACATGGCCAGCACGGCTTCCAGCCGGTCGTGATCGAGAGAATCGGCGTCTTCCGGCTTGAACACCCGGCGCCGCGCCACCAGGACGCAGGCGGCAAGGATGCCGGCAATGGCCAGGCCCCAGTTGAACGGATTGCCGACCATCTGGGTATAGGCGGTACGCTTGCCGTCGAAATCCCAGCGATAATTGATGGCGCGCGACATCAGCGGCCATAGAACGGGCTGCGAACCGTTGGGCTCGCTTTTGATCTCGCCGACGAAATCATGCTTCATATACTTGTAGTAGCCGGTCGTTGCGTCCCAAACGACGGACGGCGACAACGGCCGCTTGTGGTTGAGATAGTCCTTATAGACCTGACCCATATAGAACAGGTCCTTGCGGCCGGCCTCGGTCTTCGGATCGGGAGAGTTGGGATTGAGGACGACGTGCAGGGTGAAGACCAGGGCCACCATGGCGGTGAAACTGACCGCGATCGCCGATCCGCGGGCCAGCACCTTGACCACCGTACTCTCCGATCGATCCAGCCACAGCATGCGGATCAGGCTTAAGCCCCCCAGAGCCAGCATCACCAGGGAATTGACCTTGACCATGAAGCTGAGACCGCACAGCACACCGAACAAGGCATAGGTCAGGATCGGGCGTTTCGGTTCCCGGGCAAAGGTATAGAGCCAGACGAGAATCGAACCCAGGGTGAAGGTAAATTGATACGGATCGAGATGCGCTGCGCGAAAATGGACCAGGTAGGCATTTTCGAACACGTATAGCAGCGAGAAGACGAAGGCCTCGAAACTCTCGCCGCTGATGCGCAGCATGATCAGATAGAAGAGCAGGGCGCTGATGACCGAGAAGATAGCGGCGGGCAGGCGGATGCCGGTAAAGTCGTAGCCCTTGGGGACCACGCGGGAATCGAGCTTCTTGATGTCGCCGAGAAAATGGGTGTCGATGTTTTTATTGGCGCCGGTCGCCTTGATGCCGAGGTCCATGAACATGAAACCGAGCGGCGGGTGTGAGGCGTATTGCGCTTTGCCCTCGACATAGCGCTCGGCCGAGGTCAGGTAATAGGACTCGTCCCAAAAGGCGTGGTTGGGATTGTTGAGATCGCGAGCAAAATTGAAAATCGCCAGCACGACGATCAGGGCGCCCAGGACCCAACGCAGGGTCTTGTCGTCGGCGTTCCACAACATGTTCAGGAAATCGGTGATCTTTTGTCGGGGCGTAGTGAGGGCGGTGGGCGCTTTTGGCAACGGAGGGCTCGCACGTGTCATGACTTCAGGGTCTTATGCCCTAATAATTTCGCCCTGCCTATAGGCTTGAACGCGCTTGATGCTCCCGTCGTTACACCCTAGTTTGCGACATTCAACGGAGGCATGACCTGTGCAATTCGAAACCTTTTCCATTTCCGGCCCGGCACTGATTACCCCAAAGCGTCTGGGTGACGCCCGCGGTTGGTTCATGGAGGCTTTCAAGGACGGCTGGTTCCGCGAACATATCGCTGATGTCACCTTCGTCCAGGATAATCAGTCCCTGTCGGCCGAGGTCGGTACGATCCGCGGCCTGCATTACCAGTCGGCGCCGTTCGGCCAGGGCAAGTTGGTGCGTTGCCTGAAGGGCACCATCTTCGATGTCGCCGTCGATATTCGCCCTGGCTCTCCGACCTTCGGTCAATGGGTCGGCGCCGAACTGTCGGCCGAGAACGTCCAGCAATTATGGGTGCCGGATGGCTTCGCCCATGGTTTCTGCACCCTGACGCCTGATTGCGAGGTCTATTACAAGACGACCAATCCCTATTCGCGTGACCACGATTTCGGCGTCGCATTCGACGATCCGGACATCGCTATCGACTGGCCGATCGACCTGGCCAAGGCGGTGTTGTCGGACAAGGACCGTCGTCAACCGTCATTGGCGGAGCTGAAAGTCTCGCCAAAATAAAGGCCGGGTGACGGGAATCCGATTGAATGCCTACCAGACGATATGGCTAAACATATTGGCGTCGGTCGCCGTCGTATTCTGGAGCGTCACCGTATTGCCGCCGCCGAGATCGATGATCGTATCGCTGCCCGACTGGGTAATTACCGCCGTCGCTTGGGCGTTATAGGCGTGCAGGTTGATCAGGTCGCCCTGGCTGGCCGAAAAATCCTTGACGATATCGGCGCCCGAAGCCAGCCCGAAGGTGAAGGTGTCCGCCCCCAGCCCGCCGGTCAGGGTGTCGTTGCCGGTGCCGCCGGTAATGACGTTGGCGCCGGTGTTGCCGATGATGATATTGTCCATCGTATTGCCGGTGCCGCTGACATCGGCCGTGCCGGTCAGGGTGAGGTTCTCGATAAACGACCCAAGCGTAAAGGTCACCGCCGAACTGACCTTGTCGGTGCCGCCCGTATCGACGCCGCTCGACGTTTCGATGGCGCGGTCAGCGATATTGTCGACGACATAGATGTCATTGCCGGCGCCGCCGTACATGGTGTCGACGCCCTCCTTGCCGTTCAGCGAATTGTTGCCGCTGTTGCCGCGCAGGGTGTTGTCGAGCGAATTGCCGTTGCCGTTGACATTATCGGTGCCGGTCAGGGTCAGGTTTTCGATGAAACTGCCGAGACAGAAGCCCACCGATGAATTGACCTTGTCGGTGCCGCCAGTATCGACGCCGTTATTCGATTCGTAGACCTTGTCGGTGCTGACATCGACATAATAGGTGTCGTCGCCGGCGCCGCCCTTCATGGTGTCGGCGCCCGCGCCGCCGTTCAGCACATTATTGCCGTCATTGCCGACCAGGGTGTTGTCCGACGCATTACCCGTGCCGTTGATGTTGTCGGTGCCGGTCAGATACAGGGTCTCGACATAGGTCGAGGCGGTGAAGCTGACTGTGGAATAGACGCGGTCACTACCGCCGGAATCCACGCCGCCGCTTGTCTCGACAACCTTGTCGCCGGTGTCATCGACATAATAGGTGTCGTCGCCGGCGCCACCGGTCATGCTGTCAGCGCCAGCCAGGCCCTTAAGCGTGTTATTGCCGGCATTGCCGACGATCGTATTATCGAGGTCGTTACCCGAGGCGTCGATATTGTCGGTCCCGGTCAACACCAGGGTTTCGACAAAACTGCCGAGCGCGAAGGTGACCGAGGCATAGACCTTGTCGGTGCCGCCGGTATCGGTCGTACCGCTGGTTTCATAGACGCGGTCGCCGATATCGTCGACATAATAGATGTCGTTGCCGGCCTTGCCGTACATCTTGTCGGCGCCGGTGCCGCCGTCCAGGCTGTTATTGCCGGAATTGCCGGTCAGCGTATTGGCCAGGTCGTTGCCGGTGCCGCTGATGGCGGATGTCCCGGTCAGGGTCAGGCTCTCGATATAGGCGGCCAGGGTGAGGGTCACCGACGTATTGACCGTGTCGGTGCCGCCGGCGTCGACGCCGCTCAGGGTTTCGATCGCGAGATCGCCGATGTTGTCGATGACATAGGTGTCGTTGCCACCTGCGCCGTACATGGTGTCGGCGCCCGTCTTGCCGTCCAGCGTATTGTCGGCGCTGTTGCCGGTCAGCACATTGACGGAGCTATTGCCGATTCCGTTGACAGCGTCGGTCCCCGTCAGGACCAAGTTCTCGACATTGCTGCCCAATGTGCGCGTAACCGCGCTCATGACCGTGTCCGAGCCCTCGTTGCTGTTTTCCGTCACGACATCGCCGGCATTGTCGACGCCATAGATATCGTCGCCGGCACCGCCGGTCATGGTGTCGGCGCCGACGCCACCATCGAGATGATTGTTGCCGCTATTGCCCGTCAGACTGTTGTCCAGCCCGTTGCCGGTGCCGTCAGTATTGTCAGTGCCGCTCAGGACGAGATTTTCAACATTGTCGCCTAAGGTGAAGCTGATCGCGGCTTCGACCGTATCGCTGCCGGCGTCGCTCGCCTCGGTCACCGTATCGGATGCGCTGTCGACAACATAGGTGTCGTTGCCGGCGCCACCCGCCATTGTATCGCCGCCGGCGCCGCCATCAAGGCGGTTATTGCCACTATTGCCGGTGATGGTGTTGTCAAGGGCGTTACCCGTGCCATCAATAGAGTCGGTGCCCATCAAGGTCAGGCGCTCGACATTGCTGCCGAGGCTATAGCCGATCGACGACTCGACCGTATCCGTGCCTGAGGTGGCCGCTTCTGTGACGGTGTCCCACACGCTGTCGACGACATAGGTATCGTTGCCCGCGCCGCCAGCCATCACATCGTTGCCGGTGCCGCCGTCGATGCGGTTGTCACCGTCATTGCCGGTGATGGTATTGTCCCACCCGTTGCCGGTACCGGTGAGATTGGCGCTGCCGGCCAGGATCAGATTATCGACGTAATCGGCCAGGGTATAGTTTATCGAGGCACGCACCGTATCATTGCCGCCCCAGTCGTATTCAGTAATGATATCGCCGAGGTTATCGACATAATAGGTATCGTCGCCGTAATTGCCGATCATGGTGTCCGCGCCGGCGCCGCCATCCAGCACATTGTCGGCATCATTACCGGTTAGAGTATTGGCTGCGCCGTTACCCGTCCCATTGATCGAATACCAGCTCTTCAGGACCAGGTTTTCGACGTTGTCGGCCAGGGTGAAGCTGATCGTGGTGTTGACGGTATCCGTGCCGCCAGCGACCGCTTCGACGATGACATCGCTCAGGCTGTCGACTGTGTAGGTATCGTTGCCCAGGCCGCCGGCCATGTTTGTGTCGGAGCCGCGACCGTCGAGCGAATCGGCGCCATCAGTACCGGTGAGATAGACCGTGGTGTCGGCCAGGAACGTGCGCTGATAGATCTCCTGGGCGCCCGTCGTCGCGTTGTAGCCGTGCCAGGTGATGACATAGCCGCCGTCGCTGGTGGCGGCGATCGAAGGCGCATCCTGATCGCCCGTCGTTGCGGTATTGACCCGCGTTTCGGCACCCACGACGTGGCCGTTGGCGTCGAATCGCTGGGCGTAGATGCCCCAGCCGTCGCCGTCCTGGTCGTCGCTCTGCCATGTCACGACATAACCGCCGTCAGACAGGCTAACGACTGCTGGCGCGGTTTGGGCGCCGGCGGGCGTCGTATTGATCAGCGTCTCGTGCCCCATGGCGACGCCCGAGGAGGTATAACGCTGGGCATAAATGCCGAAGCCGTCACTGTCATTGCCGGCCCAGGTGATAATATAGCCGCCGTCGCCAAGCCCGGCGACCGCGGGCGTCACCTGATCGGTGCCAGCAAGATCGACCACGGTTTCGAGACCCACCACACCGGCGGCGTCATACAGCTGGCTGTGGATCAGCGTGCCGTCACCTTCGTCCGACTGCCAGGTGATGACGAAGCCGCTGTGGCCGACAGCCGCAACGCTGACCTGGCCTTGCGCGCCCGCAAGGGACGTGTTGGCGATGGTCTCGCTGCCGGCCTTGGCGCCATCGGCGTCGAAGCGCTGAAAGGCGACATCGTCATCCGTGCCGGCGATGACATAGGCGACGACATAGCCGCCATTGCCCAGCGCCGTGACGGCCGGAGCCGAGCGGACGCCTTCAATCGCGGCGCTGACCAGGGTTTCGCCGCCGACCGCCTGGCCGAGCCCATTATAGGTTTGGGCGAAAATTCCCTGACCATAGTCGTTCTGCCCCGAACTGACCCAGGTCACGACATAGCCGCCGTTCAGTAACCCGGTAACTACAGAGCCGGTCTGGTCCGCAACGCGATACGTGTTGACCGTCGTCTCGGATCCCATGGCATGACCCGCCCGATCGTAGAGCTGGGCATGGACATCGATCCCGGTGGCGGTGGCATCGCTGCTGGTCCAGGTTACGACATAGCCGCTGCCGTTCAGGCCCGCGACGGAAGCGTGGTCCTGGGACCCGTCCATATGGGTATTGACGACCGCCTCGGTGCCGGTCACCAGGGTGGTAACGGGGGCGTCGGCGGTAAAGGCCTTCTGATAGATTTCTTGTTCACCGGTAACCGCGTCGTAGCCGTGCCATGAGATGACATAACCACCGTCGGCCAGGGCTGTGATCGCCGGCGCGGTCTGATCGCCGCTGGTGGCGGTATTGACCACGGTTTCCGCGCCGACCAGGCCGCCATTGAGGTCGAAACGCTGGGCATGGATATCGTAACCGCCGCTGCCATCAGCGCCCTGCCAGGCGACGACATAGCCGCCGTCGGCCAGACCGGTCACCACACTTTGGGTTTGCGCGCCGGTTGTGCTCGTATTGACGACGGTCTCGGTACCGACCTTGGCGCCGGTGGCACTGAAACGCTGGGCTGAAATATTCCAATCGTCGCCATCGGTTCCGATAGCGGTCGACCAGGTCACAACATAGCCCCCGTCGGCGAGGCCAGCCGCCGTGGCGTCGACCTGATCGCCCGCCACCACGGTATTGACGAGGATTTCCTCGCTGATCGGCGTACCGGCCGAGGTGTAGAACTGGCAATAGATGCCGGTGCCGTCACCATCGTGATCGGTCGATTGCCAGGTCACGACGAAACCGTCGCCAGCGGTCGCGATGTGGGCGTTCGACTGATCGCCGGCAGTAAAGCTGTTGACGGCGAGAGGATCGCCGACGCTGGCGCCGCTGGCGTCGAAAATCCGCAGATAGATGTCGATGCCGTCATCGGTTCCTTGATAGGCGACGACGTAACCGCCGCCAGGCAAGGCCGCGACCGACGGGACATGCGTATCTGCGTTGGCTACCTGGACCTGGTCGCCAACCTTCGTGCCGGCCGCGTCGAACACCTGGGCGAAAACGCCGCCGTCGTCACCGGCGCCGGTCCAGGTGACGACATAGCCACCGCCGGTCAGGCCGATAACGGTAGCCGGTGTCTGGTCCGTCGCCGTGGCGCCATTGACGTCGAATTCCGCGCCGGCAGCTGTGCTGGACGCATCGTACAATTGCGCATGAATATCGCTGCCGCTGGTCCACGTCACGACATAGCCGCCGCCGGCCAGCCCGGTGACAGCGGCACCGTCCTGATTGCCGTCTGTATCGCTATTAACGACCGTCTCGACCTGTGCAGTCACCGGCGTAAGCGCCGGCCCGACCGAATAGATTGTCTGAACAAGATTATGCGTGAAGGCGCCGCCCGTCGTGGCCTGGCTCCAGGTGACGACGAACTTGCCGTCATCGAGCGCCGCAACCTGGGGGCCCGTATCTCCGCCGTTGCGGGCGGTGCTGGGCACGGCGTTGAACTTGATTTCGCCGCCAGCTGCGCGGCCGTCGGCGCCATAGACCTGGCCATAGGCATTGTAGGACGACGGGTCCATCATCATGTCCTCGCCGCGGATTTCCGTCTGCCAGGCGATGACATAGCCGCCATCGCTGAGCACGGTGACCGAGGGTGCCATCTGGTCGGAATAGGTCGTCGTATTGACGCGGATTTCGCCAGTAATGGCGTGACCGTCGGCGTCATAACGGCGCGAATAGATGCCATAGCCACTGCCGTCTTGGTCCGAACTGGTCCACACGACAAGGTAACCGCCGTCATCCATGGCGGTGATCTTAGGCATGTATTGCGCGCGATACGAGGAGGGCAGGTTGATCAATGTGTCGGTGCCGACCTTGGCGCCCATGGCGTCGTAACGTTGCGCATAGATGTCGTAACTGCCCGGCCCGCCGTTATAGTCGGCATAGGCAACGACATAGCCTCCATCCTTCAGGCAGGCGATGACCGGCGAATCCTGGTTGCCGCCGGTGCGACCCACAAGGTGCGTCTCCGCGCCGACCGGATTGCCATGGGCATCATAGCGCTGCCCGTAACTGCCGTAGCTGTTGCCGTCCTGGCCCTGGCTCTGCCAGGCGACGAAATAGCCGCCATCCGACATGGCCGTGATCGACGGATTTTCGGTGTAGTTATTGCCCCAGGTATTGACGCCGGTTTCGGTACCCTGCGGCACGCCATCGGCATCGTAACGCTGCATCCAGATGCCGCTGGCGCCGACGACACGACCCCAGGCGATAACGAAGCCGCCGTCGCTTAAGCCTGTCACGACCGGCGAAGTTTGGTAAGAATAGTCGACCGTATTGACGTGGAACTTGCTGCCCTGGGCCTCGCCGCTTTCGTCGTAACGCTGGGCGTAGATTTCCAGGAGGTTGTTGGTGTCGTAGACCTGCCAGGTTACGACATAGCCGCCGCCCGCCAGATGGGCGACGCTTTGCGCCGACGACGTCGCCGAGGAAAGTGTCACAACGAGCGAAGGATCGCCGGCGACGACAGTTCTTGTCGTTACGGTCATGATAAGCACCTGTCTACGCGCCTGGAAGCGATTTTCGCTTCCAATGGCTGAATATTACCTGCGACAATTATGCATGATAGAGTTTAAATAAGAGAGAATACGTAGCTAATGCATTTTAATATTTTAATTGCCACAAGTAACTATTAAATTGCGTCAATTTATATTAAATTTCATTTACTTTTACAGTTTAAATCTGATTAACCTTAAACGCCGGCTCATGCATTGAGCACCCTGTTCCTCGCCCGACTTCTGCGCTATGACATGCGCCGGGGACGGGGCCGCGCATCGCGCCGGCCGGGTGCAACAGGTAGAACCGCAATGCCGCAGCAGAGCCATGGCCTGGAATTTCGCCATGTGGTCAAGACGTTTGACGATCTGCGCCTGTTCGAAGACCTGTCCCTGACCATTGCCGGCGGCGAATTCTTCGTCATCCTTGGCCCCTCCGGCTGCGGCAAGACGACCCTGCTGCGCCTGATCGCTGGCCTGGAAAACGTCGACGGCGGCGAAATCTTTCTCAATGCAAAGCCGATCCACAATGTCCCGGCCGGCGACCGCGGCGTCGCCATGGTCTTTCAGGATTACGCCCTCTATCCGCACATGTCGGTCGCCGACAATCTCGCCTTCGGCCTGCGCAATATGGGGGTGGCGCCCGCCGATATCGCCGAGCGTATCAAGACGACCGCCGCGACCCTGGCCATCACCGACCTGCTCGACAAACGCCCCGGCAAGCTGTCGGGCGGCCAGCAGCAGCGCGTGGCGCTGGGCCGCGCCCTGGTCAAGAAACCCGACCTCCTCTTGATGGACGAACCGCTGTCCAGCCTCGATCCGGCCCTGCGCCTGCGTACCCGGCGCGAACTGGCGCAGTTGTCGCGCACCCTGTCGGCAACCGTGGTCATGGTGACCCACGACCAGGTCGAGGCCATGACCCTGGCCGACCGCATCATGGTCATGCACGACCACGTCGTCCAGCAGATCGGCAGGCCGCTCGACATCTTCATGCGGCCTGCCAACCTGTTTGTTGCCCAGTTTGTCGGCGCCACTCCGATGAACCTGCTGCCCGGCGCCGTGCGCAAGGGCAGGGATGGGCATGCCGATTTTACCCTGGCGGCCGGTCCTGTGGTGCACACCGCGATCGGCATGAGTACTCTGCCTGAGGCCGCGGACTGGCGGCTCGGCATCCGCGCCGAGCATGTCACGGTGGCGCGGGCGAAAAAGACCGGACTTACCGCCACAGTCGATTTCGTCGAACGCCTCGGCGAGCATTCCTGGGTCCATGTCCGCCTGGGCGATGGCAGCGAACTGATCGCCGCCGAAGCCGGAGTCAGCCTGCACCAGCCCGGCGACACGGTGACCGTCACGATCGACGGCGCCCACGCCCATCTGTTCGATGCCGCTGGCCTGGCCTATCATGCGGAGCCGGCCTGATGCGGTTGCGCGCTTTAGACGGTCCGTGGCGGAATATCCTCTTCGCCCTGCCTTTCCTCAGCGTCTATGTCTGGCTGCTGGTCTATCCGCTGCTGTCCGGTATCCGCCTTAGCCTGTTCCGCGCCAACCTGTTCGGCGGCCAGCATTTCATCGGCCTTGAGAACTATATCCGCCTGTTCCGCGACAAGACCTTCCTCCAGGCCCTCGGCAACAGCTGCTTGTTCGTGGTCCTGTGCGTGCCCGTCCTGATCGTCCTGGCGCTCGGTCTTTCCCTGGCGCTCAACCGCTCGACCCGCTTCGCCACCTTTATGCGCAGCGTCGTGTTCGCCTCGTCTGTCCTGTCGGTGACGGTCATGACCATCATCTGGCGCCAGATCCTGACACCCGACGGCGGCCTTATCAGCCATTTTGCCCGCTTCGTCCACCTGACGCCCGCGGCCTTCCTCAGCGACCCGCACTCTGTCCTGCCCAGCCTCGCCGTCATCACGGTATGGTGGAGCCTCGGCCTGCCGATGATCCTTTTCCTGTCCGCCCTGCAACAGGTGCCGCGCTCGGTCTATGAGGCCGCCGCCCTCGATCGCGCCGGCCCATGGGCGGTCTTCCACCGCATCACCCTGCCGGCCATCAACCCGGCGCTTGTCCTCGTCACCGCCTATGAATGCGCCCTGCAATTCCAGCTTTTCGGCCAACCTCAGCTCCTGACCCAGGGCGGGCCCAACGGCGCCTCGCGGCCGCTGGTCCTCTATATCTACGAGACCGGGTTCAACCATTGGGACGTCGGCTATGCCGCCGCGGCCTCGCAGATGCTGTTCGCTCTCATCCTCGTCGTTTCCCTGGTGCCGCAACTGGCACGGCGTCTCTTAGGCCAGGGGAGGCGGACATGACCTCACGCCGCCTGTGGGACTCGGCGCGCATCGCCTTCTGCGCCGTCATGCTGATCGTCATCCTGCTGCCCCTGGCCTGGACGGTCTTTCTCTCCCTGCGCAGCAATATCGACCTGATGCGCCAGGCGCCGCTCAGTCCCTTCGGCCCCTATACCCTGGCCAATTACGCCGAGCTCTTCCACACCCATGCCGTCTTCGGCTGGTTCCTCAACTCGATGGTGGTGGCCGTAGCATCGGTCGCCGGCGTTATCACCCTGTCGTCCCTGGCCGGCTATGCCTTCGGCCGGCTGCAATTCCCTTTGCGCAACTGGCTCTACGCCTTCGTCCTGATGGGCCTGGCCATTCCCGACCAGTCGGTCATCCTGTCGCGCCACCATATCTTCAGCGCCCTGCACTGGCACAACAGCTATATCGCCCTGATCCTGCCCGGCCTGTCGGCGCCGCTCGGCGTCTTCCTGATGACCGAGACCTTCCGCGCCATCCCGAAGGGCATGGAAGATGCCGCTCGCCTCGACAAGGCCTCGACCTTCGGCATTTTCTGGAACATCCTGTTGCCGCAAACCCTGCCGGCCCAGGCCAGCCTCGGCATCTACACCTTCCTGCTGGCGTGGAACGACTATTGGTGGCCGCTGATCTCCGCCACCAAGCCCGCCATGTACACCCTGACCGAAGGCATGGCCGCAGCCCAGACCAACTATATCGAAGTCACCGGCATGGGCTTCCTGATGGCCGAAGCGGTCCTCGCCGGACTGCCCGTGCTGATCGTCTATATCCTGTTCCAGAAGCATATCGTCCGCGCCATCACCGGGATGGTCAAGCTATGAAGGCCTGGCAGCTTCTCTTTGTCGTCCTCGCACTCACCGCCTGCGAACGGCCGGATCCGCGACCGGCCATCACCGTCCAGCGCATCTTCGGCGATTGCCGCGCCCACGTGCCGAAGTTCGGCCGGCCGACGCAGAATCCCAACGGCGAATGCGAGATCATTACCGGACTGCTCGATGAGTTCGAGAAGGAAAATCCCGACCTCCGCATCAATGTCAACACGGTCGCCTGGCCGGGTTACGACCAGCTCTCGGCCCAGATCGCCGCCGACGATGCGCCCGACCTCGTCACCATGCATATGGCGGTCATTCCGGATTATCGCGAACATCATCTGCTGATGCCGATGTCGGCCGCCCTGGCCGCCCAGGGCATTACCAGCGACCAGTTCACCCCGGTGGCCCGCCGCGAAATCACCACCGGCAACGAGATTTACGGCCTGCCGTTCGACACCTGGACGCAGCTCTTCCACATCAATGTGAACCTGTTCGCCAAGGCCGGCCTGGTGCGCGACGGTCAGCCCGTCCTGCCGCGCAACGCCGCCGAGTTGCTGACTCAGGCGCACCAGTTCCGGGCCGCCACCGGCAAACCCTATTTCGTTCAGTCCATGGTCAACGAAAGGGCCGCCTATGCTCGCAACCTCTATACCTACCTGCTGGCCGAACACGAGGTCATCTTCCCCGACCCGTCGCATATCCGACTCAACACGCCGCGCGCCATTGAGATCGTCAACCTGTTTAAGCAGATCTATGACGAGGGCCTGACGACGAAGGACCAGGACTACGCCGCCGCCAACGCCGCCTTCATCAATGGCGAAGGCGGGGTCTATATCGTCGGCACCTGGATGATCGGCGCCTTCGACGACGAAGCCGCCGAGCCCGGCCGGCCGCTTTATCATGGCTATACGGTCAAACCCTATCCGGTCCTGTTCGGCGACGCGCCGTCGGCTTTTGTCGACGGCCATGCCTGGGTCATGCCGGTCAAGAAACGCACCCCGGCGCAAACCGCGGCCGTCATGCGCCTGCTCAAATTCCTCACCGCCCACGAAGGTGCGTGGACGCGCTCGGGCCACCTGTCGTCGATGGAAGCGGTCATCAATAGTCCTGCCTATCAAAGCCAGCCCCACCGCCGCGACCTGATGGCGATCACCGACTACGGCCAGGGCCTGCCCAGCAATGTCCAGCGTCAGTTCGCTATCCAGGACATCGTCAGCGAGGAACTGGCCTCGGCCATCACCGGCGCCAAGCCGGTCGAGCAGGCGCTCACCGACGCCGAGACCCGCGTCGACGACATGCTGACCAACCTGTCATAAGTCACATTATGATTTGACCCGCGCCCATTCCTGTGGCAATTAATTATCTTATAAATCAGATTAATTGCTAAAGCAGGGATGACGACATGCAAAAACAGGCCTTTGCGCTGATAGGCGGACTCGCGCTCCTGGCCGGCGCCGCCCAAGCGACAGACGCCAAACGCGGCGATTTCGGTACCCTGCCCGACGGCGGCAAGGTCGAAGCCATCACCCTGACCAACCACAAAGGGACCTCGGCCACCATCATCACCTACGGCGCCAGCCTGCAAGCCCTGGTCACCGCCGACCGCGACGGCAAGCCGGCCGACATCGCGCTGGGTTACGCCACCCTCCAGGACTATCTCGATAAGCCGCAATATTTCGGCGCCACGGTCGGCCGCTTCGCCAACCGCATCGCCAGGGGGCAGTACAGCATCGACGGCCACGCCTATCAGGCCCCCGTCAATAATGGCGTCAACTCACTGCACGGCGGCACCAAGGGCTTCGACAAGGTCAAGTGGACCGTCGTTGCCGTCAAATCGGGCGATACCGCCTCGGTCGAGATGGATTATGTCAGCCCCGACGGCGATATGGGATATCCGGGCACCCTGACCGTCCACGCCACCTATGCCCTCGACGAAGCCAACCAACTGACCATCACCTATACGGCGACGACCAACAAGACGACGATCGTCAATATCACCAACCACGCCTATTGGAATCTGGCGGGCGAGGGGGCGACGCGCAGCATCAATGACGACCTGTTGACCCTCAATGCTGACGCCTATTTGCCGACCGATTCCGGCGCCATCCCGACCGGCGAAATCCGCCCGGTCGCGGGCACCGATTTCGACTTCCGCACGCCGACCGCCATCGGCGCCCGAGTCCGCGACGCCTCCGACCAGCAACTGGTGTTCGGCCGCGGGTATGACCACAACTGGGTCGTTAGCAAGACGGCGGCCTCAGCCCCGCGCGTCGTCGCCGTCGTCACCGACCCGATCTCCGGCCGCACCTTGACCCTGTCTTCGGCCCAGCCCGGCGTGCAATTCTATTCCGGCAACTTCCTCGACAGCACCTCGTCGGGCAAGTCCGGCCACATCTACCGCGAAGGCGACGCGTTCGTGCTGGAGCCGCAAATCTTCCCGGATACACCGAATCAGCCGGCCTTCGGCTCGGCCCTGCTGCACCCCGGTGAGACCTATTCCAACACCCTTATCTACCGGTTCAGCGCCAAATAAACGGCGTGTCGCCCAACATGCGACCAGCTTGGTCGTGCAATTGACGAAAGATAGCTTTATGAAACCGATGAAATTATTCCTAGTGGCGGGTACCATGGCGTTAGCCTTATCAACTCAGGCGTTTTCCACCGAGGCCAAGGCCGAAACCCAAAGATGGAGCGCTGAAAAGGCCAATACCTGGTACAGTCAGCAACGCTGGCTGGTTGGCAGCAACTTCATCCCGACCGACGCCATCAATCAGTTCGAGATGTGGGAAGCCGACAGCTTCGATCCCGCCGAGATCGACAAGGAACTGGGCTATGCCCAGGGCATCGGCATGAACACCATGCGCGTCTTCCTCCACGATCAGCTCTACGCCCAGGACGCTGAAGGCTTCAAGAAGCGTATCGACACCTTCCTGACCATCGCCGACAAGCACCATATCAAGCCGATCTTCGTGCTGTTCGATTCGTGCTGGGATCCCGATCCCAAGCTCGGTGTCCAGCACCCGCCCATCCCCGGCACGCACAATTCCGGCTGGATACAAAGCCCCGGCACGGCCGGCCTGCAAGACCCGGCGCAATATCCGAAGTTCGAAACCTATGTGAAGGGTGTCGTCAGCGCCTTCGGTCACGACAAACGCGTCCTGGCCTGGGATGTATGGAACGAACCCGACAATCAGGGGGGCGGCAATTATCATCAGCTCGACGAACAGGTGAAGATCGGCCTCGTCGCCAAGCTGTTGCCCCAGGTTTTCGACTGGGCGCGCAGCCAAGACCCGATCCAGCCTCTGACATCCGGCCTGTGGCACAATGACGACTGGGACAAGGCCAGCCAACTCAATGCCGTCGAACAGATCCAGTTGGCGCAATCCGACGTCATCAGCTTCCACAATTACGATTGGCCCGAAGTCCTCGAAGCCCGCATCCAGTCGTTGCAGCCCTATGGCCGGCCCTTGCTGCTGACCGAATATATGGCGCGTGGCAACGGCTCGACCTTCGACAGCGCTCTGCCGCTCGGCCGCAAATATAACGTCGCCATGATCAACTGGGGCTTCGTGCTGGGCAAGACCCAGACCAACATGCCGTGGGATTCGTGGCAGAAGCCCTACACCATGGCGCCGCCCCAGCTGTGGTTCCACGACATCTTCCACGCCGATGGCACGCCCTATCGCAAGGCGGAAACCGATCAGATCAAGCGTCTGACCGACGAGGCTGAGGCCGAGTTCCGCAAGACGCGGTAACATACTGCATATGCCGAAATAGCCAGGGCGATATTTTTGTCACAATCGACAACCATCGCCAATAAGTATGATAATTTGAATTGTCAGCTAAATCTGATTTATCATATAAATAAGATGTGCTAAACATCCGGGCAACGATCCGGACACAAGAAAAACAGGAGAGGTTACATCATGGCCACCAAGCGACTCGTTCTGTGCACGGCGTCCGCCGTCGCGCTTATACTATCCGCCAATTCCGCCTTCGCCCAAAATGCGCCTGCCGATGCCACGGCCGCCGCACCGGCTGACGACGCCACGACCGTCGTCGTCATCGGCCAGCGCAACAGCCTGAAGCGCGCTGCCGACATCAAGCGCAAATCGGACAATATCGTCGACTCGATCGTTTCCGACGATATTGGCAAGTTCCCAGACAATACCGTCGCCGCGGCCCTGCAGCGCGTGCCGGGCGTCCAGACCTCGAACGGCTACAATAACGAAGTCCAGGGCGTCATCATTCGCGGCCTTGGCGACATCGAAACCACGCTCGACGGCCGTGAAATCTTTACCGGCGTCGGCCGCGGCTATGCCTTCCAGGACCTTCCGGCGGAATCGGTTTCCGGTGTCGATGTCTATAAGTCGAACTCGGCCGAACTGCTCGAAGGCGGCGTTGCCGGCGTCATCAATATCAAGCGTCAGAAGCCCTTCAACTTCAAAAAGGGATTGACGATCGCCGGCAATCTGCGTGGCAATTACGGTCAGATCACCGGCAAAACCAACTATGTCGCCAGCGTTCTGGTCTCCAACCGTTGGGACAGCGGCGCCGGTGAAATGGGCTTGTTGGTCGATGCCTCCTATTCGGACCAGCATTTCAGCCGTCCGATCTCCTTCAACTGCGATCCGCGGTCCGGCAATAAGGGGCCGTCCGGTGGCACGGGTTCCGTCCTGCCGACCTGTGTCGGCGGTTTGACAGATACCGGTGACTATGATCGTCCTCAGCTCAACGCCGTCTTCCAGTGGAAGCCGAACGATAATCTCGAAGTCTATGCCGATGCCGAATATGCCGGCTGGGAATCGAAATTCGCTACCTTCTTCATCTTCTCGGACATCTTCGCGGCCCAGAATATCACCAATGTCCAGAATTCCTCGGAATGCTTCGACACCCATATCAACGGCGCCGGCTTCTACGATCCGGCGGGTGAGGCCGTTCATCAGTGCCTCGGTAACAAAGCGACCTTCAATAATGTTCCGGGGCTGACCTCGACGCAGGCCAAGACCGGCAAGACCGACCAATATATCTACGGCACCGGTTTGAAGTGGCACAAGGACGCCTTCGCCCTGAACTGGGACCTGTCCTATATCCGCTCCTACAACGCCAACCGCAACAACATCGTTGACATCGGCAAGCAAGTTTCGGCCGTCAATATCACGGTCGACGATTCCGGTCACGGCACCACGGTCATGACGGGCGATCCGCTCTCGAGCAAGGACGATTTCCGTTTCGCCAACGGCCTGTTCCAGGACTATAACCGGTCCTACAGCAACATGTTCCAGACCCGGCTCGACGGCACCTACGACCTCGACAACGGCATCTTCAAACAGATTCAATTCGGCGCCCGCTATGCCGACCGCGACGCCCTGTTCGAAGCTGTCACCTTCTCGCCGGGCGCGCCGGGCGGTAATCGTGTGACCCAGGTCAATTCCGTCGGTCTGCCCGCAGATTTCCTGATCCTGTCGCCCGACAGCATTCCGGTCATCAATAACGGCGCCCGTTGGTATACGCCGGATCCCGACTATCTGCGCGACCATATCGATACGCTGCGCACACTGTACGGCCAGGCGAAAGGCGATCCGGCCTGGGATTCGACCCGCTCTTATGCCGCCAAGGAAAAAACCGAAGCCTTTTATGTCCAGACCAAATACGGTTTCGACTTCAGCAACGGCATGTCCCTGGATGGTTTGATCGGCGTGCGCTACACCACGACGGATCGCACCCTGACCGGCACCGGTGTCATCAATGGCGTCAAGACGCCCCAGACGCGCAACACCAAGGATTCGGATTATCTGCCGAATATCAGTGGCCGCMTGAAGCTTACCGACCATCTGCAATTGCGCGCCACCTACGCCAAGACCATTGCGCGGCCGTTCTTCGGTGACCTCAACCCCGGTATTACCTACGACGTGCCGCTGAACGCCAATATCCGCCCCAATGCTTCTGGCGGCAACCCGGACCTGCGTCCGCAAAAGTCGAACAATGGCGACCTGACGGCTGAGTACTATTTCGGCAAGTCGAGCTACGTGTCGCTGGCCGTTTACGACCGCAAGATCACGGACCGCACCCAGGTTCAGACCACAATCGAGACCATCAACGGCATCGAATACCTGGTGACCAAACCGCGCAACGTCGCCGGCGCCACCCTTAACGGTTTCGAAGTCGCCGGCCAGGTCTTCTTCGACTCCCTGCCGGGCGCCTGGAACGGCCTGGGCGTCATGGCCAATTACACCCGCGCCAACAGCGAGATCAACACGCCGGGCGATCCGCTGGACGGCAATTCTCTGCAAGGCGTGTCCAAGAACGCCTACAATGTCGGCCTGTTGTACGAAAAATACGGCATCACAGGCCGCATCATCTATAACTGGCGCGACACCTATACGGACGGTTATTTCGGTGGCGGCACCCTGACCCCGGGAACAGGCGCCAAGTTCAACTATGTCAAGCCGAACGGCCGTCTCGATTTCAGCGTCAGCTATGATATTAACCCGCACCTGACGGTCAGCGTCGACGGCGTCAATGTCAATGGCGGCCAGTATCACAGCTATTTCGATACCCCGCTGTTCCCGCATGACATTCGCTTCGATGACAAGTTCCTCGGCTTCAGCGTTCGCGCCAAGTACTGAACTTAAAGACTATGGACGCGGGCTGCATTCCCGGTGACCCGCGTCTGTCTTCAAGGAGGGACCTCCCGGCGTTCCGATGTCTTTCTCGGAATGAAACTCCCCTCCTGACGTGCCGGCTAACTCCCTCCGACCGACCCTCGCCGGCACGTCTTTTTTTCTCTTCCGTCTCAAGGATGCCCGTCATGACGATGAAGACCGATATTGCCCGCCGTTCCTTGCTGATGTGTGCGCCGCTATTGGCTGCGCCGTTGGCCCTGCGCGCCCAGGCGACCAAATCTCTCAACGACCGCATGACGGGCTATATTGGTTACCTGCATGACCCGGTCATGATCAAGGAAGGCGATACCTATCACGTCTTCGGTTCCGGTGGCTGGAAGAAGGGCGCCCTGATGACGTGGCGGACCTCCAAGGATCTCGTCACCTGGACCGACAATCAATCGCCCTTCGACAGCCTGCCGGACTGGACCAAGATCATCGTCGGCGGTGACTGCTGTTGGGCGCCCGACATCTCCTATGTCAACGGCATGTACCGGCTCTATTACGCTATCTCGACAGGCGGCTCGATGCGCTCGGCAATTGGCCTGGCCATGTCGAAGACGCTCGACCGTTCATCGCCGGACTATGGCTGGCATGACCAGGGCGTGGTGGTCGAAACCCATCCCGGTGACGGACACAACGCCATTGATGCCAATTTCGTCGCCGACAAGGATGGCAAGCATTGGCTGGCCTTCGGCAGCTACTGGACCGGCCTGAAGCTGCTGGCGCTCGATCCGGTGACCGGCAAGCCGCTGGCCAGCGATCCCGTCCTGCGCAGCCTGGCCTATCGCCCGGCGCCCGATGGCGCCGACAATGCCATCGAAGCCGCCTTCATCTATCAGCACAGCGGCTGGTACTATCTCTTCGCTTCCTACGATCATTGCTGCCGCAAGATGGAAAGCGACTACTATGTCGCCTGCGGCCGTAGCGCTGACATTGCCGGTCCCTATATCGACCGCGAAGGCCGCGCCTTGATGGAAGGCTACGGCACCTCGGTGATTTTCGACCGGCCGTACAAGTCGCACCGCTATATCGGGCCGGGTCATTGTGCCGTGGTCAGGGACGGCGATCGCGACCTGATCGTCTATCATGCCTACGACACGACTCAGGACGCCTTGCCGACCTTGCGCATCTCGCCGATCTCGTGGGATGCCGACGGCTGGCCTTCGGCGGTGATGTAGGGAAGGCCCCGCTGCGCCCTATGACTGGGCCAGTTTATCCTGGGCTTCCTGGTCGTAAATGACCATCAGCACGTCATTCACAATGCGGAACATCTTCTTGTAGGCCCGGTCGGCATCACGGTCGAAGATCGCCTTCATGATATCTTCGTGGGCTTCGAGATTCGGCGTCACGCCGTTGACCCGCGTGGTGAACTTGATCGAAGTCTGCAAGGCCGTCTTGATCAGATCCTGGAACTGATAATAGAACGGGTTGCCCGAGGCGAACAGGATCGACACATGGAAGTCGATATCGGCCTGAGTCGGATCGCCATGGCCCTGGTCGGCCTGGACCATGCGGTCGAACGCCGCCTTCATGCGGTTCAGGTCCTCATAGGTAGCGTTATTGGCCGCCAGTTCGGCGCCCTTGGGCTCGATCGAAATGCGCAATTCGGTGAATTGCCGCAGCAGACGCAGAGAGAATTTACGCTCCAACAGCCAACGCAGCACGTCCTTGTCGAGCAGGTTCCAGTGCAGGGTCGACTGAATGACCGTGCCCTGGCGCGGGCGCGCCGTCAGCAGGCCCTTGGCGGTCAGCATCTTGACGGCTTCGCGTGTCACGGAACGGCTGACGCTGTACTGTTCAGCCAAGGCTGCCTCGGTCGGAAAGACCTTGCTGTCGTAAAAACCCGTGACGATCGCCTTGCCCAAATGATCGAGCAGGCCGACTGTCAGGTTGCGGCCGAGCGAGATACTGGTAACGGACTCTTTTTCAACGTGCATGGACGGAATGCGGACCTGTGGTAACGGCGGTTTCGCCTCTTAAGCGATAAGATGGGGCTGCGCAAGAACAGGACCTGTATCGCATTTATCATATTAATACTTGGTATGCGTGAAAAACCCCGGCAGGTAAACCTGCCGGGGCTGCAATTATGCATATTGTTGTGGGATTAGGCTGTCTTGGTGAGGGTGATCTTGAAGTTTGCCGTCGCTGTGACCGTGGCATCCACCGCATGGGTTGCCGTGATCGTGCCGGCATAATCGATCGACACCGTCGTCGGCGGAGTCGTGCCGCCGCTACCGCCGGAACCGCCGCAGCCGCTCAGCGTCAGGCATGACGCCACGACCAGGGCGCCGGCCACCTTGCTCTTGCTCACGGCCAAACCTCCGGCGCCGAACAGAAACGTGCCGAATAGTCCGGCATAGGCGATATTGTAGCTGCCGGCGTCGGCCGAGGCTGTCGGCTTCACGGTCAAATGGACTGTGGCAGGACTGGCGGGCGACAAGGTAACGCTGGCGTCCGACAGGGTGACGTCGGCCGGGATGCCGGGTACATCGACACTGAGATTGTAGCTGCCGGCAAAGGACGGCCCAGCATTCAGGGTGAAATCGCCGGTGGCCGAGCTACCTTTGGTGACGGCGATATTGCCACCGTTCAAGCTGACACCGCCCAAAGCCGCACGGTTGACATAGGTCTTGCAGACGGTGCCATCGAAATCGGACGCCAGTTGCAACACGGTCTTGCCATTGTCGACCGCCAGCAGGGGTGACGAATAGTTTTCGCAGTAGTTGCCGGCGGTGCCGTCGGGCATGGATACAGTCACCGGGGCGTCGAAGGCGGTCCAGGCACCTGTGCCGTCACCAGCGGCGTTGATGAACAGCGTCTTGCCGTTACCAGGCTGGACGACGCCATTCTTGACTAGGATCTGGCCCTGCAAGACCAGTTGCCCATGCGTGGTGCCGGCGGTAGGCGCCCAGGTCAGGGTCGGCGTATGCCAGAAGGTGGTGCCGTCGGCCAGGGCGATGGCCGTGCCGTGCGAGGTGGCATCCCCCCAGGTCAGGGCGTCGGCCGATGTCTTCATGAAGGCGGCGCAGTTGAGCGGACCGCACATCTCGAACGACATGACGTAAGGCCCGTCCGGCAATTTGACGACATTGGCCATGCCGGGACGGTCATTGGCGTCGGCACTGGCCACGACATTGACTGACGTGCTCCAGGTGACGCCATCGGCCGACTGAACATAGCTCAGGGTCTGGGAATGACCGGTTTGGGTCTCGTCGGAATAGAAGCAGACCAGATGGCCGTTGCCGGCGATGGTGAATTCCGGTTCCCACAGGCCGCCCTGACTGCGCGGCTTGGTGCCGGTGACGCAATTGGATAGGTAAGTCCAGTGCGCGCCCTGGTCGGTGCTCTTGTAAATCTTGATCTGCATCGGGTCGGCGGGTGTATCGCCACCGACCGAACCGGCCCACAACAAGGTGCCGGCCGGCATGGCGCCGATGGTCGCCGGCAACTCGTAAAGACCACCGCAGCACAGGCCCTTGGCAAAATCACCATCCTGGACCGTGCCGGCGATGGCGAAGGTGGCGCCATTGTCGTGGCTGGCGAAGATGTCCTGGTGACCGCCGCCGTCGAAACTGCTGACGCTGGCGATGATGATATCGTTGTGGGCGACATTGGCGTCGTGGCTGATGCGCACCAGCCGGGGATAAAGCGCCTGGTGGTCACTGAGCGGTCCCTGGGCGGCGAATGCAACAGCGGGGGCGATGAGCAGGCCGAGCAGGACGGCCGTCAAACGCAGGGGAGAGATGAATGACACTTCGGGTTTCCTCATTTTATTATCGTATTTATCATATAATTAAATGAAGCAGATCGTCAACCACCCAAACGACAAGGTTGGAAGGAATCGAATTGAAAAATCAGACGCCAGTCAGGCGCGCCTTGGTCAACCCGAACAACGGCCCATCCATATCACCCGCCATCTCTGCCAAGACCACCAAACAATCCACACCCAGCTGGCGCGAGCGCTCCGGCGACCAGCCATGGACTGGGTCAGGATTATCGATGTGATCCTTGAAAGGCATTTCCAGGGTCATGGCGATGGCGCCATAGCGTTCGGCCACCGAATTTGTCGAAATGGTCAGATTGGCGGCGCCGGGCGCGGGAACGGCATAACCGTCCTTGGTTTGGAAATCCGCCGTCTGAGCGCACAAACGCGCTAGATAGTCCTGATAGAGGGCGAACTTGACCGTATCGAACGACGGAATGCCTTCGAATCCGGCCATGAAGACGTGTGGGATGGCTTCGTCGCCGTGGACATCGATGGCGAAGTCGACGCCGGTCCTGTCCATTTCGTCGCGTACGCACAGCACTTCCGGACTGCGCTCCAGGCTGGGCGCGTGCCATTCACGGTTCAGATTGACGCCGACCGCATTGGTGCGCAGATGACCGCGGGCGCTGCCATCAGGGTTCATGTTCGGCACGACATAGATTGTCGCCGCGCGGCGCAATTCCGCCGCGTCACCGCTGGTCAGCCAGGCCAGTGCGCCTTCCATCCACCATTCCGCCATGGTCTCACCGGGATGTTGGCGGGCATAGAGCCACACCCGTAACGGCCCGTTGCCCATGGTCAGCAAATCCATCTGCCGGCCATCCAATGTTGTGCCGATCACGCTGTGGCTCACGCCCTCGGCGGTCGCAAATTCCTTGATCAGGGCCTCGTGACGCTTGCTGGGGTAGGGTGCGAAATAGGCAAACCAAATGCTGTCGCTTTGTGGTGTATGGCGAATGGTCAGGACCTTGTCCTCAAAGGTCGTCTCCGTGCGCTGCCAGGTCTCGTTGTCGCTGCTGATGCAGGCGCTATAGCCCGGCCAGCCATCGGGATAGGCGGAGTCGCCGGCATTCAGGATGCGCAGTTCCAAGGCTCGCCCCGCCGCGCCGTCGACGCGGAAATAGAACCATTGATAAAAGTCGGAGTCCTTGTCGTGGCGGATGTCGAGGTTCCAGCGATCGCCTTCGCCGTCCAGCACGATGATGTTGCCGCTGTCGAAATCGGCCGAAAACGAAATGCTCATAGGATCCTCGTTGCACAGGTTACGACCCGTGTCTTAAAGTGCCACGGTGCGAAGGGCAAACCGAGATATAGGATTGCAGGTCACAACCGCGTGGCCGAATTCGTGTCCCTTATGACTTATTTATAAGTTCATTAAAAACACGCATCGCCCGTTTATCGCCCTCGCTCAATATGTATAGAACCGGGGGCGGTGCGACACTTGACGCGCCTTTTCTCCCAAAACATTCGTGCCTTCCTCCAGATGTGGGAAAACTCATGGCGCCTCTAGATACCGCTCTCCAGCTTGCCGAACCGGTGAACGAGGGGGGCGAGATGGCCGCCCTTCTGCACGCCCTGACCGCCCTGCGCAAAGGCCAGGCCGATGTCCGATTGCCGATGGAATGGACCGGAGTCGCCGGCAAGGTTGCCGACGCCTTCAACCAAGTCGTCGAGATGAACGAACGACTGGCCGCCGAACTCGGCCGCCTCAGCCGTTCGGTCGGTAAGGAAGGCAAACTCAGCCAACGCCTCAGCCTTGGTAATGTTTCCGGCTTCTGGCAGGACTCGGTCGAGTCGGTGAACGACCTGATCGACGACCTGGTTCACCCGACCACCGAAACCGCCCGCGTCATCGGCGCCGTCGCGGAAGGCGACCTGTCAAAGACCATGGCGCTCAAGATCGATGACCGGCCGTTGCAGGGCGAATTCCTGCGTACCGCCAAGACCATCAATACCATGGTCGATCAGTTGGGGTCTTTCGCTGCCGAAGTGACCCGCGTCGCCCGCGAAGTCGGCACCGAAGGCAAACTGGGCGGCCAGGCCAAGGTCGAAGGCGTGTCGGGCACGTGGAAGGACCTGACCGACTCGGTCAACTCCATGGCCGGCAACCTGACCAGTCAGGTGCGCAATATCGCCGAAGTCACCACCGCTGTCGCCAATGGCGACCTGTCGAAAAAGATTACGGTCGACGTCAAGGGCGAAATCCTCGAACTCAAAAACACCATCAATACCATGGTGGACCAGCTGCGTTCCTTCGCCTCCGAAGTCACCCGCGTCGCCCGTGAAGTCGGCACCGAAGGCAAGCTGGGCGGCCAGGCCAAGGTCGAAGGCGTGTCCGGCACGTGGAAGGACCTCACCGACTCGGTCAACTCCATGGCCGGCAACCTGACCTCCCAGGTGCGTAACATTGCCCAGGTCACCACCGCTGTTGCCAATGGCGACCTGTCGCGGAAGATTACCGTCGACGTGAAGGGCGAAATCCTCGAACTGAAAGACACGGTCAACGCCATGGTCGATCAGCTCAACTCTTTCGCCGCCGAAGTCACCCGCGTCGCCCGCGAAGTCGGTACCGAAGGCAAGTTGGGCGGCCAGGCCGAGGTGAGAGGCGTCGCCGGTACGTGGAAAGACCTCACCGACTCCGTCAACATGATGGCTGGTAACCTGACCGGCCAGGTGCGCAACATCGCCGACGTCACCACGGCCGTCGCCAATGGCGATTTGTCGAAAAAGATCACGGTCGACGTCAAGGGCGAAATTCTCGAACTGAAAGACACGGTCAACGCCATGGTCGATCAGCTCAACTCCTTCGCCGCCGAAGTCACCCGCGTCGCCCGCGAAGTCGGTACCGAAGG
>NZ_JBFUDD010000019.1:0-93164 GCF_056404915.1 Asticcacaulis sp. P2_B1 | reverse complement strand
AGATTGGCCTGCGGGTCGGCAATATGGACCTTGGGTGTGACGCAGGCGACGCGGACAAAGCCGTGAGTCGATGGCGAGAAGAAATCTGGCATTTTGGCGCGCCTTTTTGGGAAATTGCCCATGTCGTAAAGTCATATATGCATTATTTGCGCGCCAAACCCAAGGCAAGCGGCGACTTAATTTACAAAACAAGCGATAAAAATGTATTTTTGACATACGCAATGAATCTATCCCGCATTTTTAGTTTCAGTAGCAATTACATCTCATCAATCCGTCTTTCGCCTTTTTCGCCAGGGGTTTCATTTTTTCAAAGCCACTGCGGCGCGGCTCTGTTAAGGAAGCGCGACTTTTAACGAATGAATGCAAACCATGAGCGTGACCTTTCAGGATATCGAAGCCGCGGCCGAGCGACTGGAAGGCCATATTGTCCGCACGCCCTGCACCTTCTCCCAACGGCTGAGCGCATCGACGCGCACCAAGCTGTGGATCAAGTCGGAAAACCAGCAATATACCTCGGCCTTCAAAGAACGTGGGGCGCTCAACAAGCTGCTGCAGCTCAGTGAAAAAGAACGCCAGCGCGGCGTTTTCGCGGCGTCGGCCGGCAATCATGGCCAGGGCCTCGCCTATCACGCCCAGCGCCTCGGCATTCCGGCGACCATCGTCATGCCGGTCGGCACGCCCTTCGTGAAGATCCAGCGCACCCAGAGCTTTTCGCCCACCATCGTCATCGAAGGCGCCAATTACGACGAATCCTCGGCCGTGGCTCAACAGCTGTGCGCCGACGTGAACGGCGTCTATGTCCATCCGTTCAATGACGAACAAGTCCTGGCCGGCCAAGGCAGCATCGCCATTGAAATGCTGGCCCAAGCGCCTGAGATCGATACGATCCTGGTGCCGATCGGCGGCGGCGGGCTGATCGCCGGCGTGGCCATCGCGGCCAAGGCCATCAAGCCGTGGATCAAGATCATCGGTGTCGAAGCCGCCATGTTCCCGTCATTTACGGCGCGCCGCCGCAACATGCCCATCCCCATGGGCGGATCGACGATCGCCGAAGGCATTGCCGTGAAAGACGTCGGCGATATCAGCTTTGCCCTGGCCAATCCGCTGGTCGACGATGTCCTGGTGATCGATGAGGCCGATTTCGAACGCGCCATCGCCGCCTATGCCAATGTCGAAAAGACCGTGGCGGAAGGGGCGGGCGCCGCCGGCCTGGCCGCCGTCATGCGCTACCCGGAAAAGTTCGAGGGCCGCCATGTCGGCTTGATCCTGTGCGGCGGCAATATTGACCTGCGCCTGTTGGCCAGCGTGCTGCAGCGCGAGCTGGTGCGGGAAAAACGGCTTGTCACCTATCGGATTCTGGGCGATGACAGGCCGGGCATGCTGTCGCGCATGGCCGATGTCATCGCCAATAAGGGCGGCAACATCGTCGATGTGGCGCACAATCGTCTCGTCCTCGATGTTCCGGCCAAGGGCGCCGAGTTCGATATCATGGTCGAGACCCAGGACGCACGGCATGCCTTTGAAATTTCGGAAGCCCTGAGGAGCACCGGCTATGCGTTACGTATGGACTAAAAAAGTCCCGCTTTTTTGTTTAGCCTTCATTCTTACCGCATGTGGACAAGCCATGGATAAATCAGAAGCCGCCGAATCCGTCGCGGCGCAAAATCTCAAAACCGGCCAGGACTATCTCGCCGGCATCGCCAAGGAACCGGGCGTCGTCGTCCTCCCGTCCGGCGTAATGTACAAGACGATATCTCGGTCGATTCCGACGGCCGACAGCGTGCCCGGCGCCCAGCCGACGGTCGCCGACAATGTCACCATCCATTACGAAGGCAAGCTGATCAACGGCGCGGTCTTCGACTCGTCGTTTGCCCGCAACGAGCCGGCCAACTTCCCATTGGGCCGGCTGGTGTCCGCCTGGCAGCAGGTCATCCCGCTGATGCATGTCGGCGACGAGGTCGTCCTCTACACGCCGCCGTCGGCGGCCTATGGCGAACGGGATATGAGCCCCGGCATACCGCCTAATTCGACCCTGATCTTCCGCGTTCACCTCCTGGGCATCGGCGCGCAATGATGAAGGCCTTCCTCAAGACCGGCCTCGTTGTGGCCATGCTGACGCTCGGCGCTTGCCAGGATAAATCGGCCATGGACAAGGCCTTCGCCGAACACGAAGCCGAGGTCGCCAAGGCGTCGGCTGCCAATGCCGCCTTCCTGGCCAATATCGCCAAGGAACCGGGCGTCGTCACCCTGCCGTCGGGCCTGATGTACAAGGTCGTCGCCAATCCTAACCCGGCGGCGCCGCAACCGACCGCCGAGGACACGGTGACGGTCAATTACGAAGGCAAGCTGGTCGATGGTACGGTTTTCGATTCGTCCTATAAGCGTAACCAACCCGCCACCTTCCCGCTCGGCCGCGTCGTCGAAGCCTGGCAGATCGGCATTCCGCTGATGCACACCGGCGATACCTATATGCTCTACGTTCCGGCCCGACTCGGCTATGGCGAACGCGACATGGGCGAGATACCGCCCAACAGCACGCTGGTGTTCAAGGTGCAATTGCTGGGGATCGCGGGCAAATAAAGGCTTACTCGGAGGTCAGCGCCCGTAACCGGACCGGCGTTGCCTTGAACGATGGTGTCTTGCTGCGCGGGTCGACGGCCGTTCCGGTCAGTACATTAGCCTCCGGGTAATAGGCCATGACCGAGCCCTTGGCGACATCGAAGGCGCGCAGGGTGACGTCCTTCATCACGCCATGGTCGGACTCAAGCGTCGCCGTGTCGCCGTCCCGGAAGCCCTGCGCCGCCAGGTCATCGGCGTTGAGCATGACGCTCCAGCGATCAATACCGCCGCGGTAGCTGTCGGTGTATTCGTAGACGATCGTGTTGAACTGACCTTCTGAACGGATGGTGGTTAGCAACAGACCCTCCGGCGCCACCGGCGGCAAGGCTCGCGTCATGAACGCCGCCTTGCCATCCAGGGTGTTGAAGCGCGGCGTGTGCAGCAATCTACCGCGAACATGAAATTCGCGTTTCGCCACATCGATATCGGCCAGATCCTCCATACCGGGGACGATTTTGGCGATGGCTTCGCGGATGGTTTTATGCTGTTTGAAGGCTTGGAAATCGATCGGTGACTCCGGCATGAGGCGCAGGGCGAGATCGCACAGGATGTCGCTTTCCGGCCGCACGCTTTTCAGCCGGGATATGCCGCCGTCGGACAGGCGGACAAAGTTGAACATCGATTCCTGCGTCGTCGGCTGCCATTCCTCGTCGCGCGCCGTCACCGGAAGGATCAGCACCTCACCGTCACCGATGCCGTGGACGTGGCCCCTGTTCAGGGTCGTCGTCAGATAGAGCTTGAAACCGATGCGGCCGAACGCGTCCATGGCCCAGGTACTGTCAGGATTGGCCTCGTAGAGATTGCCGCCCATCATCAGGGCAGCGTCGATCTCGCCGGCCTGGGCCCTCTGCATGCAGGCCATGGTGTCCATGCCGGTTCCCTTGGGCAGGACGATGCCGAACGCCTCTTCCATGCGCGCCAGGACGTCCTTGGCCAGGACCGGCTTGACACCGATCGTGCCGATGCCCTGGACGTTGGAATGGCCGCGTAACGGCAAGAGTCCGGCGCCAAGCCGGCCGATCTGGCCGCGCAACAGCGCCAGATTGGCGATATATTCGACATTGTCACAGCCATTGAGGTGGTGGGTGATGCCCATCCCCCAGGCGATGACGGCGTTTTGCGCCTCGGCATAGAGCGCCGCAACCCGTTGGATGTCGGCCCGGGTCAAACCGGTGCGGGCGACGATCTCATCCCATGATGTCGCTGCGATATCAGTGTGGAAGGCGTCGAAACCGTTGCTGTGTTCGGCGATAAAGGCTGCATCCTCGGCATGCATGTCCAGCACCGCCTTGGCCAGCCCCTTGAGCAAGGCCAGATCGGAGCCGATACGCGGCTGCAGATAGTCCGAGGCGATCCAGTCGCCACCGCTCAGCATCGACTTGACGCTTTTGGGCAAGGCGAAGCGGATCAACCCGGCCTCTTTGGCCGGGTTGATGATGACGACCTCGCCGCCGCGGTCGCGCACGGCCTTCAGCTTATGGATAAAGCGCGGATGGTTGGAGGACGGATTGGCGCCGATGACCAGCAGGAAATCCGCCCGGTCGAGATCTTCGAGTTCGACCGTTGAGGTACCGGTTCCGATCGTGCTGCCCAGACCCACGCCGGTTGCTTGATGGCAATAGTAGGAGCAGTTGTTGACATTGTTGGTGCCATAGGCGCGCGCCAGCAATTGCAGGACAAACCCCGCCTCATTGGACGACCGGCCGGAGCTATAGAAAAACGTCCGGTCGGGCTTGGCATCCCTAAAACGCGCCGCCGCCAGATCGAGGGCGCCATCCCAATCGATAGCCTGGAACCGGTCCGCACCGGCCGGCTTGTAAAGCGGAAAGGCCAGGCGGCCGAGATGTTCCAGCTCATGGCCGTCGAGCTCGCGCAGGTCTTCGAGCGGATGGGTCAGGACTTCGAGCGGAATGCCAGGCTGAATATCGGTCGATTGCGCCTGGATCGACTTGTTGCACACCGACGGGAAGTCACCGGATTCGTTGGTCATGCCGCCCTTCTGGCCCCCCATGCCCAAGCCGCAGGCCTTGCAGGTGTTTTTGGCGGTCAATGCCTTGGCGGTGTTGTCGAGGCCGATGCGCGTGGCGGTTTGCAGCGCGTACAGCACTTTTTTCATTCCGCCGCCAACGATCGCCTTGGTCATTGGAGGAGCCTGACCACCAGATCCTCGACCTCGCGTTCCTCTTTCTGGCCGGGCGAGACCATTTCATAGTGTCCGCTGCGTGTCTGGTCGATAATGGTGACCGTGTCGCCCTTGGCCACGGCCATGTCGCGATAGCCTTTGGCGGCATCCATCGGCAAGAAGACCGACGAAACAAGATATTGCGGCACGTGCAGCGGCAGCAGCATGGACGGTGAGGCGATATCGAAGCGCGCGGGCTGGTCGCCGGCCGTGCCGCCGATGAGCTGTTCGGCCGCATCGCCGCACAGGTTCGGCTCATAGCCCAGCGTCGGGCGCAGATCGCCCGGACCATCGAGATCGACCGCGGCGACGACCGGCAGGGGATCGGTGACGCTGAGTTCGGTGCCCGCGGGGATTTTCGATCGGGCGGCTACCCATAAAGCGGCATGACCGCCGGCGGAATGCCCCATGACCAAGACACGTTTGAGGTCGAGATTGTACGTTTTGGCCAGGACACGCAGATAGTCCGTGGCGGCGCCCCAATCCTGCAAGGTGCCGGGCCAGCCGCCCGTGCCGCCGATAAGCCGGTAATCGATATTCCAGGTGGCCACACCGCGCTGGGTCAGGGACGACGCCAAAGCCGCTGTATGTTGCCGCGTAGCGACGCCATCGGTCCAGCAGCCGCCATGGATGACGATGGCGACAGGGAACGGCCCCTTGCCGAACGTGACGGCGTCCGGCAGGCGCAGGTCGCCCGACTGCATCGGATCGGCGCCGTAGGCGGCGGTCACCGTCGGCGGGGTCGACGGCAGGTGATTGGGTGCATCATAGCCGAGACGCTGGGCGCAGGCGGTCATGGGAAGACTCAGGATGAGGGCCGACAAGGCGAGGCTGCGCAGCATGGGGGTCCTTCAACCTGTTGTCGTCGTGTGTTTATACGCCTGCCTTTATGCGCTGGATCAGGGCCGTCGTCGAGGGGTCGTGATCGGCGATGACGTCGCCCTGGATATCTTTCAGCACGTTGACGCCGAGGGTCTTGCCCAGTTCGACGCCCCATTGGTCGAAGCTGTTCAGGCCCATGATGATGCCTTCCGCGAAGGTCTTGTGCTCATACATTGCTAAGAGCGCGCCCAGGGTCGCTGGGGTCAGGGCGTCGAGCAGGACCAGGGTCGAGGGCTTGTTGCCCGGGCAGACCTTCTGCGGCGCGATTTGGGCGGTCTTGGCGTCGTCCATGCCGAGCTTGCGGCATTCGGCTTCCGAGGTTTCCAGCGATTTGCCGACCATGAAGGCCTCGCCCTGGGCGATGACATTGGACAGCAGCTTTTGTTGCATGTCGGTCGAAGCTTCGGCATTGGTGGCGGCGGCGATGAATTCCAGCGGCACGACGTCTTCGGATTGGTGCAGCATCTGGAAGAAGGCGTGCTGGGCATTGGTGCCTTCGTCGCCGAAAACGACCGGCGAGGTCTTGGTGTCGAGCAGGGCACCGGTCGGCGAGGTACGCTTGCCGTTCGATTCCATCTCGAGCTGCTGCAGGAAGGCGGCCAGGCGGCGCAGACGGTGGACATAAGGAATGACTGCGCGGGCCGGGCGATCGAGGCCGATACGGTTATAGATCTGTGCGGCGGCCAACAGGACTGGCGCATTGTGGGCGAAGGGCGCGGTCAGAAAATGCTGATCCATGGCGCGGGCGCCGTCGAGCAGCTCCTGATAGATGTCATAACCCAGCGCGATAATGAGGCTGAGCGACACGGCCGACGACAGCGAATAGCGGCCACCGACCCAATCCTTGAAACCGAAAACGCGATCGGCAGGGATGCCGAAGGCGCTTGTCTTGTCGCCGGCGGTCGACACGGCGGCCAGATGCTTTTTGGCGGCTTCCTCGCCCAGCCCCTTAACCAGCCAGTCGCGGGCAGCCATGAAGTTGGCCAGGGTTTCCTGAGTCGTAAAGGTCTTGGAGACGGCAAGGACCAGGGTTTCGGCCGGATCGAGGCCGGCCAGGGCCGCCGCCAGCTCCGAGCCGTCGACATTGGCGACGAAACGAATGTCGATTTGCGGCAATAACGGCGCGAGGGCCTGGAAAACCAGACGGGGTCCGAGATCCGAGCCGCCGATGCCGATATGGATCAGGGTCTTGAAGGGCTTGCCCGACGAACCCGTAATGGCGCCGGAACGGATGCCGTCGGCGTAGGCCTTCATGGCATCGCGCGAGGATTTGACATCGTGAGCGACCTCGGCGCCGCGCAGGCGTTCGTTCTCGCTGTCGGTGTCGCGCAGGGCGACGTGCAGCACGGCGCGGCCTTCGGAGACATTGATGGTCTGACCGGTCCACATCTTGTCGCGGGCGGCCTTCAGGCCCGACTGTTCGAACAGCTCGACGGCGCGGTCGAAGCCGGACTTCGACCAGCTTTGTTTCGAGACATCCACATGGATGCCGGCGACGTCGAGGCTCATCCGCGCCAGGCGCTCCGGGTCGATGCTGAACTGGTCGACGATGCGCGCGCCGGCATCGACAAAGGCCTGGGTCTTGAGGGCGTCCAAAGCGGTCATTTCAGTCTCCGAAGTACAATAGCTCTGCGGGCAATTTTCATGGGATTCCATGTCAAGCTTTTGGCCAGCCGTAAAGAGCCAATCGTACGGCTTTTCTGAATTATTTTGCGCTGCACAAAGATTGGTCTTAAGCCCTTCCAGGCATCCCCGAGCGCCCTGCGGACCAGCGTGCCCTTGCCATTGCGCGTGTCTTTGACGGCCATGATCAGGGTGAGACCAATATGGATCGGCAGGGTCAGCAGCAACAGGGCCAGCGGCATGTTCTTGAGATAAAGCCACAGCCGGTTGCGATAGCCGTGATACAGGGCAAAATCCGAGCGCACCGACGTCGAGGCCGAGCCTATATGGGCAACTTTCGCCTCCGGGATCAGCAGGCAGGTTTCTCCGGCCAAACGCGCGCGGAAGCCGAGATCGGCGTCTTCGCAATAGCAGAAGAAGCTTTCGTCGAAGCCGCCGAGCCGGTGAAACAGTTCGCGATGAATGACGAAGGCCGCGCCGCATGGAGCAAAGACCTCCCCTGTCGTCAAATCCGCCGGCATGGCCTGGCCGAACCCCATGCGATAGGGAAAGCCGAAAAAGGTTAGGGCGTCACCGGCGCCGTCGAGGCGGGCGATCTTTTCGGCATGGCCCTGCAGCGAGGCAAAAAGCCGGACCTCAGGATTTGCCTCGATGGCGGCCGACATGACATTCAGCCAGTCAGCGTCGAGAAAGGCGTCGGGATTGATAAAGGCCAGCCAGTCGCCGGTCGCAGCGGCCGCGGCGCGGTTCATGCCGGCGGCAAAGCCGAGATTGGCGCCGTTGCGCACCTGACGGACGCCCGGATAGTCGCCATGAAGTTCATCGAGATCGATATCGTCGGAATCATTGTCGGCATGGATGACTTCATGGGCCGCTTGATCGATTAACGAACCCAGACAGCGGTCAATATATTGGCCGCTCTGGTAGCTGAGCGTGATCAGGGAGAGGGCTGGCTCAGTCATACCGTCCCTGCCACTCGCGTAATACCTGGTCATCCGTTTCGGCAAAGCCGTATTCTGCTTGGGTTTTCGCGAAGTCCGCCGGTGACAATCCCTGGCGCAGCGCCCAAACGGCCGCCCCACGCACAACGGCACCGGCGTCGGTCAGACCACGCAGTAGAACCGATCGTATTTCAGCACTACCGGAATTTCTGAAGCTATTGCCAAGGGCATAGTGGACATTTCGCAAAAACGAATCGCGTCCGATGCGCTTGATCGGTGATTTGCTGAACAATGCGCGAAAGGCGGCGTCATCCAGTCCAGCCAAGTCTAAAAGCGAAAGATTATCAAAGCCTTGACGCGTCGCCAGTTTGATGTCGTACGTGGCTTGGGCGAACTTGTTCCACGGGCATACCGCCAGACAGTCGTCGCAGCCATAGATGCGGTTGCCCATGGCGTGGCGGTAGAACTCGGGCCACGGACCGCGGGTCTCGATGGTCAAATAGGACAGGCATTTGCGCGCATCCAACTGATAAGGCCCGACAAAGGCGTCAGTCGGGCAGATATCGAGACAGGCACTGCACGAGCCGCAATGATCGACTTCGGCGGCGTCCTCGTCAATCACGCGATCGAGCAGAATGACGCCCAGGAAGAGCCACGAACCGAATTCGCGCGACACCAGATTGGTGTGTTTGCCCTGCCAGCCGATACCGGCCAGTTGCGCCAGCGGTTTTTCCATCAGGGGCGCCGTGTCGACAAAGACCTTCAGTTCGCAGGCCGTTTGCGCGACGATCCAAGTCGCCAATTGCTTCAGCTTCTTCTTGATCAGCTCGTGATAATCGTCGCCTCGGGCATAAACGCTGATATTGGCCACATCCGGTTGTTCCAGCAGGCTGAGCGGATCCGATTCCGGGCCGTAATTATAGGCCAGGACCAGGGCAGATCGCGCGCCGGGCCACATGTTTTGCGGATGTTGCCGGCGTTCGAGCGTCTCTTTCATCCACTCCATCTCGCCGTGGTAGCCAGCGTCGACAAAGGCCTTCAGGCGCCCGGACGCTTCCCAGACGTCAGGCAAGGCGGCAAAGCGCGCCGCGCTGAAACCCAGAGCTCTGGCCTCGGTCTTGATAGTGCTGGCGATGTCGGTGATGGGGGCGTGTCGGCCCATGCTGGCTTTCCGGAGGTTCTGCGCCTCTTGTGACGGAAAACCCGCGGCAAAACAAGGCGGATGGACGGATCAGAAATCCAGCTCTTTATAATGCGCCGCCATTGGCATGCCGGGCAGTTTGTCATTCAGCAAAGGCCTGAAACACGGCCGGCATTTCAGCATCATGTACCAGGTCTTGAGCGCCGGATAGCGCGCCCAGTTGAGCTCGTCGAAATAGTCGAGCACGCTCAGTTGGGCGGCGCAGGCGAAATCGGCATAGGACATGGAATGCCCGGCCAGCCAGTCGCGCACGGCCAGCAGGCTTTCGAAATAGCGCAGATGGTCCTTCAACGCCGTACGGCCGGCGCGCATGGCGGCGATATCCGGCGTGCCGCCGCCGATCAGGCGCTTCTCCATTTTTTCGTGGAGCAGCAGTGCATTGACCTCGTAATCGAACTTGCGCTCGAACCAACCGACCAGGCGCCGCGCCTCGCCGCGTTCATTGACATTGGCCGGCCACAAACGGATGTCGGGATAGGCCTCTTCGAGATGTTCGAGGATGGCGCGGTTCTCGCACAAACGATGCGTTTGGCCGCCGGCGCCGGCCTCGGGCGTTTCGACCAGGATCGGCAGCAAACCTGACGGATTGAGGCGCAGCACGGTGTCGTCCGGTTCCCAGTAGCGGACGTGGACTTCTTCGAAGACAAGCTTCTTTTCGCCAAGCGCCAGCCGGACCAGGCGCGAATGCGGATCGAAGGGGAAGTGATAAAGTTGGCGTGTGTAGGCAGTCATATATGTGCCTTATGCCCCACTTGCCTGGCGAGTGTCAAAATTTCCGACATCACCATCCACGAGAACTTCCTGAAAAACCCCGCTATGCGGTTCGGCCAGGCCCTTGGGGTCGGGGTGAATAATGATGTCGGCATTGGGATAGGCAGCGATCAGGCGCTTCTCGGCGGAGATGATTATCTTGTGAGCCTCATCGAGCGTCAGGGTCGGCTTCAGTTCGACATGCATCTGGATCAGGATATAGGGCCCGGCCAGGCGTGTGCGCAGTTCATGGACGCCCAGGATGGCGTTGTCTTCGGCGACCAGATCGCGAATCTTCGCCTGGTCTTCCGCCGGCAAGGCATGGTCCATAAGGTGGTCGGCGGCTTCGCGCAGGACCTGGACGGCGCCCCAGATGAAATAGGCCGCCATGATGAAGCCGGCGACGGCGTCCATGACAAAGAACCCGAACGACGCCGCCACGACGCCGACCATGGCGATCAGATTGCTAACCAGGTCCGTGACATAGTGCATGCGGTCGGCCGATACGGCTACCGATTGGGCGGACTTCAGCGCCATGTTCTGAAACCACACCAGGCCGAGCGTCAGCACGATCGAGACAAGCAGAACAGCCAGCGCCCAGCCCGATTGCAGGACCGGTTTGGGGTGGAGAAAGTCGTGGACGGCCGATTGCATGATCAGGGCGCCGGAAGCGAAGACCAGCCCGGCCTGAAACAGGGCGCTGAAGGCTTCGGCCTTGCCGTGACCGAAAGGATGCTCCTTGTCCGGCGGCGTCTTGGCGTAACGGACGGCGTAAAAGGTCAGGAGAGACGCCAGCAGGTCGAGACCTGAGTCGGTCAGGGAGGCGAGGATCGACAGGGAGCCCGACGCCGCCAGGGTAAAACCCTTCAGTACGACCAGTATGGCCGCCACGGCGACCGACAAGGCGGACACCAGCTTGACCTTGCGCCCCGGCGAAAGGTCGTTGAAGTTGAAGCTGTTTTTTCCGGCTGTCATGTATCTGTCTTACCACGTCACGGTGCGTGTGCAACCCTGACGTAAAGCCTTACCGTCAAAGGAAAGTGACGGCAGCGTCATCACGCTTTCGTGCACGGCAAAGCTGTTAACAAGTGGTGAATCCATTATGGATTTTTCTGACGAACCCTGTATCATCAAATCTCAATCAATCTTGATTTCCAGTACAGTAGGACGCGTAACATGTCACGAGTATGGATCAGCCGCACCGAAGCTCTGAAGCGCCTCGACGTCAAGCCGCAAACCCTTTACGCCTATGTCAGCCGGCAGCGCATCGCCGCGAAAAGCGATCCGTCGCACCCGCGTAAGAGCCTGTACGCCCTCGACGACATCGAGCGTTTGTCGCGTCGCGCGCCCGGCCGGGTGGTAGGGCACAGTCAGGCCGCCGGTACACCCGTCACCGAGCCGTTGAGCGCCTTGACCGGCGGCACGATCACCCGCGGTGAAGCGGCGATCGACACCGAGATCTCGATTACACTGGATGGCCGGCACTATTATCGCGGGCGCGACTGCGTTACCCTGGCAGCGACCGAGAATTTTGAAGCAGTCGCGGCTCTGTTGTGGCAAAGCAGCAGTCCCAACCCGTTCGGACCGTTGAAGCCGCGGCCGGACGTCAACTTCCCCGGCGGGCCGCGCATGCGGGTGCTCAGCATGTTGAGCCGGCGCCTGGAGGAAGAGGCGATGACCGACATCCATCCGGACCGCGATCTCGGCCTGGAAGCCGCCAGCCTGCTCAATGAAATGGTCGACGCCGTCACCAATGGCGGGCCGCGCCTGTTCTTCCACCAACGCCTGGCGCGGGCGTGGAAGGTTTATGACAACAAGGATGCCGACCTGTTGCGCCGGGCCCTGGTGCTGTCGGCCGATGCCAGCCTGGATGAAGCGACCCTTGCCGTGCGTGTCGCTGCCGCGACCATGGGGCCGCTGGCTATTCCGTTGATGGCCGGCTTCTCCACCTTGACTTCGCCCAAGTTGGGCGGGCGGATTTCGCGCGCCGAGGCCTATGTCACCCAGGTTCGCCGCCAGGGCAATCCGCAGGCCCTGGCCAAGAGTCTGTTGGAAAAAGGGCTGGAATTGCCGGGCTTTGAAAAGGACGCGTCGCCATCGGAATTTGCCCGGGCCCGCGACCTGATCGAGGCGGCGCCGCATATGGGCGCCGATTTGAAGGCGGTTTTGCGCGTCGGCGAGGATATGACCGGCCATAGTGTCGGCATGTCGCTGGCTTTGGCCCTGATCGGCCGGCATTTGGACCTGCCGCGTGAGGCGCCGCTGACGCTTTACGGCATCGGCCGCAGCGCCGGCTGGCTGGCTCACGCCATCGAGCAGATGCAGACCGGCGCATCGCCGAAGGCGCGGTTACGCTATATCGGCGTTTATCCGCAAGTGACCGCATAATTTCGGTTAACAGCCTCGCAGAAGTGGCTTAAGACCTCTAAAAAAGACAACAGGAAACGCCCCGGTATCAACGGGTTTGGCGCAGTTCTTTTAGGGGTATCCTATGCATTATCTGTTGGCGGCGTTGCTGGGTCTGATCGAGGGTCTGACCGAGTTTCTGCCGGTATCGTCGACCGCGCACCTGTTGCTGGCCGAGCAATTGCTGAAGTTTCAAGATCCGGGCGGCAATTTCACCGTCATGATCCAGCTGGGCGCCATTTTGGCGGTCGTTGTGATATATTTCCAGCGGTTATGGGCCGTGGTGATCGGTTTGCCAACCAGCGCCGAGGCGCGGCGCTTCGCCATCAGCGTTTTGGTGGCTTTCTTCCCGGCGGTCGTGTTGGGGGTGGTCGTGCATCACCTGCTGGCCAGCCTGTTCGAGAATGTCCCGGTGATTTGCGGCGGCTTGATCGTCGGCGGGGTGGCGCTTTGGGCGGTCGATAAATATGCGCCGGCGCCGGTGCATCACGACTCGCAGACGCTGGATTTCAAGACGTCGCTGATTATCGGTTTGTTTCAGTGCCTGGCCATGATCCCGGGCATGTCGCGGTCGGGTTCGACCTTGATCGGCGCCATGGTGTGCAAGGTCGACAAAAAGGCGGGTGCGGAGTTCTCGTTTTTTCTGGCCATCCCGACCATGTTGGGGGCGTTTACGCTGGATTTTGTCAAGAGTTACAAGCTGTTGACGCCGGACGATTACAGCACGATCGCCGTCGGTTTTCTGGTGGCGTTTTTGGCAGCGCTTTTGGTCATCAAGCCGTTCATCAACTTCGTGCAGAAGCGCGGTTACGGGTTTTTTGCCTTGTGGCGCGTGGTTGTGGGGGTTGCGGGTCTGGTGTGGTGGTTCGGGTTTGCCCACGTTTAACTTCGGGGTCTGTCTGGGCGCCCCCGGGGAACCCGCGGCCCCAGGTCTTCTCTTCTGTCCAATAAAAGAGCCACGCCCTTGGGCGCGGCTTTTTTATTGGATAAAGGGGAAAGTCTTGGGGGCACAGCCCCCAAACCCCGGAAGTTAGGCGGCGGTGGCGAACTGCCCATTCTTGCGGAAACGCCACAGATAGGACGGCACGATCGACTCGACCGCGGTCGGGGCGATGCCCAAGTCCTTCAGGCCCTTGGCGTTGCCCGCGACGACATTGTCCGACTGCAGCAAGGTGACCTGGTCGCTGGTCAGCAGAGGCGGCGGCAGGAGCGGCGACAGCAAGCCCTGGATATTGCCGGCAAGGCCGATCAGATGGGCAACCGCAAACGGCATCCACACCATCGGGCGCGGGCACATGATCTCGTTACCGACATATTTGACCAGGTCGGCGAAGCCGAACACTTCCGGCCCGCCCAACTCGAACACGCGGCCATAGGCGGCCGGGTTGCCCAGGGTCTTGGCGACGGCTGAGGCGACATCGCCGACATAGACCGGCTGGAAGCGCGTCTTGGCGCCGCCGATCGCCGGCATGAGCGGCAACATCTTGATTTGATTGGCCAGGGAGGTGAAGAAACCGTCGCCATTGCCGAAGATCACACTGGGGCGCAGCACGACGGCGGTCGGCAGGGCCTTGCGGACGGCTTCCTCGGCGCGGCCCTTGGTGGCGGCATAGTGCGAGGCGGCCTTGGGGTCGGCGCCCAGGGCCGACATCAGGACGAAGTCCTTGATGCCGCGGGYGGCGCATACCTTGGCCATATGGGTCGCGGCCTGACGCTGAACGGCGTCGAAGCCCTGGCCCATGGTTTCATAAAGGATTCCGACCAGGTTGACGCAGGCGGAGGCGCCTTCGAGGGCGCGTTCGATATCGGATTCGCGGGTGACGTCGCAGCGCACGACCTGGATCTGACCGACGTCGCCCATGGGCTTCAGATCATAGGCGATGGCCGGCTTGCGCACGGCGACGCGGATGCGCCAACCCTGACGCGCCAGGGCCCGCACGACCTGTTTGCCGACAAAGCCCGAACCGCCGAAAACCGTGACTATCTGCGCCATGACCAATCCTCTGTACTCTTGATATGCGCAACGCACCCGGGGCCGCGCAAACCCCTCGATAACCCAAGGTTTTTAAGGACGCAATGACTTTGCCCGGCTGCTAAAAATATTTGTGATGGGATTTTATCAAAACCGTTGACCGGCGAAATGTTTCCCCCTATAGGTCGCCGCCTTCCCCGCCAAACGGGGAGGACTACCACCTAAGACTAGTGCCCAGGTGGCGGAATTGGTAGACGCGCTGGCTTCAGGTGCCAGTGGCTTAACGGCCGTGAAGGTTCGAGTCCTTTCCTGGGCACCATCTTATTCTTCGCCTTAGGGCGTTGACCGTGGAATATCCGCACAATCCATTAATTTGCCGCACGCTCCGAATGGAGCGTTGGCATCCTTGCGTCGCAAGGCTTTGCGGTCATTCGGAGTAGATGTGGGCATTATCGGGGGAAAGCCGCACTCCGAATGCGCCGAATGAGGCTTGAGGGCGGCAAATTTTATAGTATTATATTACCGTATTGGCAGCGTTAAGCCCGTATTGTCAAGGGTTAGAGAGACCGACCCGGCGATCGGCGACGGCGGTGGCCGACGCGCAAAAGCGCGCTCCGAATCTCCGGCACTCCGAACAGGTGCCCTTGGTTCGAACTATTAAGTAAGACTTAATAGTTGTCCCCATCTGAGCTCGACGACGTCGCGGACCAGGACGCCGACCTTATAGCGGACTATCAGCTCGGCCGGGCGTTCGCCCTTGTGAAGGTGCGATGAGTTAGGGGCACCGCACCTGGGTATAAGGCTATGTCCACGATCGATAACATGTTTGCGGTCGAATTATGGGCCTTTCGGGCTGGCTTTTAGCGATTTGAGCGGACTGGGTGGCGATAAAATGCGTTTCGCAGAGGCCAAACCGGCCTTGTTGATCGGTCTGATCCGCACCGTTTAGCCGGATAATCGGGAAAATGGCCAAGTCATGCGGCAAAATTCATCCATTTTCATCCATTTATTTCGGCCGTGCTTTACCGCCTTGCCAGCTATGCCTTCCCCCCGGGGAATATTTGCAGCGGTCGCCGCCGGCGGGCGCTAAATGGCCGCACTCCGAATGGCTGTCTAAGCCTCGTCATAGCTCCGATCGAACAGCGCCTTGGCCTTTTCGAAATCCGCAGTATTCGCTACGATAATCTCCAGATCGCCGGTGCCGAAATGACCAACATTGCGCACGTCCCGGGTAAACCCGCTTTCGAGCGCGATACTATCCGGGTTCACCTTCACATAGACCTTGATGTGACGGATTTGCGGCTTGACCTCGACGCAGGCGAAATTCTTCAACCGCCGGAAAGCGATGTAATCAAAAAGGGTCTTGACCTGGACGTCGTCGCCTAAGGCGACCAGGTAGGCCTTAATAGCCTCGTACAGATCGGTCAGACTCTCGTCGGCATCGGCAAGATATTGTGAAACAGTCTTTTGCTTCGATCGCAGCCGCGGAACCGACGCTCCGGCGTCATCCGTATCGGTTGACAGATGTGTCGGACCCGGGCGTCCGGCCGCCGACGTCAGCAGCTCAAAAAGCAGCAGTTCTTCGCCAAAGCGGCGGTAACGCACCAACTCGATATTGCGGTTCATTTGATTGACGGCGTGCGCGTCATATTTGGTAAAATCTCCGGCAATGCAGATAAGCCGTGGCGTTCCCCATTCGATCGCTTTCGCGGCGTCAGCCCCAAACCTTTCGAGCACCAGCCATTTGAACGCATCCTTGTGATCCATAAGCCAGTTCAGGTAAAACAGTCCCTGGTTGATGACGTTTTCGTTGCTAGCGCGTTTGTACTCGATGATCACCGGCGAGCCGTTCTCATCGATACCCAGGGAATCCATTCTCCCGCCATTCGACGTGACATATTCGGACGCCAGAAAACGCACTCCCAGGAACGCCTCCATATTGCGTTCGATCAGCACCTGTAGTGATTTTTCAAGCGCGACAGCCGTACCCTGGAGTTCCGTAATGCCGCCGGCGGATGTGCGGAAAAGTTTGATATCGCTCATAGGTTATATGTCCAGGTTGGGCAGGCGCTTCGGTAGTGGGGCCGCATAATAGCGGGTTCAGCGTCTGTCATGATAGCTCCCAGTTCGGCACGGTAAGGGGCGCCATATCTTTTTTCTTGGTCTCGGTCACACTGAAACGAAATGGCTATTTCGGAATATGCGTTACGAAGGCAGCTTGCAGCGTTTCGACAGCGTCAATTGCGCCTTTGACCTCGTTCTCAACCAGCGTAATAGGCGTCGAATGTGAGAACGGATTTAACACAACCTTTCGCCATAGTTTGACCTGGGTGATAGCAGGAAGAACCAAAGGCTTTTCTGTCGCACGGGCTGCGTCACCAAGCCATTTCTCTATTCCCTGCAACAGATCATCCGTGCTCAAGCGCCTGGGCTCCAAATAGTAATTTACTGGGATGTGCTTTCGATCACATAGTTTCTTCAGACTAAGTTCAAAGGCCATGCGCGCATGAACAGTTGCCGCAGAATATTCTTTGTCCGCTAAGAATTTTCGAGCGGTTGCGATGTTCGATGCGACATCACTGCCCTGTTGCGTTCGCAAGATTGGCCGGCCTCCACCTGACGGTTCAACCCCCTCAAAAATTTCCAAAAACGCCCAATCCTTGGTATCTTCAAGGTAAAGCCTGGCCATTTCGAACCAAACGCGGTCATGCGTCAAAAGGATGATCTGCCAATCCGTCTTGATAAAGCGCTCACGCAGGACCTCAAGAACGGGATATCGATTGGATTGGTCAAGCCCGATTAAGACATCATCAAGCACCATAAGGCGCGGCGTGTCGGCCTGAAGCGTAGCGGCGCAAATTTCTCGACCAGCGAAATAGATGGCCAAGGCCAGTGCAGAGAGCCGGGCTTCATTCAAGAACGTCTGCGGTGAAGCCAACGTCTGCCCGCGAAATTTGAGTGAGGGTGTTACCTCCTTGCCAACGTAACGACGATCTTTTCGGAGTCTAGCCGCTGGGAAACGCACGCCTGTCGCGGAAAGGTTTTCCAATTGGACATCACCCCATCCAAGGGCGGCCAAAATTTCATTTGCTTTGGGAACTATAAGCTCAAGGGCTTCAGATAACGCAGCATTAAAGCTGAGCCTGTAGGCCTCAATTCTATCCTTTATAGGCTGGTAAAGGCGCGGTGCTTGTGGAAGCGGCTCCATCTGCCGCCATAGATTTAAAAGCCCTATGGGCTTGCCATTATGAATGGCCTCATAGTCACGTAGCAAAACCTGCACGCACACATCGAACAGATTGACCCTCGGCCCCTTGTGCCCGTAGTTGGTATCCAGCAAGGCGCGATAGTCCAGCATAGCCTTGCGCAGACCGCCGTTGAGTATGCGGGGATCGGCCTTGACAAGACCGCTATCGACCGGATGACGTGCCGTTGTCCAGGAAGCCGGCTTGGCATCACTTACAAACTCGACTTCGACCATAACGTCAGTGTCAGGTTGGCCGGAGAAAATATTCTGGAAACCCAGCAATTGCTCCTTGCGGGCCAACGAATTTGGCTTGGCGACCGAAAAGACGTTGTCCAGCGCGTGAAACAGGGACGATTTGCCGGCGCCATTTTCGCCGTAGACCAACAGGTTCTTACCATTGAGCGTGACAGCAACCTTTTCTGGGCCAGGAAAGGCGCGAAAGTCGCGTAAGGTCAGGGTTTTAATCCTGAGCGGTGCTGGCGCCGGAGGAGCTGCAACCACTACCGGTCCTGGCGCGCCGGTCATTGGCTCACCAGATATTGGATGCGATGGTTGTCAGACCACGGCACGTCGTCGTAACGCGCCAAAAGGCTTTTGCCCAGAGCATCTTCTGCGACATAGCCTCGGTCGGAATTGCAATGCTCGACTATGGTCATCAACTCGTGGACCAGATGCGGCGCGTCGTACCAGGAACGCACCTCTGCCTTCAGCCAGGATAGCCAACGACCTGCGAGCTTATTATCCTGATCCAAATCGGTTTCCCCATCGGCAAATGGTAGGCGTCGCTGCACGATTTGACTGCGGTAACGCCAGGCGGCCGCGATTAAATCATGGGCGGTCTGAAGCGACCGATGGTCGATCCCCTCAACCTTAGTCACGGCTGGCGGCTCCTGTCCCAAGAGGGCGGCGGCGCGCACGGTCATGTCCCGGCACTCGGACCGTATAATCCGCAGGGCGTCGTAATAGACGTCGTGCTGCATCCAGCCCGCCTCTACGCTGTCGTCCTCAAAGCAGGTGCCAACGATCATTCCCGCCCTTCAATGATGCGGACTACGTCCAGGGTTTGCAGGTCCGACAGCATGGTGCGCAGGCGTGCGCCGGGCACCAGGTGGGTGGCGGCAAAGCTATCTGCTGCCTTGATCAAGGCCTCGCCTTCAAGGCCGGCAAGAACAGCAAGGCCTGCGTGTTCAGCTTCGTCGAATATTTTTAGGTTACGCGAATGGAGGTCGTCTTTGAAGAAGAGTTCGTAGACAAAGCCGTTAAGTAGCTGCTCGATGCGGTTATCGGACACGGCAATTAAGCCGTAGTCAATTTTGTTCATGAGCTTAGATTGAAGAGAGTCAATTTGCGGAACGGGAAATACCTCAAGACCCTCCGGCTGAACTTCATAGAAGCCACCCTGCTTGCTCGCAAATGTGTTTCGGGAGTAGTATTCCGATATACTAGAATTTAGCAGTGCAACCAAGTAATTGTCAAAAGTGCCAGTTCGGATAAAGTATGCCGTGTTCCCAACAATCGCTCCCGAATTGTCAACGCAGAACGACGGCCGAAACGAAATTTTCGTTGAAAGAATTTTTCGTTGTGTAAAGTCATCCCAATATTTGCACGAACGTAGTTCCCAGAAATATCGGCCTTGATCGTATCGCTCTACGAGTTGGCGCCGGTACTGCATCACGTGATGATATATTGAAGGATAGGTGCTCTTGAATACGGACTCTGCATCCTTGGCTCCACTCCAAGGATGGGACACATTTTCCGAAGAAGGGATTTTGATAAGCCAGAGGTCCTTAGGCTCCGCTTGCCATCTCTCAACGTCGGTTCCTCGCATATAAGGCTTTAGCAAAGGCTTTGCACTTTCATGATCGGCGATAAGGCGATCTCTGGTCGGGCGATCAACTACGAACGCTTCATTAAAACCTGTCGTTATTCCGCGATAAACACGGGCAGACACGAAGTCTCTTAACGGCGTACCATTCGTTCGAAGCTGCTCCAAAAGTCGTCGCTTCGCTTGCGGCTCTAACTGCCAGCTATCATTAGCCAGGGTCTTTTGCGGCAGATCAAAGCCAAGAGTCTCGACCAGGTCAGAAAAGCCTTCAACTTCTGCTCGGTCGCGGTCGGCGGGCCAATTCATAACGCGAAGCGTGTCTGTGTCTGGCACCACATGCACAGGCTCTACTCGGCGCGTAGCGACAATAATTGTGGGATAGGCCAACGCGTCAAACACCTCGGCATCACCAAAATCGATTATATGACAAAGCCTAGCGTTGCGATTTAGCCAACTGCGCAAAGGCGCGCCATATTTGAGGCGATACCACTTGTTCGAGGTGATGTAGGCAAAGGCACCGCCGGGTTTCAGCAGTTCGATGCCGCGTTGGATAAAATAGACCAGCAGGTCGGCAGTGCCATTGAACGCGCCCTTTGCGTTGCCATTACGGTCTTTACCCCCATAGAGCCGCTCAAAGTCACGTTTGTGCTCCTTAATCGACTCATGACGGACATAGGGTGGATTGCCGATCACCAGATCGAACGGCCCGACGCGGTAGATGTCTTTCAGCGTGATATCCACCTTCGGCGACGCCAAGCCGAACATCCATTCCGGGTCAAAGAAACGAGCATGGCTGTTCTGGTCGAACGGGTCCCACGCCGCCATCAATTTGGCGTTGGATTCATCGACACCACTGCCCACAACCAGAAGGTCGGCCAGCTCATCGCGCAGCCGGCCAATTTCCTCACGGCGCTTGCGTTTGGTTTTGACCGTGCGCGCGCTGAAATAGCGCTCGTTGAYGGCGCGCAGTTCCGCCTCTTTTTGGTCGATCCGCGTATCCCGTAACAAATCGCCGGCCTGGCGATCGACACGCATCAGGCTATCGGCGGCCACCAGCTTCGTTTCCAGGTTAGGCAGAGCGGTTATGTTTAAATTCGGCTGCGACGGATCGATCTTCTGACTGACCACAAGCGAGATAAAGAAGCGCAGCTTGGCGATCTGAACCGCGATGGGTTGCAGGTCCACGCCAAACAGGCACTTATCGATCAGATACAGTTTGCGGGCATAGTCCGGTTTGTTGGCATCCGAAAAGTCGTGATCCAGTTTCGCCAACGAGGCTTCGACTTCATCGAGGGCCGCGTCACGGCGTGACGGATCGGGCATGCGCAAGGCCGCCGCTTTTTGCTCTTCCAATGGTCTGCGGTTTTGCGCGTACCAGCGCTTCCCGTCGGGATCGAGCCGATGCAGTATATGAATAAGCTTCTGCAACAGCCCCATCGGGAAGGCGCCAGACCCACAGGCAGGATCGAGCGCGCGCAGACTGTCTATCGCCGTTATCAGGGCATCGGTCTCAGTTGGTGAAAACGGGTTGCCGTTTTCCCGGTACGACAACAATGCGCGGAGGCGCGCTTCAAAGTCTGGACCTGGTTTTTCGGCCAGTTCGGCAGCAGGCATTGACGCGCTCAGATCGAGCTCGCCCGGCATGGCGCCGAAATCGAGCCCCTGAACTATGGGTTTGCCTTGGCGCACCGGCTTAGGCTTGGGTGTCAGGCGACCGAGAAAATAAGCGATCAGCGCCTCATCGACCATATAGTCGACGACTTCACGGGGGGTATAGAAAGAGCCCGACTTCTTGCGCGCCGTCGTCTTGGTGTCCGAATTGTAGCTGGCAAGAAGATTTTCAAAGACCTTACCCAACAGTTCCGGGTCAAGCGCTACTTCTTCTTCAACGGGCGTGTTTTCCTCGACAGTGAATTTGTAGCGGGAGAACAGTTCGATTAGCCCCATCGCTTTATACGACTTGCCGTTCTGCGGGTCATAGTCGTCGCTTGGAGTGATCAGTTGTTCTCTGGAGAAGAAAATCTTGTTCGGGACGTTGAGGGGATTGCCACCGCGTTCAGAAAAGCCATCGATACGCAGGACTTTACCACCGGGCGCCAGGTAGCGTTTCAGGTCGGGATTACGCTCAATTTCTCGCGGCGAGACTTCACGATCAAGACATTCAAATAGACCGCCATTCAAGAATGGGACCTTTTTGAAAAGGTCGAGCGCCGCGTCTGGGTCACGGAACGCATCCTTGAACCGGTACACACTGTGGATCAAATAATGACCGTCCAATCCGTCGCCCGGCGCTTTTGAACGCCATTTGCGATCGTCGGACATCTCGGTGTTGAGTGTCGCGAAGAACAGGTTCTGGAGGATCGCTTTGTAGTATGTGCTGCTGTCCGCCTGTTCACCTGGGTCTTCGACGAGAAATTTCCGCAAGGCGTCAGTTTCGAATAGTTCGCGAGGTACAAGGCCCTTTTCCTTGATAAACCAAACGAAAATCAGTCGCGTGAGTAGTCTGATGACGGCGATCTGGTTCTGCTCGTCGCGTTTGGCGGGATCGCTTTCAAGAGCAGCGGTCGGGAAGGTCACCTGTTTAACCGACCAGAAATACCAGTTTGCCAACTCCTGATAGAAGCGCTTGTTGAGGGCTTGCGCAGACAAGGCTTCCAGCCAACCGTCATAGAGATCGCGGAAATGCGAAGGCGTGCCACGGCCGCGCACCTTCACGTTTTCCAGGGCTAGATCCCGTAGAATATCGACCTGGGCACGGTGCGGGTCGTTTAAGTTGATGTCCTTGATAATGGAAATGCGCCGTTCAACGACGTCGCGTGTCCCATCTTTCTTGTTTGGCCGGCGATCTATCACCGCGATGGATGCAAAGTCGCCGTGCTTGAACAGGATGACGGCCGGCATGGGAAAGACGCGATTGATCTCACGGGTCATCGATGCCAGGGCGCCACGTGTCCAGTCGCCGGGCTGCAATTCGATCGCCAGGAAAACGAAAGACTCGATAATGGAGGTGCGAAAGTCTTGCGGCGCCTGAAGGAGGTCACGCTGACCAGCGGCCAGCATTGGAATCTCGTCGTTCGTCAACTGAAACAGAAAATCGACCCGTTTCCATTGATCGAAATGCGCTGCCGGTTTTGAAACGAGTTGATCGCCGCCGTCTAATAGTGCGGCAAAAGATTCAGGCTTGCCGTCGAGTTGTACGGTCTTTTGGCTGGTATAACCCAATGTGCCGAACAAGGCTGTGGCAGCAGATTTCAGCGGTGTACTGGCCATCGCCACTAAGGCGCTTTTGATTTCCACGCTAAGATTAGACATTTGCCGTGCTTTCCACTGGCATGATCACAAGCCAGGTCACCAGGTCGAAATCCGAGGTGGATTTAGGCAGGTTGCCGCCATCAATCAATTTGCCGCTCCGGCCGCTAAAAAGATTGCTGAGATTTTTCTTATGGGTTTGAGTAGCGATGGCCGCCACCGCTGACTCCAGAAGCGCGCTGAACTTGGACATGTCATTGCCGTCCCGGGTTTGCGTATCGAACAGATTGCAGAGTTGGCCGTAGGGCTCGGACTTGCCCTGACTTACCGCCCGGAAAATATCGAGGATTTGCTTGGGCGCGGTGAAATTATAACGAACCTCGCCATCGTCACGAATATAGACCAGGAAGTAGGGTTGCAGGGCATTGACGGCCTCACCACCGGTCGACGCGTGAATTTGTTTCAGGCAGTAGATAACGCCGGGCTGAATAATCGAATATTGAGGATGCGGAGGAACGACGGCGTAGAGCCCTAAGGGCGCTTCCTCAAGTTTGTCACGGTTGCCTTCGATATAGGTCAACAGTTCCAACCGGAAATCATCCAGGGTGAACTCATTAAGCGCCACGGACTCGTTGAAATCTTCCAGGTCGAGAACTTCATCCTGTAGACGCATGAGTTGCTTGTCGCGGTATTTCAAATCGTCCTGGATCAATTCCTCAATATCTTTCAAGACGTTGTCTTCCGCAGTGGCGGCAATGTCGACAAGCGCCATCCGCGCCTCAACGCGGTTTTTCAGGTTGATATATTTATTCAGGTCTTCCGTTGGCCAGAAATTGACCAATTGGATATCGTTATTGAGACTGCCGATCCGATCGACCCGCCCGAAGCGCTGGATAATCCGCACGGGATTCCAATGGATGTCGTAATTGATGAGATAGTCGCAGTCCTGAAGGTTTTGCCCTTCGGAGATACAGTCGGTACCGATCAAGATGTCGATTTCCGCATCCTGAGGCATGGACTTCATCTTGGCGCGCTTTTTCGCCCTCGGTGAAAAATTGGTCAGTATCTGCGAAAACTCTGCCTTGCCATAGGTCGTGCGATTGGGTCGCGCTCCGCCGGAGACCAAGGCAATATGCACACTCAGGGTATTGCGCGCCCAGCGCTCGAGACTTTCGTACAAATAGTTAGCTGTGTCAGCAAAAGCGCAGAAAATGATAACCTTGCGGTTTTCCTCACCGTGCATGTTTGTCGTTGGGTGCCTGACTTTTTGCTCAATCAATTTTTTCAAATCGGCCAGTTTGGCATCACGTTCGACATCGACAGCCATGGCCGACTCCGACAGCAAGGACAATTGCTGCTTATCGGTCGCCAGATCACGGAGCCAGGCGTCGACATTCAGGTGATCCAAGTCATATTTGAGCTTGGTACCGACCTGGAAGGCGTCGCTCAGGTCCTCGTCGTCCTCGTCATGAATGGCGAACAGGTCGGTTTGCAGTACGCTATCAGCCTTCTTTTTGTGAGCCTGGTACTGCTTAAGCCGATCTTCGAGGGCTTCAATCTTTGCAACTGTCCGCTCCATTGTAATGGCAAAGGCATGGACGGAACTTTCCAGCCGCTTCAAGAAGTTCACCTTGATCATGCCAATCAGGAATTTTTCCCGATTAGCCTGCGAAAAATTGGCAACGCGTCCGTCGTTGTACAGATGTTTGTGGGGTTCGCGGACATAGGTCGATGGCCGGAAGAGGGCGAGTTCGTATTTCAGGATTTCGTCGTTTAGCCGATCATAGGGCATAAACCGCCCCTTCAGGTCGATCTCCGAAAAAATAGATAGTGGTTTCTTACGCTTGGGAAAATGACCAATCGTCTCCAGGGAAGCACGGTAATACTTCTTGATGTGTTTGCGTGACCTCGCGATCGTCAATTCATCCAGCAGGGTGAAAAATGCCGATGGCAACCGGTCCATAAGGTCGCGAGAATCGCGGTCGCCGGCGCGTCGCGCCCACTCCATGAAGGTTTTTTGCGCTGTCGTCAGAGTTTCCTTGACGCTTTTGATGGCTAAGGCGCCGGCAAAAGCGTCATCCCTCCCCTCGGTGACGAACATGATTTGGTTGCGAAGATCACTCAGATCGTTGTTGACGGGTGTCGCCGATAGCAAAAGGACCTTCGTTTTAATCCCAGCCCGGATCACGTCGTCCATCAGGCGTTCATAGCGACTCTTTTTGACGATGTTGCCGTCTTCGTCGCGCTTACCTTTGGTATTGTTCCGGAAATTGTGGGACTCATCGATAACGACGAGGTCGAAATTGCTCCAATTAATGCCGGCCAAGTCGATGCCGTCAACTCGGCCGGTCTCACGAGACAGGTCGGTATGAGACATGACTGTGTAGTTGAACCGGTCACGCAGAAACGGATTTAGTTCGCTGTTGTTTTGCGCAAGGAACACGGTCCAATTGTCGCGTAATTTCTTCGGGCAAAGCACTAAGACCCGATGGTTCCTCAGCTCATAATATTTAATGACGGCCAAGGCCGAGTAGGTTTTACCCAAGCCGACGCTATCAGCCAAAATACAGCCGTTGTGCGCGTTGATTTTGTGGATGGCCCCTTTGACGCCATCTTTTTGGAAATCGAAAAGAGCCTTCCAAATCTCGGTATCGACAATGGCCGTTTGCTCGAAGAGCGCGGCGTCCGCGCTCTGCCCCGATATGAACTTGTCGAACACGTGAAAGAGGGTCTTGAAGTAGATGAACTCCGGAGAGTGATGGACATAAAGTTGCTCAAGATAGCGCAGCACGGCTGCCTTGACGTCGGTGACCAGGGATTGGTCATTCCAAATTGCGTCGAACCAGTCCTTCAGGTCGGACCTGTCACGGTCGCTGTCGACAATCAGGTTCAATTCGATATTGGGCGTTTCCGATATGCCCAAGCCACGACGGGTAAAATTTGAACTGCCTACGATCGCATATTCACGGCGACCGTCGTCGATGTGATACATCTTGCCATGCAGGAGATTGGCGTCCGAGATAGAGCGAATATCCACCTTCTCACGAATCCAGTTGGCGCAATCAAAGGCTACCTTACGCTGGGTCAGCCGGTTGGCCAGTTCCAACGCATCATTTTCGATCGCAAAGCTTTTCCGTTCAGTTTTATCCGGATCCAGTGAAGAGATAAAACGGGGCTCACCGAAGAGAAACTTTAGATTCGTGATCTTATCCAACTTGTCACGCAGGGCGTCATAGGCGTGAATCGTAAAATACGCCGACACGATCGACAAATGGCTGTTTTCAGCAATCCGCGACTTCAGAAAGTCGGCCACATTGCCGCGCGAATGATTATCGCGAAGACCGTGCAACGCCGCCGGCGGCGATAACGCCATATCTTCCCCCATACGAAGCCTCCGATTGCACGATTCGCATTGGTTGCGCGAGATCAAGCGCATACGTAGAACCGAATGGGTCGGCACTGCAAGTTCGATTGCAGTTGCACGGCATTATCCTAAACGCGCCAAGATGTTAACGACGAATTTAGATTGCGTTAACCATGTTTTGAGCATCGCGGGCGGGAAAATGCCTGTCTGAAATAAAAACTGAAATATTTCGCAAAGTGATTAATCGTTATTGTGCACTGCAATCGAATGTTTTGACAGTTTAAGGAAACACGTTTTCGTGTTGTCCTTGGGAAGAGCGCCCGTTACCGCTCCGGTGGAACGCTGTTATGCCTAATAGACTTGGTTAACACTTTGTTCAAGCGTTTGCGCATATTTTGGCCACAAAGGAGCTGGGGCGTTACAATCTCAATGGCATGAAGCCTGTTCGCGTTAAGGATGAATCGGGTCTTACCAAAGTCTGAGTTTTTCGGACTGTGGATGAAGAATTAACCCTGCTCAGCCAGATTACGCGTTCCTGTACATGTGTTTGGCATTTTCGCGCCGGCGTAACAAACAGCTTCAAAAGTACAGCTTCAAAAGGGGCACCGCCAAATGGCCGTCATCATCACGCTCGGTAATACCGACAACACCATGACCATCACCACGTTCGATGGTCTGACGACCGGGACGGGGACAGACACCATCACCGTCACAGGGCAGCTGACCGCCGCCACGGTCAATCTGGGGGCCGGGACGGACGTCCTGACATTGGGCAATTTCGCCAACTCGGTTACCGTCACCGGAGTCGAGACCCTGACCGGCGGTACGGCCGCGGACACCATCACCTTAGGGTCGACCCTCACCGGCATGACGCTGGACCTGGGCGCCGGGCTGGATATCCTCAATCTCGGCAACTTCACCAATACGGCGACGATCGCCAATGTCGAAACCGTGCTGGGTAATGCCGGGGCCGACACGATCACGCTCAGCACCGTGGTCGCGGCCGGGGTGTTCAATCTGGCCGGCGGCACGGACGCCCTGATCTTCGGCAACTTCACCAACTCCGCCACCGTTTCCAACACCGAAACCGTCACGGGCGGTACCGGCGCGGACACCATCACCTTCGCATCGGCTTTGGCCAACACCATGACGGTCGATCTGGCCGCCGGCGCCGACAGCCTGATCCTGGGCGCCTTCGCCAATACCGGCACCTTGTCGAACGTCGAAACCGTCACCGGCGGGACATTGGCCGATACGATCACCTTGGCCACCATCATGACCGGCGGCACGGTCAATCTGGGGACGGGCGTCGACGCCCTGGTCTTCGGCGATTTCACCAATTCGGCCACGGTTTCGAACGTCGAAACCATCACCGGCGGCACCGGCGCGGACACGATTACGGTTGGCGCGGCCCTGGTCGCTTCGACGATCAACCTGGCTGGCGGCACGGACGTGCTGACGCTGGGGAACTTCGCCAATACGGCGACGGTTTCGAATGCCGAGACCCTGACGGGCGGCACCGGCATCGACACGATTACGCTGGGTTCGGCCCTGACCGGCGTGACGCTGGATCTGGGCGCCGGGTTGGATGTGCTGACGCTCGGTAACTTCACCAATACCGGCACGGTTTCGAATGTCGAGACCATCACGGGCGCCGCGGGCGCCGATACGCTGACTTTGGCGACGGCCATCGCGGCGGGCACGATCAACCTGGCCGGCGGCACGGATGCGCTGACCTTCGGTAACTTCACCAATTCGGCGACGGTTTCCAATGTCGAGACGATCACGGGCGGCACGGGCGCCGATACGATCGTTTTGGCGGCCATCATCACGGCCGGCACGATCGACCTGGCGGCGGGCACGGACAGCCTGACGCTGGGCAACTTCGCCAATTCGGTCACGGTGTCCAACACCGAAACCGTCACGGGCGGCACTGCCGCGGATACCGTGACCCTGGCCACCATCATGACGGCCGGTACGGTCAATCTGGGGACCGGCACGGACACCCTGATCTTCGGCGATTTCACCAACTCCGCCACGGTTTCGAATGCTGAAACCATCACCGGCGGCACTGGCGCCGACACGATCACCCTGGCGGCGGCGATTGCCGGCGGCAATGTCAATCTGGGCGCCGGCACGGATGCGCTGACGCTCGGCAATTTCGCCAATACCACGACCGTTACCAATACCGAGACCCTGACCGGCGGCACGGGTATCGATACGGTTACGCTGGGTTCGGCCCTCACCGGCATGACGCTGGACCTGGGCGCCGGCGCCGACAGCCTGACGCTGTTCAACACCACCAATACCGGCACCGTTTCGAACGTCGAAACCGTCACCGGCGCGGCGGGCGCGGACACGCTGACCCTGGCTACGGCGATCGCCGGCGGGGTTATCGACCTGGCGGCCGGGGCCGATGCCCTGACCTTTGGCAACTTCACCAACTCGGCGACGGTTTCGAACACCGAAACCATCACCGGCGGCACCGGGGCCGATACGATTACGCTGGCGGCCGCCATTACGGCGGGCACGATCGACCTGGCGGCGGGCACGGATGCGCTGACGCTCGGCAATTTCGCCAACTCGGCGACGATTTCGAATGCCGAGACCCTGACCGGCGGTACGGCCGCCGATACGGTCACACTGGCCACGACCCTGACCGGCATGACGGTCAATCTGGGCACCGGCACCGACGTGCTGAACCTCGCTAACGTCGCCAATACCGGCACGCTGTCCAATGTCGAAACCGTTACGGGTAATGCGGCGGCCGACACGATCACGCTGGCCACCATCATCACCGCGGGCACGGTCAATCTGGCCGGCGGCACGGATGCCCTGACGCTGGGCAATTTCGTCAATAGCCTGACGGTGTCGAACACCGAGACCCTGACCGGCAACGCCTTGGCCGATACGGTGACCCTGGCGACCGATTTGACCGGCATGACGGTCGATCTGGCCGCGGGCGCCGACAAGCTGATCCTGGGCAACTTCTCCAATACGGCGTCGATCTCCAATGTCGAAACCGTCACGGGCGGCACCGGCGCCGACACGATTACGCTGGCCACCGTTATCGCGGCCGGCGTGTTCGACCTGGCGGCCGGCACCGACGCCCTGACTTTTGGCAACTTCACCAACTCGGCCACGGTGTCGAATACCGAAACCGTGACCGGCGGCACTGGTGCAGATACGGTGACTTTCGGCTCGGCCCTGGCCAACACCATGACGGTCGATTTGGCCGCTGGCGCCGACGTGCTGAACCTGGGTAACTTCGCCAATACGGGCACGCTGTCGAACGTCGAAACGATTACCGGCAATGCTTTGGCCGACAATATCACGCTGGCCACCATCATGACCGGCGGTACGGTCAATCTCGGCCTGGGCACCGATGCCCTGACCTTTGGCAACTTCACCAACTCGGCGACGGTTTCCAACGTCGAAACCATCACCGGTAATGCCGGCGCGGATACGATCACGATCGGCGCGGCCCTGACGGCTGCGACCATCAATCTGGCTGGCGGCACCGACGTGCTGACCTTGGGCAATTTCGCCAACACAGCCACGGTTTCCAATGCCGAAACCCTGACGGGCGGCACCGGCATCGACACGATCACGCTGGGCTCGGACCTGACCGGCATGACGCTGGACCTGGGCGCCGGCCTGGACGTGCTGACGCTTGGCAACTTCGCCAATACCGGCACGCTATCGAACGTCGAAACGGTCACAGGTAATGCCGCGGCGGACACGATCACCCTGGCGACGGCGATTGCGGGCGGCAGCTTCAATCTGGCGGCCGGCACGGATGCCCTGACCTTCGGCAACTTCACCAATTCGGCGACCGTATCGAACACCGAAACCGTCACAGGCGGCACCGGCGCGGATACGATCACCTTCGGCACGGCCCTGACCAACACTATGACGGTCGACCTGGCGGCGGGCACCGACGCGCTGACCCTGGGCGCCTTCGCCAATACCGGCACCCTGTCGAACGTCGAAACCATCACCGGCGGCTCGGCGGCCGATACGATCACCCTGGCCACCATCATGACGGCCGGCACGGTCAATCTCGGCACGGGTATCGATGCCCTGACCTTCGGCGACTTCACCAACTCGGCGACGGTGTCCAACGCCGAAACCATCACCGGCGGGACCGGCGCGGATACGATCACGGTCGGCGCGGCCCTGGTGGCGGCGACGATCAATCTGGCGGGCGGTACCGACGCCCTGACCCTGGGCAACTTCGCCAATACGGCGACGGTTTCGAACGCTGAAACCCTGACCGGCGGCACCGGTATCGACACGATTACGCTGGGGTCGGCCCTCACCGGCATGACGCTGGATCTGGGCGCAGGGTTGGACGTACTGACGCTTGGTAACTTCACCAATACCGGCACGGTATCGAATGTCGAAACCATCACCGGCGCCGCGGGCGCCGATACCCTGACCCTGGCGACGGCGATTGCCGCCGGCACGATCAACCTGGCGGCCGGCACGGATGCGCTGACGTTCGGCAATTTCACCAACTCCGCCACGGTTTCGAACGTCGAAACCATCACCGGCGGCACGGGCGCCGACACCATTACCACGGGCGCTGCCCTGGTGGCGGCGACGATCGACCTCGCGGCCGGTACGGACGTCCTGACGCTCGGCAATTTCGCCAACTCGGCCACGGTGTCCAACGCGGAAACCCTGACGGGCGGCACCGGCGCCGACACGATTACGCTGGCGACGACGCTCACCGGCATGACGGTCAATTTGGGCACCGGCACGGATACGCTGAACCTGGGCAACTTCACCAATACGGCGGCGCTCTCCAATGTCGAAGTCGTCACCGGCAACGCCGGTGCCGACACCCTGACGCTCGCCACCGCGATCGCCGGCGGCAATATCGACCTGGCCGGCGGTACGGACGCCCTGACGCTCGGCAACTTCGCCAACTCGCTGACGGTTTCGAATACGGAAACCCTGACCGGCGTTGCCGGCGCCGATACGGTGACCCTCGGCTCGGCCCTGACCGGCATGACGCTGGATCTGGGCGCGGGCGCCGACAAGCTGACCTTGGGCAACTTCACCAATACCGGCACGGTTTCCAATGTCGAAACCATCACCGGCGCCGCGGGCGCGGATACCGTCACCCTGGCCACGGCCATCGCCGCCGGTGTGATCGACCTGGCCGCCGGCACGGATGCGCTGACCTTTGGCGACTTCACCAACTCGGCGACCGTATCCAATACCGAAACTGTCACGGGCGGCACCGGCGCGGATACCGTCACGCTGGCGACAGCCCTGACCAACACCATGACGCTGGACCTGGCCGCCGGCACGGACGCCCTGATCCTCGGCAATGTCGCCAATACCGGCACCATCTCCAATGTCGAAACCGTCACCGGCGGAACGGCCGCAGACGCGGTCACCCTGGCCACGATCATGACGGGCGGCACGGTCAATCTCGGCACCGGGACGGACAGCCTGACCTTCGGCAATTTCACCAACTCGGCGACGGTTTCGAACGTCGAAACCATCACCGGCGGCACGGGTGCGGACACCATCACGGTCGGCGCGGCCCTGGTGGCGGCCACGATCAATCTCGGCACCGGCACCGACGTGCTGACCTTGGGCAACTTCGCCAATACGGCCACCGTCTCAGGCGCCGAAACTCTGACGGGCGGCACCCTGGCCGACACGATCACCCTGGGCTCGACCCTCACCGGCATGACCCTGGACCTGGGCGCCAGCGCCGACAGCCTGACGCTCGGCAACTTCACCAATACCGGCACCGTCTCCAATGTCGAAACCGTCACCGGTAATGCCGGCGCCGATACGCTGACCCTGGCCACGGCCATCGCCGGCGGCGTCATCGACCTGGCGGCCGGCACCGACGCCCTGACGTTTGGCGACTTCACCAACTCGGCGACCGTTTCGAATTCGGAAACCGTCACTGGCGGCACCGGCGCGGATACCCTCACCTTCGGCTCGGCCCTGACCAACACCATGACGGTCGATCTGGCCGCAGGCACCGATGCGCTGACCCTGGGCAATTTCGCCAATACCGGCACGCTGTCCAATGTCGAAACCGTCACCGGTAACGCCTTGGCCGACACCATCACCCTGGCCACCATCATGACGGGCGGCACGGTCAATCTGGGTCTGGGCCTCGATACGCTGGTCTTCGGCAACTTCACCAACTCGGCGACGGTTTCGAACGTCGAGACCATCACCGGCAATGCCGGCGCCGACACCGTCACCATCGGTGCGGCCCTGGTGGCAGCCACGATCAACCTGGCTGGCGGCACCGACGTCCTGACGCTCGGCAACTTCGCCAACACCGCCACGGTCTCCAATGCAGAGACCCTGACGGGCGGCACGGGTATCGATACGATTACGCTGGGTTCGGCCCTGACCGGCATGACCACCGACCTTGGCGCGGGCCTCGATATCCTCAACCTCGGCAACTTCACCAATACCGGCACGGTCTCCAACACCGAAACCATCACCGGTAATGCCGGCGCCGACACCATCACGCTGGCTACGGCCGTCACGGCCGGCACGATCAACCTGGCCGCCGGTACCGATGCCCTGACGCTCGGCAACTTCACCAACTCCGCCACGGTGTCCAACGTCGAAACCATCACCGGCGGCACCGGCAACGACACCATCACCGTTGGCGCGGCCCTGACCGCGGCCACCATCGACCTCGATGCCGGCACCGATGTTTTGACGCTGGGCAATTTCGCCAACTCGGCCACGGTGTCGAATGTCGAGACCCTGACCGGCGGCACCGGCGCCGATACCCTGACCCTGGCTACCACCCTGACCGGCATGACCGTCAATCTGGGCACCGGCGTCGATACGCTGAACCTGGGCAACTTCACCAACACCGCGGCGCTGTCCAATGTCGAAATCGTCACCGGTAACGCCGGTGCCGACACCCTGACCCTGGCCACCGCGATTGCCGGCGGCAATATCAACCTGGCCGGCGGCACGGACGCCCTGACACTCGGCAACTTCGCCAACTCGACGACGGTTTCGAACACCGAGACCCTGACGGGCGGCACCGGCGCCGACACGATTACGCTCGGCTCGGCCCTCACCGGCATGACGCTTGACCTGGCCGCCGGGGCAGACGCCCTGACGCTCGGCAACTTCACCAATACCGGCACGGTTTCGAACGTCGAAACCATCACCGGTGCCGCGGGTGCCGACACCATCACCCTGGCCACCGCCATCGCCGCCGGCATTATCGATCTCGCCGCCGGCACCGACGCCCTGACCTTCGGCAACTTCACCAACTCCGCCACGGTCTCCAACTCCGAGACCGTCACCGGCGGCACCGGCGCCGACACCATCACCTTCGGCACGGCGTTGACCAACACCATGACGGTCGACCTGGCCGCCGGCACCGACGCCCTGATCCTCGGCAACTTCGCCAATACCGGCACGATCTCCAATGTCGAGACCGTCACCGGCGGCACCGGCGCCGACATCGTGACCCTGGCCACCATCATGACGGCCGGCACGGTCAATCTGGGGACGGGCACCGATACGCTGGTCTTCGGCGACTTCACCAACTCCGCCACGGTTTCGAACGCCGAAACCATCACCGGCGGCACGGGTGCGGATACCATCACCATCGCCGCGGCCCTGGCGGCCGCGACGATCAATCTGGCCGGCGGCACCGACGTCCTGACCTTGGGCAACTTCGCCAACTCGGCCACCGTCTCCAACAGCGAAACCCTGACGGGCGGCACGCTGGCCGACACCATCACGCTGGGGAGCACCCTGACCGGCATGACGCTGGACCTGGGGGCAGGCGCCGACAGCCTGACCCTGGCCAATGTCGTCAATACCGGCACGGTCTCCAACGTCGAAACCGTTACGGGTAACGCGGCGGCCGACACCCTGACCCTGGCCACGGCGATCGCCGCCGGCGTCATCGACCTGGCCGGCGGTACCGATGCCCTGACCTTCGGCAACTTCACCAACTCGGCCACCGTCTCTAATTCGGAAACGGTCACCGGCGGCACCGGCGCCGACACCATCACGTTCGGCTCGGCCCTGACCAACACCATGACGGTCGATCTGGCTGCCGGCACCGACGTCCTTAACCTGGGCGCCTTCGCCAATACCGGCACGGTTTCCAATGTCGAAACCATCACCGGCAACACCCTGGCCGACACCGTCACGCTGGCTACCATCATGACGGCCGGCACGGTCAATCTCGGCCTCGGCACCGATGCCCTCACCTTCGGCGACTTCACCAACTCCGCCACGGTCTCGAACGTCGAAACCATCACCGGCGGCACCGGCGCCGATACCGTCACCATCGGCGCGGCCCTGCTCACCGGCACCATCAATCTCGGCACCGGCACGGACGTCCTGACGCTCGGCAACTTCGCCAATACCGCCACGGTTTCGAACGCAGAGACCCTGACGGGCGGCACGGGCATCGACACGATTACCCTGGGCTCGGCCCTGACCGGCATGACGCTGGATCTCGGCGCCGGCGCGGACATCCTCAACCTCGGCAACTTCACCAATACCGGCACGGTCTCCAACACCGAAACCATCACCGGCAATGCCGGCGCCGATACCCTGACGCTCGCCACGGCGATCGCCGGCGGTGTCATCAACCTGGCGGCCGGCACCGACGCCCTGACGTTCGGCAACTTCACCAACTCCGCCACGGTCTCGAACGTCGAAACCATCACCGGCGGCACCGGCAACGACACGCTGACCATCGGCGCGGCCCTGACCGCGGCCACGATCGATCTCGACACCGGCACCGACGTCCTGACGCTCGGCAACTTCGCCAACTCGGCGACGGTTTCGAACGCCGAGACCATCACCGGCGGCACCGGCATCGACGCCATCACGCTGGCCACCACGCTCACCGGCACGACGGTCAATCTGGGTGCCGGCGTCGACAGCCTGATCCTCGGCAACTTCGCCAATACCGGCTCGGTTTCCAACGCCGAAACCATCACCGGTAACGCTGCGGTCGACACCATCACCCTGGCCACGCTCATCACGGCCGGTGTCATCGACCTGGCCGGCGGCACCGACGTCCTGACCCTGGGCAACTTCGTCAACTCGGCGACGGTTTCCAACACCGAAACCCTGACCGGCGGCACCGGCGCCGACACCATCGTTCTGGGCACGACGCTGACCGGCATGACGCTCAACCTGGGCGCCGGCACCGACAGCCTGACCCTGGCCAATGTCGCCAATACCGCCACCATCTCTGGCGTCGACAGCCTGACCGGCGGCACCGCGGCCGACACCATCACCCTGGCCACCCTGATGACCGCGGGCTTTATCGACCTCGGCGCCGGCACGGATGCCATAACCTTCGGCGACTTCACCAACTCCGCCACGGTTTCGAACGCCGAAACCGTCACCGGCGGCACCGGCGCCGACACCATCACGATCGGTGCAGCCCTGACGGCCGCCACGATCGATCTCGCGGCCGGCACCGACGTCCTGACCTTGGGTAACTTCACCAACTCGGCCACCGTCTCCAATGCCGAGACCCTGACCGGCGGCACAGTCGCCGATACCGTGACGCTCGCTACGACGCTGACCGGCATGACCGTCAATCTGGGCACCGGCGCTGATACGCTGAACCTCGGCAACTTCGCCAATACGGGCACCGTCTCCGGCGTCGAAACCCTGACCGGTAATGCCGGTGTCGACACGATCACGCTCGGCACCATCATCACGGCGGGCACGATCAACCTGGCCGGCGGCACCGATGTCCTGACGTTCGGCAACTTCGCCAACTCGGCCACCGTGTCCAACTCCGAGACCATCAATGGCGGCACCCTGGTCGACACCATCACCCTCGGAACGGCCCTGACCAACACTATGACGGTCAACCTGAAGGCCGGCAGCGATACGCTGAACCTGGGCAACTTCACCAATACCGGCAGCCTGTCGAGCGTCGAAGTCATCAACGGCAATGCCGGGGCCGACACCATCACGCTTCTGACCTCCCTGGCGGGCGGCACGATCGACCTGGGCGCCGGCACCGACAGCTTGACGCTCGGCGGTACGCTCAACAGCGTCACCATCAACAATATCGAAACCTTCACCGGCAGCGCCGGCGCCGATACGGTGACCATCGCCAATACCGGTTCGACCACCCTTTACGGTGGCGGCGGCTTCGACGTCTTCGCGGCCGGCGCCGGCGCCGACACCTTCGTCATCGACGACTTCGGCGCGACGATCCTGACCACGGTCAACGGCTTCAAGGTCGCCGGCGCCGACAAGATCGCGCTCGACGTCACCGGCCTCAGCACCTACGGCGCCGACAATTTCGACATCAACGGCACCACCCTGATCGCCGGCACCAACATCACCAGCGTCGCGACCAATGACGCGCTGCTGGCGACGACCCTGAACAGCGGCCACGGCGCCTTCGTCTACGAACAGGACACCGGCGGCCTCTACTACTCGGCCGATGGCGACTTCTCCAGCGGCGGCACCCTGATCGGCCTGATCCATGCCGGCGGCACCACCGCCTGGACCTACGACATCTCGGCCTTCATCCTGGGCTAAGACGCAACAGGCCTAAAACCAGAAAGGCGGATCCGCGCTGAGCGGGTCCGCCTTTTTGCGTTCGCAGCTGTTTGTTTTGCGCGCACCAAAGGACTGCGATGGCTGATGGAGCGCTCGCAGATCTGCGCTCCATTCCGGCGGAAATCCGCCGTTAGCGCTACCGGTAGGTGTTGTGTCCGACAGGGCTGACATATTGGCTACTGCGTTGAAATAACTTGCGATATTAATCACACGACGCCTTCACAACCGCTGCATAACGGCCAAATTGGGCTGGCAGGCACCCCCTGGCCGGTTGTRTAACTAAATTTGAAATAATTAATTTGCCCGCAAAACCAACATCCCGTCAGAAGCGATTCTGGCGGAAGGCCAACTGCGCCTGGCCGACACCCAGGCCCCGCGGCCGGCGGGCACAGGACCTGTTTCAGACCTTATAAACAACAGTCGCGAAGCACCTGTCAAAAAGCGTGCCTGCCCCTGTAACCAGTACTGGGAGACAAGATGAAGATACCCCGTCACAAGAGACATCCGCGCCTGGCGTCCGCGTCATGGCTAGCCATCGCGGCCCTGACCGCCGCCACCACCGGCACCGCCTTCGCGCAGGACGCCGCAACAACTTCAACCGCAACAACCGCGACCTCAGCCTCCGACACCGCCGCGAGCGATGACAGCGCCCAGCAGGTCGTCGTCGTCGGCGTGCGCCGCTCGTTGAAAACCGCCCAGCAGGTCAAGCGCGACGCCGATACGGTCGTCGATTCGATCACCGCCACCGACATCGGCGCCTTCCCGGACAAGTCGGTCGCCGAAGCCCTGCAACGCGTCGCCGGCATCACGGTGTCGCGTTTCGCCGCCACCGGCGACACCGCCCACTTCTCGGCCGAGCCGTCCGGCGTCCTGGTCCGCGGGCTGCAGCAGGTGCGCTCCGAGTTCAACGGCCGCGACACCTTTACCGCCAATTCGTCGCGCGGCCTGTCGTGGGGCGACGTCTCACCCGAACTGATGGCCGGGGTCGACAGCTACAAGAACCAGACGGCCGACATGATCGAAGGCGGCATTGCCGGCTCGATCAATCTGCGCACCCGCGTGCCCTTCGATTCCAAGGGCCGGCTGATCGCCCTTTCGGTCGACGCCTCCTATGGCGACGTCTCCAACAAGACGACGCCGGACATGTCCGCCCTCTATTCCAACCGCTGGGACACGGCGATCGGCGAATTCGGCCTGATGGCCAACCTCGCCTATTCGCACGTCGTCACCGAGACGAACGGCATCCAGCTGGGCCGCATGGGCACGTTCTGTAACGACATTTCGGCCACCGATCCGTCGGTTTGCAACGGCTCGCAATTCGGCACCGACGGCTGGGCCTATATCCCCTCCAGCACGACGCTTTCGAGCAATTCTTACGACCGCCAGCGCAGCGGCGTGGCCCTGGCCGCCCAGTGGCAGAACCACGACCACACCATGCTGGCGACGCTGCAATATAACGACACGCGCTACAACAACCAGTTCCGCGAACGCACGGTGCAGCTCTCGGCCTTCAGCGAGTACGGCAAGTCGGTCTACGATCCCAATTCGAGCAGCGAGACGGTCGAGGCCGCCGACGGCACCGAGCTGACCTTCGGCAGCAACGGCTTGCTCAGCAGCGGCACCATGGTGTCGCCGATCGGCTGGTGGGGCGCGGACAACACCGCCTCCGCCCAGATCGCCACCAATTCGAGCGGCACGCAGCTGGTCAATGCCTGCTATAGCTGGAACGGCTGCGATCCGGCGCAAAAGGGCGCGGGATTGAGCACGACGACGCGTTATTCCAAGAACGAGGAGTTCACGCGCGACCTGTCCTTCAACTTCAAATGGGACGTCAACAGCCACCTCAAGACCAATTTCGACGTGCAATATGTCCAGTCGCAGGTGAAGAACTACGACATTTCGGTCAGCCTGGCCTCCTACGCCAATTTCGGCCTCGACCTGAGCGGCAAGTACCCGGTCGTCACCTTGTCCGACCCGACCAATGTCAACCTGTCGGACGGCGGTTACACCAATGCCAACAACTACTCCTATTATGACGTCATGGATCATATGGAGGACGACGACGGCCATCAGCTCAGCACGCGGTTCGACGCCGAATACAGCTTCGACGAGGGCGGCTGGCTGAGCAGCCTGAAGGTCGGCGCGCGCTATGCCGACCGCGAACAGACCGTGCGCTGGTCGACCTATAATTGGGCCAATGTCGCCAATTCGTGGACCAGCAGCTATACCAGCAACGGCTGCACCGGCACCCAGAGCGAATATTACAATATCGACAGCGCGGCCAATGGCTGCTTCGCCGGCTATACCCCCGGCCTGTACGAAACCAATTCGCTCGGCAACAGCTTCTTCGGCGGCGCGTCGGGCGTCACCAACCAGAACCAGTTCGTCTTCATGAAGATGAGCCTGCTCGAGGACCAGCAGGCCCTGGCCTCGGCGCTCGGCAAAAGTTCACTGGGCGTCGGCTCGTGGACGCCTTTGTGCGAACGCAGCGACGATGTCGACGGCTGCTTCCGCCAGGCGGAAATCCTCGGCGTCAGCGAAAAGACGCTCTCCGGCTATGCCATGCTGAAGTTCGGCGGTCCCGACAAGACGATCTTCAACGGCATCACCGTGACCGGCAATGCCGGCCTGCGCTGGGTGCAGACGGTGGACGAAAGCTCCGGCGGCATCTCCTATCCGACCTCGACCTGGTATGAGAGCTACAGCACCCAGTCGTGCAGCGATCCGCTGGTTTCGCCCGCGGTCACCAATATCAGCTGCTGGCTGGGCAGTGACGTGACGTCGTTCAGCGACGGCACCCAGGTCCTCAGCGATACGCACAAGACCCACATCAACTTCCTGCCCAGCTTCAACGTCAAGTTCGGCCTGAACGATCAGTGGATCCTGCGCCTGGCGGCCTCGCGCGCCATGTCGCGGCCCGACATCGGCCTGCTGAAGAACTATGTCAACATCACCGCGCCGGCGATCGACGTGTCGAATACCTCCGACTATGTCACCTACGACTCATCGGGCAATGTTAACGGCTATAACTTCCAGTATACGGCTTCGGCCGGCAATCCGTACCTCCGGCCGATTACCGCCGATCAGTTCGACCTGTCGCTGGAAAACTACTTCGCCTCGGTCGGATCGTTCAGCTTCGACCTGTTCTACAAGCAGTTCCACGACTATATCCAGTCCGGCGTTTATTACCGCAGCTTCACCAATAATGGCGTGACGCAGTCGGTCAAGGTCACCGGCCCGGTCAACATGGAAGGGGCCGCGATCAAGGGCTTCGAAGTCGCTTACCAGCGCTATTTCGACTTCCTGCCGGCGCCGTTCGACGGTTTGGGCATCCAGGCCAACTATACCCATGTCGTCAATAACGGCATCACCAATACCGGCCTGACCACGACCTCCGGCGACGGCAGTTCGGGCACCAGCGGCAACGGCCAGGCCGATTCCATCGACCCGCACGCCCTGGAAGGCCTGTCCAAAGACTCCTACAACCTGATCACCATGTATGAAAAGGGTCCGTGGGCGGCGCGTCTGGCCTATGGCTGGCGCTCGACCTACCTGGTCACGGCGATCGACTGCTGCGTCGGCCTGCCGATCTGGCAAAAGGGATCGGGTCAGATAGACGGTTCGCTGCGCTACCGCGTCAACGACCATGTCGAGCTCAACCTGTCGGGCAGCAATCTCACGGGCGCCAATACCGTCCTGCTGCAACAGGTGGCGGGCGACACGACCTCGACCCCGGGCGCGGCGGCAGTCTATATGCCCTACGCCTGGTACAAGAACGATCGTCGCATTCAACTGGGCGTTCGCTTCAAGTATTAATACGTGAAAACATTATGCTTTAATAACGGCACAATGTAACAATCTTGAAGTTCAATAAATATCTACCGAGGCTTGACTGTACTATGACCTATGACAAAATAGCCTATGTAGATTAATCTTCTCCCGAAGTTTGTCCTACACCTGAGTGAAGACGCCGCGCCCGAGAAACGCGGCGTCTTTTTTTTGCCGTGAGGGAAATGACGGGGCGGCGAAAGAAGGGCTTTGGAAGAAGTTATTGAACTGAATCCGCACGACGAATATGATGGTTTGTCTTAAGAGGTGCGTATGACCATCAATTTTGAACTTCGCGGCCACTCCGAAGAGTTTGTCCAGGTGCAGCTTACCAGCGGCCGGTACAATGATGCGACAGACGTTGTGAACACAGCGCTCCGCCTTATGGAAGAGCGCGACCGGATGTTGGCCCTTCACAAGGATGCCTTGGCGCAAAAGATCGAGGCGGGCTACCGGTCGTTGCAAGAGGGCCGGCATTGCGACGGCGAAGAGTTTTTCGCGACCCTCGATGCCGAGCTTGACGAAATCGACCGACAAACCAAGTGAGCCGCTTTCGGCTGTCGCTGGAAGCACAGCAAGACCTCAGAGAGATCCAAGCCTTCATGGTTGATGCCGGTGGCACACGCCTGGCCCGCTACATTTGTGGCGAGATCATGGACGCGATCCGCTTTCTCGCCGCCAACCCAGGGGCTGGACATTCCCGCACGGACCTCACACCGGCCCCGGTGAAATTCTGGCCCGTCTTCTCCTATTTAGTCGTTTATGATCCCGCCCTTGTGCCTCTGGGTGTGGCTCGCATCGTCCATTCCGCGCAGGACCTGGAGGCGATGTTCGAAGCCAAACCACCCAAGGCCTGATGGGCTTAAAGCGCGCCCCTAAAACGACGCCGCTTGTTTCAGGAACTGTTCGACCACCGACTTCATCTGATCGGCCTGGTCGGCGAGGGAGCGTGACGCTTCGTTGACGGCGCCGGAGACGTCGCCGGCTTCGCGGGCAGCGGTGTTCAGCACCTCGATCGTCGAGGAGGCTTCGCTGGCGCCATGCAGGGCCGAGGCCAGGCTGACGGTGATTTCCTGGGTCGCCTGGACCTGTTGACGCACCGATTCCGAAGTGTTCTCGGCGATGGTCTGCATTTGCAGGATAACGGTGGCGATGGCGCCGATTTCCTGGGTCGTGCGCTCGGCCGCCTGACGGACTTCGCCGATGCGCGAGCGGATGTCGTTGGTCGCCGTCGCCGTCTGGTCGGCCAGGCTCTTGACCTCGTGGGCGACGACCGCGAATCCCTTGCCGGCGTCGCCGGCGCGCGCCGCTTCGATGGTGGCGTTGAGCGCCAGCAGGTTGGTCTGTTTGGCGACCGACGAAATCAAGTCGACGATCTCGTTGATGCGGCCGACGGCCGTGGTCAACTGGCTGACCGCCGTCTGGGTGGTTTCGGCGCGTTCGGTGGCGTCGCGCGCCACATTGGCCGAGGCCGAGGCCTGACGGTCGACTTCGGAGATGGTGGCGCCCAGCTCTTCGGAAGCGGCGGCGACCGTGCTCATCGAATCGCGGACGCTGAAGATCGAATTGACGGCGCTACTGGCGCGGTCGGTATTTTCCGCCGAGGTGGTGGTGAGGATCGAGGCCGATTGCTCCAGGTGGCTGGAGGCTTTTTCGACGCCGCGGATCAGGCCGGCGAAGTCGCGGTTGAAGCCGTTGATCAGCTGCTCCATGTGCGAGGCGCGTTCGATGCGGGCGCGGCCGGCCTCCTCCTGCTCGTGCGACAAGGCGCGACTTTGTTCGGTGACCTCCTTGAAGACGCCGAGCGCGGCGACGACCTGGCCCAGTTCGTCATTGCGCTGCAGGCTGCCGGTGGTGACGGTCATGTCGCCTTCGGCCAGGCGGCGGGTAGTCTGGGCGATCGCCTGGACGGCGCGTGAGGTGGTGCGGCCGATGACCAGGCCGAAACCGCCGGCGCACAGGGCGGCCAGGACGGACAGGCCGACGACGATCATCATCTGGGTCTTGGCCGAGGCGACGCTTTCGGCGGCCAGGGCCTTGGCCTTGGCGTTGGAAGCCTGGATGATCTGTTCGGCGATGGCGTCCGTCTTTTCTTCGGACGCCTTGTATGGCTCGAGGAAGGACTTGGCGGCGGCCAGGTCGATGCCCAGCATGGAGGTGACGACGTCGACCGAATCCTTTTGCGTGCCGATTTCGGTGACAAGGGTCGTGAAGGCCGTCTTGTCTTCGCCCGTGGCCGAGGCGGCGCGCTGCTTGACCTCTTCCTGCAAGGCTTTCAGTTTTTCGGACACCTTGGTGGCGTCTTCGGTGGCGGTGACATCACCCGAGGCCAGGGCGGCGTAGAGGTCGCGGGCGTCGCCGCGCAGTTCAGCGCGGACGTGGCCCAAAAAGACGGCGTTTTGCAGGGCGCCGGCGACGACCGTATTCATGCGCCGGGTTTGGGTCTGCAGGGCCAGCGAAGCGGTGACCGCCAGGATAACGATCAGAACGACGGAGACCACCGCGGGGACAAGGAACTTCCAGATGAAGGGCCAGTCGGAAGGCTTGAAGAGATGGACCTTTGGGGTGCCTTGGGGGGAGCCGGCGTTGGCCATGATACGCGTCCTGAAACTGGGGGTATGCTGAAATAGTTAATAGGCATGAAGGTTCAAGAAAACCTTAACGTGTATAGGGTTCGGCGTTCCGCGCGGACACGGAACGCCGTTGCCGTTTTAAGTTACCAGCGCTTGGACAGGCTGAGGAAGACCGTGGTCGGCACCTTCAAGGCGGCGGTCTGGACCTGGCGGCTGTTGCCGAGGTTCTGGCCGCTGAGCGAGACCGTCATGTCGTGGCCCATGTCGTAGCTGACATTGGCGGCGATGGCGGTATAGGCCTGGATATGGGTGACGACATAGGTGTTCGGCGCGAAGGTGGTGAAATCGCTGGTATAGTGGACGAAGGCGTCGACGGTCCACTTACCGCCCTGCCAGCCAAGATTGGCATTGGCGCGGGCCTTGGGTGTCAGGTCGGCGAAATTCGCCCGGCGTTCGACGATGTCGTGACCGGCGAAGGCCTTGTCGCTGACGTTTGTCGCCGTATAGTCGGCGCTCCAGCGGAAGCCGGCGCCGAACTTGCCCGAGGCCGAGACTTCGAAACCGCTCATCTTCGAGTCGGCGACATTTTCCCAGCCCAGGGCCGGGAAGGTCGTGGCGGTCGGATACTGGAAAAATTCGACCGAGGAAGCCTGGCCCTTGATATTGCTGCTGGTCTGGCTAAAGACGCGGAAACCGATCTTGGCCTTGGTGAAGCTGTGATCGTAGGACAGTTCGGTATTCTTGACGACGCTGGGCTCCAGACCCGGATTACCCATGACCGCCAGGGAGAAGCCCGGCGCCACCGGCACTTCCAGCTGGATGCCGCCTAGTTCGATCAGGGTCGGGACCTGGACGCCCTTGGCCGTCATCAGGCGCATGGTGTCATTGTCGCTCAAGCGCCAGACGGCGCCGGCATTATAGCTGAGTTCATTGATGTCGCGATCCCACAGCCCGTTGTCGGCCAACGGGAAACCCGCCGGGAAGACACCGGTCCGCTTCAGCGACATGTGGTCGGAGCGGATGGCGACGTCGGTGCTGAAGTTGTCGCTGATCTGCCAGGCCCACATGGCGGAAGGCGCCAGCACCGTATAGCTGACCTCGGCGCCGCCGATGGGCGCCGTCGGCATCTCGTTCTTGCGGGCTTCGACGCCGAGGCGGAAGGTATGCTTGCCGGCCTTGAACAGGTCCTGCAGGCTATAGACCGTGACGGTATTGTTGAAGGTGAGCGGACCGCCGACATTCGAGGTGCTGCGCATCGTGTTGCGATAGGCCGAGGCCTGGATCAGGCCGATATGGGTTTCCGAGGTCAGGTCGAGCTTGAAGGAGGTGGTGAGATATTTGGTCGCCGCGGCATCGCAATTCGACACCATTTCATTGACCTGGCTGTTCGACACCGAGCTTTGCAGGCGCAGTTCAGTCTTGTCCGTCAGCGAGGCGACGGCATCCAGGTCAACCGTGGCCCGCGATACATCCGGCCGGTATTCGGTAGCGGTCATGCCCGCCGTATTGTCCCATTCGTCGTTCTTGGCGGCGCCGGCGGACAGGCGGGCGGCGATCCTGGGCGACAGGTGGAAGGTCTGGACCAGGGAGACTTCCGAACCGTTGCGCGAATAGGCCGCGACCTGGCCACCGGAGACATTGTCGTATTTCGGGTTGTAGGTGATGATGTTGACCACGCCCGACACGGCGTTGAAACCGAACAGGGCGGCATTGGGGCCCTTGACGACCTCGATCTGGCGGATTTCCGACAGCTGGACCGGGATGGTCGACCAGGCGGTGTAGCCGTAGTGGTCAAGGTAGACCTGACGGCCGTTGACCAGGACCAGGAGGCGCGGCGACATCGGTTGGTCATAGCCGCGGACGCCGACGTCCGAGCTCATGCTGGACCAGTTGAGGACGTCTATGCCCGGGACGCGGCTGAGCAGGGTCGGCAAATCATGGGCGCCGGAACGCTTGATGTCATCGGCGGAGATGATGGTCATGTCGACCGGCACTTCGGTGCTGCGCTGGGGCGAACCGGTAGCGGACAGGGTGATGGGCTCGCCGAACAGCTGCTCCATGGAACCGTAATCGACGGATTGCGCATGGGCCGCCGCAGCGGCGATGAGCGGGAGGGCGGCCACGGCCGCGATAAGGGATTTACGCATAATACTCATACTTTCCTGAAAGGCTTTCTGCCTGAATTTCGGGGTCGCGCAATTGACCGAAGAAGAGGAGCGCCGTTTCGGCGTCCCGCTTTTCGGATTACGCTAGATTTCCTTGATCATCATCTTGAAGGCGGCTTTGAAACTGGCGCCGATCGCGGCCGCGGAGGCGGAGTTGACGACGATTTCGACCTTCGGGCTGGCGGCGACACCCATGACGCAGGCGCCGGAATTGACGCAGGCCATGTCGGCGCTGATGCTGAGGGTCTTCTTGCTCTTGGCGACCGCCCCGACGGCGGCGTAGTTGACCCCGTGGGTGAGATAAAAGGCGGCGACACCGCTGGTGCCGGCGACGGAGCCGCTGTCGACGGCCTTGCCGACGATGGTGACGCTGCCGACGACCATGCCGGCGCCGAGCGCGGCCATGACCTGGTCTTTTTCGGCAACCGAGGCGGATTTAGACGGGTCGAAGACGACGGCGAAAACGACCTTTCCGGTCGGGCCATTATCGAGGAATGTCAGGGTGCGTCCTGCGACCTGGACCTCTCGCGCGCCATCGGCGTGAGCTTGCAGGGGGAGCAGAAGAAGCGATCCGATGATGGCCATTTTGGCCGCGGAACGCAGAATACGGGTACTCATTTTAAGCCTCACTATACGGTACGCCACAAACATTTAGTAATCACGGTGGTTAACCCTATTTATGCCCCATTTATTACTGATGTATTGACGCATAGAGATGTTCGCAAAACAGGATTTTATGTCGCAAGGCCGTCATGGCCTCGCGCGCGCCTATTATATATACAGACATATATTTTAAGGGTTTGCGGCGGCCATACCATGGTCATACCGGCGTTTTCTCCGCTGATGCTCTTTTGGTTGCGCTTTCGCCGAATAACAAAAATATTACATAAAAACAATGCGATGATAGTATGACCGGCGCACATCTTCAGCAATACTTGAATTTCAACGTGCGTTCAGGGTATTATTTCTGCACTGAACTGTTCACCGCCCCTGCCCGTTCGCAATAATCGTGATATAATTGATACAGCTGCAATCCTTTGCATATGGGAATCTGGCTGACACACCGCGGTGACACCGAGCAAGGTTCGCCGTCGCGCGACCACCCAAGATTGTTTCAGAGTCGTGACAATTGATTCATCGACATTTACCTATTGCGGGCAATACTCGGCGATGCGCCCGCTGTTCGTGCGCCCGATCGACCGTTCGCCTTCGTGCCGATGGCGGATTGGAAGACAGAGTTACATGTGGCGTAGAAAATAGTAACATGACTAAGCAGGTGGAGAGAGCACGGGCACCGCATATTTTGCTTGTAGAAGATAATAGTGGTGACGTTCTGTTGTTTCGCCGCGCGCTTACCCGCTACAATCCCGGCATCCGGTTAACCTCCGATCAAACCGCGGAAAACGCCCTCACCAGGCTATGGCGGGACGTGGCCAATGAGTCTGTGGTCCTGCCGGATTTGATCGTAACGGATCTAAACCTGCCGGGCGTTCACGGCATCGAATTTCTGCGTATCGTCAAGAGCGACGCCCGTTTAAGACGCATCCCGTGTATCGTACTGACAAGTTCGTCCGCCAGTTCCGACATCGAATCGGCCTATGACGCTCACGCCAACGGTTTTCTGACCAAACCGCACTCGCCCGACGCCTATTTACACATGGTCGCCGAGTTGTCGTCCTATTGGTTCGCCTTCATGCATACACCTCCCGCCTCCGGAAGCGATCTTGTCGCCACAGTGCGAAGGCTTAACCCCAGCGAGAATGAAATCGGATAATGGTAGCGTACGCCGCCTGAACTATTCGCCGCCCGCGAACATCCTGCCCACGAGACACCCTGATGAGCTCTCAATCCGCACGCATTCTCGTCGTCGAGGACGAGGCCGACATTCGCGACCTGCTCGAGATCGTCCTCACGGCGAAAGGGTATGACGTCGCCACGGCGGAAAACGGCCGTGACGGACTGGCCCAGCTCGGCCGATTCGCGCCGAACCTGGTCCTGCTCGATCTCGCCATGCCGGAACTGGACGGCATGGGTTTTCTGAAGGGCAAAAGCCAACTCCCCGACAGGCGCGATGTACCGGTGATCGTCCTGTCGGCCCGCGACAAAAACGGCGATGTCATGCGCGCTATGGAAATGGGCGCCGACAATTACATAACAAAGCCTTTCGATACCGAGCTCGTCCTGAGCAGTATTGAAAGATTGCTGGCCGCGACCCGCGACGCGACCGGCAGGTGAGTTCGCAAGTGCCGCAAAGCCGCGCCACGTCGCCTGCCAGCCACGAAGACGGTTTCGACCGGCTGCGGCGAAATCCGCTCGCCACCTACAGCCTTAAGGTCATCGGGCTGGCCATCCTGTACATAGTCACCGGCAAGCTTGGCCTGCTGCTGTCCGTGCCGCCGGGTTTTGCCACCGTGATTTGGCCGCCGTCGGGTCTGGCGCTCGGGATATGCCTGATTCATGGCCGGCGCTTCTGGCCGGGCATCTGGCTGGGTTCGTTTCTGCTGAACGCCTATGTCGCCGGCGGGCTGGATGTTTCGGCCGGGATAGTGTGGGGAAAACTCGCCGTCGCGGGGGCTATTGCTGCCGGGTCGACGATCCAGATCCTTATTGCCTGCGCCCTGGCGCGGCGTTTTGTCGGCATGCCGCTGAAGCTGGTATCGGTCATCCAGATATTCCGGCTGTTCATCCTCGTTGGCCCGGTCGCCTGCGTCACGGCGGCCAGCATCGGCGTTCTCAGCCTGCGCACCGCAGGGCTGATGACACCGGCGGAAACTATAAACAATTGGCTGTCGTGGTGGGGCGGGGATGTCTTCGGCGTTATCGTTTTCCTGCCCCTGGCCCTGATCGCCCCCGGCAACCCCAATCCTGTGCGCCTTAACGGCAATGCCGTCGGCCGGGTGTCCGCCCTGGCGCTGTTTCTTCTCCTGATACCGCTGGGACTGACCTTTTATGCCTGGAAGATCGTGTCTATCGGCGAATTCAAGGCCAAGGAGGATGCCTTTACCGCCCTCAGCCAGGAGAGCGAGAAGGCCCTGGGCCGCCGTATGGACTCCTACAACAACGCGCTGGTCGGCGCCTCGGCCTTCTGGAAGGGGAAACAAAAGGTCAGCCACAAGGACTGGGAAACCTATGTCGCGGCCTTGAATATCAAGGCCAACTATCCCGGCATGAATGGTATCGGCGTGATCGAACCGGCGACCAACAGCCAGCTGCCCGCCATACGGTCCCGGCTGGCTTCCGAGGGTATTCAGGACTTTAAAGTTCATCCGGTCCTCGCCGGCAACGACCATTTCGTCATTACCTATCTCGAGCCGATAGAGGTCAACCGCGCCGCATTGGGGCTGGATCTCGCCTTCGAACCCAACCGGTTGTCGGCAGCGTTGCAAGCGCGGGATTCCGGCCGGACCACGCTGACGAAAAAGATCTACCTTGTTCAGGACAGGGAGCAGACACCAGGCTTCATGCTCATCTACCCGCTGTTCAAATCCGACCAGGTACCCGCGACCGTCGAGGGCCGGCGCGCGGATTTGCAGGGATGGATTTATTCGCCCTTCATTGCCAAGAACCTGCTCACCGACCTGACGCGCAGCCAGGGCAGTCAGATCGACATCGAGATATTCGACCAGGACAGCGAAACGCCCGCGAACCTGATCTATCGTAGCGGCGACGCTTCGTCGGTTGGAGCCTTCAGCACGCGCCGGCATTTTCAAGTCGGCCAGAGGACGTGGCTGGTGGTTTGGCGCAGCACGAAATCCTTCGACAATGCCGGGCGATCGGTGACGCCGACGCTTATTTTAAGCGCCGGCCTGCTGTTCACGGCCATGCTGGCAGTGCTGTTTTTCGGCGTCAGCCTGAAAGACGCGGATATAGGCGACGGTCGCGGGACCCGGGAACGCTTTATCATTCCGGTCACCGTGTTTGCCGTCCTGATGCTCGGCTCGATTTTTGCCTACCGGACCTTGTCAGTGCAGGAGGATCGCTATGCCGACGGCCTGATGGAACGCGACGCGTCGCGGATCCAGGAGCTGATCGGGTCGCGGGTGGAGGCGGATATCAAATCCCTGGAACGCGCCGCGGCCCGGTGGAGCGCCGCCTCAAGGATACCCACTGAAGTCTCGCGCGCCGATGCCGACAATCTGGTTGGGGATGTCAAGGGTCTTGACGCCCTGGCGCGGTTCGACGGCCAGCGGAAGGCCGAATGGTTCGAGCCGGAAACGGCAGGCGCCGGCCGCATGCCCGGTGAGCTTGCCGACAGGATGCCGGCCCAGGGCGTCTTCAACCTGGCCGTCGGGCGCGGTTTGCCGACAGCCTCGCCCTTGCAAAGCCAGCTGAACGGACCGCCGCAATTCACGGTTTTGGTGCCGCTCAGCGCCCAATCCCAGCCCCTCGGCTATCTGGCCGCCTTCTTCAACGCGCGAACATTTTCCGAAGGCAGCCTCACCGAGGACGTCCAGAGCCATTACCAGATCAGCGTCGAACACTCAGGGCGAGATATCGCTCTGGCCGGCGCCGACGATGTGCCCCTGGCCGGAAAAAAGATCGTCCGGACGGTGAAGGTCGCCAATCAGGTATGGACGCTGCAGATCCGCCCGACAGAACCCTTCCTCGCCACCCAGAGATCGCCTTTCCCGATCATCGCCCTGGTCGCCGGCCTGATTATCGCCGTCCTCTGCGCCCTGACGGTGCAGGCCCTGCTCGTCCTCAACCGGAAATCCCGCGAATTGACCCAGTCGGGCCGCCGGTTGTTCGAGGCCAGCACCTTGAACGCCGCCGTCCTGGCCAGCACCAAATATATCGTCGTCACCACCGACCCCGTGGGGCAGGTCACCTCGTTCAATCTCGAAGCGGAAAAAGCCCTGGGCTATGCCGCCGCCGAGGTCGTCGGGCGCGAAACGCCGCTGCTTTGGCATGATGCGCAGGAGATCCGAGCTCAGACCGAAAAATTGCGCGCCGAACTGGGCGTGGCGATCGAGCCCGGCTTCGAAGCGTTTACGGCCCGCATCGGTCAACAGAGCGAAGACACCAATGAGTGGACCTTCATCCGGCGGGACGGCTCGCGGTTCCCGGTCAGCCTGACGGTGACGGCGTTGCGGGGCGAGGACGGTCACATCGTCGGCTATCTCGGGGTCGCCGAAGATATCACTGAACGCCGGGCCCAGCAGCAGGCCCTGGTCACCAGCGAGGAAACCTTCCGCCTGGCCATGGAGAATGCGCCCATCGGCCAGGCCCTGGTCGGCCTGGACGGGCGGTGGTTGCGCGTCAACAGCGCCGTTTGCGAGCTCCTGGGCTATTCGGCGGAAGCCCTGCTGGCAACCGACTTCCAGACGATTACCCATCCCGACGACATCGAAATCGGCAGTACGCTGGTGCGAACGGCTTTATCGGGCGAAAACACCCGCTATGACCTGGAAAAGCGCTATATTCACAAGGACGGGCACATCATCTGGGGACTGCTCAGCATATCGCTGGTGCGCAAGGCGGACGGCACGCCGGATTATTTTATCGCCCAGATCCAGGACATCACGGAACGCCGGGAGATGGAGCGCATGAAGAGCGAGTTCATATCCACCGTCAGCCACGAATTGCGGACGCCCCTGACGTCGATCCGCGGGTCGCTCGATTTTGTCGCCACCACCCTGTCCGAAAACCTGCCGGATGCCGGGCGGCGTCTTGTCGACATGGCGCGGCGCAATTGCGACCGGCTGGTTCTCCTGGTCAACGACATCCTCGATATCGACAAGATCACTTCGGGCACGATGCGTTTCGATCTGCGGCACGAACCGGTGACACAACTGGTCGAGCAGTCCGTCGCCCTGAACCAGGCTTTCGCCGAAAAATTAAGCGTCGGCCTGATCACCGCGCCGCTGGCGGAAAAACTGCATATCCGCGTCGACAGCGCCCGATTCCAGCAGGCGATGACGAACCTGATTTCGAACGCCGCGAAATTTTCGCCGCCCGGCGGAACGGTTTATGTGGCGGCCGCGCTTGATGGCGACCCCGATGATGCCCGCGTGAAAATCTCCGTCCGTGACGAAGGCCCCGGCGTTCCGGCCAATTTCCGCGGACGTATTTTCGGACGCTTCGCTCAGGCGGATTCATCCAGCACGCGCGCCAAAGGCGGTTCTGGCCTCGGCCTGCACATTACCAAGGATATCGTCGAGCGCATGGGCGGAACGATCGGCTACGAGTCTGCGGAAGGCGCCGGTGCGACCTTCTGGATGTCTTTCCCGGCGGCGGAAGAGACGGTCTAGAGCGTGCTGCGTGGTCCCGGCCGCAGCATATAGCCGGCGCCATAGACGGTTTGGATCAATTCCTTGTCGCCGGTGCAGGACGGGTCGACATAATGAAGCTTTTGCCGCAACCGCGACACCAGGGTATCGAGGCCGCGGGGTGTACTGAAACCGTGGACTTCACCCATGGCGATCAGTATTTGCTCACGTTTCAGCGGCCGGTCGGGCTGATCGAGGAAAACCTTCAGCAGGCCGAACTCGGCGGGCGACAGGGCCAGCGACTTACCCTCGGGGCTTGAGAGCTTGCGCGTCTGCTTGTCCAGAACCCAGCCGAAAAAGGTCCAGACATCCGGCGCCGGCCGCGCGCTCTTTTTCACGCGCCGCAGGACGGCCCGGATCCGGGAGATCAGCTCGTCGGCGTTAAAGGGCTTGGCGATATAGTCTTCGGCGCCGAGATCGAGCCCTGTGATTTTGTCGACATCTTCACCCTTGGCGCTCAGCATGATGATCGGCGGCCCGTCGCCGGACGAAATTCGCCGGCATACCGAGTATCCGTCCTCAACAGGCATCATGGTATCCAGGACGATCAGGTCGACCGGCGTGTCGGCTAAAACAGCATCCATGGCGGCGGCACCGTCGGCCAGGACCACGGAAAAACCCGCGTGGCTCAGCACAACCTCAAGCAACTCGCAAATATCGGGCGTGTCATCGACGACGAGTATTTTAGGAGCTAAAATCTTTGGTTTCACGGCACACTATCTTGAAATGAAATAACAGATTCTAATTTCACAACCACAATCGATTGCTGCCGGTGCGTCGCACATAGTTTGTCCTTACGCTTATTCGCGCGCGGGGACCACAATGAAATGATTCGCTGTGGGCTTGACACGAGCTTGGCCTGACAAGGCGCCGTAACGGGTTATTCAGCCGCTGAGTTGCCCGCTATTAGCGTTATGACGCCGCTTGCACATCTAACTTAGACTTTCGGTTTCGGCGCGCCGCGTTAACCCTTTCCTTATCGGATTCATATTTTTCGCCGCCCGGAATCCTCTCGGAATTTTGCGCCGCAAACCGTTCTGTGGTATAGGTTAACACCTTGAGCCCGGCGGAGAAGCCGCCGGGTGGCGTGTCGTCCTGAATCTTCCAGTGAGGGGGCAGTGATGCTGAAGACGTTTTTGACCACTTTGATCAAGCGCGGCCGGCTGACCGTGCGGATTAACCCTAACAAAACCTGGCATTTCGGCGCGCTCGATCCGGAACATCCGCATCTCGACGTCCATATCTGGTTCGCCAGCTCATGGACGGCCTTCAAGGTGGCGATGAACCCCTTCCTTTATTTCGGCGAGGCCTATACCGACGGCGACCTGATCGTCGAAAACGGCTCGTTGTGGTCATTCGTCGAGCTGATCGGCATCAATTTGCAGAACATGCCCAAACGCGGGCGGTGGTCGCGGTTATTGCACAGATTCAAGGGTTGGCTGCCGGCGCATTCGCTGACGGCCTCTCGCAAGAACGTGGCGCATCATTACGACCTGTCCGAAGCGCTCTACCGCATGTTCCTCGATGAGGATATGCAATATTCTTGCGCCTATTTTCAGCATCCGGGCGTGACCCTGGAACAGGCCCAGATCGACAAGAAGGACCATATCGCCGCCAAGCTGGCCCTGTCGCCCGGGCAAAGCGTGCTCGATATCGGCTGCGGCTGGGGCGGCATGGCCCTGCACCTGGCCAAGCGCGACAATGTCAATGTCACCGGCGTCACCCTGTCGACCGAGCAGCTGGCGGTGGCGGAGGTGCGCGCCCAGGCGCCGGACGTCCAATCGCGGGTGCGTTTCGAGCTGTGCGATTATCGCCAGGTGACGGGCCAGTTCGATCGCATCGTCAGCGTCGGCATGTTCGAACATGTCGGGCTGGCCGGCTTTGACGGCTATTTCGAAACCGTGGCCGAGCGGTTGAAAGATGACGGTGTCGCGCTTATCCACACGATCGGCCGGCGCGGCAAGACCGGCGGGCGATCGGCCTGGACGGAGAAATATATCTTTCCCGGCGGCTATATCCCCAGCCTGTCGGAGATCACCGACTCGATCGAAAAGTCGGGGCTTTATATTACCGACGTCGAATCCTTGCGCCTGCACTATGCCGAGACCCTGCGACACTGGCGCGAGCGTTTCGAAGCGCGGCGTGATGAGGTCGAAAAGCTTTATGACGATCGCTTCTGCCGCATGTGGGATTTCTATCTCTGCTATTGCGAGCTCGGTTTCCGCTATGGCGACCTGATGGTTTATCAGGTCCAGGTGAGCAAGAAGCTCGATACCCTGCCGATGACGCGCGACTATATGATGAGCCAGGAGTCATCGGCGGAGGTCTTAGACTTCGAAGAAGAAGCGGGCAAATTGCGCGAACGCCCCTGCCGTCTCGTTTAGGCGTTCGGGTAGGGCGAAACGCGGCAGGAACAGCCCGACCGTGCGGCGCGGATTGAAGCCGGCCATTGGGATTCGCACGACATCGGCAGCGGTATAGCTGTCGGGCATGACGGTGACGCCTATGCCGGCGCCGACCATGGCGAGCGCGCGTTCGTCTTGTGATGTGCGGTAAACGAGCGGCGGACGGACATTGCGGTCGGTGAAATGGCGGCTGGTTTCGCTGAGGACCTCGCAGCGGCTGCGCACGATCATGGAGTCATTGGCCAGGTCTTCGCCGCGGATGACCGGTTCTGCGGCCAGGCGGTGGTTGCGCGACAGGGCCAGTTGGTAGCCTTCTTCGAACAGGGGCAGGCTGGTGTCGTCGTCCACCCGGCGGATCGACAGGGCGAAATCGATGCCGCGTTCGTCGAGGCGGTTGAGCAGCTCCTGCTCCGTTCCGTCGAACAGATCGAAACGCAGGCCGGGATGTTGCGTGGTGAAGGCTGAGAGGAGACCGGCGACGGTGGCTGCCGGCAGGGTTTGCAGGACGCCGAGGCGCAGGGTCGCCGCCTGGTCGGACTGAGCGATCTCGGCGGAGGCCATATTGACTTCGTGCAGGATGGCCTTGGCGCGCGGCAGGAAACGCGAGCCGGCCGTGGTCAGAAAGACGCGTTTGTTGTTACGCACGAACAGGGCCACGCCCATCTGGTCTTCGAGGCGCTTGATACCGGCGGACAGGGTCGGTTGGGTGATCAGGCAGGCCTGGGCGGCCTTGGTGAAATTGCCGGTTTCAACGACGGCGAGGAAGTAGCGGAGGAGGTAGAGTTCCATGGGCTCCGTCTCAAGAAAAGGAAGTGGCCCCACCACCACGCCCTCCGGGCGCGGTCCCCCTCCCCGGCAAGCGGGGAGGATCAAGAATTAACCTGTTCCTCCCCGCTTTCCGGGGAGGGGGACCATGAAGCGCAGCGAATGGTGGTGGAGGCCTTTCTGGGTTTATCATAGACGCCATCTATCTATAGAATAGTTATTATCGATTTTTCCAATGCTCGCAACAGGCGTATGGGTAAAATTTGGGCGGAACAACAAGACGAATCGACACCATGGCTTTCAAAAGCGAGATCGACCCGACATCCTCCGAATTCAGGACCAATGCCGCCGCCATGACGGCCGTGGTCGAGGACCTGCACAGGGTCTCGGCCAAGATCGCGCTCGGTGGTTCGCAGTCGGCGCGCGACAAGCATGTAGCGCGGGGTAAGTTGCTACCGCGCGACCGGGTGGCCGGCCTGATCGACCAGGGCTCGCCCTTCCTGGAGTTTTCGGCCCTGGCGGCGCACGGCGTCTACGAAGACGACGTCCCGGCCGCCGGTATGATCACCGGCATCGGCCGCATCAACGGCACCGAATGCGTCGTGGTGTGCAATGACGCCACCGTCAAGGGCGGCACCTATTACCCCCTCACCGTCAAGAAACACCTGCGGGCGCAAGAAATCGCGCTGACCAACAACCTGCCGTGCGTCTATATGGTCGATTCCGGCGGCGCCAATCTTCCGAACCAGGACGAAGTGTTTCCGGACAAGGACGATTTCGGCCGCATCTTTTTCAACCAGGCCCAGATGTCGGCGCGCGGCATCCCGCAGATCGCCGTGGTCATGGGCTCATGCACGGCCGGCGGCGCCTATGTCCCGGCCATGTCGGATGAGTCGATCATCGTGCAGAAGCAGGGCACCATCTTTTTGGCCGGCCCGCCCCTGGTTAAGGCCGCCACCGGCGAGGTCGTGTCGTCGGAGGATCTGGGCGGCGGCGACGTCCATGCCCGCGTCTCCGGCGTTGTCGATCACCTGGCTGCCAATGACGCCAACGCCCTGGCGCGCGTGCGGCGGATTGTCGGTGACCTCAACCGGGTCAAAAAGGTCGATCTGGCCACCCGCGACGTCGTCGAGCCGAAATACGATGCCAGGGAATTGTACGGCATCATCCCGGCCGACACCAAGACGCCCTATGATGTGCGCGAGGTCATCGCCCGCATCGTCGACGGCTCGAACTTCCATGAATTCAAGGCCTTGTACGGCGAAACCCTGGTGTGCGGCTTCGCCCATATCCACGGTTATCCCGTCGGTATCGTCGCCAATAACGGCGTACTGTTCTCCGAAAGCGCCCTGAAAGGCGCCCATTTCATCGAGCTGTGCGCGCAACGCGGCATTCCGCTGGTCTTCCTGCAGAACATCACCGGCTTCATGGTCGGACGCAAATACGAGAACGAGGGCATTGCCCGCCACGGCGCCAAGATGGTCACCGCGGTCGCCTGCGCCAATGTGCCGAAATTCACCGTCATCATCGGCGGCAGCTATGGCGCCGGCAATTATGGCATGTGCGGCCGCGCCTACGATCCGCGCTTTTTGTGGATGTGGCCCAATGCCCGCATCTCGGTCATGGGCGGCGAACAGGCGGCCAATGTGTTGGCCACCGTCAAGCGCGACGGCATCGAGTTGAAGGGCGGGACGTGGAGCGCCGAGGATGAGGCCGCCTTCAAGGCGCCGATCCGCGACACCTATGAGGCCCAGGGCCACCCCTATTATGCCAGCGCGCGGCTGTGGGACGACGGAGTCATCGATCCCGTCGACACCCGCCGGGTTTTGGGACTGGGCATATCGGCGTCGTTGAACGCCCCCATCGCGCCGACGACGTTCGGCGTATTCAGGATGTGATGTCATGACTTCTATGGTGAAAGTCGATATGAATATCCGCGGCGTCGCCCGGGTGGTGCTGAACCGCCCCGACGTCCACAATGCCTTCAATGCTGGCATGATCGCTGAGCTGTGCGACGCCTTCCATATGCTGGGGCGCCAGGAGGTGGTGCGGGTCATCGTCCTGTCGAGCGAGGGCAAGAGCTTCTCCGCCGGCGCCGATCTCAACTGGATGAAGCAGGCGGCGGCCCAGGACGAGGCGGCGAACACCGCCGACGCCATGAAGATGGCGCGCATGTTCGAGACCATGAACACCTGCCCCAAGCCGGTGATCGGCCTGGTCCACGGCGCGGCCTTCGGCGGCGGGGTCGGGTTGGCGGCGTGCTGCGATATCGTCATCGCCAAACCGGAAGCCATGTTCGGCCTGACCGAGGTGCGGCTGGGGCTGATTCCGGCGGTGATTTCGCCCTTCGTCCTGGCCAAGATTGGGGTGACGGCATCCCGGCGCTATATGTTGAGCGGCGAGCGTTTCGGAGTCGAGGAAGCCCTGCGGATCGGCCTGGTCAACGAAGTGGCGACCGATTTGGACGCCGCGGCGGCGAAGGTGGTCGAGGCTTTCCTGGCCAGCGCGCCGGGCGCTGTCGCCGATATCAAGGCACTGATCGCGGAACCCGAACTGACCGGCGAGCTGACCTCTGCACGGATCGCGGCGCGGCGGGCTTCCGATGAGGGCCGCGAGGGTATAGCCGCCTTCCTCGACAAACGCTCACCCGATTGGATCGCCTAATGTTCAAGAAGATCCTCATCGCCAATCGCGGCGAAATCGCCCGGCGCATCATCCGCACCTGCAAGCGCATGGGCGTCGAGACGGTGTGCGTCTATTCCGAAGCCGACAAACACGCCGCCTTTGTACGTGAGGCCGACCGCGCCGTTCTGATCGGTCCGGCGCCGGCGGCGGAGTCGTATCTGCGCGGCGACCGCATCATCGCCGTCGCTTTGGAAACCGGCGCGCAGGCCATTCACCCGGGCTATGGCTTCCTGTCGGAAAACGCCGAATTCGCCGAAGCTTGCGAGGCTGCCGGCGTGGTCTTTATCGGCCCGCGCCCGGATGCTATCCGCGCCATGGCGCTGAAAGGCGCCGCCAAAGCCTTGATGACCGAGGCGGGCGTGCCGGTGACCCCCGGCTATCACGGCGACGACCAGGGTTTGGCGACTCTACAGGCCGAGGCCGGCCGCATCGGCTATCCGGTGCTGATCAAGGCGGTGGCCGGCGGCGGCGGCAAGGGTATGCGCCGGGTCGACGATCCGGCCGACTTCGCCGACGCCCTGACTTCGGCGCAACGCGAAGGCCAGAACGCCTTCAGCGACCCCAAGGTGCTGATCGAAAAGTACCTGACCGTGCCGCGCCATATCGAGATCCAGTTGTTCGCCGATGAACATGGCAATGTCGTGCACCTGTTCGAACGCGACTGTTCGTTGCAACGCCGCCACCAGAAGGTCATTGAGGAGGCGCCGGCCCCCAGCCTGCCCGAAGCCCTGCGGCAGGCCATGGGTCAGGCGGCGGTGCGGGCGGCCCAGGCCATCCGTTATCGTGGCGCCGGCACGGTCGAATTCATCGTCGACGTCGCGAACGGTATCGACACGGCCGCCTTCTATTTCATGGAAATGAATACGCGGTTGCAGGTCGAACACCCGGTGACCGAAGAGATCACCGGTCTCGACCTGGTCGAATGGCAGTTGCGGGTGGCCAATGGCGAGGTTTTGCCGAAAACGCAGGATCAGTTGACCATTACCGGCCATGCCATCGAGGCGCGGCTCTATGCCGAGGATCCGGAGAACGATTTCCTGCCGGCGACCGGTCGGTTGGAAAAGCTGGTTTTCCCCGATTGGGCGCGGATTGAATCCGCCGTCGGCGAAGGCGATGAGGTCAGCGTCTTTTACGACCCGATGATCGCCAAGATCGTTGTCCATGGCATGGATCGTACGGCGGCTTTGGACAAGATGCGCGAGGCTTTGATCGAGACGCAATTGCGCGGTTTGGCGACCAATCTCGGTTTCCTGCGCCGGGTGGTGTCGGATGAGGCGTTTGCGGCGGCGGAAATCGATACCGGCTTCATTGCCCGCCATCAGGAGCGGTTATTGGCGCCGTGGCCGGATTTTGCCGCGCCGGCGAGTGCCGTGACGGCCGATCCGACTTCGCCGTGGAACGACAATAAGGGCTGGTGGCTGGGCCTGCCCAAGCGCTCGCCTCTGGTCTTGAAGCACGAGGCCGGCGAAGATGTCGTGGCGTCGGGCAATGTCGTCTCGCCCATGCCGGGTAAGGTGGTCGATGTGTTTGTCAGGGCCGGGGATACGGTCGAAAAGGGCCAGAAGCTGCTGATCCTCGGCGCCATGAAGATCGAGCATACGATGAAGGCTCCCAAGGCTGGGGTCGTTTCGGCCGTGCATGTGGCGGCTGAGGATCAGGTCGGCGACAAGGCTTTGTTGGTTGTGATTGAGTAAAAGGGTTTATCCACAGATTACACAGATTACGCAGATTTTTCAAAAGTAAGGTTTGACCACGAAAAACACGAAAAACACGAAAATCTATGGGTGTCTTCGATATGGGTGATCGTCATGTTTGACGAGCGCCGAAGGCGCTCAATCAGAGTATGATTGGCAGCGATGTTAAAGACGCCCACAATCGTTTTCGTGCTTTTCGTGTTTTTCGTGGCCAATCCTTCCTCTCTAACCTTCTGAAAAATCTGTATAATCTGTGTAATCTGTGGAGAACTTAAAATTAGAGGACATGTCCCATGATTGAGTTTCCGCATTTGCAATTTGGCCACGGCGAAGAGATCGACAGCCTGCGCGAAGGCGTGCGGCGGTTTGCCGAGGTCGAGATCGCTCCGCTGGCCGATGAGACCGACCGCTCGGACCAGTTCCCCATGGCCCTGTGGCGCAAGATGGGCGATATGGGCGTGCTGGGCCTGACCGCCGGCGAGGAATATGGCGGTGCGGCCATGGGTTACCTGGCACACACCATCGCCATGGAAGAAATCTCGCGCGCCTCGGCCTCGATCGGCCTGTCCTACGGCGCCCACTCCAATCTCTGCGTCAACCAGATCACGCGCAACGGCACGGCCGAGCAGAAAGCGAAATATCTGCCGAAGCTGATCTCCGGCGAGCATGTCGGGGCGCTGGCCATGTCGGAGACCGGCGCCGGATCGGACGTCGTGTCGATGCGCCTGCGCGCCGACCGCAAGAACGACCGCTATGTCCTCAACGGCTCGAAGATGTGGATCACCAACGGTCCCGACGCCGACACCCTCGTCGTCTATGCCAAGACCGATATGGACGCCGGATCGAAGGGCATGACGGCGTTTTTGATCGAGAAGGAATTTACCGGCTTCTCGGTGGCGCAAAAGCTCGACAAGCTGGGCATGCGCGGGTCGCACACCGGCGAGCTGGTGTTCGAAGACTGCGAAGTGCCGTACGAGAACGTCCTCGGCGTCGAAGGCCGCGGCGTCCAGGTGCTGATGTCGGGGCTCGATTATGAACGCGTGGTGTTGAGCGGCGGGCCGCTCGGCATCATGCGCGCCTGTTTAGACGCCGTCATCCCCTATGTCCACGAACGCGAGCAGTTCGGCGCGCCGATCGGCACCTTCCAACTGATGCAGGGCAAGGTCGCCGACATGTATTCGACCTGGGCCGCCTGCCGCGCCTATGTCTATGCCGTGGCCGCCGCCTGCGATCGGGGAGAGACCACGCGCAAGGACGCCGCCGGCTGTATACTCTATGCCGCCGAAAAGGCGACATGGATGGCCGGCGAAGCGATCCAGGCCCTGGGCGGCAACGGCTATACCAACGACTTCCCGGTCGGGCGGCTGTGGCGCGACGCCAAGCTCTACGAGATCGGCGCCGGCACGTCGGAAATCCGCCGTATGCTGATCGGGCGGGAACTGTTCGAGGAAACGAAGTGAGCCGGCCGTCGCATGTGACATTGTACGAAGTCGGGGCGCGTGACGGCCTGCAAGCGGAAAAGCAGATCGTCGCGACCGCCGACAAGGTCGCCTTGATCGACCGGCTGTCGTCGAGCGGTTTGCGCATGATCGAGGCGGCCAGCTTCGTGTCGCCGAAATGGGTGCCGCAGATGGGCGATGCCGCCGAGGTCATGGCCGGGATTACGCGCGCTTCTGGCGTCAGCTATCCGGTCCTGACGCCGAATATGAAGGGCTATGACGGCGCGCGGGCGGCCGGGGCCGATCATGTCGCCATTTTTGGCGCGGCATCGGAGACCTTCAGCCAGAAGAATATCAATTGCAGCATCGACGAGAGTCTCGAACGGTTTGCACCGGTGTGCGAGCAGGCGAAGGCGGACGGCGTCAAGGTGCGGGGCTATGTGTCGTGCGTCATCGCCTGTCCCTATGAAGGCCCGATCGATCCTCATGCCGTGGCGCATGTGACGGATCGGATGCTGACTATGGGTTGTTACGAGGTGTCGCTGGGGGACACGATCGGGGTGGGGACGCCGGCCGATGTCGAGCGTCTGCTGGATGTGGTGATCGGCCGGGCGGATGCGGCGCAACTGGCCGTGCATTTCCATGACACCTATGGTCAGGCCCTGGCCAATATTTTGACGTCGCTGGAGTACGGCATTTCGGTCGTCGACGCCTCGGTCGGCGGCTTGGGTGGTTGTCCCTATGCGCCGGGCGCTTCGGGCAATGTCGCCAGCGAGGATGTTTTGTATATGCTGAACGGGCTGGGGATTGAGACGGGGGTCGATCTCGGCAGGTTGGTCGAGGCGGCGTGGTTTATCTCGGATGTTTTGGGCCGGGCGCCGAAGTCGAAGGTGGCCGTTGCCAGGGGGCGGCCGCAGGTTTAAGAAAGGCCCCCCACCGTCAGCCCGAAGGCGGGCTGCCACCTCCCCCACGAGTGGGGGAGTATAAGATGATTCAATGTCGTATACCGCCGCGCTATCGTGCGTGGTGGTGGGGTTTCTATCTTACTTCAACTGGCCCAGCAGCTTGAGCACAAACCCCGTGCCCAGTGACGCTGTCGTCGCCGCGAACGTGCCCCAGGCCATGTCGATCAGGCTCAGCTTCAGCGACCAGTTCCTGATCACTGATAATCCCGTCAGGTCATAGGTGGCGAAACACACCAGACCGAACAAGGCCGCCTTCCACGCCAAGCCAGTGAAATCAGCTTTGCCGCCGAACAGGGACGGGTAGACGATCAGACAGGCCAGGCCGAAGGCATACAGGACATAGAAGGTTCCGCCGGCGATCATGTTCGGCTTGTCGGCGATCAGCCCCGGCATGTTCGGCTTGTACAGCTTGTCGATCGTCGACCCCAGCCAGACGACATCCAGGACCAGCAGCAGAACCACCAGAATAACAAAGGTCAGGCCGAAATGCTTGATCATGGATTAGATCCGCGCGAACGGCTGCAAGGCCCAGGCCCAGAAGCTTTGCGGCACGATGGCGGCCTCTTGGGCCACCAAACAGAGGCAATCTTCATCACCCTCCATGGCCGGCGAGTGGCGGTCGTCACTGTCATCGCAGATGGCGATATCGCCGCGGCCATAGCTGCCCTTGTGATCCTTGAAGCGGCCGGCCAGCATGACGGTGATTTCGAGGCCGCGGTGGGTATGGGCCGGCATTTCCATGCCCGCCTTGACGTGCATCAGAAAAGTCTTCGAGCCCTTGGGCGCATCCGGCACGACAACGGGTGCCATCCACACACCGGGCGCGGCCCAATAGCGGTCCTTGATGGCGGCGGTTTTTAGCGAGTCAGGCAGTTCGAACCCTTCGAGGAAGGCCGGCGTCTTGACGGTCGCCTTAGGCATATCGTCCGTATCCGGACGTTCCTTAGGTCGTTCGATTCTGGCTAGGGCCAGATCCAAGGCATTATCCGACATCGGAGCGTCTTCGATCTCGGCCAGCAAGGCGCCGCCCACGGCATCGAACAGCTTCATATCGCTGCGGCACGTCCCGCATAGCTCGACATGCGTGGCGACGGCCAGGGCCAATCCCGGCGCCAAAGCACCGCGATAAAAATCCCAAAGCAGGTCTTCACCCGGATGGTGATGGGCCGTCGTCATACGCTGTCTCCTGATACTGTACGCGAGAAGCCTGCCTTCAGCCGGATCATGGCCAAACGCAGTCGTGATTTTACCGTGCCCAAAGGGATGGACAAGGCCTTGGCGATGTCGCCATGCGACAGGTCCTCATAAAAGGACAGGCGCAGAATGGTTTTTTGCTCGGGCGGCAAGGTCGCCATGACCAGGGCCAGAGCCTCGGCCGATTGCGCGTCGACCAAAAGCTCGTCGGCCGCCTTGTCATGATCCGACATCCACAGATCTTCCGGCAGCTCCTTGACGCGCTTGGCCTTGCGCGCGGCGTCGATGCGCAGATTGCGGGCGATGGAATAGATCCAGGTCACGGCGGTCGCCTTATGGGCGTCGAACAGGTGAGCCTTGCGCCACACATTCAAAAGCGCGTCCTGGGCCAGATCCTCGGCCTCGGCGGCCGTCATGCCCTGGCCCATGACGAAGGCCTTTATCTTGGGGGCAAAGCGACTGAACAAAGCCGCATAGGCGTCGCGGTCCTTCGCCTCGGCAATGCGGGCGATCAAACTTTCCGGTGTGTCCGGGTCGGTGGCAGGCAACGGCGTGGTCATGCGCGTAGCAAAGCCGATTGTGAGGGCGCGGTCAAAGCTCATTTTACATATCGCTGGGATAGGCCCGGTCGCGACGACCTATCCGGTGAAATCTGAGCAGTTTACGGCGATAAACGGCTTCTGGATCACGAGGACCGCGATTTTTCGCGCTGTGATCCAGAACGGCGGGCGCCGCGTAATATTCCCCATGAGCCAGTATGACGCCAGCATATCCAACCTTTTGACACGCAAACGCGTCGCCATCGTCGGTACCGGCATAGCCGGCCTGTCGGCGGCGTGGATGTTGAACGACCATTACGACATCACCGTCTTCGAGAGCGAAGCCGAGATCGGCGGTCACAGCCACACCATCAATGTCGGCACGGAGGCCGATCCTTTGTGGCTCGACATGGGTTTTATCGTCTTTAACGAGCCCTGCTATCCCAACCTGGTCAAGCTGTTTGCCCATCTCGACGTTGAGCATCAACTCAGCGACATGTCGTTCGGCGTCTCGATCGACAAGGGCTCGCTGGAATATTGTTCGCTGGGCCTGCGGGGTCTGTTCGCGCAATGGCGCAATCTGATCCGTCCGCGCTTCCTCAGCCTGTTGCTCGACATTGTGCGCTTTTACCGTGAGGCGCCGAAGGACCTGAAGGCGCGCACCCACGACGGCTATCGCCTGGGCGACTATCTCAGGGATCGCAATTACGGCCGCGCCTTTATCGACGATCACTTGTTGCCCCAGGCGGCGGCCATCTGGTCGACCAGCGCCGCCCAGATCATGGACTACCCGTTCCGCGCCTTTATCACTTTCTTTGAGAACCACGGCCTGTTGCAGATCCTGGACCGCATCCTGTGGCGCAGCGTGGTGGGCGGTGCCCAGGCCTATGTCAAAAAGCTGATCGCGCCGTTCCGCGACCGTATTCGCACCAAGATGGCCATACGCAGCGTATCACGCCTGCACGGAGGCGTGCTGGTCACCGACCAATATGGCGAGGTCCACGTTTTCGATGAGGTCGTCTTCGCCACCCACGCCGATGTCACGCTGAAAATCCTCGCCGACCCCACGCCGGCGGAAAAGCGCACTCTGGGTGCGTTCAGCTACACCTCCAATGAGGTCGTGCTGCACACCGACACGGCCTTTATGCCGAAGCGCAAGGCGGCGTGGTCAAGTTGGAACTATATGGGCGAGCGCAACGCCTCGAACGAACAGCAATTGTGCGTCACCTACTGGATGAACCTGCTGCAGGTCCTGAAAACCAAGCAGGACTATTTCGTCACGCTTAATCCCACCCACGCCATCGACGCGGCCAAGGTCATCAAGCGCACCGTGTTCGAGCACCCGCTATTCGATTCAGCGGCGATCGCGGCGCAGGATCACCTCGGCGATCTGCAAGGGGTCAATCGCACCTGGTTCTGTGGCGCCTATTTCGGTTCGGGCTTCCACGAAGACGGCCTGCAGTCGGGCCTGGCCGTGGCCGAGGCCATGACGGGCGAGCGCCGGCCGTGGGACTTCGACTGGAGCAAGAGCCGCATCCAGTGGAACCCGTGGGAAACGACAGAGGTCCTGGAGGCCGCCGAATAATGCAAACGGGCATCTATACCGGTGAGGTCGTGCATCAACGGTTTGCTCCGAAGGCGCACCGGCTGAGTTATCATATTTTCCAGGTCATGCTCGATCTCGACCATATGGACGACGTCAAGACGCGGCTGTTTTCGCGCAATCGCTTCAATCTGTTCGGTTTTTACGATAGCGACCATGGCCCGGACAAGGCCACCAGCCGCGAGGCGCCCTTGCGCGAACGCGTGACAGAACTGTTGGTGACGCACGGTTTGTACGAACCCGGCGACCGGCTGTTTTTGATGGCCATGCCGCGTGTCCTGGGCTTCGTTTTCAACCCGATCAGCCTTTATTTCGCGCAAAGGCGCGACGGTACGATGCGGGCCGTCATCTATGAGGTCAGCAACACCTTCGGTGACCGCCATTCCTACGTCTTGCCGGTGCACGGCGCCGCGAAACGCATCCGTCAGAATAGCGAAAAGAAGCTGCATGTCTCGCCCTTCATGGACATGAACATGGCCTATGAATTCGACCTGATCGCGCCGGAAAGTACGTTTGCCCTGAAGATTCAGTTGCGGCAGCAGCAGAACGACAGATCGTTGCAGGACATGTTGTTCGCCGGCTTTACGGCAACGTACGAACCCTTGCGCGATGCGGCCCTGGCTCGGCTGTTTGTGGTTATGCCGCTGATGACGCTCGGTGTCGTCATCGGCATCCATTGGGAGGCCTTGCTTCTTTTCATCAAAGGCATGAGATTGAAGCCGAAGCCGCCGACAGCCAAGTCGAGCGTAAGTGTGAGCGGGTAATGACTGTGACGAAACGCGGCCTGTTAGGGGCTCTCGGTTTAGGCGGCATGGGCGCTCTGCTCGCCGGCTGTAACACCTTGGCCCTGTTCAATAATCTGACACCGAAGGATGGCGGTGTCACCCGCATCGCCCACAACATTCCGTTCGGTGAAGACCCGCGGCAAAAATACGACGTCTATGCCCCGATCGGCGCTGTCAACCTGCCGATCCTGGTGTTTTTCTACGGCGGCAACTGGAACAGCGGCTCGAAAGACGATTACCGCTGGATGGGTTATGCCCTGGCCTCCATGGGCTATGTGGTGGCCATACCCGATTATCGCCTGGTGCCGACAGTGCATTATCCGACCTTCCTCGAAGACAATGCCGCGGCTGTCAAACATATCATGGCCCATGCCGGCGATTATCATGGCGATGTCTCGCGCCTGGGCTCAATCGGCCACTCCGCCGGCGGTTACGAGGCGGTGATGATGGCGCTCGACCCGCGCTATCTGGGTGAGCCCTCCCCGCTCAAGGTCTGTATCGGCATATCGGGACCGTATGATTTCTATCCGTTCGACGTGGCGGCTTCGATCGACGCGTTCGGTCGTGCCGACAAGCCGCTGGAGACTCAGCCGATCACCTATGCGAGGAAGCTCGACACGCATTTTCTGTTGATGCAGAGCCGCGCCGACAAGGTGGTGGGCATGCAGAACATCGCCGGCCTGGAGCCGAAACTGACGGCTGCCGGAACGGATGTGACGGTAAAATATTATGATGGACTGAGCCACCAGGACATGGCGGCTGCGTTTTCGATCCCGTTCCGCCATCTCGGGCCGCTCTATGCCGATGTGAAGGCCTGGCTGGCCGCGCATTTATAGAGGTATGTCCGCAGATTGACGCAGATTAAAGCGGGTGATTTTTCAGAGCCTCACTGACCGGCACTTGTAGCCGAAATGTTTTACGGACATGATGCCGACATGGGATTTTGGCACCATCTTATTGCGAAATTTGGGAGGACAAGCGTGGATGTCAGTCCTCCGCGAGTGGGAGGCTGCGGATTGTGTGGACGCCCCGCAAACGTGAGCCTTGATCCCATGTCGATGGACTGTGGAGGGGGAGATTGTTGGGGATGTATGTGCCAAATCGAAGCGGACATGTTTGGAGACCCTGAGTCCATAGCCTTGGTCGCAAAGGAGATTAGGTGGGGTTGGCGGGAAGCAGACGGGAGCCCTAAGCCTCAAGCCTTCTTTCTAAATGGCAATCCCAGCTTTATTCATGTGCGTTGGCTGCACAATCTTAATACCGAGCCCGTCGAACTTTGGAGCGAACTCAACGCGCAACGAGAAGAAGTACGGAAATTGGAAATTTGGCAAGATGGCCGCATAGGCTACGCGGTCGGAAAAGTTGAGGTTGGCGGATCGCGGCTTAGCGAAGGGACGGTTCCTTACTGGAATGACATAGCCCACAAGCCGGAATTTGAATTACAAGAAATCTCACGCTTTGCTTTTGAAACGTGCTGGGATTCAAAAGTTGGCGCCCATAGGAATGAGGTCAAGTGATCTAGTCTAGAGCTCCCATTCTTCGCCGGGCCGAAGGCCATCCATCCGTGCCTTATCCGTGGCAAAAAACCTTATTCCACCAGGCCATGATGCCGCAGCAATTCATCCTGGCTCGGCAGGGGATCGATCCAGGCCTGGATCTGGTCGCGCAGCCGCCGTAACCCGTCGCGCAAGCCTTCCCGGCTCGGGCCATCCAGTAACGGACTGTGACCCAGCGGCATCGGCCCCTGCCCCACCATGATGGCCAGCCACGATGTGCCGGCAAAGGTCTCCTCGGCCTTGTTCAGCAGCATGCCGCGTTCGCGAAAGATCTCCAAGCGCTGGCGTAAACTATCGGGGATGTCCATGGTGCGGACATGGTTCCACAGCGCGGAATCGTCACGCTCGGTCAGGTGATAGTGCATGATGATGACATCGCGCACGACATTGTAATCGTCGCTCATGCGCTGATTGAAGACGTCTATATTGGCGGGTGTGAAGGCCTTGTCGGGGAAGTGCGACAACAGCTTGGTGATGGCCGACTGGATGAAATAGATGCTGGTCGATTCCAGGGGTTCGATAAAGCCGCTGGACAGGCCGATGGCGACGACATTCTTGTCCCAGGTCTTGTCGTAGCGGCCGGTGCGGAACTTGATCAAACGTGGATCGGCGAGCGCCTTGCCTGGCACCGCCTTGACCAGGATGTCGGCGGCCTTTGCCTCGTCGAGGTGCGACGAGCAGAAGACATGGCCGTTGCCGACGCGGTGCTGCAAGGGAATCTGCCACATCCAGCCGCCTTCGGTGGCCGACGACATGGTATAGGGCTTGCGACTACCGCCATGTTCACACGGCATGGCCCAGGCGCGATCCATGGGAAGCCAGTGGCTCCAGTCGAGCCAAGGCGCTTTCAGCGTCTGGCCCATCAACAGCGAACGGAAACCCGAGCAATCGACGAACAGATCGGCGGACAGGGTCTCGCCGGATTTTAACGTCAGTGTGCGGACGAAACCATTTTCGGGATTAAGTGCGATATCCGTGACCTCACCGGCGACACGGGTGACACCGGCCGCTTCGGCGATCAGGCGCATATAGGCGGCATAGAGGCCGGCGTCGAAATGATAGGCGCTGTTCAACCGCGCATAGGGCGAGGCCGGATTGGGATCCTGGATCGTCACCTTGTTTTTCAGAGCGGCCAGGGCGCACATCGAATAGGCGTCGAGCCGGTCGGCGCCGTCAGGGTCGAACACGCCCGCCTGCACCAGGGTCAGCCAGGCCTGATGGAACTGGCCAATCTCGGCGCCGGCGCCGTAGACACCGAACGGGTGGAAATAGCTGTGGCCGATACGGCGCCAGTCGTTGAACTGGATGCCCAACTTGAAGGTCGCCTTGGTCGCCTTGAGGAATTCGCCCTCGGGGATATTGAGTAGGTCGTTGAATTGCCGGATCGACGGCACGGTGGCCTCGCCGACGCCGACCGTGCCGATATCCGGCGACTCGATCAGGGTGACTTTCGTGCCGCCGGCCAGGTTGCGGCCAAGCGCCGCCGCGGTCATCCAACCGGCGGTACCGCCACCCAAGATAATGACCGAATCGAGGTGCCGGGTGGTCATGCGGCGGCCTTCGCAAACCGGTTCAGAAAGGCCGCATGATCGGGCAGGCTGCCGGCGGCGCGATTGATGATGGTCTTTAGATTGGCCATGACCTCGTCGATCTGGGCATCGCTCAACACCCGCGTCAAAGGCGAGGCGGCGCGCGGCATGATGCCCTGACCCAACAGGACCTGGACCCAGCTCATCTCCTTGAACAGGTCGTCGGGCTCGATCAGGACGCGACCGTGCTCCTCGAACAGGGCGATCTTGTGCGCCAGGCTGTCGGGGATGTCCATGGTGCGGACATGGTTCCAAAACGGGCTGTCGTCGCGTTGCGTCGCCTTATAGTGCAGGACGATGAAGTCGCGGATCAGTTCGTATTCGCGCTCGGTCTGCTTGTTATAATGGGCGATTTCCAGCGGGTTGAAACTCTTGTCGGGGAACAGGGTAAGGAAGCGCGTCACGCCCGATTGTGCCAAGTGGATGCTGGTTGATTCCAGCGGTTCCATGAAGCCCGCGGCGAGGCCCAGCGACAGGCAGTTCTTGACCCAGGATGTCTTGCGCCGGCCGGTAACGAAGGACAGAACCCGCGGATCGGCGAGCGGCTCGCCGTCGAGATTGCCCATGAGCTTGTCGGTGGCGGCTTCGACCGAGGTAAAGGCCGAAGAGAAGACATGACCATTGCCGATACGGTGCTGCAACGGAATGCGCCATTGCCAGCCGGCATCGTGAGCGGTCGAACGCGTAACGGGCGTCAATGGCATGACCGATCTACACGGCACCGCGACGGCGCGGTCGCACGGCAGCCATTTCGTCCAGTCTTCGTAACCGGCATGCAGGGCGTCTTCGATCAACAGGCCGCGGAAGCCTGAGCAGTCGATAAACATATCGGCTGCGATGATCTCGCCGCTCTGTAATGTCACCGACTCGATAAAACCGTCTTCGGAACGCAGGTTAACGCCGGTGACGCGGCCCTCAGTGCGGACGACACCCGAGGATTCGCAGATGGCACGCAGGAAACGGGCATAGAGGATAGCGTCGAACTGATAGGCGTGGACCAGGCCTTCGAGCGGCGAATCCGGGATGCGGTCGACGCGGGTAAAGCGGTTCTGGCGGGCGGCCTGCTGATTGAAGCAGTAGTCCCACAGCGAGCCGGCATTGGCGGCGCCGTCGAGGTGGCGCTTCAGCCAGTATTGGTAAAACGGCAGGATGCCGAGGTTATAGCCGAAGGTGCCGAACATGTGGGTATAGGCATGGCCGCATTTATACCAGTCGCGGAACTCGATCCCGAGCTTGATCGTGCCCTGGGTGCGTTTCAGCATCTCGTTTTCGTCGATGCGCAGGAACTGGTTGAGCGCCAGCATGGTCGGGATGGTGGCCTCGCCGACGCCGACCGTACCGATTTCCTCGGACTCGACCAGGCGAATAGCGACCGAGTCGCCCAATCCCCGTTTGAGCATGGCGGCGGCAATCCAGCCAGCCGTGCCACCACCGATAATGGCTATGTTTTGAAGGACTTCCGCCATGACTGTTCCCCGGATTATTTTTGTACAGTGCCATAGGCCTTATACAAAAACACCTGCCGATTTCACAATCGGCAGGTGTCCTTTTGTTACGCGAACTGAGGTTTAGTAGCGGTAGTTGATACCGAACAGGTAGGTCGCACCATAGCTTTCCTTGCGGATCACGTGGTTTTGCTGACCCTTGCCCTGATACAGAACGAAGGGCTCGTTGTTCAGGTTGGACGCCGAGAAGGACAAGGAGACGCCCTTCAGCGGACCGTTCTGGAAGGCATAGCCGATCTGGGCATCATAGACGGATTCCCCGAGGACCCACTGGTTTTCCAGCGTGTTGGTGTAGTTCGGCACTTCACCGAGGAAGTCGCCGCGGTAGCGATTGCTGATCCGCGCCGAGAAGCCGTACTTTTCGTAGTAGACCGTCGTGTTGATGACCTTCTTGGACAGGCCCGGCACGTCGATATTGCCGTTGCCGGTCGGATTGACGGCGCTTTGGTTGAACGAAGCGCTGACATACATACCGAAGCCATCGAGCGGCGCCCACAGAACTTCACCTGGGAGCGAGGCGGTAAATTCGAGACCCTGGATATGACCGCCGGAGCCGTTGTCCTGTTGCGAGGACAGGCCTTCACGCTGAGCATCCGCCTTGGAGCAGGTTGCGGGCGTGCAGTAGGCCGGCAGGGCTACGCCGGTATAGTCGTGGATCGTCGTTTGGTTGAAGATGAAGGTGTCGATGTCCTTGTAGAAGAATGCACCCGAGACATAACCCTTACGGCCGAAGTATTTTTCGAGCGAGATGTCGAAATTGTTGGCCTTCCAGGGCTTCAGGTTCGGGTTACCGCCGCCGCCGTGCCAGAACACCTGGTGGCCATTGACGGTATCGGTGCCGGGGTTACCGGTATCCGAAGTAACGCTGTAACCGGTACCGGCGGCCATATCGTCCATACGGGGACGGGCGACGGTCGTGCCGGCGGCGATACGCAAGGTGGTGTCGTCGGCGATGGCGAAGTTCAACGAGATCGACGGCAGCAGGTCGGTATAGTCAGTGCCGCCCGTAACCGGGGCGAAGTTGCCGTCGCCGGTGGTGTACAGCGACGTCGCCTTTTGATCGGCATGTTCCGACATCAGGCCGACGTTACCGGTCAACGGCACGCCGAACAGGGTCGTGTCGATATTGGCCTTGACGTAGAGATAGTCGATCTTTTCCTTGACCGCCCAGGTCTTTTGCAGCGAACCCGTGGTGGTGTCTTCGGCGAAGTTGAAGAAGCCGGATTCGTACAGGCCCAGGGCATCGTAGGAGATCATGCCCGACGTATTGCCGAGGAATGTCGCATCGGTCGTGCCGGTACGGTAGGCATCCGGAACGACGGCCGTGGCGCTGGTGCCCTTCAGACCGATATAGCCTTCGAGGCCGACCTTAGATTTGGAATGCTCGGTGTGAGCATAACCCAGGCTGACATCGCTGAAGATGCCACCGCTGAAGCGACGGGTCGCCGCGGCCTTGACCGCCTTGATTTCGTCTTCGATATGCGGAACCTTGACGTAACCGGCGCGGTTGGCGATCGGGCCACCCCAACCACCGGGATCGGTCAGGAAGACCTTGCTGAAGTCGCTATAGTCGAGGACGCCGTGCAGGGTGGTGGTGCCGTCGGGGTTCTGGTCGAAGGTGATGGTGTCATTGGCGCCGGCGCCGCTGGCGCCCGTGCCCGCCGTCGATTCGATCAGGGCGTCGTCACGCACGACCTTCGAGGTCGACACGTCGCCCATCAGGGACCACTTGTCGCTCAGCTCATAGGTGGCGTTGACGCCGAACGAGTCGAGCTTAGCCTTGCGGCGGTTGATGTAGTTTTCGACGACCGAGTGAACGTCGTTGAAGACACCGTGCTGGATGAAGTCGCCGCTGGTGGTGTAGCCGGGTTGCAGATGGTTGGCGCCCCAGGCCAGCGGATATTCGATGCGTTGGATGCGTTGCAGTTCGTCGAAGTCCGAGTGATAGCCGTCAACGACGACGTGCAGTTGATCGTTCGGCTTGAATTCCAGAACGCCCATAAAGCCGTCACGGGTCAGGTTCGAGGAATCGACCGCGTCCTTTTCACCACCGGTAATCTTCAGGTTCTGATCGGCCGGGAGACAGGCGCCGCAGTTCGGGAAGCCCCAGGATTCCTTCTTTAGGGTCTGGTAAGGCGAGTCGGTGTGGGCGAAGCCCAGGGCCAGGCCGATGGTCTTGTCGGCGAACTGGTCGATATACATGGCGGAGAAACGGTTGCCCGTGTTCTTCATGCCACCGACGGCCGCATCTTCACTGTTTTGTTCGCCACGCAGGTTGAAGGCGAAGGCGCGCTTGCCGAAGGCCAGCGGACGGACGGTTTGCAGGTCGGCGGTACCGGCCAGACCTTGGGCGACCATGCCGGCGTTCGGGGTCTTGTAGACCAGGACCTGCGAGATCAGTTCGGACGGATACTGGTCGAATTCGACCGAGCGGTTGTCGCTAGTCGAGACCTGCTCGCGGCCGTTCAGGGTGGTCAGGGTGTAGTCGGGGCCGAGGCCGCGAACCGACAGGCTCTGGGCGCGGCCGTTGGTGCGCTGGGCAGCGATGCCGGGCAGACGCGCGATCGATTCCGCGATCGAGGCGTCGGGCAGCTTGCCGATGTCTTCAGCGGAAACCGCTTCGACGATTTGCGAGTTCTTCTTCTTGGCCGAGATGGCGTCCTGGATACCCTTGCGGATACCGGTGACGACCACCGTGGTCGTGTCGTCGACGGCGGCAGCGGCAGTATCTTGGGCGAAAGCCGGGACCGCGACGGCACATGCCGTCACGAGGGCCACAGTGGCGCCGCAGGTCAGCAAGTGCGATCTGAACAGACCCCTTGCATTACGACCCTTTGAATTAAGCATTCGAGTTTCCTCCTGGTGTTGCGTTTGACAATCTGACGCGGTTTTTCGTTTTGCTCGGAAACCGTCGTCTGTAGAATCTCAACCCTTGGCGTTCTGACGTCGCCTCATGACGCGACTATCTATCCGAGGCCGTAGTTTTTGCAAGGCTTTGCAAAATTTTGCACTGATTGACGTGAACTATTTGTAATTATGTGGCTTTGAAGTGACGCATATGCGGCTAATTGTGGCAATTGTCTGACTAATGACGCTAATTTCTCTATTATTGCGGCCTGCAAGGCGGCCATCTTCGCCACAATTGTTTTTGACAGTTTATGCAAAAACTTGCAAAAAACTGCAAAATTGTCCCTCGTTAACAATAAATCCGATGTGACAGCGCTTACCAACGGTGATTTTTGCCGCACGCGCATCGTGGTAGCGCTACCTCAGGCCAGGCCCCTCATGTGTGGCGCGAAAGAAACAGCGAGTTCCGCTTATGCACCGGCCGGCTAAGCCGCTATGCTGCGGCGAAAACCGTTAGCTTACGAGCAGCCGCAGCGACGTGTACGCTTGTACACGAGCAAGGCCGCGCAGGAAGATGACGTGTTTGCAGCCCGGCAGAGCGAGCTTAGCCTCCGCAGGATTCGCGGACGACCAGCTCCGTTGCCAGTATCTCGGAGTGGGTCTCGTCGTTCGAGATAGAGCCGATCAGTTTCGACACCATCAATTTGCCCGCCCGCGCGAGATCCTGCGAGATGGTGGTGAGCGACGGGTGCGAATAGCTGGCCAGCTGGATATTGTCGTAGCCGACGACGCTGACGTCTTCGGGGACTTTGCGGCCGGCGCGGATCAGGCCGCGGATGGCGCCGACGGCGATGATATCGGAGGCGGCGAAGATGCCGTCGAAGGCGATATTGCGGTTGATGAGGAGTTGCACGGCGGCTTCGGCGGAGGCCATTTCGAAATGGCTGGGGACGACGAGGCGCGGGTCGTGCGGGATGCCGGCTTCGGCCAGGACGTTGAGATAGCCGTTATAGCGTTGTTTCATCTCGGTGCCTTCGGTTTCACCGAAATAGGCGATGCGTTTGCGCCCGAGGCGGACGAGGTGCGAGGTGGCGCGGGTGCCGCCTTGGAGGTTGTTGGAGCCGACCGTGCAATATTTCTGGCCGGGGATTTCCTGGCCCCAGACGATGAATTTGTTGGTGCTGTTGGCCAGGTGGTTGAAGCGGTCGTGGAGGTAGCTTTGGCCGAGGAAGATGACACCGTCGGCCTTGATGCTTTGCATGAGGGTGGCGAGGTCGTTCTGGCTTTTCGGCGTCAGGTGCGAGAGGAGGAGGTCGCAGCCCATGTCCCGCGCGGCTTCACCGACGCCGGAGATCATTTCCTGATAGAACGGATCCGAGAACCGGCCTTCGCGGCCGTGGGGTGGCGGGATGACGATGGCGATGGTGGCCTGGCTGCCGGACATCGACATGGGCATGTCCTGGTTGAGGACATAATTGTGGTCGCGGGCGATTTTCCACACGCGGCGTTTGGTGACGCGGTTGACGGCGGGGCTGTCGTTAAGGGCGCGTGAGACGGTGGCGACCGAGCAGCCAGCGATACGCGCCAGGTCTTCGAGCCTGATCTTGCCTGAGATGTTGTCCATGGTGTCCGCCCTGTATGGGCTTAGGGAACACAATTTTGTCAGTGAAAGCAAGTGGTTTCAGAAAGCTGCAAACGAATGGGGCGTGGGGTCCGCGACCCCACATCTTTCTTCTTCCTGTCTTGCCCTGGCCCAGAAGGGCCAAGGGACAAGACAGGAAAGGGGAAGACTTGGGGCCTCTGGCCCCACGCCCCATAGGTTTTTCATGGTTTCAGAACGAACTCCAGCGGCACAGCAACCCGCACGCGCCAGTCCTTTTCACTATGCTGAGCGCCGTCGTAAATGGGGCTGGCGAACACCGTCTCGTTCCAGCCATGCGCCCGCATCATGGCGGTGATCGCAACATCATACGGCGTGAACAGGCCGTCCAACCCCACCGTCCCCTGGTCGGAATAGACACGATTCAAACCAGGCTTCATGCCCGACCGGTCCAGCCACATGCCCCACGCCGCCGTCAAAACCGCCGTATCGGCGCGAATGTGGGCGTCATCCTTGGCCGGGCTCGCCATCAACCACGGCATCGATAACGACGCCGACGCGCCGAACACCTTCGGATACTGGCCTTGTGCATACAGAGCGATATGACCGCCCGACGACGACCCCATGATCGACGTCCCCTCCGGCCCCGAAACCGTCGCATAGGTCCGGTCGATCATCGGCTTCAGTTCCGTGACCAGAAACTGCAAAAACGCATCCGAATTCGGCACGGCGCCATCCTCGAAGTCGCGCACCCGCTGCCGGTAATCGGCCGGCAAAATGTCATAGACCCGCCGCGGCATATATTCCGCCGTCCGCGCCGGAATATTATCGATCGCCACCACAATCGCAGGCGGCACCTTTCCGTCTGCGATCAAGCCTGGCAAGGTGTCCATGACGCCCCAGTCGACCCCGGCATAGGGACTGGGGTCGAAGATATTCTGCCCGTCCATCATATAGACGACCTTGTAGCGCTTCCCCGGATCATACCCCTCCGGCAGCCACACCTGGACATCGCGCGGCTGGACATATTGCGACGGCACCACCGGATAACGGATCAGGGTGCCGCTCTTCGCCACCTTGCCGGCCAACAGGAATTTCAAGGGAATGTCCAGCCGCTTCGCCCAGGCGCCTTCGCTATGGTTCTCACCCGGGAAGATCTGCGAACTGAAGGCCGGTGTCGTCCAGCCGCGCGCCTTCATGGTCGCCTCGAACGCCAAACTGTATGGCCGGTAATGGCCATCCAGAGTCTCGGTGCCCTGGTCGATATAGATGCGGTTATGCGCCGAACTTAGCCCCGTCGTCGCGACATAATCGGCAAACGCCCTGGCCACCTCCGGCGCATTGGTCTTCGCGTCCGGGATATTGACCCACGGATTGTCCAGCAGCCAATGCATCGACAATGACGCCGAGGCGCCGAACACATCAGGATATTCTGCCTGGGCATAAAACGAGATCAGCCCGCCCATCGACGAACCCATGACATAGGTGTGCGCGGCATCCGACAAGGTCTTGTAAGTCCTATCGATGAAGGGCTTGAGCTCCGTCACCATGAATTTGAGATAGGCGTCCGACAAAGGCTCGCCGCCCCAGTTTTTGGCGATGCGCGCCCGCGCCTCCGCCGGCATGCGGTCATAGATCTTCTGCGGCAGATATTCGCGTCCACGCTTGTCGGTATTGTCGATACCGACGACGATGACCGGCGGCACCGACTTGGCGTCGATCAATTTCGTCAGCGTGTCGCCGATACCCCAGCCGACACCGCTCAGCGATTTTTTGCCGTCGTAAAGCGCCTGACCGTCCTGCATATACAGCACCGGACACGCAGTTGCCTGACAGGCGTCGGGCACCCATACCGTCACATCGCGCGGCTGCACGTATTGCGACGCCATCTGCGCATAGGTGTCGAACTTCGGCGCCGCCAAGGCCGGCGTCGCCAGGACAAACAATAGAAGGCTCAGATAGCGCCACATGGTCAGCGACCCTTCTTCCCTTGCGCCACAAAGCGGATCGCCTCGCCACCACCGGGCGCCAGCTTCAAGGTCAGCGCATCGCCAGCCGTCACCGTCTGCTTTTCGATCACGATATCGAAGCGCGCAGCGCCGGTATAGTTGGCCTTGTCGCCATCGCGATAGATCTCGGCGACATATTTCCGCCCCGGATCCAGAAACGACAGATCGATCGGCAGAGACCGCCCGTTCTCATCCGTCACCGCCCCGACATACCAGTCATCGGAATTGCGGTCCTTGCGCGCGAAGGTGACATAGTCGCCGATCTCTCCGTTCAACACCCGCGTATCGGCCCAATCGGTCGGCACATCCTTGATGAACTGCAACGGCCCGGGATATTTCTCGAGGTTCTCCGGCAGATCCGCCGCCATCTGGATCGGCGAATAAAGCACGACATAAAGCGCCAGCTCCTTCGCCTGGGTGGCGCCGATTGGCTGACCCTGGCCCTGCAGGCTCAACACACCCGGCGTAAAGTCCATCGGTCCGGACAACATGCGGGTAAAGACCATATTGGCCTCGTGCTCCGGCGGGTTCGGCGGCTTGCCCCAGGCATTATATTCCTGTCCGCGCTGGCCTTCGCGCGACACCCAGTTGGGATAGGTCCGCCGCAATCCGGTGTCCTTGATCGGCTCGTGGGTATCGATGGCGATATGGTATTTGGCTGCCTCGGTGACGACCTTCTGATAGTGGCGAACCATTTCCTGGCTGTCGTTCCACGTATAGTGCGATGTGCCGTCGGCCCCGATGACCTGCGCGCCGCCGGCATCGGCGACATAGCCCGTCTTCACCGAGTCGACGCCATACTTCTCATACTGGGCAAAGCCGGCATCCATCTGGCTTTCGTAATGGGCGGCGTTACCGGCGGTCTCATTATGCCCGACCAGGTGCACGCCCTTCTTCAAGCCATAGGCCGAAACCTCCGCCAGATCGAAATCGGGATAGGCCTGGGTGAAGGAGAAATCGTCACCCTTGGCGAACCAATCTTCCCACCCCGTATTCCATCCCTCGACGAGGACGCCGCGGAAACCGTTCTTCGCCGCGAAATCGATGTATCTTTTGGTATTGGCCGTGGTGGCGCCGTGATGCGGTCCGGCTTCCCAGGTCGCCGTCCCCAGGTGCATCTCCCACCAGATGCCGACATATTTGTACGGTTTGACCCACGATACGTCGCCCAACTTATTGGGCTCATTCAGGTTCAAAATCAGGTCCGACATGTACAGCCCACCGGCCGTATCGGCGATCTGCATCGTCCGCCACGGCGTGTTGAACGGCGCATCGACCACGGCATTTGCGCCCATCGACGACGGCGCCAGCCGGGCCTTCAGCCGCTGCCCGTCGACCCGGCGCATCCACATGGCCGGATAGTCGACCAGCGCAGCCTCGTGAAAGGCGATATAGAGACCGTTGTCGGTCTTGATCGTCATCGGTGTCTGGGATTCGCTGACCTCATTCAGTGGCGTCTTCTCATAGAGATATTCCTCGCGATTCCATTCACCGGCGGGATCCCACCACGCGGTCGCATTATCGGCGACGGCGAACTCGGTCAGCTCGTCGGTGATCTCGAGATGCTTCAACTGCGGCTGATCCGGGAACTCATAGCGAAAGCCAACACCGTCGTCATAGATACGGAACACCACCGTCATCTTGCGGTTTTCGTTGGCGGCCTGAACCACGGTAACGCGCAGCTCCCGATAATGGTTGCGCACATAGCGGCGCTCGCCCCAGGGCTGCTCCCAGGTATCGTCGTGCGCCGTCGTCGTCGTGCTATCCAGCGCGAAGTGACGATCCAGCTTGAACGCATTGGTCAGAATAAACCCTAGCCGCGACGGCGCGATCACCGGCCGGCCCATGCGCTTGACATCATAGCTGAGATTGCCGTCGCCATTGACCATGACGTCGACGCTGAGGATATGGCCGGGCGAGTCCGCCTGAGCGATGATGGTCTGGCCCGGTATGGCCTGAGCGATGGTATCCGGGGCAATGGTATCCGGGACAATAGTGTCCTGTGCCACGGCGGACCCGGCAAAACCGGCCCCCAAGACCAAGTAAAGCGACACGACAAAGGGCTTCATGATCATGGTTGCGATATCCTGTCCTGCTGTTGCCGTGTCGCGACCGGTTTTCCGGCGTCGTGCAACCGCTTACGCAAGGGCTAAAAACCGAATTTGTCCAGAGGGATACGGGCCGAAATTGCCCTTTTGCAATTGAATACGTATTCAACGTTGCAATGCGGGATTAGTCCATGTAGATTAGGCTGGACTTCGATAGGCGTATCTTGTCTGATGTGTCCATGGAAGCAAACGCACGAATGAGCGAATCCGTTGATTTATTTGCTTATTTTCGCGTTGCGCTTTTGTGATTTCTGACTGGAAACGCTTACAGTAAACCTTTCGGACCGCCTGCCGCCGGCATTTCGAGCTGCCAGAGCCTGCGATCCGCCCGAAATTCCGGTTGTTGTGACGCGACCGGAATACACCAATTACAGGGTGCATGCTTTGTAAGTGGTATCTTCTCAACACAAACTTCCCCTTGTCTGATCCCTCGGACAAGGGGATTTTTTTGTGCTTTTTCCTGGGCCAAGTTTTCCGGACCCAAGTCTCCAGCCCCACGTCTCCAGACATAATTTTTCCCGACAATGGCTTGCCTTGTCATTCGCCATCTGTATATACTGTGTATATGAAGAGCGGCTTCGTATTCTCCCAAACCGACAGACGCCCCATGTATCAGCAGATCATGGAGCAGATTACTCACCGGGTGGCCGTGGGAGATTGGCCGCCCAACACGGCGCTGCCTTCCATCCGGGAGCTGGCGGTGGAGATCAAGATCAGCGTGATTACGGTGAAACGCGCCTATCTCGAGCTGGAACGCGAAGGTGTCATCGTCACCCAGCAAGGCAAGGGCAGCTTCGTCCGTGAATCGCTCGACTTGAAGGGGTTGCAAAGAGAAGAACTGCTCCAGCACCTGGAGCAGGCCGGCAAACTGGCGAAATCCCTGGCCATTCCGGAAGACAAAATACTGCAGATGATCAAGTCATACATGGAATAGGGAGGGAACGAAATGGATTTGCCGCTGGCAATACAGTGCACGGGGATCAGCAAGCGCTACCCGCACTTTAAGTTACAGGATGTCGACCTGGCGTTCGAGCAAGGCACGGTCATGGGCCTGGTCGGGCCGAACGGCGCCGGGAAATCGACGATTCTACGCATCGTCATGGGGCTCATCGGCCCCGACAGTGGCTCGGTCAAGGTATTGGGATACGCCATGCCCGAACAGCAGATCGCCGCCAAGCGCAAGATCGGCTTCGTCGCCGAAGACATGCGGCTTTACGAAAGCGAGACCATCGCCTTCCACATGGACTTCATCAAGTCGATCTTCGACACCTGGGACGGCGACTACGCCGAAACCCTGTTGCGCCGCTTCGACCTCACCAAGCAGCAAAAGGTCAAGGGTCTGTCCCACGGCCAGAGGGTCAAGGCCACCCTGCTGCTGGCCCTGGCGCGCCGGCCCAGCCTGCTGGTGTTTGACGAACCGACGACCGGCCTCGACCCGGCGGTCCGTAAGGAGGTCCTCGACGAAATGATGAACGCGCTCGAAGACGAAACGCGCTCCATCCTGTTTTCGTCGCACAACACCTTGGATATCGAGCAGATCTCCGACTACATCACCTTCGTCTATGGCGGCCGCGTCCTCGAATCCCGCAACAAGGAAGACTTCATCGACGGCTGGCGCCGGTTGCGCCTGACCCATATGAACAACGGCGCCTTGCCGGCACTACCCAATATCCGCGACGTCCAGCGCAGCGGTCGTTTGTGGACCGTCGCCGTCAATAATTACGACGAATCTCTACCGGCGCAATTCACCGCCGCCGGCTTCGAGGTCACCGCCGTCGAGCGCCTGACCCTGGAAGAAATATTCCTATTCAACGTCAAATACGCCAAAGCCGGCGCCGCCATGGAGCTTGCCTGATGAGCCCTTCGATCGTCCCCCAACTCGTCGGCAAAGACTTTCGGCTGGTCAGTAAAATCGTCCTGGCCTTTGTCCTGGTCAGCGCCGTCTTCATCGCCATTCTCCACCTGGTGTGGGGGTATGTCCCCGCCGTCATGTTGAGCAATTTCGGCTTTATCCTGCTGATCGGCCCCGCCGGCACCTGCGGCATCGTCGTCCTGATGAAAACCAATGTGATCGAGAAGGAAAAATCGACGCAAAACTTCATCATGAGCCTGCCCTTGACGGTGAAAGAGTTCACCCACGCCAAGCTGCTGGTCAACCTGCCCCTGTTCGGCCTGTTCTGGTCGTTGATCAGCGCCGCGGCCTTTTACTTCGCCTTCGGGCGCGGCCTGTTTCCGCTGGGCGCCGTGCCGTTCGTCACCATGGTCTTCCTCGGCGGCTTCGTCGCCTATTGCTGCATCCTGGCGGTCAGCCTGCTGACCCAGTCCCTGGGCATTACAGTGCTGTGCATAGCGCTTTTTGAGATCGGCACCTCGGCCTATATGTGGGCGGTCGTCTTCTTCGCACCCGTGGCGCAGCACATCTGGGACCCGCAACCCGTCTGGAACGCGGAAGCGATCGCCATCGTCTCCGCGCAAGTCCTGGTCGCCGTCTCGGTGATCGTGGCGACCCTGCTCATTCAGACCACAAAGCGCGACTTCATTTGACGGGCAGAACCCCTACCCCGCCGGCGCATTAATCGCCAGCTGCGCCGCAAACGCCCGTTGATAGGCCGGCCGCGCCTCCCCGCGCTCGACATAGGCCAGAAGGCTCGGAAACTCCGCCAGCAAACCCGACGGCTTCGCCCTCAGCAACACCGACACCATCATCAGGTCGCCGGCGCTGAACGCCCCATCCAGCCACTCACTATCCCCCAGCCGCCGTACCAGCGGCTGCAACCGGCCGCGGATGCGATCCATGACCAGCGGCAGACGCTCCGCGGCCCACGGCTTGTCGCCTTCCTGAAACTTGGCGATGCTCAGGTCGAGGATCGGCGGCTCGATCGTGTTGACCGCGGCAAACATCCAGGTGATGGCGCGCGCTCGGGCATCGGTATCGTCCGGCAGCAAACCCTTGCCGCGCTCGGCGATACGCAGCACGATCGACCCGGTCTCGAACAGGGCAAGATCGCCCTCCTCATAGGTCGGGATCTGGCCGAACGGATGCAGCGCCAGGTGCGCCGGCTCTTTCATCGCCTGGAACGACACCAGCCGCACCTCATAGGGTTGGCCTAACCTCTTCGAAGGCCCAGCGCACGCGCGTATCCCGCGCCAGCCCTTTGCCGCCATCGGGCGAGCGTTCAAAAGCGGTAATGGTCGGTGTCTGTCCCATGTCGAACTCTCCTGTTGTGCGTTTCGCCCCCTAAGGACGAACGATCGGTCCATATCCCGACAACCTGTCGCATTTTTTTTAGGGTCTTTTTTTTGGCACGAAATTCCACGGTCCGGAACTGGGCTTCGCTATACAACCGTCACAATATTGTGCTAAACTTAAGGTCGCAATCAACGGGGAGGCGTGCGTGGATACCGATTTTCGCGTCAACGGCAACAACAGCGCCGCGCCGTTTTCACTCACCATCCATCGCGGCGACGGCATGGTGCTCCTGGGCATGAACTGGAAACTCGGCCAGCCGCCCGCCAATTTCGCCGGCTTTGCGATCCAGTACCAGGAACCCGGCACGCACTTTTTCAAGACCGTCCATAACCGCATCGGCTTTCCGGGTCAGCCTGTGCCCGACGACGGTATTCCCACCACCGTCGCCCCGATCCAGAAATTCCGTTGGGTGCATTTCCCCTTCGATGCCGGCCTCGAAGGGCCGTTCCTTTATCGCGTTACCGCCATGTTCATGGACGCCGCCGGCATACTCTCGGCGGGTGAAGCACAGGAAGCGGAACTGGCCCTGATGCGCGAAACCATCCCCGGTAAGTTGAACGTCGCCTTTACGCGCGGCTTCGTTTCCTCACAGGCCTTTGTCCATAACTTCGCTTCCGGCGGACCCATCACCACACTGGTGCCGCCGGATGGCGACCAGGGACTGGATTTCGTACCGACCCATACGGATGCGGAACGCGCCCTGGCGTGGATGGGTTTTGAGGCGCGCAAGGAGACGCTGGCGCTTTTGGAGCGGGCGCTCGCCGCCGGAGCGGAGGTACGGGTCATCGCGTTCGATTTGAACCTCCCCGAAATCGTGACACGCCTGGAAGCGCTGGGGTCAAAGCTGCGCATCATTATCGATAACAGCGGCCCCGCCGACAGTCACGGCCGCCCCGATTCCCCCGAGACCCGCGCTGCCGAACGCCTCGCCATCTCGGCCGGCGCCGCCAATGTGAAACGTCAGCACATGGCCGTCCTGCAACACCAGAAATCTATCGCGGTGCGCGGCGGCGGTATGGCCACCGTGATCTACGGCTCGACAAACCTGAGCTGGCGGGGTTTCTATGTCCAGTCCAATAACAGTTTCGCCGTCCATAGCGCCCAAGCCGTCGATGACTATTTCACGGCGTTCGACAGCTATTTCACGGCAAAAAGCGCCGGTGATTTCCGCGCGGCGCCCAGCTCTGCCGGCTGGCAGGACCTCGGTCTTGCGGATATCGACGCCCGCGTCGCCTTCTCACCCCACAGCGAGGCCAATGGCCGCCTGGTCGAGATCGCCGCGGACATCGATGCTGCGGAATCGAGCGTATTTTTCTCGCTGGCCTTTCTCGGCCAGACAACCAAGGGCCCGATCGGGCCAGCCCTGGGACGGGCCCTGAAACGCCCCAGCGTTCACGTCATGGGCGTCGCCGACGCCCGGGTCCATGCCGGAAACCTGGGCCTGACCGTCCTCAGCCCCGACAGCGGCCGACGCATCGTCCGCTCGGCGGCGCTGACCGGCAATGTCCCGCCGCCGTTTCTGACCGAGGCGTCCGGTCTTCCCGGAGTCGACGGCAACAAACGCGGGACCAGGATGCACCATAAGTTCGTCGTCCTGGACTTTGATAAGCCGACGGCGCGGGTCTATTTCGGCTCCTATAATTTTTCGCTGCCGGCCGATGGGGATAATGGCGAAAACCTTGTCTGTGTCCGCAATCGCACGGTGGCGACCAGCTATATGATCGAGGCGCTGCGCATCTACGATCATTATGTCTTCCGCGGCGCATCGGAAGACCGCCAGGATTCCGGACGCCGGCTGGAGCTGAAACTGCCGCCCAAACCCGGCGCCAAGGCCTGGTTCGAGCGCGACTGGAGCGACCCGGTCCGCGCCCGCGATCGCCACACCTTTGCGCCTGTCGACTGACTCAGTTAGGCCTCCCTGGGCTCTTGCGCGCGAGCGCTGCGCGGTCCCGTCCATGCCACCAGCCACCCCAGGGTCAGTTATATTTGCAAGCCCTTGGAACAGGACTGAAGCGATCCGCTGATCGTTCCGCTGGATGTTGAGAAAGGCCAAGCGCATAAGAGCCGGCCAGTTATCGGTTTGGCTCAGGCGCTTTCCAAAAGGTCTTGCTCCCTTTTTCTCCGACCCATTTCCTGCGGCCGGCGACGGGGGCCAGGCAAAAAGCAGGCAATCGCTTGGCAAACGCACCGCTTCCCGGCACACTGTCATCTCAGCTATCCGTCCACGTGGCCGTGATTCACAACGGGTGCCGCAACTGCGTGAATCGTTATAGACGGATATCACTCAACTTTCCGGTCAGGCTCCCGGGCCTGCAGCCCGTGTGAACAGATATGAAAAACAATGACCGTGGCCCGACGATGATCGACCAAGCACCTGACGATGACCACGAAGAGCCGCTCACCGGCCGGAGTTCGTCGCCGATACACCTTCAGTTGGCTCGCAAGCTGGCGCTCGAAATCGTCAGGGGCGAACGCAAGCCCGGCGACCTGTTTCCAAGCGAGCTCGACATGTCGGTGGCCTTGTCGATTTCGCGGACCTCCGTCAGGGATGCCTTTCGCACCCTGGCCGCGAAGGGCCTGGTCGAACCCAGATCGAAGCGCGGGACATGCGTGACCGAAAAGATCAAGTGGGGCCTACTCGATCCAGACCTGCTGGACTGGATGTTCGCGTCCAATCCAGATGCCGCACTGGTGCGCAACCTTTTCGAAATGCGCCTTATCATCGAGCCTGCCGTTGCGGCACTCGCTGCGCAGCGACGTAAGGCCACGCACCTCGACGTGATGTCGCGGGCCCTCAATACCATGGATCGGGAAACTCTGACGACCGAAGCCGGCCAGCAGGCGGACAAGGAATTTCACGCCGCCCTCATGGCCGCCGCGGACAATGATCAGATGGCCTCGCTCAACGCCTCCATCGGGGCCTCGATCGCCCTGTCCACCCAATACAAGGTCGAGCACGATATTCTTGGCAGCGACCCGGTGGGCGCGCACCGCGCCGTCTATGACGCGATCGAACGCCGCGATCCGATTGAAGCCAAATGGCTCATGGAAGCCCTGATACGGCAGGCCATGAAGGACTTTGTCCAGCGCCATTAGGGAGTGGCCTCATTTACGCGCTTATGGCTGAGCGCCGGAAGACTGCTCCCGCGCCAGTTCGGCATTGAACTCTTGCTCGCTCTTCGCGTTGAATTGCTGGAGCTCCCCCGGATTGACGAAGGCATTGGCGTCGCCCGCGATCTGCCGCGCGCGCTTGTTCTGAAGGTCGAAGAAATTGGCGTGCGGAGCCAGGAAGATATCCGCATGCACCGTGCGTAAATAGGCGAACGTAGCGCGATAAGCCGCGACCATGCCGGGATAGGATTCCGGCGCCAGCGCTTGCCCGCCCGTTGTGGTGCTGCAGTGGAAGAAAACGTGGTGAAGCACCTGATCGTCGCCGCGGACATCCATGCTCCAGCTCGTGCAGCCCGGCGTGTGGCCAGGCGTCATATGCGCCGTCAAGGTTACGCCGCCCAGGCTTACCGTGTCGCCTTCGCCCACCACGCGGTCGACCCGCACGGGCGGCACCAGGATATTCGCGGTGGGACCATAATCGATGTGACCCACTTCAAGCGTGGCGCGATCGGCCGCGCTCGCCACCATCGACGCGCCGCTCGCTCTTTGCAGGGCGGCAAGCCCGCCGGCGTGATCGAAATGGGCGTGGCTGTTCAGGAGATACTTTACATCGTGAATATCGAAGCCGAGCGCGTGGATGTTGGCGATGATTTGCGGCGGTGTCTGGGGCAGCGCACCGTCAATGAGGATGTGGCCATGCGGCGTGGTGATGAGCCATGAACTCACGCCGGTCGTGCCGACATAATAGATGTTTCCCATCACCTTGAACGGAGGAAATGGATCGTTCCAGCGCGCTTCGGCCGCCATTTCGGCCAGCGCACTCTGCTCGGCCGCGCTGATCTGCGCGTCGCTGGCCAAGGGTGAGGAGGAGCGCAACCCGGTAGCGGCGCAACCGAACATAAAAATGGCAGTAGACAGCGTAAGAAATCTTAGGGACAAAGACTATACCAACCCTCCTGATTTAATGAAATTCATTATGTGCGGACAATTTGCGATAATGTGCTGTAATCAGGCAGTTTAAGGTCGAAGAATACGTCTCTATATTTTGCATTGTCCGATGTTTCGCCGAACACCTGCAACTGTTCTTGCTTAAATGGCTGCTAAGTCCGTTGATGTTGCAGCAAATACGGCACTGACCATGATCTTTTCAGGCACGACATAAACCCGTGGCAAATGTCAGGCCGGACATCTTCGGCATCTTAAGTATGACTTTTTAATTGAAGCGTGAAGGTCTAAAACGGTACGTAACCGTGCAACGGCGCCAAACTGTCGTAAATATAGCACAATGCTGGCTCTTTTTAGGCCATATTCTGCCCTTGATTGACGATTGTACGATTTCACTGTAGCCCATTAGTATGGCTAAATGGCCATTAATAGTCTGACTAAATAAAATGGTCATCAGGCCATATAAATCTCAAGGGAGTGGATTATGTCATCGTACCGTATGTTGGGAACGTCTATGGCTGTGCTCATCGCAGCCGCTTCGTTATCCGTTAGTGCCGCCAGGGCAGCGGACGCGGCTCAGGAAGGGGCCACGGCTGCCGCGCAAACCCCGGCCGCGTCACCAGCTGACGCGTCGGACGTCACAACCGTAACCGTGACCGGTTCGCGTCTCATCAAGACCAACGAAAAGTCGCCGACGCCGATCACCGCCGTAACCGTCGCCCAAATGGAGGCGACAACACCCAGCGACATCCCCGACGCCTTGAACAAGCTGCCGCAAATCATCGGCGGCCGCACTCCACGCAACCAGGGCAATGGTGCCAACAATAACGGCGGCAACGTCCTTGCCCTGCGCAATTTCGGCCCTTCACGCACCCTTGTGCTTTTCAACGGCCACCGCATCGCGCCTAACAATCAGGACGGTACGGTCAATATCGACATTCTGCCGCAAATCCTCATGAAGCGCGTCGATATCGTCACCGGCGGCGCCTCCGCCGTCTATGGTTCGGATGCCGTTTCCGGCGTGGTCAATTTTGTCATCGATGAAAAATTTAACGGCTTCAAATACAAGGTCGACACCGGCGTTTCCAATTATGGGGACGGCAAGGAGTTTCAAGCTGCCGCCGCCTGGGGCACGGAACTTTTCGACGGCCGCGGCCACTTTGAAACGTCTCTCCGCTATCGTCAGCAAGACAAGATTCCCATCAGCGCCCGTCCCTACGGCAAGGATGGTCAGGCCTGGCTGATGACCGGCAACGGCACGGTCGCAAATCCTTTTACCAATACGCCCTATGCGCGCGTCATCGGCCAACCCATGACCGGCCGTGTGAACTGTGGCTCGGCTTGTACCGTCAACGATTATACCTTCCTGTCGGCCGGCAACCTCAGCCCGCTCACCCACGGCACGGCGACGGGTAGCGGCGGCGTTGAATCCGGTGGTGACGGTGGTTACGTCAAGTTCGGCACGTTCCGCTCCGGTATCGACATGACCGATTCTTTCACGCGTTTTGACTATGATTTTTCCGACAATGTCCACGGTTACGCCCAGATTGGCCTGGCCAAGGCCGGTAACACGTCGGATTGGGTCAATACGGTCGTGAGCTCATCCGGTTCAGGGCGTCCAAAACATATCTTTGCCAACAACCCTTATCTGTCGCCGGCCAGTCAAGCCCTGCTGGGCGCCAACGTCGTTTGCGGCACGCCTGCGGCCGCCGGTTGGAATTGTTTGCCATCGTCTCCGCCAACTGCCAACGACAGGGTAAGTTATGATGGCACAGTCGTTCACGGCACAACGCCGCCACCGCCGCCAAACACACCTATCCTTTCCGTGCCTTCCTATATCTGGAACAAGATCGGTGGTGTGGATGCCGGTGCCCAGGGCCGCGTTTACAAGACGATTTCAGATCAGAAGAATTTGGCTTTTGAAACCGGCCTGACCGGCAAGCTCGGTAATTTTGACTGGGATGTCTACTATAGTAACAGCTCAAGCCGACTGACGGTCTCAAATCCCAACAATACAAGCAACGCCAAATACCTGGCCTCCCTCGATGCCGTTATCGCGCCGCCAGGCACGATTGTTAATGGCGTCAATGTCGGCGGCAGCATCGTGTGCTGGGTTTCGACTCAGGCGGCCTATGCGTCCCTTTATCCGGGTTGCGTACCCACCAACATTACCGATCCGAACGGCCCGTCGGTCGCGTCTTATGAGTACCTGCGTTCGGAAACGCACTGGACGCTGGATCAAACCATGCAGAACTTCGGGGCCTCCATCGGCGGTGGTCTTTGGGGCTTTGGCCTTCCAGCCGGTGAGATCAAGGCCAACGCCTCGATCGACGTCCGCCACCAAACCTACAAGATGACCACCAACGCCTCCCCAACGGATTTTGTCGACTGTACCGGTCTGCGCATGTGTTTGGCGAATGGTGGCGTCGGCGGCGCACCGGCCCTGTGGGTCCAGAACACCAATAACCCTGTGGATGCCGAAGGCGACGTCTCCGAAGGGGCGCTTGAGTTCAACATTCCCTTGTTGAAAGACCTTCCCCTGGTTCAGGATCTAACCTTGGCTACGGCGGGTCGTTACACCAAGTATTCCACCTTTGACGCGGTTGAGTCATGGAAGCTTGGTCTGGATTGGCATCTGAACTCGATGATCCACATCCGCGGCACCCAGTCCGTCGACATCCGGGCGCCGAACCTGAACGATCTCTACCAACCTGCCGGTATATCCTCGACGGGCTTCACGGATCTGCTCACCAACACGGTGAACAATACGCAGTTGCAAACCTCGGGTAACGCCAACCTGACGCCAGAAATTGCGCGGACGGAAACACTTGGTATCGTCTTTACGCCAAGCTTCATCCCGAACTTCAACCTGTCGCTCGATTATTACCACACGAAAATGACGGATGCCATCACGGGCATCAGCTACAACAATACGGCGATCCAAAACCTGTGTCTCGCCAGCGCGCCGACCTACACGTCAAACTTCTGTACCCTCGCCGTTCGTCCGATCACCGATCCATCGGACCCGAACTACAAGACCGCAGCGAATTTCCCGTCGAAAATTTTCAATTCGCCTCTGAATGCGGCCAGCACGGAAATCAAAGGGTATGATATCGAGACAAATTACGCCTGGACTATGGAGTCTTGGTTGCCAGGTCGTTTTGCCGTGCGGAGCCTGATCAGCATCCAGCCGACCAATACGACGGTCAATATTCCCGGCACCACACCCCAGTGGGCTTTCCAGCCGAAGTACCGGCAGACAACCTTCTTGTCCTATACCAACAAGGATTGGTCGGTGGCCGTCCAGGATCAATATATTGGCAAGGCAAGAATGGCGACCAGCGATAATGCTCTGAACGGCAATACGCAAAACTATCGTATTCCATACCTGCCTTCGATGAACGTCATCGACCTGACGATCAGCAAGTCGTTCGAATTGATGTCGGGCAAGAGTGAAATGTATATCAACATCAGCAATCTTGGCGATACACGCGCTCCGCTCCTGCCGGGGAACTCGGGTATCCCAGGCCTCTTCTACCCGACTGCCGCTTTTGAAGACGATATGGGCCGCTATATCACGGTCGGCTTCAAGGGTAGTTTCTAAGGCGATCGATGGTACCACCTGACGGTCTCCCGCCGTCAGGTGTCTATCGAGTGTAAGCGTAACCCGTTTTGGTTCCTCGACTCGCCCCCCTTCCCATCACAAAAGGGGGGCATTTTTTTCATTCCGGGCCTTCGGGCTCAGGCTTCCCCAGGATGAACGCGCATGGCGGCTATAAAAAAACCCGGCGTACGGTGGGGCGTGATCGCTCTCGTCATGCTGGGCACGATTATCAACTATCTTACGCGCAGCGCCCTGAGCGTGGCGGCGCCGACCATCATGACAAGCATGCATATTACCGAAAAAGACTATGGCTTGATTACGGGCGCCTTTCAGTTCGGGATCATGCTGCAGCCGATCGCCGGATTTATTCTCGATGTCGTGCGCCTCAAAATCGGACTGTTCGCCTTTGCCATCGCCTGGGGTGTCATCACAATGGCCCATGCCCTGGCCGGCAACTGGCACGCCTTTGCCTGGCTTCGCGGCCTGCAGGGCTTCGCCGAAGGCGTGGCGCAACCGGCCGGTCTGAAGGTCGTTTCGGAATGGTTTCCGGCAAAGGAACGCGGCGTCGCCAGCGGCATCTATAATATCGGCGCGTCCGCCGGCTCCATGCTGGCGCCGCCACTCGTCGCCTGGGCCATCCTCTATTACAACTGGCAGGCCGCCTTCGTGATCACCGGCCTGCTGGCCATAGCCTGGGCCTTCCTGTGGCTTTTCTGCTACCGGTCGCCCGACACCCATAAATCCGTCACTCGCGCCGAACTCGACTATATCCACAGCGGCCAGGAAGCTCATCTGGCCGCGACCGATGCGAAACCTTCGCCGTTCAAAATTCTGCGCCAGCGCAATTTCTGGGGGATAGCCCTGCCGCGATTCCTCGCCGACCCGACCTGGGGCACGCTCGTCTTCTGGATGCCGCTTTATCTCAGTTCCGTACGGGGCTTTGATCTCAAACACATAGCCTTGTTCGCCTGGCTGCCTTTCGTTGCCGCCGACCTGGGCTGCCTGTTCGGTCCGGCCCTGGTCGCCGTTTTCCAGAAATTCGGCGTGAACCTTATCAATGCCCGCCGCTTTACCTTTACGGCCGGCGCCGTGATGATGATTCCCGTCGTTTTTGTCGCCTCGGTGGCCAGTCCGTATGCCGCCATCGCCCTGCTTTGCCTGGCAGCCTTTGCTCACCAAACGCTGTCGGTCACGGTCATTACCATGTCGTCGGACCTCTTCCGCCGCAGCGAAGTCGCCACCGTTACCGGCATGGTCGGAACCATGGCCAATTTAGGCGCGCTGCTGTTCACTCTGGCCATGGGCACGCTTGTCGCCACCACGGGATACGCGCCGTTTTTCGTCATCCTGGGCGGCATAGACCTGGTCGGCGCCGCCCTTCTCTGGCTTCTTGTCAGGCCTCAGCCGGCCTTATCGGAGGATAAAGCGTGATCCGCAATCCCGTGATCCGTGGTTTCAATCCCGACCCGTCCATCGTTCGCGTCAAGGACGACTACTATCTCGCCACCTCCACGTTCGAATGGTTTCCGGGCGTTCAAATCCACCATTCGAAAGACCTTGAGACCTGGCGCCTCATCACGCGGCCGCTGAGCCGGCCATCCCAGCTGGATCTGCGCGGCAGCCCGGACAGCTGCGGCGTGTGGGCGCCGTGCCTGACCCATCGCGACGGTGTTTTTTACCTGACCTATTCCATCGTGCGGCGTTACGGCCGAACGACCGTCCAGGGCGGCGAAGGCGTGTCTCTGCGGGACTTCCAGAACTATGTTGTGACCGCCTACCGGATCGACGGAACCTGGTCGGATCCGGTCTATCTGAACGGCAGCGGCTTCGATCCGTCGCTGTTTCACGATGACGACGGCAGGACCTACCTACTCAACATGCTGTGGGATCATCGCCTGGGCCACAACCGGTTTGCCGGCATCGTGCTGCAGGAATACGACCACGCCCGCCAGGCCCTGGTCGGGGAGGTCGACCTCATCTTTTCAGGCACCGAGCTCGGCTTCACCGAGGGCCCTCATCTCTACAAACGCGATGGATGGTATTATCTCATCGTCGCCGAAGGCGGAACCGGCTGGGATCACGCCGTCATCATGGCGCGATCGCGAAACCTCCGCGGCCCGTACGAGGTCTCCCCGCATAGCGCCGTTTTAACCAGCCGCGGCCGGCCCGACCTGCCCTTGCAACGTGCCGGGCATGGCGACCTCGTCGAAGCGCGGGACGGATCCTGGTGGATGGCCTATCTTTGCGCCCGCCCTCTCCCGGGTACGGACCGATGCGTATTGGGACGTGAAACGGCCATTCAGCCGGTCCAGTGGACGAAGGACGGCTGGCTGGAACCCGCGATCCCCCTGTCGGAAGCCCCGGGGCTTGTCGCGTCGGCCAATCCATCGCCCGCCATTGGCCCCGCCGTTCGCAAGGTGCACTACGACTTCAACGGCCCCTGCCTGCCGGAAGATTTTCAATGGCTGCGCACGCCCGAGCCGGCGACGATCTTCAGCCTCGGCGTCCGCGCCGGCCACCTCACCCTGTTCGGGCGAGAAAGCATCGGCAGTCATTTCGAACAGGCCCTGGTCGCGCGGCGTCAGGACGCCTTCTGTTTCACCGCCACCACCGTCATGGACTACGCCCCGCACCATTTTCAGCAGTCCGCGGGCCTTGTCTGCTATTATAATTCGACAAAGTTCCACTACTGCTATGTGACCTTCGATGTGGAAAACGGACGCCATATCCGGGTCATGTCCGCCCTGCCCGATCCGGTCGAGCCCGAAGCCTTTTCCAGCATCTACCCGCTGCCGGAAGGCCCGGTCGAGCTGAGGGCCGAGGTCGCCTATGCCGAACTCCGGTTTTCCTTCCGTCTCCAGGGCGCCGACAGCTGGACGGACATAGAGGAGGTTTTCGACGCCTCCATCTTGTCCGACGAAGCCACCCTGCCCGGCCACGCCAGCTTCACCGGCGCCTTCGTCGGCGTGGCATGCCAGGACATGTCCGGCCAGGGATGCGCCGCGCATTTTGACAGATTCGCGTACGAGGACCTTACTCGCCCTGCTGTGTATTCGCCGCCAACGGAACTGCGAATGGCCGCCGATTAGGCTGGTCGCTATCTCGGATGTTGGGGCGGGACGGCGAGATTCGGAGTGGCTGTGTCCGGATTGGCGGAAAACCGACGCTCCGAATCTCAATATGGCGATTTTTGACGGGTATTATGTTGCCGCATGATTACGATATGTGAAATTAATTATTATAGTTCGTAATTTTCCCGTTGACATGGCAGGGCAAGCTTGGTAGGTTTTTCTCA
>NZ_JBFUDD010000018.1:0-99264 GCF_056404915.1 Asticcacaulis sp. P2_B1 | reverse complement strand
GTCCCAGGGCGACAGGTAGACGCCGAATTTCAGACCGTGCGCCCGGCAGGCGGCGGCCAGCTCGCCGACGATGTCACCCTTGCCGTCCTTATAGGGGCTGTGTTTGATGCAGTGGTCGGTATAGGCGGTCGGCCATAGGCAAAAGCCGTCGTGATGTTTCGCGGTGATGATCAGCTGCTTCAGGCCGCCGGCCTTGGCCGCCGTCACGATCTGGTCGGCGCTAAAATCCGAAGGGGCGAAAATCGCCGGGTCTTCGTCGCCCAGCCCCCATTCGCGATCGGTGAAGGTGTTGACGGTAAAATGGACGAAGGCATAGGTCTCCAAGCCTTGCCAGGCCAGTTGCCGCGGTGACGGCGTGGCGCCGTAGGGGAGGGGACCACGGGCCGCAGCGAGCGCGGGGATGGCCGTGACGCCGGCTGCGGCGGTGCCGGCGATGAGCCAATGTCTGCGCGTGAGGGTCATACGGTCCATTTTCCACCTGTCGCGTCAAATTTGTTATGACAACTACAGCAGTTGCCCGGAACCTTGGCAACCGTAAAAATAATTTCGAATATAAAAAAATAACGGCCTAACCGTGATTAAGTTCGGACATCAGGTCGTAGGCGTCGCCGCGATAATAGGACTGGGTGAATTCGGCCGGCCTGCCGTCGGCAAGAAAGCCGCGGCGTTCAATCAGCAGGCCGGGGGCGCCGACAGAAATCCCAAGCAATTCCGCCTGTTCGGCATTAAAGGCGACGGCGCGCAATCTTTGCAAGGCGCGCACCGGGCGGGTGCCGTTGCGCTCCAGGGCTTCGTACAGCGAGTCCTTGACGGCATCGAGCGACGGCAGGCAGTCGGCCGGAACCGTGGCATAGTCGAGGCCCATGGACGAGTCGTCGGCGAAGCGCAGGCGATTGAAACGATAGACCAAAGTCCCCGGCGACAGGCCCATGGACAGCGCTTCTTCCGGGTTGACCGTGCCCGACGATTTCGAGATCCAGGTGCTGCTCGGCTTGCGGCCGCGCGAAATCATGTCCTCGGTAAAGGACGACATTTTCGAATAGCTCTTTTCGACGCGTTTGGCGACGAAGGTGCCGGCGCCGCGGCGGCGCGTCAGCAGACCTTCATAGACCAGGCCGTCGACGGCCTTGCGCACGGTGATGCGGGAGACGCTGAATTGCTCGGACAGTTCGCGTTCCGTGGGGATGGCGTCTTCCGGGCTGAGTTGACCTGTTTTAATGGCCTGTCGCAGGGCTGCCTGGAGCTGGAAATACAAAGGATCGGACTCATTGGTCATTGCCGCGCCCAAAGCTTTCAACGACGTCATGGAGTCTCCCGAACGCATATGTTCAAAGGGCCCGCGGGGAAAGATCGCCCGCCAATAATAGCCCACTTTTATATATGATATGAAAGTGGTCAGGTCAAACCGGAAATAGGTTATACTGTCACGCCTGGTATCTTCCGAAACGGCGCATGGGCAGCCCATGCTACCGCTCGCCGTGCTGCCAGAGACCTTCGAAGGAGAGTATGGCGGCACCGACCGCCGCCGGATTTTCGCCAAGACGGGCCGGACGGACGATCATTTTGGACCAGGCGACATCGAGATTGTGTGACAACCGCGCATTCAGGGCCAGGCACAACTTGTCGAGCAGGACCGGCGGCAAGCGGCCGCCGATATAGATGGCGTCGGGGTCGATACCGCAGAAGAGGGTCAGGATCGGCAGATAAAGATGGTCGGCCACGGATTCGACCCACGGATCGGCCAGGTGCAGCTGGGCCGGCGGCAAGGCGGCCAGGTCGGCGGGAGACCTGGCCAGGACGCCCTGTTCGTAAAGGTCGTCATAAAGATCTGACAACAGGACGGTATCGCCGACCGTGTGACGCAGGTCCGAGCGTCGCGGACGGAACGGATTGACCTTGGGCAGGAAGCCGATCTCGCCGCTGCGGCCGTGGGCGCCGCGGACATAGTGGCGATTGATGACCAGGCCGCCGCCGAGGCCGGCGCTGATCAGAACGTAGAAAAACGAATCGGATTCCAGCCCGCCGCCGAAATGCATTTCGCCGATGGCCGCCGCGGCGGCGTCGTTTTCGACGCGGACGGGAATGTCGGTGATGTCGGCGAGAAAGGTCTCGGCCTTGACCTCTGTCCAGGCGCTGAAGGCCGCCGGCTGGCCCGGAAGGCGGACGCGCCCGAGATCGTCGGGCAGGGCCACCCCTATGCCGACAATCTTGTCCATGGGGATCAGACCCGAATTGACGACCTCCGCCAGCGACTCGCTGACGAACTGCCGGACGTAGTCGGGCAGGGCGAATTTGATTTCCTGGCTGAACGTGGCGCGCTGATAACCGGCGAAATCCAACACCACCAGGGTAACGTGATCGCGGTCGACATTGAGCCCAAGGGAAAAGGCGCCGCCGGGATTGACCGTCAGGGGTGTTGCCGGTTGACCGCGATCGCCGCTGGTTCGGCCGGCGCCGCGCAGCAGGTCGCGCGCCAGAAGCCCTTTGGTGATGGTATAGATGCTGGGGGCGGTCAGCCCGGTCAGCTCGGCAATCTCGGGCCGGGTAATAGGGCCGTCGGCCCGGATGGTCTGGAGGACGAGTTTCTTGTTATGCTCGGCGGCGTCGAGCATGTTGGCGCCGCGAATTTGGCCGGCCTGATCGTTCACCTGGCGCGGAGACGACCGCTTGGTAAAGGATGGTGGCTTCGATAAGCGGTTCGGGTTGGTCATGACAAGACTCAGCCTTCCATTGCCGCCATGTCGTTGTCAACAGGAGCGTCAACTGGGGCGCGCCGTGGTTTTGCGGTCCGAGACGTCGTATGGGGAGAGGCGGGAGGCCCGGGCGTCTCGGACGGAATGGTCAATTCGGACACCATGTCGGAGGCGTCGCCGCTATAATAGCCGATGGTGAATTCGGCCGTTCGGCCGTCGCGGAGGAAGCCGCGCCGTTCGATAAAGAGCCCGGCCGAGCCGGGTTCGACGCCCAGCAAGCCGGCTTCGGTCGCCTGCAGCAAGACGGCCCGCAAACGCTGGAGCGCGCGCACCGGACGATGCCCTGTCGCCTTGAGAGCGGCGTAGAGCGAGTCCTCCACGGCCAGTTCCGACGGCAGGCAGTAGGCGGGAACGACCGAGGTCTCGATTGCCACGGGCCGGTCGTCGACCTGGCGAATGCGCTGGAAGCGGTAGATCCCGGCGCCCGGCGACAGGCCGAGCGACATGGATTCGTCCGGTGTCACCCAACCGGCTTCGCGGCGGATCCACACGCTTTGAGACTGGCGGCCGCTGGCCATCATGTCTTCGCTGAACGACGACAGGTTGGCGAGATTGCGTTCGCAACGCGGGGCGACGAAGGTGCCGGAGCCCTGACGGCGCATCAGCAGGCCTTCCACCTCAAGGTCCCTCAGGGCCTTGCGCACGGTCATACGCGATATCTGATACTGGCTGGCCAGTTCGCGTTCCGTGGGCAGCACGTCGTTGTCGGCCAGGCTGCCGTCCAGTATGGCCTCGCGCAGGGCGCGGCCGAGTTGCAGATACAGGGGGCCGTGATCGCTGACATGAAAATTAGGCAATACTTCGAAAAAGGACATGGTTTATCTCCTTCGTTGATCTTGCTGGCGTTGATCTTGCTGGCCATGATCTTGCCGGGCAGCAGGGGCATCCGCGAAGGTGGCGAAAGGGCGGTCAAGCGCATTGCGCAAAGCCCTGACGAGTTCGGGATCGGTCTCCCGCTGGCGCCGGCTGGCGAAACCGAGTGTCACTGCCCGCTCGGAGCCCGGCGCGTCTTCGCGGCTGCACGAGGCGTGGATGGAAAAGACGTCGCTGCGTATGAAGTCGTGCACGTTCGCCGCATCGATACCGCCACCGGCGAGAATCTCGATGGCCGGTCTTGACGGATCGGCATGGGCAGCCTTGACCAGGCGGCCGATCATTGGCAGGCCTTCGAGCGCCGAGGCCTGGCCCCCGGAGGTCAGGATGGTGTCGATGCGCAAATCCTGCGCCACCGTCAGGGCCTGGAGATAGTCGGGAACCAAATCGAAACTGCGGTGAAGCGTCGTCTTCAATCCGCTGCTGCGGGAATGATTGGTCAGGCGGTACAGAACGTTTTCGTCCAACATGCCGCCGGGGCGGTTGGCGCCGAAAACGACGCCCTCGAGACCGGCGGCCGCCACCGCGTCAATATCGTGCAGCATGATGTCCAGTTCGTCGTCATTATAGGTGAAGCCGCCGCCGTGCGGACGAATCATGACGCGCGTCGGGCAGTCTGTCTGGGCGGCAAGTTGCATCATGCCGGTGCTGGGCGTCAGCCCGCCGACGGACAGGCCGGCGCATAGTTCGATGCGGTCGGCGCCGTAGGTGGTGGCAATTTCCAGGCCCTTTGCCGTATCGACGCAAACCTCGAGCAGAATGGACGCGCTCATCCGTTAACCCGCACAGGATTTGGAGACTGGATCAGACACTTGCCCTTGTGAGATAAGGGTTGCGACAAGATTGAGTCGCCGCCTTGCCCCGGAAGCGATGGATGTTTCTGACGAGAAGAAACCTGTAACATGAGGTTATGCTTACCAATACGTGATTTGTCATAACAAATAAGCGGCCGTTTGAGTTCTGTCTATAGAAACCTTTTTGAATGTGAAAGTTCGGTTCGAAATTTCGAACACCGTAACGGTCTTACCGCTCAGCGACTCGCGCGTCGGAACATCAGACGTAACAAATATTCTATCAATTATAATTATAGAATTAATTTTGCAAATATGGCCTAATGTGCTTTAAAGATTGGGTCTGCCGCTTTTCAGAAGGCCAATTCCCATGTCTTGCGAAAGCTTGTCGCACACCGTAGCGCGATGATCATGAAGCATCCCGACCGTACGCTCATGTTCCAGGAGGCTCGCGACGCCGCGAAGGCCGTCGAAAATCTTCTGCGACAGAATGAAGATGTATTAAACCGGGTGGCGACGCGGTTGCGCACCCATCCGCCCGCCGTGGTCATGACGTGCGCGCGCGGATCTTCGGACAATGCCGCCACCTATGGCAAATATCTGATCGAGACGCGATTGGGTATTCCAACGGCCTCGATGGGCCTGTCGGTGACGTCGATCTATGACGCGCCCGTGGCGATACCGAACAGCCTGTGTTTGGCCATTTCCCAATCGGGACGCAGTCCCGACCTGCTGGCGGCGGTCGCGGCCTACAAACGCGGTGGCGCCTTTGTTCTGGCTCTGGTCAATGATGCGGAGTCACCCCTGGCGGCATTGGCCGACGAGGTCATCGCCCTGAGCGCCGGCGGCGAGCATTCCGTTGCCGCGACCAAGTCCTTTATCGCTTCGTTGGCGGCCGTCGCGGCCCTGGTGGCGGCCTGGACAGGGGACAGGGCGTTGCAAGCGGCCCTCGACGTCCTGCCGGAAGCCTTACGCGCAGCGTTCGACCAGGACTGGCCCGAGGGTCTGGATACCCTGACGCGGGCGCGCAACCTGTTTGTGCTGGGGCGCGGTTTGAGCCTCGGCATCGCTCAGGAAGCGGCCTTGAAACTCAAGGAAACCTGCGCCCTGCATGCCGAGGCCTTCAGCGCGGCCGAGGTTCGTCACGGGCCGATGACCATTGTCGGCAAGGGCTTTCCGGTTCTGGCCTTCGCTACCTCGGATGCCGCGGGCGAGGGGGTACGGGCAACAAGCGCGGAATTCGGCGAGCGCCTGGCCCACACCCTGGTCATGGAGACGCCGGCGCCGACCGACATCGCGCTGGAGCCGATCCTGATGATCCAGCGGTTTTACCGCTTGGCCAATGCCCTGTCCGTGGCGCGCGGCCTCGATCCCGATGCCCCGATATATTTGAAAAAAGTCACGCAAACCCTGTAATATCAGCCTTTACAGCGGAGAAGCCCGTATCATGACGCCTTCACGACGTGCCGTGGTTCAATCGATCGCCGGCGGGCTTGGTTTCGCCGTAACCCCTGTCGGCGTCATGGCCGCCGCCGTGGCGCCGACGCCCTATGGCGCCGTGCCCTCGCAGCGCCAGATGGCCTGGCAGGCCATGGAGTTCTACGGCTTCCTGCATTTCACCGTCGATACCTTCACGGACCGGGACTGGGGCCTGGGCGACGAAGATCCGGCCATTTTCAACCCGACCGACTTCGACGCCGACCAGATCGTCGCCGCGTGCAAGGCTGGCGGCATGAAACAGTTGATCCTGACCGCCAAGCATCATGACGGCTTTTGCCTGTGGCCCAGCGCCTATACGGAGCATTCGATCAAGAACAGCCCGTTCCAGGGCGGCAAGGGCGATATCGTCCGCGATATCAGCCGGGCCTGCGCCCGGGCCGGGCTGAAATTCGGCGTCTATCTGTCGCCATGGGATCGCAACCATGCCCAATACGGCCAACCGGAATATGTTACCTATTACCACAACCAGCTGACCGAGTTGCTGAGCAATTATGGGCCTATCTGGGAGGTCTGGTTCGACGGCGCCAATGGCGGCCTGGGTTATTACGGCGGCGCCCGCGAAACGCGCACCATCGATGCCCCCACCTATTATCAATGGGCGGAAACCTACGGTATCGTGCGGCGGCTGGCGCCGCACGCGGTCATGTTTGCCGATGCCCATACCGAGGTACGCTGGGTCGGTAACGAGGCCGGCGTGGCGGGTGATCCGTGTTGGCCGACCATGAGCGGCCTGCCGTTCACGCCGGAACTGGGCAATTCGGGCATTCGCGGCGGCAGCCTGTGGAACCCGGCGGAGGTCGACGTCTCGATCCGCCACAGCTGGTTCTGGCATGCCGACGAGAACGACAAGGTGCGCTCGGTCGCCAATCTGCTGAAGCTGTACCTGACCTCGGTCGGGCGCGGCGCCTGCCTGCTGCTGAACGCGCCGCCCGATCGCCGCGGGCGCATTTTCGAAGCCGATGTCGCGGCCTTGAAAGGCTTCCGCGATCTGCTCGATCAGACCTTCAGCCGCAACTTCAACTCAGGCGCCCAGGTGTCGGCCAGCAGCGTTTTCAGCAAGGCGTTTGCGGCCGCTCATGTTCTGCAAAAGGGGCGTGCATGGGCGGCGCGCGAGGACGACAAGGCCGGGGCGTGGATCGCGCTCGACCTGGCCGCGCCGGCGACCTTCGACCTTATCCGCCTGCGCGAAGACACGCGTTACGGTGTGCGCATCGACGACTATGTCGTCGAGATCGAGCAGGACGGGCAGTGGACCGGCATTGCTCAGCATACCTGCATCGGCGCCCAGCGCGTGATCCGTCTGGACGCACCGGTGACAGCGCAAAAGGTGCGGTTGCGCATCCTCAAGGCGGCGGCGTCGCCGGTCATCTCCGAGTTCAGCCTTTATCGTCTGCCGGCGATCGTCGAAGATCCGGTGATTAGCCGCGACGATCAGGGCACGGTGACGATCACGGCGGGCGCCGATTGCCGTATCGTCTACAGTATCGACGGGGCAGTACCGGCGACAGCCTATGACGGGCCGGTGGCCTTGCCGGGCGGCGGTACCGTGCGCGCCATGGCCACCCGCGTAGCGACGGGCCAGGACAGCGCCGTGATCAGCATCGATTACGACGTCGTCAAGACCGGCTGGCGCATTGTGTCGTCGAATGGCGACGCTCCGAACGTCCTGCTGACCTGGGATGAATCGCCCGACGGCGACATGTGCAGCGCGCCGGCCGGCCAACCCCTGGACGTCGTCATCGACCTCGGACAGATCTACGACCTAAAGGGCTTTACCCTGCAACGCGGACAGTGGATGCTTTATGGCGGCGCGGCGCCGGCCGCTTACAGCGTGTGGGTCAGCGAGGACGGCCAAACCTGGGGAGATCCCGCGGCCGAGGGCGATTGCAGCCAACTGGCCGATTGCCGCTCGCTGCGCCGCTTCCCGTTTGCACAAGGCCATCGGGGTCGGTATCTGCGCGTCCACCTGCCCAAGGCGGTGAATGAAAAGCCGATCGTCTCTATCGCCCGTATCGGCATCATGGTGTGAAAATTCGCCCTGTCCGGGGCTTTTCGCTATCGCCTCCGTCGGGAAGATTGCATAACCGACCCGTCCTGTGAATCAGCGCCCGAGGAGGGCATTCGTGGCTGCCGCCGTATTTGAGTCCGAATTTCCCGTCTTCTGCTTCGATATCGGCGGAACCTTCATCAAGTTCGGCCTGTCCAGGGCGCCGGGCGATCTGGTCAAGCTCGACAAGATACCCACGCCGAAGGCCTCATGGCCCGACATGGTGGCAGCGGTCGGCGGCCTGATAGACCGATACGGCCACCTCGGCCATCCGTCATCCCCCGCCGCCCTGTCGCTGGCGGCCGCGATCGACAACAACGGTGTGGCGACCGCGGCCAATATCCCCTGTCTGTCCGGCATCGATCCGGCGGCCAAATTCAGCGCCGATCTCGGCCGTCGCGTGGTGGTCGCCAACGATGCCGATTGCCTGACCCTGGCCGAGGCCAATGAGGGTGCCGGGCGCGGCCACGAAGTCGTTTTCTGCGCCATATTGGGGACAGGCGTCGGTGGCGGCCTCGCTGCCGGCGGGCGTCTGGTCAAGGGCAGCGGCGAGTGGGGCCATGGCCCGGTCATACCCGGTGCCGTGGACTACGGCGACGGACCGGTGACTATTCCGGTCCTTGGCTGCGCCTGCGGTCAATCGGGCTGCGTCGATACCATCGGCGGGGCGCGTGGCATTGAACGCCTGCACGGCCTGTTGCATCGCCGCGCCGCCACCAGCCTTGAAATCGTCAACGGCTGGCAGGCCGGCGATCCGGCAGCCAGTCGAACCGTGACCGGCTACCTGAACCTGATCTCCGGTCCGCTGGCCTTGGTGGTCAATGTCACCGGCGCTACCATTGTGCCGGTAGGCGGTGGCCTGGCTTCGGCCACGCCCCTGATCGCCGCGATCGATCGCGCCGTGCGTCTGCGCGTTCTGCAGCACTCCGATTCGCCGCTTGTCGTCCCGGCGTACCGGCGTGAAGATGGCGGAATGGCCGGGGCCGCCATTGTCGGCCGCCGGGCCACGGCAATATGACACGCTCCGAATTGAGCGGTATATTTATACTAAATCAAAATAAATCAATGACATAAAACAATCGGAGTGTGGTCGGCGTGCGAAAATGCCGCCGATCTACTCCGAATCACACGCCGCTCTGTGGTCAGGTCGTCGTAAACGAGGGCGGCCGATCGGCCTTGTCGGCGCCGAAGAGCAGGTTGGGCGCCGGGCCCATGTCGAATTCGAGCACGCCGCCGGCCATAAGTTCGGCATGGCTGATCCATGACCGGGTGTGGCGCTTGCCGTTCCATTTGACGCCCTGAATATAGATATTGGCGTCGCTGGTCTTCGGCGCCGAGATGCGCAGGGTCTTGCCCGCCGCCAGGGGGATTTCGACCTGCGGAAACAGGGGCGAACCGAAGACATAGACGCAGCTGACCGGATCGACCGGATAGAAGCCCAATGCGCTCATTATGTACCAGGCGCTCATCTGGCCGCAGTCCTCATTGCCGGCGAGGCCGTCGGGCAGGGCGCGGTACTGCGTTTTAAGCAGCATGCGGACACGCGCCTGGGTCTTATGGTGCGCGCCCGCATAGGCATAGAGATAGGCGATATGGTGGCTGGGCTCGTTGCCGTGGATATATTGGCCGATCAGGCCGGTCATGTCGGGCGGCGCATCGGAGGGCAGGGCGGTATCGGCATTGAACAGGGCGTCGAGCTTGGCTTCGTAACCGGCGTCGCCGCCGAACAGGTCGATATAGGAATAGATGTCGTGCTGATTGAGGAAGGTGGCCTGCCAACTGTTGCTTTCGGTATAGTCCCACCACACCTTGGAATCGTGGCCCATGCCGCGCGGGTCGAAGGGTTCGGCCCAGGTGCCGTCCAGCAGACGCGGGCGGGCGAACTGCGACACCTTGTCGAAAACGTTTTTGTAATTCTGCGACCGGGCGCGCAATTGCAGGGCTGAAGCGGAATCGCCCGCGGCCTCGGCGATGCGCGCCATCGACCAGTCGTCGTGGCAATATTCGAGCGTCTTGCTGACCGATTGGTCTTCCTGGTCGGCGGGGATGTAACCGATGCGGCGGTAGGTGTCGAGCCCCGTGGTCGAGGTCTCGAAGGCCAGTTTCTTATAGAGCGCCCAGGCGCGTTGCACATCGATGCCGGGCAGGCCCTTGGCCAGGGCCTCGGCGATGACCGAGTCCGAATGCCAGCCGATCATGCAGTGGGTCTCGCGCCCCTGCAACGGCCAGACGACGGGACCGTAGGGGCTTTCCTCACCCTGTTCGATCAGGTTTTGGGCAAATTCCGCCGCCCGTTGCGGGGCGATGATGGTCATCAGCGGATGCAGGGTGCGATAGGTGTCCCACAGACTGTAGGTCGAGTAGTTGCTGCGTCCCGGCGCCACCTGGTGGATGGCGCTGTCCATGCCCTGATAGCGCCCGTCGGCGTCGTTGAACAGGGTGGGGGCCATGTGGGCGTGATAGAGGGCGGTATAGAAGATCTTGCGATCGCTGTCCGACGGCGTCTCGACGCGGATGCGGGCCAGTTCCGAATCCCAGGCGGCCTTGGCGGCGGCGCGAATCCCTTCGAAGTCCCAGGCCGGGATGTCGCTATTGAGATTGTTGAGCGCGCCGTCGATGTCCACGGCGGACACGGCGACCTTGATCATCAGCGGCGCCGTCAGCGTCTGGCCGTAGTGCAGGACGGCCTTCAGGATGTCGCCGTCGACGCGGGCGCCGGCTACGGCTTCGTCATTGCTGTAAAGCTGAAGCGACGCGAAGGGCTGCGATACCTTGAGCGCGAAATGGATGATGCGGCCGCCGGCCCACTGATTGACGCAGCGTGTGCCGACAATCGTATCGGCGCCGCGCTGTTCGATATGGGCGAGGAAGGCCACCGTGCGGTTATAGGCGTCTTCCTGGGCGCCGTGTTGCCAATCGAGCAGGATGTGGGCGTCCTGGCCCGCTGGAAAGATGTAGCGATGGATGCCGGCGCGCAGGGTCGCGCTCAGTTCGGCCCGGATGCCGCTGGCCGGCAGGGTCAGGCTGTAATAGCCGGGCACCGCGATTTCAGCGTCGTGGCTCATCGGCGTGCGGTAACTGCCCTCGGGATTTTTCAGGGTGCCGGGCTTGAGTTTCACCTCGCCGACAGCGGGCACGACCAGGAGGTCGAGCATGTCCGACGCCCCCGTGCCGGACAAATGGGTATGCGAAAAGCCGAGCAGGGTCTCGTCTTCGATATAATAGCCCGAGCAGGCGTCCCAGCGCGAGTTGTCGGTGTCGGGACTCAGTTGCACCATGCCGAACGGCAGGCTGGCGCCGGGATAGACGTGGCCATGGCCGCCGGTCCCGATCATCGGATCGACGAAGGCCGTGGCGCCTATAGTCGTGCCGGTGGCGGCTGCGGCGGCCTTGAGAGGCGAACCCAGGGCCAGACCCGTCGCGGCGGCGGTACTGAGAAGCTGACGGCGTGACAACATGGGTCTGGGTTCCTTCAGAAGGACGACAAAGGGAGCAGGGCTTGTGTACAAAAAAAGCCCTTAATCCGCTAGGGACACGGATTAAGGGCTGAAGTTCCGGCTATCGCAGAGGAGGGAGAACGTCTCCGCGCATCACACCGGGAGGGACAACAAAAGCTAGTAATTGTACTTCAGCGTGACCAGCATGGTGCGGCCCGACTGGATGATGTCGGAAACGGCCTTGGTCTTTTCGCCGACGTGCGAATAGTAGGTGTAGGCCTTGGTCAGGTTGGCGATCGAGAGGTCCACCTTGAACTTGCCGAAGTTGTAGCCGGCATGGACGTCGATGTGCTGAACGGGGTCGACCCACAGATCATCCCAGCTGCCGCCCTTGCCCAGGATGTCGTAGGTCGACACATAGGCGCCGGAATAGTGGTAGAGCACGTCGAGGGAGAGGTTGTTCTTGGCGTAATAGACGCCAAAATTCCCCGTGACGTCCGGCGCGTTCTGGATGCGCTCGTCGTGACCCCAGCTGGTGCCAATATCGGCCTTTGAGCTTTGCAGGGTCAGGTTACCGCCGATCGACAGGCCGTCGAATGGCGCCGGCATGCTCGAAAACTTCTGCTGGCCGTCGAACTCGATACCCTGAACGCTGGCGTCGCCGCCGTTGYGCGGCTGCTTGATGAGCGTGGCGCCGCTGCCCGAGGCGTCGTTGTTCACATAGCCCGTGCCGCTGTCATAGATGTAGTTGCTGAGCTTCTTGGCGAAGAGGCCGATGCTCAGGTAACCGCCTTCCGAGGTGCGCCATGAACCGCTGGCGTCGAAATTGACGGCGTCGATGGCCTTCAGATTGGGATTCCCCAAGGTGATGGTCGTCGTGCCGGTCGAGGCATCGACGCTGACATTGGAGCTTCCGCCCAGTTGGAAGAGGGGAGGGCGGGTATAGCTGGTCCAGATCGAGGCCTTATAGACACTGCCGCTGCCGGGGCGGTAGTTCAGGAAGATACTGGGCAGGACCTTCGAGAAGCTGGCGCTGTTCGAGTCCCAGTGATCGTCCGTCATGGCTGGTTCGCGGACCCAGTAGGTATTGTCGATCTTGGTCGATTCGTAACGGAGGCCGGGGAAGATTTCGATATCGCCGGTGACGAACTTGCCCATGACATAGGCGGCGGTGACGTCTTCGGAGCCCGTCAGGGTGTTGCAGTTGGCGTTTCTCTCGATGCCGCCGGGCTGGCTCGGATCGGCGCAGATGTCGCCGAAGGCGTCGAGGCCGCTCGACGTCAGGCTGCGGAAGCGGCTGTAGAGCTCAGGATGGTTGATGACCGGCACCGGATAGTCGTAGCGGCCGGGGAAGCCGGGATAGTAGCCATCAAAAATGCCGGTGTCATCCTGGAGTGTAGCGGCGTGGTTCGGGTCGAAGACCGTATAGTCGCGGTTGGTCACTTCTCGCTCGCTGGCGACATATTTGGCGCCGAACGAGATCGATTCCAGCATGCCGTTGGCGAAATCGTAACCGGCGTCGAACTTTGCACCCGTCTTGGTCTGGTCGCTGAAACCGGCCGTCAACTCGTAGCAGCAGGGCGCCGGCATAGTTCCGGGGTTGAGGGCGGTATGTTCCATGTCGGCCGGCAGGTGGGCGATCGGGAAATTATCCTCGCCGTAGGTCACGAGCGTCGCGCCGCCATAGGGGCCGGCGCCGCTGCTTGACGACCCGCTGGGAATTGAGGTCGTCCACAGTTCCAGGTGGTTGGGCCGGTCGTTACGGCCGTAGGAGTAGAAGACATTGGGTTCAAAATGCCAGTTGCCGACCTGCTTCTTCATGCCGATCTCAAGCGTGCTCAGACTGGCGTGCTCGGGATTGGTTTCATACCACAGGCGGTTGGATACGAACGGGATCGTGGTCTGGTACATGGCGTTGGCGCCCGACCCGACTTGAAGATACTTCCCCTGGAATATCTTGTTGCCATCATCATCGTAAATGTAATCGCCGTTGGCGTCCGTCTTGTAGACATTGTCGCTGACGATCTTGTTGCCGTCGCCATCCAGAATGAAATTGCCGTCGGCGTCTGTTTTAAACGGGCTGGTTCCCAAGTTATGGACAGTACCTTCGCCGACGATCTGGTTGAGGCTGGAGTTCTGGGTCGTGAAGTCGTGAGCATAGGTCATATGGGCGTAGACGGCGGTGTCGACATCGGGCCGCCAATCGAAGGCCAGGGTGCCGCCGGCCAGTTCGGTATGGCCGCTGGAGACGCCGACATTGAAGCCGGCCAGGATCAGGTCTTTGGCCGGGTCCATGCCCGCCGGGACATTGCCGTCGGCATCGACATAGGCGAAGGCGTAGGCGCGGTCGCCGCCCGAGGCTTCCATGACACCGCCGAGTTCGGAGTTGGCGTAGTGGCGCAGCGAGTAATAGTAGCTGGCATAGACACCGAAATTCTCCTCGGCGCCGAACTTGCGCGAAAAGTCGACGCTGGCGGCATAGCCGGTGCTGTCGGCCTTCAGGTCGTGCGCCTGGCTCTCGAAATTGCCGCTGACCGAGATCGAAGCGCTTTGCTTGCCGTGGAAATCGAAGGCCGTCGGCGTGCGGAAGTCGATCGTGCCGCCGATGGCGTCGCCGTCCATATTGGCCATAGACGTCTTGTTGAGGATGATGGTTTGCAGGCCCGACGGCGGAATGAGGTTCAGTTGTACGCCGCGCGAATAGGGCGACGCCTGGGCGACTTCGACGCCATTGATCAGGTTGACATTATATTCCGAGTTCATGCTGCGGATCGAAACATACTGGCCTTCGCCGCGCGAGGCGCCATCGATGCCGCCGATAAAGGAGTTGCCGGTCATCATGACGTTGACGCTGGGCATCAGGCCCAGGATTTCAGCAGCATTGTGGACGGCGGTGTGATCGAGATCGGCCGCCGATAGAACCGAAATCGAATTGTCCGATTTCATCTGCATGGTCTTGGCACTGAAACGGTTGCCGACGATGACGACTTCAGTCGTGTCGGTATGGTAGGCGGCGAAATCGAGCGAAATCGAGCCGGTGGCGGGGACGTTTTGCGTCGCTGTGCCGATCTGATAACCGGAGGCCGCAGCTTCGACGCTGTATTGCCCGGCGGGGACGTCTTTCAGGACATAGCTGCCGTCCTCGCCGGTGGTTGCCGTATATTGCGTGCCGGGTATGGTCACGGTGGCCGCGGCAACCGGTTTTTTGGTGCCGGTATCGGTGACGACGCCGCTGATATCACCGGCCGAAGCGGAGCCGGCCATGAAGGCGGCAGACAGTGTCGTCGTCAGGGCGGTCGCGCCCAGAAGCCTTAAGATGTGTGTTTTGCGCATAAACGATCCTCGATGTGCTAGCATTTGTTTTCATTTTTGAGCACCGGCTGACGATGGCTTAAGCGCAACCCAGACGATGCGAATTATAGCGAACAGCGCCGTGCACCCAGCCTGGAAACAGGACGAAGCACGAGCGTCTGCCATCTTCGGACCGCGTGCGCGGTCCGTGACACATAAGGTTGTAACTAACTGTTTTTTATTGTTTTCAGGTTTCCCCTTCGGTTCCGTCACCTGTACAACGAGGCCCGGCGTCACCACCAAAAGACCCTTTTTCACGGCGCCGATAACAGCAGGGTTGCGCCGGGCTTCGTTTTGACAAGTTTCGAAGACGCGAATCGACGAACTTCAGGCCTGCATGTCTGTTTTTGTTGCCAAAATCGGATTGCCTCCCCAATTTTGGCGGTAAAATAGTCAAGCAGTGATGAAAATATGTAATAGATATTTCAATTTGTCAATAAAATAAAAAATCCATTTCAAATGACAGGCAGTAACGGCCCGGGCATTGCGAAATGACTGTCAATATCGCCTAAGACGTTACGAGTAATTGATCATACATATGATTTTATTTGTAGGTGTATTGTCTTTGAAAATTGGCGATGTGCTTGTTTTATATATTTAATTACTTTCCTGTGATGCTAGCGCTAACAATGAATACAGGTCGGGTCGAGTAAATCGCGCAAAAGTGGATCGGACGCTTCCCAATCGGTGATAGCCGGGTGCAGCAGGAAGGCCTTGCGGGCGATCAGGCGAGCCAGGGGATTGGACAGGAAGTCGGAATCGGCCTGAATCGCCGCCGCGATGGCCGCGCGCTCATAGGCCTTGATGGCGTGCACCAGGCCTCTTGTTTCGTCAGGCAGGCGCCCGATCTCTTCGGGTTGGATCGTCCCGTTGCCGATCAGGGACGGAGTCTCGATGATGTCGTTGTCGTCGAGGTCGCTGAGCGTGCCCTGGTTGCGTGTGTTGACGATGATGCGCTTGGGCTCGTCCGAACAGAGGGCGCCGATGACATCCATGGCGATCTTGTGATAGCCGCTGGCGACACGGAAAGGATCGTCGTGGAAGCTGGCGTCGCTGTCGAAGGCCGAGCCGCCCTTGGCTTCAAGGCGCATATAGGAGCCGGAACGGCGGTTGAGATAGGCGGCATAGGTGGCGATTGCGTCGCGGTTGGAACCGGCGCGCAGTTCGCTATCCAGGGTCTTGATGAGCTCGATATTGAGCTTTTCGACTTCCGCGCCACGGCTGGCGCCGTGCGCCCTCTGATTCTCGAGTGCCCGGCGCCGGTTATAGTAGAAGAACAGGTATTCGGTCGGGATCATGCCCAGTTGGCGGATCATGTCGCCGTCGAAGAGAGGCGCCGGAAAGAGCTGGCTAAGCAGCTTGTCGTCGGCCAGGACCTTTTGTGTGATGTCGACGCCTTTCAGCATGATCCTGGTGATCCAGCCGAGGTGGTTGAGCCCGACATAGTCGCAATGGACATCTCTGGGGGCCGCGCCCAGCGCCTTGGTGATATGGTGGATCAACTCGGTCGGCGTGTCGCAGATGCCGACGACCTTGGCCTTGGTGTGGGTGGAAATCGCCTGGGTAATCAGGCCTGCCGGATTGGTGAAGCTGACGATCCAGGCGTCCGGTGCATAGGTTTCAACGACTCGCGCCTGTTCCAGCACGATCGGCACGGTGCGCAACGCCATGGCGGCGCCGGCCGGTCCCGTGGTTTCCTGACCGGGATAGCCGTTCTTGATGGTGGCCAGTTCATCGGCGGCGCGCGAGGCTATGCCGCCGACACGGATCGAGTTCATGACGAAGGCCGAGCCTTCGATGGCTTCTTCGAGGGATTTGGCGACGTGAATACGCAGGGAGCCGCCTTCGCGCGCCACAATGGCGCGGCCCAACTCAGCCATGATCCGCACGCGGGCTGTGTCGGGGTCGTAGAGCCAGAAATCCGTCGCGCCGATCTCATGGGCGATATCGTTGACGCCGAAGATCACGAGGGGCGTACGCACGCCGCCGCCGCCGATGAGGCATAATTTAGCGTTGGTAGGTTTGGGCATAGATGCTCCTGAATTCTTTGCGGTCGGGCAGGCCCGCCAGGGCGCCGGCGACACGGGTGGAGAGGGCGCCGCTGACGCAGGCGCGTTGCAGCCGTTCGAGCGGATCGGTGTGGTCGAGCACGGCGTCGATAAAGCCGACATTGAAGGCGTCGCCGGCGCCGGTGGTATCGAGAGCTTGCACCTTCGGCGGCCGGGCGCTGTAGCGGCGGCTACCGTCCTCGGCCATGGCGCCCTGGGCGCCCAGTTTCAGCATCGGGGCTTTCAGTCCGACAGCCCGGGCGCGGGCGAAAAAGGCCTCGTGATCGGCGACCTGACAGAACAGCTCGCCCTCTTTTTCGTTGGGCAGGAAATGGTCGATCTGGCGCAGGGTGGCGACATTGGCGCGGTCGGACAGCCAGCGCGGTTGATAGCCGACGTCGAGCGAGGTCGTGCGCCCGGCCTTGGCCAGTTTCGGGAGAATCGCCCGCGCCAGGCGGGCGGCGAGCGGCATGGAGAAATGGACGTGACGCGCCGACAGCATGTCGTCGAGGGCTTCGGGGGTCGAGAGATAGTCGCCGAGATCGGCGTTGACGCCGATATGGGTGAAAAAGCTGCGATCCTCGAGAGTCGATACGCTCAGCGACACACCGGTGACACCGTCGCGCGCCTTCAGCCCGGCCATGGCGACGCCGAAGCCTTTCAGGCGCTGGCCGATAAAAGGGGCGTCGCTGCGGCCGATCAGGCCGAGCAGATTGACCTTGCGCCCCAACCGCGCCAGGCCGCAGGCCGTGGTGGCGGCGCCGCCGCCGACTTCGCGGGCATAGGCGTCGGTGATCACCTCTTCACCCGGACCGGGGAAGGCTTTAAAGCCGCTGAAAACGTGGTCGACATAGATTTCGCCGACCACGGCGACGTCGAAGATTTTCCCTTTGGTACTCAAGACGGATCTCCGGGGACAGGCGCGGAGGCGGTCGCAAACGGCCATTCCTTGCGGCGGTAGGCCAGGCCGAGATAGAACAGGGCGCCCACGCCGAACAGGGCGAAACCCAAGGCGATATAGATCGGCTTCGAGGTGGTGACGATATAGATCCACCCGGCCAGCGAAATCAGCGCCGGTATCGGGAACAATGGCATCTTGTACGGCATGCCGCCGGGCTGTTCTTTCAGCCGCTTGCGCAGGAAAATGACGCCCAGGCACTGGAAGCTGTACTGGAACAGGGTTTGGATCACGATCAGCACGGCGATCAGGTCGTTAAGCGACAGGAAGCAGCAGATCGCCGACACGACGCCCATGAAGATCAGCGACACGGTCGGGAAATGGCCCGCAGGGTGCAATTTGGCGAACAGTTTGAAAAACTGACCGTCCGCCGCCGCGGCATAGGGAATGCGCGAATAGCCGAGAAGGACGGCATAGGTCGAGCCCCAGCCGGCGATCAGGATCAGCACCGCGACGATCATCCCGCCGGTGCGGCCGTAGAGGTGCTCCATGAAGTCGGCGACGACGGCCTTGGACTGCATGGCTTCACGCCACGGCACGACGCCGATGATCGACAGATTAAGCCCGCAATAGAGCAGGGCGATCAGGATGACCGAGCCCAGAATGGCGCGCGGAATGACCTTTTGCGGTTCCTTGACCTCGCCGCCCAGCAGACAGACATTGTTATAGCCGCCGTAGTCGTAAACGGCGATCAAGGTCGTCGAGCCCAGCCCCATCAGGAAACCCGTACTCATCGTGAAGGCGTGGGGTGGGAAGTCGAACGCCTTTCCGGCATCGAAATGCAAGGCGCCGGCGGATATGATCCATAACAGCGACGCGATGACGATGGTGGTGGTGATCAGCGAAATGATCTGGATCGAGCGGATGTTGCGATAAAGCAGGATCGTATTGCCGAGGCACATCAAGGCCGCCACGGCCGTCAACATATGGCTGTCGAGCGCGGGGAACAGATAACTGACATAGTTGGCGAAACCGACGGCGCCGCCGGCGATCGACAGGGGGCCGTTGAGCAGGGCCTGCCACAGGAAGAGAAAGCCGAACATATTGCCCAGCTTGTGTTCGCCGAACAGGCGGCGGAGATATTGGTAGGAGCCGCCCGAATGCGGCATGGCGGCGCCCAGTTCGGCCCAGACGAAGCCGTCGCACAGGGATATGACGGCGCCGATAATCCAGCCGACCAGGGCCTGGGGGCCGCCCATGGCGGCGAGCGCCAGAGGTATGGTAATGAAGGGGCCGATACCGACCATGTTGAGGACATTGGCCGATAGCCCGCCCCAGATCCCGACAACCCGGTCGGGTTTGACAGTGGCGGAAGGGGCGGGGGCGTTGGCCATGATCTAGGCTCCCAGCCGGACGACTTGACCGCGGACGGTCTTGACTCGCGTCAGGGGATGGTTGCAGATATTACCAGCGTGGATACGCCCGCTTCCGCCTGCTTCGATAGCCGCCAATTCAAACATGTGTCTTTAATCTCGTGTTCAGCAAGGACGGCCGCCATTTTTAGTAACGGTTGCATATCGGCGAAAGGCGGCGATAGTGGTCTTGACGTATCGGCTTGTGCCCTTCGCAGGACGTAGCACAAATACGGTTAGAATGGACAGAAGCATATGGAACAAAAATTCCAAAATAAGTCAACGTAGAATTTTTGTCACGCGCACAATAGGTCTCGCGTCCACCCGCCACATCAAGCGATGGCTGGGGCGCACCCACGACAGGATGGAATGATGAATGTCATAGCCGATGGGCCCCAATCCGAGGAGGAGCTTCGCGCCCGTATCCTCGAGATTCACGACTCGCTCAGCAAACGCATGAAGCAGGTGGGGCGCTACGTCCTCGATCATCCCGACGAACTGGCGTTCGAAACCCTGGCGGTCCTGTCCGAACGCGCCGGCGTCCAGCCGTCAGCCATTGTCCGCTTCGCCAAGATCCTCGGCTATTCGGGGGCCAGCCAGTTGCAGAAGGTCGTGCGCGGTGGTCTGTTGTCCAATCACATCACCCTGGCCTATGGCGAACGGGTACGCCAGTTCAACCAGACGCTCAGCCAGTCGCCGGACCAGCAGGGTCAGGACGTCCTGAACGAACATATCGAAGCCGATATCCTGGCCCTGCAGCATTTGAGCGGTTCGATTTCGGCGGACGATATAGCGCAGGCCGCCGACTACATACTGAAAGCCGACACGTTATATATCGCCGGAATGCGGCGGACCTTCGCCGTGGCCGCCTATCTCGCCTATTCCTTCCAGCAGATGGGCAAGCGCACCATATTTATCGACGGTGTGGGCGGCTTCGCCCAGCAACAGGCGCACGCCTTGAGCGCGTCGGATGCGCTGATCGCGATCAGTTATCAACCCTATGCCGAGGAGACAGCCAAGGTGGTTCAGACCGCGGCCGATTGCGGCGCCACGATCATCGCCATCACCGATTCGAAGGTCAGCCCGGTCGCCAAGCCGGCGGCGCAGGTCTTTCAACTGCGTGAAGCCGAGGTGCGGTCTTTCCGCTCTCTCGCCGCGTCCTTCTGCCTCGTCCAAAGCCTGGTGATCGGTTACGCCTTTGCCGCCGCCGCCAAGGACGCCCTGCCGGTCTTCAAGGAATAGGGGAATTTCCACCGCGCAAGTCGTGGAAATCGCCCCATGCGTAAATAATTGTGAAATGATAATTGCAAAAATTTAGAAAATAGAATTATAATTTCACGACTGCAAGGCATGGTGTCCTGCAAACGCTGTAATGAGAAGTTTTGCATGGTTGAGCAAAGGACGGGTCTGGATCTGGTCACGCTCGGGCGCTCAAGCGTCGATCTCTACGGCCAGCAGATCGGCGGGCGGCTGGAGGATATGAGCAGCTTCGCCAAATATGTCGGCGGTTCGCCCACCAATACGGCTGTGGGGGCCACGCGGCTGGGGCTAAAGACCGGCTTGATCACCCGTGTCGGGGCCGATCATATGGGCCGCTTCCTGCGCGAGGAACTGGCTGCCGAGGGCGTCGATACCCAAGGCATTATCGACGACGCGCAACGTCTGACCGCCCTGGTGATTCTGGGTATTGTCGACCACGAGACCTTTCCGCTGTTGTTTTACCGCGAAAACTGCGCCGACATGGCGTTGACGCCCGACGATCTCGACGCCGAGTGGCTGAAAACCAGCCGCGCCCTTCTGATCAACGGCACGCATCTGTCGCAGGACGGTGTGCGCGCCACCTCGCTGGCGGCAGCGGCGATCGTCAAGGCGGCCGGCGGCAGAATCGTCTTCGATATCGATTATCGCCCGGTCCTGTGGGGGCTGACGGCCCGCGACCAGGGCGAAAACCGCTATGTCCCGGCGCCCGAGGTGACGCAAAGCCTGTTACAGGTCGCGCCCCTGTGCGACCTGATCATCGGCACGGAAGAGGAAATCCGCATTCTGGGCGGTTCGGACGACACCTTGACGGCGCTGAAAGCCATTCGCGCGGTTAGCGCCGCCTTGCTGGTATGCAAGCTCGGTTCGGATGGCTGTGTCCTGTTCAGCGGCGCCATCCCCGATGCGCCTGTTTCCGACGTCAAGTCCGCCGGTTTGCACGTCCCGGGCTTTGCCATCGAGGTCTTCAACGTCCTGGGTGCGGGCGACGCCTTCTGTGCCGGTTTTCTCAAGGCCTGGCTGAGCGGCTGGGATTTGCGGACGTGCGGGCGCTGGGCCAATGCCTGCGGCGCCATCGTCGTGATGCGCCACGGCTGCGCGCCGGCCATGCCGACCGAGGAAGAGTTACGCCAGTATCTCGCTGCCGAGGTCCATCCCTTGTCCGCCGACGCGCGGAGCCGGCTGGATCATCTGCATTGGGCGACGACCCGGCGGGTGAACTATGACGAATTGGTCGTCCTGGCCATGGATCACCGCAATCAGTTCGAGGACATTGCCGCTGAGGTCGGGGCCGAGGCGGAACGTATATCCGCCTTCAAGCGCCTGGCCATCAAGGCCGTTCACTCGGTGGCGAACGACGATCCGCGCTTCGGCGTGCTGCTCGATGGCCGCTATGGCTCCGAAGCCCTGGCCGAGGCCGCCAGCCACAATTACTGGATCGGGCGGCCGATCGAAGAGCCCAAGTCGCGGCCCCTGGCCTTTGAATCCTCCGCCGATGTCGGGATGGACGTCCTGCAATGGCCGCGTAACCACGTCGTCAAATGCCTGATGGTCTATCACCCGGAGGACGAGGCCGAGGTCCGCGCTGTACAGGAGCGCCAGATCATGGTTTTGTTCGACGCCTGCCGCAAAAGCGGGCACGAGCTGCTGTTGGAAGTCATCCTGCCGCCTGAACTCGAGGCCGATGCCACGACCCTGAGCCGCGCCATGACCCGGTTGTACGACATCGGGATCATGCCTGACTGGTGGAAGCTGGAGCCGGTCCGCGATCCGCAGGTCTGGGCCAATGTTCAGGCCGTGATCGATGCTCGCGATCCGCACAGCCGCGGCGTCCTGCTGCTGGGCCTCCAGGCCCCGCCGGCGGAATTGCTGCAGGCGTTTGCGGTGGCGGCCGGTTTCCCCTGTGTGAAAGGATTTGCCGTGGGCCGCACCATTTTCCACGATGTCGCCATCGAATGGTTCTCGGATCGCATCGGCGACGAAGAAGCCATAGCCGCCCTGGCGCGCAACTTCTCGGTCTTTGTCGAAGCCTGGCGCGCGGCGCGGCGCAAGGTGGAGCGCGCCGCGTGAGCCTTCGCCTGACCATGGCGCAAGCCTTGACGCGTTACTTGGCGCAGCAGTTCATCCTGTGTGACGGCGTGGAAGTCCCTTATTTTGCCGGCGTGTGGGCGATCTTCGGGCACGGCAATGTCGCCGGCCTGGGGGAAGCCCTGTACGGCGCGCGCGACACCTTGCCGACCTATCGCGCCCATAACGAGCAGGCCATGGCCCATGCGGCGATCGCCTATGCCAAACAAATGCGCCGCCAGCGGGCCTTTGCCTGTACGACATCGATCGGGCCGGGAGCGACCAATATGGTGACCGCAGCCGCTCTGGCCCACGTCAACCGCTTGCCCGTCCTGTTCCTGCCCGGCGACGTCTATGCCGGACGCCGCCCGGACCCGGTGTTGCAGCAGATCGAGGACAGCCAGGACGGTACGGTTTCGGCCAATGACTGTTTCCGCCCGGTGTCGCGCTATTTCGACCGTATCACCCGGCCCGAGCAAATTCTCAACGCCCTGCCGCGCGCCATGGCGACCCTGCTCGATCCGGCCCTGTGCGGGCCGGTGACCCTGGCCCTGTGCCAGGACGTTCAGGCCGAAGCCTATGATTACCCGGAAAGCTTTTTCGAGCGCCGTGTCTGGCGCGTGCGGTCGGCCCCGGCCGATCCGGCCGAGCTGGCGGACCTGAACGACGCCCTGAACGCAGCCAAGGCGCCGCTGATGATAGTCGGTGGCGGTGTCAAATATGCCGGGGCCGAACAGGTCGTCGCCGATTTCGCGGCGGCCCACGGCATTCCGTTCGCCGAAACCCAGGCCGGCAAGGGCGCGATAGCCTGGGATCATCCGCAAAATCTCGGCGGCATCGGCGTGACGGGCACCGAGCCTGCCAATCTCGCCGCCGGTCAGGCCGATCTGATCATCGGCCTCGGCACGCGCCTGCAGGATTTCACGACCGGATCGGCGGGCCTGTTCAATGCGGGCGCGCGGCTGTTTCAAGTCAATGCCAATGGTCATGACGCCGGCAAGTTCGGCGCCCGCGCCGTGGTCGGCGACATCGCCAAGGTCGTGCCGGCCCTCCAGGTCGACGGGTCCTTTACGGACTGGATGAGCCGCCTCGATGAAGCTGCTACCGTCTGGGACCGGGCGGTCGATCAGGCCTTTGCGGTGGCCGAGGGCCCGGTGACCGAAGCCCAGGTCCTGGGCGGCCTGTGGTGCGGCCTGAGCGAGGATGCTGTCATCGTGGCGGCCGCCGGCGGGCTGCCGGGCGAACTGCACAAGCTGTGGCGGACGCGCACGTCCGGCGGCTATCACCTCGAATACGGCTATTCCTGCATGGGCTACGAAATCGCCGGCGGATTGGGCGTCAAGATGGCCGAGCCGGGGCGCGAGGTCTGCGTCGTGCTGGGCGACGGCAGCTATCTGATGATGAATTCGGAGATCGCCACTTCGGTCATGCTGGGCGTGAAGCTGATTATCGCTGTCATGGACAACCGCGGTTTCGGCTGCATCAACCGTCTGCAACAGGCGACGGGCGGCGCCTCTTTCAACAATCGCCTGGAGGCCAGCGCCCCGGACGTCGACTTCGCCGGCCACGCCAGAAGCCTGGGCGCCCTAGGCGAAAAGGTCGGATCGATCGCCGAGTTCGAGCTGGCGCTGGGCCGGGCGCGCGCCGCCGACAGGACCTCCGTCATCGTTATCGACACCGATCCGGATCGCCCGACGCGAACGGGCGGCGCCTGGTGGGACGTTGCCGTGCCGGAGGTATCGGCGCGGCCTGAAGTCGGGGCCGCGCGCGCCGCCTACCAGCAAAAATTGCAGACTATTCAAGGGAGAAAACCGTCATGACCATTCGCTATGGTGTCAGTCCTATTGCCTGGATCAATGACGACATGCCGGAACTGGGCGCCAATACGGCGCTGGAGACCGTCTTCGCCGATGCGCGCGATCTCGGTTTCAGCGGCATCGAGCTGGGCGGCCGCTTTCCCAAGGATCCGGCCGTCCTGAAACCCTTGCTGGGCCGTTTCGATCTCGACCTGGTCGGCGGCTGGTACAGCGCCTCGCTGTTGACGCGCGACGCCAAGGCTGAAATCGCCGCCTTGCAGGACCACCTCGACCTTCTCAAGGCCATGGACTGCTCGGTCTTCATCATCGCCGAAACCTCGAACGCCATCCATGGCGAGATCAAGACGCCCCTGGCCACCCGTCCGCATCTCGACGGCGAGGGCTGGAAACGTTTTGGCGGGCGCCTGACCGAGGTGGCCGACTATATTGCCGGGCAGGGGCTGAAATTCGCCTATCATCACCATCTCGGCACTGTGGTTGAGGATGCGGCGGACCTCGACGCCTACCTGGCCCATACCGGCGAAGCGGCGGGACTGACCCTCGATACCGGCCATGCCGTTCTGGGCGGTGTCGATCCCTTCAGCGTCATCGCCAGCCATCCCGGGCGAGTCAATCACGTCCATTGCAAGGATATCCGCCGCCCGGTCTTCGAGGCGACGGCGGGCAAGGACGACAGTTTCCTCAATGGCGTTTTGGCCGGCATGTTCACCGTGCCCGGCGACGGCAGTATCGATTATCGCCGCCTGATGCAGGACCTGGCGGGCATGAATTACGCTGGCTGGATTATTGTCGAGGCCGAACAGGATCCGGCCGTCGCCGATCCGCGCAGTTATGGCGAGGTCGGTATCAAGACCCTGCGCCATGCCGCTGAAGAAGCGGGCTTGCTGGCGGAAGCGTCATGAGCCGCCTGCGCGTCCGTTCCGGTCAGCCCGACCCGGCGGGCGTTGTCGTCGCGGTAACACCGGCCAGCGCCGGCTGGAGCCATGTCGGGTTCAGCCTGGTGAAACTGGCGCCAGGTCAGGTCTATGACGGGCTGAACGCAGGACGCGAAACCTGTGTCGTCGTTCTGACAGGCAGCGCTCGAGTCATCGCGGGAGACGCGGATTTCGCCACGGTCGGCGGCCGCCAAAGCGTATTCGAGGACGTGGCGCCGGGGGCTGTCTATGTCCCGGCGGACATGGCCTTCACCGTGACGGCAATCGACGCCGTCGAACTGGCGCTGTGCACGGCGCCGGGCGGGGGCGGTTTGCCGGCACGCCAAATCAACGCCGCCGACATGAGCACGGAAAAACGGGGCGAGGGCAGCAATACGCGTTTCGTACGCAATATCCTGCCCGACAATGCGCCGGCAGACAGTTTGCTGGTGGTCGAGGTCGTGACCCCGGCTGGTCATTGGTCGAGCTATCCGCCGCACAAGCACGACACCTCGGCCGCCGGTGAAACGGCGCTGGAAGAGACCTATTATCACCGCCTGAACCCGCCGCAGGGCTTCGCCTTTCAGCGCGTCTATACCGACGACCGCAGTTTGGATGAGGCCATCTGCGTCGAGGACGGTGACGTGGTCATGGTGCCGCGCGGTTATCATCCGGTCGGCGCCGCCCACGGCTACGATCTCTATTATCTCAATGTCATGGCCGGGCCTGTGCGCCGCTGGCAGTTCCGCAACGATCCGCAGCACGAATGGATGCTGCGAAAAGGGTAGATTATGCGCACCATTGCTCACTTTATCGCCGGGGCCGAGGCCGCCGGTACCTCTGGCCGCTTCGGCGACGTCTTCAACCCCAATACCGGTCAGGTTCAGGCGCGCGTCGCCCTGGCTTCGGACGAAGAACTGAACAAGGCCGTGGCAGGGGCAAAACGCGCGCAGATCGGCTGGGCGGCGACCAATCCGCAACGCCGGGCGCGCGTGCTGTTCGAATTCAAGCGCATCATCGAAGAGCGCATGGCGACACTGGCGGAACTGTTGTCCAGCGAACACGGCAAGGTCGTCTCGGATTCGCGCGGCGACATCCAACGCGGGCTCGAGGTCATCGAATTTGCCTGCGGCATTCCGCATCTCCTGAAGGGCGACTATTCCAGCGCCGCCGGCACCGGCATCGATGTCTTTTCGATGCGCCAGCCCCTGGGCGTGGTCGCCGGCATCACGCCGTTCAACTTTCCGGCCATGATCCCGATGTGGATGATGGGGCCGGCCATTGCCTGCGGGAACGCCTTCATCCTGAAGCCCTCGGAACGCGCGCCGTCGGTGCCGGTTCTGCTGGCGCAATGGTTCGTCGAGGCGGGGCTACCCGAAGGCGTGCTCAATGTCGTGCACGGGGATAAATCGGCGGTCGAGGCGCTGATCGCCCATCCGGACATCAAAGCGATCAGCTTCGTCGGTTCGTCAGATATCGCCCAGAGCGTCTATGCCCAGGCCGCGGCGCGCGGCAAGCGCGTCCAGGCCATGGGCGGCGCCAAGAATCACGGCATCGTCCTGCCCGATGCCGACCTCGATCAGACGGTCAATGACATTGTCGGCGCAGCCTTCGGTTCGGCCGGCGAGCGCTGCATGGCCTTGCCGGTTGTCGTGCCGGTAGGCGACAAGACGGCCGACGCTCTGCGGACGCGCCTGGTTTCCGCCATGGAGGGGTTGAAGGTCGGGATCAGCACGGACCCGGACGCCCATTACGGCCCGGTTATCACCGCCGCCCACAAGGCGCGTATATCCAGCTATATCGATATGGGCGTCGACGAAGGCGCGGAACTGGTCGTCGACGGCCGCGGCTTCACCTTGCAGGGCTATGAGAATGGCTTCTTCATGGGGCCGACCCTGTTCGACCGCGTGAAACCCGGCATGCGCAGCTATCAGGAGGAAATTTTCGGCCCCGTCCTGCAAATGGTGCGCGCCGACAGCCTGGACGAAGCGATCGGCTATCCTTCCGAACATGCCTATGGCAACGGCGTCGCCATCTTCACTCGCAACGGTGAGGCGGCGCGGCGGTTCGCCGCCAACGTCGAGGTCGGCATGGTCGGCATCAATGTGCCGATCCCGGTGCCGGTCGCCTATCACAGCTTCGGCGGCTGGAAACGCTCGGGCTTCGGCGACCTTAACCAGTACGGCGTCGACGGCGTGAAATTCTACACGCGCACCAAGACGGTGACCCAACGCTGGCCGGTCGAGGCTACGGGAGAGAACCGGGAACTGTTCGACCAGAGCCTCGTCATCCCACGCCTTTAAAGGACAACGACATGAACCGGCGCGAACTGTTCAAGGGGGCGAGCGCCCTGGCTCTTATCGGGACATTTGCCGGCCAGGGCGCCCTGGCCGCGCCGGCAGTGACGGCCTTTGGCCGCGAGGACCTGCTGCTCGACAGCGGCTGGCGCTTTTTCGAAGGCGATATTCCCTTTCCGGACATAGTGAGCCAGGACGATGCCTATGACAATGCCAAGGCGGGCAAGGCATGGGGCGCTGCGGCGGCCACCTTCGACGACTCGGAATGGCCGACGGTCCGTCTGCCGCATGACTTCGTCAGCTTCCAGCCGATCGAACAGGACGCCAATCGCGCCCAGGGCTATCGCAAGCGCGGCATCGCCTGGTACCGCAATGTGCTGACATTCGAGCCCGGCGACGACGGCCGGCACATCGAGCTGCAGATCGAGGGCGTCGCCACCCATGCCACCATCTGGTACAACGGCACGATCATCGATCATAACTGGAGCGGCTATAACAGCATCTATGCCGATCTGACGCCCTTCACCACCTATGGCGAGCAGTTCAACACCATAGCCATTCGTGTCGACGCCAAGGCCATGGAAGGCTGGTGGTACGAAGGCGGCGGGTTGTACCGCCCGGTGCGCATCGTCAAGCGTAATCCCGTGCATATCGTGACGGACGGCGTGTTCGCCCATCCAATCCAGGTCGACGGCCATTGGCAGGTGCCGGTCGAGGTCACCGCCTACAATATCGCCAAGTCGGACAGGACCGTCACGGTCGTCACCACGCTGAAAGACGCCGCCGGCGCCGTCGTCACCACGCAGCAAACAGCGCTCACCGTGCCGTCGCTCGACCGTGCCGTCGCCCGATTGACGCTGAATCACGACACGCCGAAACTGTGGAGCGTCGCCACTCCCAATCTCTACACGGTCGAAACCCGCTTGGTGGAAGATGGCGCCGATAGCGACGCCGTCGTCACGACCTGTGGATTCCGCACGACGCGCTTCGATGCCGCCAAGGGCTTTTTCCTCAACGAGCAACCGTTGAAAATCCAGGGTGTCTGCATCCATCAGGACCATGCCGGCGTCGGCACGGCGATTCCCGACGCGATCTGGGAATTCCGCATCCGCCGCCTCAAGGAACTGGGTGCCAATGCCATACGGTCGTCGCACAATGCGCCGTCGAAGATCATGCTCGACCTGTGCGATCGCTACGGCCTGCTGGTCATGGACGAGAATCGCGATTTCAACCCGGCGCCCGACTATATGGAGCAATTGCGCTGGATGGTGCGACGCGACCGCAACCACCCCAGCATCATTTTGTGGTCGGTGTTCAACGAGGAGCCGATGCAGGGATCGGAGGCCGGCTATGAGATGGTCCGGCGCATGGCCCACGAGGTCAAGGCGCTCGACACGTCGCGTCCGGTCACGGCGGCGATGAACAGCGGCATGTTCACGGCCATCAACGTCTCGCAGGCCGTCGATGTCGTCGGTTTCAACTACCAGCAGGATCAGTACGACCCTTACCACGCCGCCCATCCGGACGTGCCGCTGACCTCATCGGAGGACACCAGCAATTACAGCATCCGCGGCGAATATGTCACCGATCCGGTCACACACCTGACTTCGGGCTATGACGACCCACCCAAGGGCTGGGCGACGCATCGCGCCTCATGGAAGATGATCGCCGAGCGCGATTTCATCGCCGGCGGCTTTGTCTGGACGGGCTTCGACTATCACGGCGAGCCGTCGCCGTGGGGCTGGCCGACCAATTCATCGATGTACGGCATCATGGACCTGTGTGGCTTCGACAAGGACGCCTTTTCCATCCGTCAGGCGCAATGGATCAAGGACAGACCGGTCTTGCGCATCATGCCGCACTGGACCTAGCCGGAAAGCCTGGAAGGCAAGGACATCAAGGTGATGGTGTGCTCGAACCTCGACGAGCTCGAACTGATCGTCAATGGCAAGTCGGCGGGTAAACAGGCCGCCGACAAGTACGAGATGAATAGCTGGACGGTGGCTTACGCGCCGGGATGGATCGAAGCGATCGGTTACCGGGCCGGTGAGGCGATCGCCAAAACCCGCGTGGAAACGGCCGGGGCTCCGGTCGCGTTGAAGATCACGGCGGACCGCGACACGGTTCTGGGTAACGGCATGGACGCCCTGCCATTCACGATCGAGGCGGTAGATTCCCGCGGGCGGCATGTGCCCGTGGCGCAGAACGGCCTGACGTTCACGGTCACTGGCGGCGATATTATCGGACTCGGCAACGGCAATCCCAATGACCTGGCGGCGGAAAAGGGCGACAGGCGCGCCTTGTTCAACGGCTTGGCCCAGGTCATCGTGCAGACCCGCGCGAGTGCCACGGGCACCTTGACGCTGACGGCGCGGGCGGAGGGTCTGAAATCCGCCACGGCCAAGGTGAAAGTCGCGCGCGCGCCGGTGCCGGCGCGGCAGACGGTTTCGACCTCGTCCCAGGATCTCGACTACTGGTATTGTGCCCCGGAAGCCGATACGCGTGAAGACGCGCTGAAGAACATGAAGGTCGATATGAAGCTGTGGGACGATTTTGGTCCGCGTTGGCTGCACGACCCGCAGGATAAGGACGGCTACACCCTGGTGTCCGCCCACTACACGCCCTTTGCCAGGGTCCAGAAGGAGGGCGGCACGATCGACTTCCCCAGTATTACTGGCGCCGTCGAGGTTTATGACGGAGAAATCCTGATCGGCAGCAAGACCGACCGAGCCGAGGGCGTGCTGAGCGTCGATCTGCCGCCGGGGCAGGGCGAGCGGCGACTTAACCTGTTGTTCAAGACCGATGCCGGCGAAGCCTTCGCCTTCAAAAAGATGGTGTTCGTCCGGCAAAAGGAGATGCAGACGTGACGGGTTGGGCGGCTAAAATGATGGGCGGTGCGTTGGCGGCCGTCTTGCTCGGCGGTTTTTGCGCCACGACCGCGCCCGCCATGCCGGCGGCACCTCTCGATCAACCCCTGCCGCTGGACGGTCCGCGGCCGGACGCCGCGACGGTGCAGATGTGGAAGGACCGCAAGTTCGGCCTGTTCATCCATTTCGGCCTCTATTCGATCGCCGGCGGCATGTGGAACGGCAAGCGCATCGACAAGGGCTATAGCGAGCAGATTTTCGCCAATGGCAAGCTGCCGCCGGACCAATATGCCGCCCTGGCCGACCAGTTCGACCCGACAAACTTCGACGCCGATGCCATAGCTGCGATGGCGCAAGCCGCCGGCATGAAGTTCATCGTCATAACGGCCAAGCACCACGACGGCTTCAATCTGTTCCAGACGGCGCAGACGACCTACAATACGGTCGATGGCACGCCCTATAAAAAGGACATCGTCAAGGCCATGGCCGATGCCTGCGCCCGCCACGGCCTGGCCTTCGGCGTCTATTATTCGACCATCGACTGGCACCATCCGGGCGGCAATGCCTATCTCCCCGGCAACAGCAATCCGATCACGGCGGGGCAGGAGGCCTTTAATGTCGCGCAATTGAACGAATTGCTCAGCCATTACGGCCCGATCAGCGAAATCTGGTTCGACATGGGCAAATCGACACCCGCGCAAAGCGCGCACTTTGCCCGCACCGTCCACGACCTGCAACCGCAGACCATGGTGTCGGGCCGGGTGTGGAACTATCAGGGCGACTTCACCGTCATGGGCGACAATGGTGAACCCGGCGTCGCGGTCGAGGAGCCGTGGCAATCTCCCGCTTCCATGTTTCCGGAAACGTGGGGTTACCGCTCATGGCAGGTGCGCGACGACCTCAATGGCAAGATACAGGAGCATATCGCCCGCCTGGTTCGCGTCGTCAGCCAGGGCGGCAATTACATCCTCAATATCGGTCCTGAAGGCGACGGTTCGGTCGTCCCCTACGAAGCCGATGTGCTCAAGGGCATGGGCGACTGGATGAAGGTCAATGGCGAGGCGATCTACGCCAGCGCTCCGCAACCTTTCGACCAACTCGATTTCGGTTATGCCACGGTCAAGGGCGAGACGCTTTATCTCTTCGTCGACAAGATGCCGGCGGATGGTGTCCTGCGCCTGCCGGGTCTGGTCGATACACAGCTGCTATCGGCGCACGTCCTGGGCGGTGACGGAAAGGCCCTGCCGGTCTCGGTCGATGCCGCCAGCGGGCAGGTCGACACGACGGGCGCCGCCGACCTGCGTGGCGGCCGTTTCATGCCGGTGATCGCGGTGACCTTCGACAAGGCGCTGCATGTTCGCCCCGATGCCGTGCCGCCGGGCCATGACGGCCGGGTGAAACTGATCACGGCGCAAGCCGCGCATTTCCTCAACTATAATGGCTACGGCTACGAGGCCCCCAGTACGTTGTACAAGTTGCGCTGGTACGCCGCGCTCGGCGCCGGCCACTATCAGGCGACCCTCCACTACCGGCCCATGGCGCAACCGGCTCAGGCCGACATCGTCATAGATGGTCATCGTACGACGGTTACCCTGCCACCCAACGGCAAGGCCGTCGTCCCGGTCGATCGCGACATCGCCGCCGAACCCTATGCCATGAGCGTGGAATTGACGCCGGTCGAACCGTTCCACAAGGGCGACATCTTGCCTGTGCGTGTGAAGCGTCTTGACCTGACGCCCGTCGCTGCGCAGCCATGATGGCGCTGCGGCTGGCAGGACTTGCCCTGTGCGCGACCTTGCTTTTGGCGCCTGCGGTTTGCAGCGCACAGCCTTCCATGCGCGCCGCCGCGGATGCCGCCGCCGGCCAATTGGCCAACGCGTATGACAGCGGCACCGGCCGGTGGCCGGACGTCAATTGGTGGCAGTCCGCCAATGCGGTGACCGCATTGATCGGCTATATGCAAAAAACCGGGAACCGGGATTATCTGCCCCTGGTGAAGGACAGTTTCGCGAAGAACCTGTCCTACGAATTCGGTGGCTTCAGGAGCGATTCCACCGACGACACGGCCTGGTGGGCCCTGGCCTTGATCGATATGTACGACCTGACCCGCGACCGTAGCTATCTCGACCTGGCCGAAGACGACGCCGCCTATATCGAAGCTATTGGGATGAGGTATGTGGCGGCGGGGTGTGGTGGGACATCGGCAAGACCTATAAAAACGCCATCAGCAACGAACTTTACCTGAAGCTCACGGCGTCTCTGCACAACCATATTCCCGGCGACACAATTTATCTCGCGCGCGCCAATCGGGCATGGCAGTGGCTGCAAAGCAGCGGTATGATCAATGCCGAGCATCTGGTCAATGACGGCCTGCATATCGGAAAACAAGGCTGCGCCAATAATGACGGCACGACCTTCACCTATAATCAGGGCGTCATCTTGGGCGGCCTGACCGAGCTGGCTATCGCCACCCGGGACGAGCACTTGCTGACGACGGCCGGCGACATCGCTAAGGCCGCCATTACCAGCGCCAACCTGTCCCCCGGCGGCATACTGACGGAACCGTGTGAAGCCGCGGAAGCCTGCGATAGCGACGGTACATCGTTCAAGGGCATATTCGTGCGCAATCTCGGCCAGCTCGACGCCGCCCTGGCCGATCATCCCTACCGTGGCTATCTGGCGGCGCAGGCCGCGTCCGTCCTGGCGCGCAACCGGGACGGGGACGCAGTTTATGGGTTGCACTGGGCCGGGCCGTTCGACATATCGAGCACCGGCCGGCAGCATAGTGTGGTCGATCTCTTGACGGCATTGTTGTGACGGAGGGGCGGATGGAGGCGAGCAAGCACAATGAGGACGGCAAACTATCCCGGCTGGTGATCGTCGGCGGCGGCACGGCAGGCTGGATGACGGCCGCCTATCTGACGCGTTATTTCGCACCCCGGCAAATGAGCATTACTCTTATCGAGTCCGCGGACATCGGCACGATCGGGGTGGGTGAGGCCAGTATTCCGCCCATCCGCAATTTCAACCATATGCTGGGCATCAAGGAAGCCGACTTCGTCCACGCCACCCAGGGCACCTTCAAGCTGGGCATCGAGTTTGTCGGCTGGCGCGAACCCGGTCACCGCTATATGCATCCGTTCGGCTATACCGGTGGCAAGATCAATGGCCAGTCCTTTCATCCCTTCTGGCTCAAGGCGCGCGGGCAGGGGCGGGCGCAAGAGTTCGCCCATTATAGCCTCAACACCCTGGCGGCCTATGCCGGCAAGTTCGATTGGCCCGATACCAATCCGGCATCGCCTAAGGCCACCATGGCCTATGCCTACCATTTCGACGCCGGGCTTTATGCCGGCTTCTTGCGCCAGCTCGCGGAAGGGCGCGGGGTCCAGCGCGTCGAAGCGACGATTGCGGACGTGAAGCTCAATGCCGAGGATGGCGCCGTCGAAGCGGTTGTTTTGAATGACGGCCTTGAGATTGCCGGCGATTTCTTCTTTGACTGTTCGGGCTTTCGCGCCCTGGTGATCGGTCAGGCGCTGAACACGCCTTTCCACGACTGGTCGAACCTCTTGCCCGCCAATAAGGCCGTCGCCGTGCCGAGCGCGCGGACGGAGCCCCTATTGCCCTATACCCGCGCCACGGCGCAAAGCGCCGGCTGGCATTGGCGTATCCCTCTGCAACACCGGACCGGCAACGGCTATGTCTATGCCGGCGACTTTATCGGCGACGATGCGGCGGCGGACAGCCTGCTGGGCGCCCTCGATTCAGGGGCAACGGCGGAGCCGCGCTTCCTCAAGTTCACGACCGGCCGTCGTGCCGCCGCCTGGGTCAAGAATTGCGTCGCGATCGGTTTGTCGGGCGGGTTTCTCGAGCCGCTTGAATCGACCAGTATCCACCTGATCCAAAACGCCCTGACGCGGTTGGGCAGCGTCTTTCCCACGCGTCGGCTCGACGGTCTGTCAGCGGCGCTGTACAACCGGATGATGGCGGCGGAGGTCGAGAATGTCCGCGATTTCCTCGTCTTCCATTACCATGTCAACGGCCGGACGGGCGAGCCTCTGTGGGACTATCTGCGCCATGTGGCGATACCCGACTCTTTACGCGAAAAGATCGCCTTGTTCGAAGAGCGCGGCCTGACGACCTTTCCCGACCAGACCGTCTTCCAGGAAGAGAACTGGATATCCGTCATGCTGGGGCAGGGCTTGGTGCCTCGCACCCATGATCCGCTTATCGACGGCGTCGATGAGGCCGGCGCCTTTGCCGCCCTGGAGCAGATTCGCCGGGGTTGCGCCCATGCGGTGACCGCCATGCCGACGCATGAGGCGGCCCTCGATCGGCTGCGTTGAGTTCGAGGAGTCAGCGCTTCTTGCGTTTGGGCTTGCCGGCCTGCAGCGCGCAGGCCTTCTCAAGCAGATTGGCCAACTCCGCCGCGTCGATGACCGGCAGGCGCGTCAGGACGGCCGGATAACCGCGATAATGGTCGTCGTCGAAGAAAATCTCCGGCGCCGCCTCGATCAGCAATTCCTTGTGGTCCAGCGTGCAACTGATGGCCAGGATATCGATATTCGGCCAACGCGGCTTTTTCGGTGCGTCGCGCTGCATGAAGGTCCAGGCAAAGCCCCGCTCGCCGATGGAAAAGACCAGGCGTTCTGCCGTGGACTCATCCACCGCGTTGGGTAAGGTGGCGGCAATGCGCCGGACTTCGCTGATATCGACCATGGGGGCACGGTATCACAGGCAAGGGGCAAATCAATATCGGTGGCCGGCCGGACACGGCTGCGGATTTTGACATCCCACCCGATGGAGCATAATGATCCTTGATCCGGGGGAGGGGAATAATGAAGGCAATGATATTGGGCGTTTGCCTGGCAGCTTTCTTTGCAGCCGAGACCGCCTGCGCCGGCGACACCCAGCCCCACCACCTGACGATAACGCTACCGGATTCCGCCGTTTGGCAGGAAGAGATCGTCACCGACATGCCGGACACTCTGATCATGGCCGGAGGCAAGGTCGCCAAGTCCTATCGGAACGTGCTCCAATCCAACGGCACCGGGTTCGACGTGTCCCGTACATTGTCGTCGTCGCGTGACGATCGCAAGCCCGCCCCGGACATGGCGGATATGTCGGACATCTTGTCCAAGATGTCGTCATTTGCCGACCGGATCGACTACGCCGCCGGCACGTCCCTGACACCCACGGCGGTCACTAACCTGAGCGCTATTCTCCGCCGGATCGAGGCTGATACCAGCGAAATGTTCGGTAAGGACATGGCTGATCAAATGGGCACAGAGATCCCGCCGCTGACGTCCGAGGAGCTTGTTGCCCAGCATCTCAGCCTTGAAACCCTGATGGGGCATTTGCGCCAGGCGCCCTTGGTGATCGGTGTCCCGCAAACCGCGCCGGACACGGTCTGGGCCATCGACGATACGGCCACGGCCGCGCATATAACAGTGACCTTGGCCCGCTGGGATGAAACAACGGACCAGGCGGAGTATACACTGACGACCGAGGCCGATCCGGAGGCCAAGGCGGCTGTGCTCAACCACTTCTTTCTCAACTTCCTCTATCCGCTCAATACGATGGACGACGCGCAGGTGGCCGCGTGGCACAAAAACGCCGCCGACCAGGCCAGGCTGGCCGTCTATACGGAACAGATGACCTGCCGCTTTACCGCCAGCATCAGGACGGGCCTCGTCACCGCCGGCAATTGCGACCGTGCAACGGACCTTCAGTCGCCGCTTGTGTCGCAAGGCTCCTTGACCCACACCGAGATCAGCCAAAAATTGTTGCCGTGACCGTGTGACAGCGACGGCGGAAGCCTTGTTGCAATTTCCCTCCAAACGCCTAAGGCTTGGCGCAACGACATAATGGGATGGACCGGACATGGGCACGTCGGCGATTGAGGTCACAGGTCTCACAAAATCCTACGGCAAACTTCGGGCCGTGGCCGGTCTCGATCTGGCTGTGGAGACCGGAGAAATCTTCGCCATCCTCGGGCCCAACGGCGCAGGCAAGACGACCACGGTCGAGATCATGGAGGGCTTCGTCAAGCGCGACGCCGGCCAGGTGTCGGTCCTCGGCCACGATCCGGCCAAAAACGAAACCGCGCTGAAAGAGCGTATCGGCATTGTCGGTCAGGAGACCGTTGCCGATCCCTTCCTGACCGTGCGCGAGATGTTGACCATGATCGCTGGCACCTATCCCAAACCCAGGCCGGTCGACGAGGTTATCCGCCTGGTCGGGCTTTCCGACAAGGCGAAGGCCCGCGCCGGCAAGCTGTCCGGCGGGCAAAAGCGCCGGCTCGATGTCGCGCTCGCCATTGTCGGCGATCCTGAACTTATCTTTCTCGACGAACCGACGACCGGTTTCGATCCTGATGCCCGGCGCGAAGCCTGGGAGATGATCGCGGGCCTGAGGACGCTCGGCAAGACGATCGTGCTGACGACCCACTATATGGAGGAGGCGGAGAAGCTCGCCGATCGCATCGCCGTCATCGCCAATGGCAGGATTATTGCCCGCGGCACGCCCGACAGTCTCGGCGGCCGCAGCGAGGCGCGCACCCAAATACGCTTTCGCCTGCCGCCCGGCCATCCGCCCTTGCCGGCTGGCTTGGCCGCAGTAGAGCGTGATGGCGTTATTGAACTGACCAGTAACGATCCGGTCAGGACCCTGCATGACCTGACCGGCTGGGCCCTGGCACAGGGCCTGCCGCTGACCGGACTCGACGTCTCGCGGCCCAGTCTGGAAGACACCTATCTGGCATTGATCGCCGCCCATGGAGGTGCCGCATGATCCGCTGGCTTCGCCTCACGCTTTTGCACCTGCGCTTCGTCAACCTGTCATTCTGGCGCAACCCCAGCGCCGCGTTTTTCGGCATGCTGTTTCCGTTGATGTTCCTCACCATTAATGCCCTGCTGCTCGGCAAGAACACGATCGAGATCGGCGGTCAGACGGTGACGCTCAGCACCTATTATGTCGCCAGCATGTCGGTCTTCGCCGTCATCATGACCTGTTTCACCAACCTGGCGACCTCGATCCTGTTCGATCGCGACCAGGGCCGATTGAAGCGGTTGCGCGGCACGCCGACGCCGGTATCGGCCTATATTGCCGCGCGGGTGATTTTTGCCGTTTTTGTCGGCATGCTAACATCTGGCCTTTGCGTCGCGGTCGGCACGACCTTCTTCGACGTCCATCCCAACATGGCCGCCCTGCCGCTGTTCTTTGGCGTGATTGCTTTCGGGGGTGCCGCCCTGGCGGCACTGGCCCTGGCGGTCGTAGGCGCTATCGGCAACGCACAGGCCGGGCCGGCCATTCTCAATGCCCTGACCTTTCCGATCCTGTTTATCTCGAGCGTCTTCTATCCGCTCCATGGTGCGCCGCAGTGGCTGACCACACTCGCCGGGCTCCTGCCGGCCCATCCCCTGGCCGACGGCGTGATCAGCGCCTTTTTCGCCATGGCGGTGCCCGGGCGGGACCTTGTGGTCCTGGCGGTATGGGGCGTCGTCGGCTGTCTTCTCGCCGCGCGCTTCTTCCGCTGGCAGCCATCGCGGTAAGACCGGCGTTACCGCGAACTGATCACGAAGACATTGCCGTCCGGGTCCTTGAACTTGGCGAATGTGCCCCACGGTTGCTTTTGCGGCGTGTCGACGAATTCAACGCCCTTGGCCACCAGTTGACGATAGGTGGCCTCGACATCGTCGCAGGCCAGGGAGGCGTTGACGAAACTGCCGATGCGATCCTCATGGCCCGGCGGCGTGAATAGCACTAATCCGGTATCGCCCTTCGGTGTTGTCAGTTCGATCCAGCGCTGGTCGCCCATCGGCTGGTCCGTCTTGAGCGTAAAGCCGACCTTTTCGGTCCAGAAGGTGAGGGCCGCGGCCTGATTGCGCGTGGGTATACCCATGAACTTGATATGCGTGATCATGTCTGTCTGCCTTCGGTATGTTGTTGGGGATTATCTGCCGCATGGGCGCGTAGTGACAAGACGTATTTTAAAAACTATAGTTGTCAGTACCATGAAGACTCTGTCCCTTGACACCCATATCGTCGACGCCCTGATGCGCGACCTGGCCGGTCACGACCGCAGCCCGGCGGCGTTTCTTGTTTACCTCTGGCTATGGCGGCACACGCACGGTGCGGCGAAGGCGAGCTTCGGTGCCAGCCTCCAGGACATTGCTTATGGTACAGGTGTGTCGAAGTCGGCGGTCCAGGCCGCGATAAGGCGATTAAAAACCCGGCAATTGATCTCGGCCGAACGTGAAGTCGCGACCCACGCCCCGATTTATCGCGTTTTCACACCGTGGCGCGCTTGACGATTCTCATAAATGAGATAAATTCCCATTTATGACCTTCGCGGCTGTATCCTCCGAAACTGAGCTCGACCGGCGCTTATCCCTGCGTCTGCAGGACCTGCGCACGGCCCGCACCTGGTCGCTCGACGATCTGGCGCGCGACAGCGGTATTTCTCGCGCCACCTTGTCACGGATAGAACGCGGCGAGACCAGTCCGACGGCGACCCAATTAGGCCGGCTGTGTACCGCATTTGGCATCACGATGTCGGGCCTACTGGGCGGGCTTGACGACGCAGCGGCCGATTTCGTCGCGGTCCGCGATCAGCGCGTCTGGGTCGATCCGGCCACCGGCTTTCATCGCCGTATGGTGTCGCCGCCGGTCGAAGGGCTGCGCGTCGAACTGATCGAATCCGAACTGCCGGCCGGCGCGGTGGTCGCCTATGACGCGCCGCCCATCCCCGGCATGGAGCAGCACATCTGGATGTTGGGCGGAAGCCTGGACCTGACATGGGAGGGCAAGACCCAGGCGCTCGCCCCCGGCGATTGCCTGCGCTTTCGCATCTGGGGTGGGGTCAGGTTCAATGCCGGCCCCGAGGGAGCGCGCTACCTCGTCGCCGTGTGCCGGTCATGATGCGGATCGTTGCTGGTGGCCTCGACGATCCGCGCGTCGTCGACCTGCTGCGTTTCCATGTCGACAGCGCCAGTGCCCACACGGCGCCAGGCAGCTCCCACGCGCTCGACCTGTCGGGCCTCAAAGGCCCTGACCTCCGTTTCTGGACGCAATGGGAGGGTGACGATCTGGTCGGTATGGGGGCGCTTAAACGGCTGTCCGCGGACCATGGTGAGGTCAAGTCGATGCACACGGTCGCCGCCCACCGCGGACGCGGCGCCGGCCGCTTGATGCTGATCCACATCATGACGCAAGCGCGTGCCGCTGGCATGACGCGCCTCAGCCTGGAAACCGGCTCATGGGACTATTTCCTGCCGGCCCATGCGCTCTATGCCAGCCTCGGTTTCACCGACTGCCCGCCGTTCGGAGACTACAAACCCGATCCGAACAGCCGCTTTATGACGGTCAATCTGTTGGGCGCGTAAAGTTTAGCGCTACCGCTCACACCCGCCATGCCACCAATATGGCGCCGGCGGCGATCAGGGCCACGCCCAGCCAATTGGGCAGGGACAGCTTCTCACCGAGGAACAGCACGGCGAAGACGGCGACGAAGACGACGCTCAGCTTGTCGATCGGCGCCACGCGGGCGGCGTCGCCCAGCTTGAGCGCGCGGAAATAGCAGAACCACGAGGCGCCGGTCGCCAGTCCCGACAGGACGAGGAACAGCCAGCTGCGTGAGGATATGCTGCCAGGCATCTGCCAGCTATGGGTCGCTAGCACGACAAGGCCCGCGGCGACGACGATCACCACGGTTCGGATAAAGGTTGCCAGGTTGGCATTGACCGCTTCGACGCCGATCTTGGCGAAGATGGCGGTGAGGGCGGCAAACGCCGCCGACAGCAGCGCCCAGAACGGCCAGGACAAAAGTACGGTCTTCACGGGCGCCTCCCTGTCAGACCTTCGCTATTAGCACGAAAGTCTCATCCCGGCATTATAATCCGGTCCTTTCGTGCCTTGACCGCCTTACCAGACGATGTGCGACAGGAAGTTGGTATCGGCCGGTGCGACGCCAAGAATGGTTATGTTGTTGCCGCCGCCGAAATCGATAATGGCATTGCCGAAACCGTCCTGGCCGATCGTCACGCCATTGCTGTAGGCGACGCCGTGCGTATAGGCGTTGACATTGATCTTGTCGTTCTGTGCGGCCGAGAAGTCGGTGATGACGTCATGGCCGCTGCTCGTCGATACCGAAAAGCTGTCAGCGCCCAGTCCGCCGGTCAGGCTGTCGTCACCGCCCTTGCCGTTGAGGACGTTATTGCCGCTGTTGCCGTTCAGCGTGTTGGCGATACTGTTGCCGGTGGCATTGATAGCCGTATTGCCGGTTAGGGTCAGGATTTCGACATAGCCGACCAGGGTATAGCTGACCGAAGACAGGATGGTGTCGGTCCCTTGGCCGGTGACCTCGGTGACGATGTCGGTCGTGTTCTGGACGATATAAGTGTCGTTGCCGGCCCCGCCGGCCAGGGTGTTCGCGCCGCTATTGCCGGTGATGATATTGTCAAGGGCATTGCCGGTGCCGTTCATGTCAGCAAATCCCGTCAGGGTCAGGTTTTCAAGGTTGGCGCCCAGGGTGTAGGTGAAGGCGGCCACCACGGTGTCGATCCCGGCCGCTGCCGCTTCAGTGACGACATCGCCGGCGTCGTCGACAACATAGGTGTCGTTACCCACGCCGCCGCTCAGGGCGTCAGCGCCAATGCCGCCGTCGAGCACGTTGTTGCCGCTGTTGCCGGTCAGGACATTGTTCAAGGTATTGCCGGTGCCGTCGATGTTATCCGTGCCGGTCAGGGTCAGGTTCTCAACTTGGGTGGTGAGAGTGAACGACACCGACGCCCTGACGAGGTCGGTGCCGCCTTCGGTATCAGAGACAATGTCGCTGATGTTGTCGACGATAAAGGTGTCGTTACCGGCGCCGCCGATCATCAGGTCGATGCCGCTGCCGCCATCGATCGCGTCATTGCCGTCGCCGCCCAAGAGGGTATCGTTGCCGCCGCCACCGGTCAGCGTGTCGGCGCCGAGTTGGCCCCACAGGATGTTCACCGTGTCGTCACCGGTTATGACGTCGGCCCACTGCGACCCGGAGACATTGCTGATATGGTCGAGCTGGCTCGAGGAACTGCCGACAAAGGCATAACCATTAGCGAGATTGACGAACACGACATCGCCCATATTGGCGAGGTCGAGCTGGTTGTGACCGGTGCCGCCGTCGACCGCGTCCGTCCCCGTCGACATCAGGATGATGTCATTGCCCGATCCGGCATCGATCTGGTCATTGCCGACGCCGCCATCGATATTGTCGTTGCCGTCGCCGCCGGTCAGCGTATCGTTGCCGTCGCCACCGGTGATGATGTCGGTATTGGAGCCGCCGCTGATGACGTCGTCGCCGCCGAAACCGTTGAGAAAATTATAACCGGAACCGCCGTCGATATTGTCGAGTTCGGAACTGCCGTTGATCGTGTCATTGCCGGCGCCGCCGTCGGCATCGCTGCCGGAGCCGTTGCCGAATTCGTCGCCCAGGGTGATGGTGTCATTGCCGTCGCCGCTATAGACCTGGTCGTAGCCTGCGCCGCTGAAGATGATATCGTCGCCGCTGCCGCCGTCGATATGGTCGTTACCCTGGCCCCCGCTCAAGGTATCGCTGCCGGCGCCGCCACTCAGCGTGCTGTCGTCGTCGCCGGAGGTGATGACGTCGGTGCCGTCGCCGCCGTTCAGGTCGTCATGGCCGGCGCCGCCCTGGATGGTGTCGTTGCCGGCGCCGCCGTCGATATAGTCGCCGCCCTCTTCGCCGAAGAGGGTGTCGGCGCCTATGCCGCCCAGAATCGTGTCGTCGCCGGTGCCGGCGTGGATCGTGTCATTGCCGATACTGCCGTCGATCGTATCGTTACCGTCGTCGCCGGTGATCGTATCGGCGCCGTTGCCGCCGTGGATGTCGTCGTCGCCCGTGCCGCCGGAAATCGTATTGCTGCCGTCGCCGCCATCCAGCGTGTCATTACCGTCGTCGCCGGTGATGGTGTCGTTGCCTGCGCCGCCGTTGATGTAGTCGTCGCCGGCCAGGCCCTGCAGGTTATTGACGCCGTAATTGCCCAGGATGACATTATCGAGGGCGTTACCGGTGCCGGCCAGCGGCGCGGTTCCGGTCAAGGTCAGGTTCTCCAGCGCGGCGCCCAGAGTCCAACTGACCGTGGCCACGACCGTGTCATAGCCGGAGCTATCGATAAGGGTATCGCCGGCATTGTTGACCATATAGGTGTCATCGCCGGCCCCGCCGTACATGACATCGGCCCCGGCGCCACCATCCAGCGTGTCGGAGTCGACCGTGCCGAAGATCGACTGCGTCCCGTCCAGCGTCGCTGTTTCATGAAAGACGCGTTGTTCTATGCCATAGCCCGAAGCATCGCCATGACTGTTGTGCCATGTGACGACAAAACCGCCATCGGCCAGGGCGCTGACATCGGGATCCCCTGACAGGTCGCCCGTGGTGTCGACCTGCCATTCCGGCCCGACCTTGTTGCCGTTGGAATCCATGACCTGTACATAGATACCGGCCAAGGTGGCGGTCCCGGCCGACCAGACGACGACATAACCGCCGTCGCGCAATGCCGCTACTGATGGCAGGTCGTCGCGCGGCGTGGTCGTCGTGTTGATCTGCAAGTCGCCGGTAACCGCCGCACCCGAGGCGTCGAACTGGCGGGCCATGAGCCCCGCCGTGGTTACCCATGTTGCGACATAGCCGCCGTCGTGCAAAGCCGTAACGGCGATGTCCTGGGTCAAGTGGGCAGTCGCGTTGAGAAGGACCTCGCCGCCGATCTTGACATTGTTCCAGGCATATCTTTGCCCGTAGACTTTCTGGCCGCCATCCCAATAGGTCACGACGTAGCCACCATCGTCGAGGGCAGCGACCGCGGGCGCAACGCTGCTCGGTATGCCGGAAGTGCTGACCTGGAACTCGGCGCCGATCGTGCCGCCGCCGCCAGCGTACTTCTGTGCCCAGATACCGGTATGGCCCGACGCCGTGCTGTTCCACACGAAGATATAACCCCCATCCGACGTGCCGGCGACGGACGGATTGATCTGGTTGCCGGTGTTGAAGGTGTTGACTTGCATCGTCCCGCCGGCCTGGCCGCCATTGGCGTCAAAACGTTGCGCGACGATATTGTTGCTGCTGCTGCCGGTCGTGTCGGCGGCTTCCCAGGCGATGACGAAACCGCCGCCGGTCAAGGCCGTGATTGTCGGCAAGGTCTCGCTGATCGTGCTGCTGGAGGCGTTGGTATAGTGGTATTCGGGGAAAAGTTTCTGGCCGCTGGCGGAATATTTCTGGATATAGATATCGAAGCCCCCGCCTCCGGTCACCGCACCCTGCCAGGTGACAATATAGCTGCCGTCGGCCAGGGTGGTAACCGACGCGTCCAGTTGGCCGCCGGTCGTGGTGGTGTTGACGTCGGTTTCGGATCCGATGTTGAGACTGTAGGTCATGGCCGTCCCCTGGCTGAAAGGAAGGTCTGTCAAATATCACGTAGCGTAGGGCAAAACTGTTTCATTTGAAACGTGATCAAAAATGTTCCACTTCATGACAAGTCTTGTAAACCCCCTGAACAGGGGTTGCGGTGCGGGCGACTCTGAGGGAGCACTTTTCCATGTTATAAAGGCTGGGTCATAAAGGCTGCGGGGAGAGTGGGTTGCGTTTCTCAAACTTGTATATGGCGATAGGCCTGATCCTGGCCTGCCAAATCGTGGCGGTTCAGGGCGCCCTGGCCGCCGATAAGGCGCCGTCGGCCTATGACGGTTCGCGCGACAGCGCTATCGACAACGGCCATCAGAACATGCCGTTCGTGCTGTATGGCGTGGCGATCAAATGGGATGCCGCTTGCCGTGGCGGCGACACGGCGCAATGCCTGCATCTCGGCGAAGCCTTCCGCAATGGTGAAGGTGATTTAAAGCCCGACCTGCGCGTCACCCTCGGTTATGCCAAGCTCGCCTGCGCGCAAGGGAGCGGCGATGGCTGCGCCCGGGCGGCGGCGATCATCCTCGACGGCACCGCCAATTTCAGCGACCCCAACCTGGCGCTGACGACGGCGCGGCGCGGCTGCGACCTCAAGAACCAGACGGCGTGCGCCCTGGTTGCGGCGGCGCTCAAAGCCGGCGCCGGTACGGCCGATGAACAGAGCCAGGCCGGGCAAATGATGCAATCGTCCTGCGATCAGGGCGCCGACGAAGGGTGCCGCCTGGAGGCCCGTGCACTGTTCTACGACAGCAGCGACGCGGCCTCGCGCGCCCAGGCCATTCCCCTGTTTCAAAAGGCCTGCGCAGCGAAACGCGCCTGGGGCTGCAACGGCCTGGCCGATGCCTATGACAGGGGCTGGGGTGTTGCCGCCGATCGCACCCAGGCCATGGCCTATGCCAAGACCGGTTGCACGGAGGGGCAGGGGAGCCTGCTCGAGGTCTGTCGCCAATATGGTACCTATCTGACCTATGGCAGCGACAAGGCCGGTATCAATAAGGGCGAACAGTATCTCAATACGGCCTGCATGGCCGGCGACGCCGGCGCTTGCGTCTGGCTGGGAAAGTTGGGTCTGCGCGACAAACAGGGCGCCACGACGACCATGCTGGAGGGGTTATTCTATGAACGCCGTGGCTGCGATCTCGGCGACGCGGCGGGCTGTGACGAACTGGCCCTGGCCTATAGCCTGGGCAACGGTATCAATCCCGATTCGGCGGTCGCTATCGCACTTTACGACAAGGCGTGCCGGATGGGCCTCAGCGATTCCTGCCAGGCGGCCAACGACCTGTTGCAGCAGGATCCCGGCGCCCGGGCCGCCATACCGGCCATCGATCCGTCGCTTCCGGCCATGCAGCAGATCGGCCTCGGCATCCATGAGGTCGACAGCGGGGACCGCATGCTTGGCGTGACCACGGTCTACCGCCTGACCCAGGAGGGCAATGACGAGGCCGAATGGATATTGGGCGGCTGGATGTATTACGGCCTGGACGGCGTCTTCGACCCGCCGCGCCAGGACGATGGCGTCATCCTGATCGAAAACGCTGCCCGAGTCGGCCATGTCGAAGCGGCCATGTGGATGGGCATGGCCTATTGGTATGGCGATGGGGTACCGGAAGACCACGACAAGGGTGAACACTACATGGCGATCGCCTCGATGCGCGGCAGCGACGAGGCCAAGGCCATCTATCGTTCGATGCTGAACGAACCGGCGCGTCAGGAAATGGCCGAACGCCAACGCCGCATGGAAGAGGCCATGATCGACCACCGCAGCGTCTGGGAAAAAGCCTTCGACGCCTGGGACGCTGCTTTGGCCAGCGGCGCCTGGACATCGAGTTACGCGCCGTCCTCCGCCTATTCCGGCCCCAGCACCTCGGACATCATGCGCGAAAGCAACTGGAACCAGGCCTTCAACTACCTGTCGGGTTCGACCACGGCATGTCCGCAATCCAATCCCTACTGCAACTAATTAGGAGGAGAGCCGATTTGAAAACGATACTTTTGGCCGGCATGGCCGTGGCCACGATGCTGGCTGCTGGCGCAGCGACGGCGGGCGAACCAGAAACCTACGCCTTTCAATTCAGCCTGGGCAAAACCACCTGCACGGTCGACTATCCGCGTTCGGACGACACGACCTTGTCCTTTCTGTACCGGCCGTCGGACGGCCTGTTCAATGTCAAGGTAACGCGGCCGCGCTGGGAAATGGTCGACAACCAAAACCTCGACGCCGAGGATATGCCGGTCACCCTGGACTTTAAGGATGTCGGCAAAACATCGGCCGCCTGGGGCGGTTACCAAGACGGCTATGTCCAGGGCGTCTGGTCCAGTTGGGATGCCAAGGCCAGCGGTGCGGGATCGACAACCGAGGCCATGGCTCTGCTGCAAAAAGGGCAGGTCGTCACGGTCATATTCAAAGGCGAAACGCTCGGCACTTTCGACATGAAACAGAAGGGTCTTGCCTTCAATTTGCTCAAGGGTTGTCAGCCGACGGGTTAGGTTCACAGCGGCGCCTTGCCGCGCGAGTCGCGGTAACGGGATTCGCTTCAGATGGGAGCGCTAACATCGTTATCCTCCATCACGGCGTGCATGGTCTGGAAGGATTTCCCCTACGGAGCGATGTTACGTCAAAAAAACGCATCCTTATGAAAAATTTTTTTAATCACGGTATGAAACAGCTTGTGACCAATATGTTGGATTAACTATCGGACATGTTTGAACTTTTGCTTCACACTTTTATAAGGACTTATCTTTATGGGTCGCTCCGGCTCGAAAAGTCTGTAACTGACACCTTGACGTTTCAGGCTTTGCCGGATCATTTAGGCCCAAATCGCTAGGTTAAGGGATTAACTTCCGTTAACAAAGAGATCGCCTTTTGAATCGTAATGGTTCATAATGGCAGAGTTTGTGCTCTGGCGCAGAGCGATATGGACGTTAGATCCGTACGCACGGTTTTCAGGCACGAGAGGGCCGCTCAGAGACGATCCGGTAAGACGGACGATTTGGCGGTTCTATGGTTTTAACATGGGGTAAACGCTTCCCCTTTAGTCCTTGGTCAGCCCTTCGGTGGGTAAGGTCCATATTCAGGAATTGGCGAAAAATGCTCGAACACAAGAAACACAATCCTTTCATTGCTCTGCTGGGTGCCGCTGCACTGCTGATGAGCTCCCCGGTCATGGCCCTGGCGGCCACGTCCGCCACACCTGCGGCTTCCGCCGCGGCTCCGACGGCAGCCCCCGCGGCCTCTGCTCCGGCTGACGAGAGCAGCTCGTCCGCTGCCGGCAAGAAGGCCGATGTCGACATCGATTTCGTCAGCATGTTCGTCGGCGCCTCGATCGTCGTCCAATGCGTCATGACCCTGCTGATCGTCTGTTCGGTCATCTCCTGGGTCCTGCTCATCATGAAGCTGATGGACTTCGGTTCGCTGAACCGCGTCACCACCAACTTCCTGGAATCGTATCGCGCCGCGCGCTCGATCGCCGACATCAACCGCATCGCGGTTTCGGATGAATTCGCAGGCAACCCGCTCGCCGATATGGCGGCCGTGGCTACTGAAGAAGTTCAGTTGTCGAAGCAAGCCGGCCTGTCGATCTCGGGCGAACACCGTGAAGCCACTCTGCACCGCGCCGAAGCTTCGGTTGGTGCCGTTCAAGCCGGCCTGGCCAAGCGCCTGTCGGGCGGTCTGTCCTTCCTCGCCTCGGTCGGTTCGACCTCGCCGTTTATCGGTCTGTTCGGTACGGTCTTCGGGATCATGCGTTCCTTCATCGGTATCGCCAACTCGCACACCACCAACCTGGCCGTCGTCGCCCCGGGTATCGCCGAAGCCCTTATGGCTACCGGCCTGGGCCTGATCGCCGCTATCCCGGCCGTTGTCATGTACAACATCTTCAACTCCAGCATCACCAACTACGGTACGCGTTCCGAGCAATTTGTCTCTGAACTGATGAACTCTCTGTCGCGTCAACTCGACAAAGGGGCGTAAGCGATATGGGAGCCAAGCTATCAGGTGGTGGCGGCTCGAAGTTTCACGTCGAGGCCAACGCGGAAATTAACGTTACGCCGTTCGTCGACGTCATGCTGGTGTTGCTTATTATTTTCATGGTCGCGGCTCCGCTCGCTACCGTGTCGGTCGAAGTAACCCTACCTAAAGCCGTCGCCAAAGCTCAGAATAACCCACCCAAGCCGGTCTATATCACGCTCAAGCAAGATGGGAGCGTCTATATCGCCAATAATGAGACGTCGCTGGACGAACTGGGGGATGACCTCAAGAAGACCATCGGCGCTCGCAACCCCGACGAAGAACGTATTTTCATCCGCTGCGATAAACAGACGCGTTATGCCGAGTTTATGAAAGTGATGAACAAGCTGCAGGACAATGGTTTCTACAGCGTTGCGCTCGTCGGCGAAGACAATGCTCAGTAAGAGGGTCTGATATGGAAGAAACTCCCCATAGAAAACGTGACCCTATTCTTGATCCGCCGGAGAACAATAATAAAAGTTCTCTCTGGATCGGGATCGGCGTTGCCGCTGCTATACACATAGGCGTTGGCTATTATCTGCTGAAGACCAAGTTCGAACAGCAGGAAGTCAAGTTCGTCGACGAAAAGGTGAAGGTCGATCTAGTCGCACCGCCACCTCCGCCGCCGCCACCTCCGCCACCTCCGCCGCCGCCCAATACGCCGCCGCCCCCCGTGGTGCAGCCGCGTGTGACGCCGCCGACGGATATCGCGCCGCCGCCGCCGATCCCCGTGCCGCCTGTTCCGCAGGAAAAGCACGTCGATTATACGGCGCCGCCCGTGCAGATGAATACCGGTACACCGCCCCCAGTGGCGCCTCCGGGACCTCACTACGTGGCCGGTAACTGGACCTATCCGGGTCAGGATCAGATGCAAGATCTGTATCCAGACCGGGCGCTGAACGACGAAATCGAAGGCTCGGTCACGATCGACTGCGCCGTTAATTCCGCCGGACGCGTCACCTCCTGCGACATTATCAGCGAAACCCCCAAGGGTTACGGTTTTGGTGCCGCGACGGTCAGAGGCTTTATCAAAGGCGCTCGCGTCGACCCGAGTTCGGTCGGTGGCCAGCTCCAGGATGGCGCCCGCAAGAAGTTTATCTATAAGTGGCAGCTATAAGCTTTCACGGACTGCAAAACTGAAAACGCCCCGGTTCATCCCCGGGGCGTTTTTTATTGTGCTCCCAACAGCAGGCTGGAAAGGGCGAGTTGGAATCGGTGAGAACGCCTCGCAAAAACAATCTGTTGTGAAATGGCAAAAAGGGCGTATGCTACCCTTACAATAAGAAAAGTTATCGCTCCCTACTTTTGATGCAGGTGAAGTACAGCTTTCTTGACTGGGTGTGAAAGTCTGTAACCGCTTCTGCGTGATGTAATGTATCATGGAGGAGACAAAGTATGACTGATGCTGTTCACAGCTTCCACGCGCCAATCTATGCCGACACGTCTATTAAACGTCTGCCGCCGTCCTTCTATTGGGGTGTCGGATTCGCTATCCTGCTGCATCTCATTCTTGCCTATTACCTTCTCCAGCAAAATTTTACAGGACCCACGGTCGCCGAGCCGGAGGATCCCCGGATTATAGGGACGATCTATAATCCGCCTCCGCCGGAGCCGCCGAAGCCCGACCAGCCCCTGCCCAAAAAGGTCATCGAGGTCCATAAGCCGGTGTTGGAGACGCCGCCTCTCGTGCCGACGACGCCGCTCGCTCCCGTTGAGACCGACCATGCCTCCGGCAGTACCTCGACACCGCCGGCCATCGGCACCGCGCAAAGCAGCGCCGGCACCACGTCCTCTACTTCTGGCGGGGGCTTCGTCAAGGCGCGTTGGACCCAATTTCCGGACGGCAACGCCTTGGCTGAATATTACCCTGCCAAGGCCGCGGATGGCGAGCGCGAAGGCGTAGCCACCGTGCAATGCACCGTGCTGGACGCCAAGGGCCATGTCGGCTGCACGGTCGTGTCCGAGACGCCGGGCGGTTTCGGCTTCGGCGCCCAGACGGTGAAAATGGTCCAGGACAAAGGGCGCGTCGACATCACCCAGGGTGACGTCAAGATCGGCTCGGTCCTGCGCACCACGGTAAAATGGCAACTGGGCTAAAACTCGTCATCATCCGAAAAAGAAAAGGACATCCCGGACCGGAAGGTTCGGGATGTCTTTTTTATTTGCCTCAGTTTAGGGTGGCGGAACCTTTCACGGCGGAGATATTGAACTTATGACGCGTTTTTGGATCAAACCTGTACTGTGCCTGACGCTTTTGAGCGCCGGCCTGGCCATAAGCGGCTGCGAAACCAATGAAGCGCTCGGGCGCAAGCAGCTCATCCTGGTCGACGACAGTGCGCTCGAAGCAAGCGCCATGGCGGGCTGGCAGCAGCAGTTGAAGACCGCCAAGGTTTCCCACGATCCGGTGCTCAACAAACGTATTCAAACCGTCGGCGCGCGCATCGTCGCCGCCGCCGGCATGGGTAACCGGTCCTGGGAATATGTCCTGTTCGACGACGATCAACCCAATGCCTTCGTCATCCCCGGCAACAAGGTCGGCGTCAATACCGGCCTGTTCAAGGTCGTCAAGAACGACGATCAACTGGCGGCCGTCATCGGTCACGAAACCGGCCACGTCATCGCCAAACACGCCGCCGAGCGCGCTTCCCAGACCATGGCGACCCAAGGCGTGCTCGAAGCCGCACAGGGCGTGACCAAAGGCAATGTCCAGAAGGCCGTCGCCAACTATGGCGGCCTGGGCGCCGAACTCGGCATCCTCTTGCCCTATTCGCGCAAGCAGGAATCCGAAGCCGACCGTATCGGTGTCGACCTGATGGTCAAGGCCGGCTACAAGCCTAAGGAAGCCATCAATCTGTGGCAGAACATGATGGCGCTGAATTCGGGCGCGCCGCCTGAATTTATGTCGACCCACCCGTCGGACAAGACACGGATCAAGGACCTGCAGGACTATATTGCGTCCAAGGGATACAAGTAGGGGAAACCATGACGGTCGTCGCAGGCTATATTATCGCGGGCCTGCTGGTGGCCGGCACCACAACCACGGAAGACTATTATCCGGCGCGCGCCCTGAACGAAGAAGTTCAGGGCGTCGCGACGATCGACTGCGTCGTTCAGCAGAATGGCAGTCTGGCTCTATGCATTATCGTCAGCGAAGGCCCGCGAGGCTACGGTTTCGGTGCTGCGACGATCAAGGCGTTCAGCAAAACCTATAACGTCAAAGAGCACCCTGAACTGACTCAGCCCCATGATCCCGGTGATCACATTCAACTCACCTACCATTGGACGCTCTGATATGGTGTCCGTTGATCGGTTGCTTCAATCGAAACCGCGATATCGCATATTTTCCGGCATGGGGACTTGATAATCCCGTGATGTCGCGTTAGAGACTGCCCCCTCGCGATAGTGTGCCGCCTTAGCTCAGTTGGTTAGAGCGCCGGTTTGTGGAACCGGAGGTCCTCAGTTCAAGCCTGAGAGGCGGTACCATCGCCAGGCTTTATGCCGCATAGCCTGACCTTGCGGAATCGCGTAGGTCCACGTCATGGCAGAGACAAGCTCAACATCCTTGATCGTTATCGGCGCCGGCATTGTGGGCCTGTGTATCGCCGTGGTCGCGCAGGCAAGGGGCCATGCCGTCACGATCGTCGCCCGTGACAAGGCGGAAGATACGGCATCAGGCGTCGCAGCCGGCATGATCGCGCCGGTTTTGGAATCGCGCACCGACCCGTGGAACCCTGTCGGCCTTGCCAGGATGCGCAGGGCGCAGGACGCCTGGCTTAATCTGACCGACGCCTGGCCGCGGACTCTGACTCTCGCCTTGCGTCAGCAACAGGACAGGGCCCGCAGCGTCTTTATCTGGCGCGGAGATCAAACCGAAGACGATCATGATTTTCTTGGGTTTGCGCTGCAAACGGCGCGGTCGGATGCGCTCGACAGAAACGCCTTGCAAGACCTGCACGTTTCGCCGGCCTATTCGGGCGAACCGGTGCCGGGAGACTGGCTGATCGATGCTACCGTCACCTTGTCCGAGTTGGAAAGCGCCTTCCGCGCCCGCGGTGGCCAGTGGCTCGACGCCGAAGCGATCTCCGTCGCCAGCCATACCGTCCGTCTTGACGACGGCGCTACTCTGACGGCGGACCATGTCGTCCTGGCCGCCGGGTTCGGGACGGTCGCCTTCGCTGACGCCATTCCGCTCCTCGAACGGCTACACCCTATCAAGGGGCATATACTGGACCTCTCCGCCGATACGCCAGCCGGCGTCATTCGCGCCGCCGAAGGCTATCTGGCGAGCTATGGCGGTTCGGCCAAATTCGGCGCCTCGATGGAAGCGGGCAGGGATGATCTCGCCGTCGATCCAGCCGTTGTCGCCGATTTGAAAGACCGCGCCGCAACGATGTTCCCTGATCTGGACCTTAGCCCCGCCGTGCCGCGGACAGGCATTCGCGCCGCCACGCCGGACGGCTGGCCGATAATCGGGATGGACCCCACCTCCGGCGTCTATATCGCCACAGGCATGCGCCGCAACGGCTATGTTTTTGCGCCATTGGCAGCCCAAATCATCGTCGATCTGATCGAGGGCGTGGCCAACCCGGACGCGCACCTCTATCGCCCGGATCGCTTTTAAGGCGATATTAACCACGTATGGGGCAAAATCTGCCTATGCGTTTGTTCACAGCCCCAGTACCCGATCCCGCCCCATTCTTGAAGCAGATATCTGGCCTGACTCAGATGTCGAATCAAGTTGGCCGTTCCTTGCAACACGGGGCGCAAGGTGTCATGGGCTCGCTTCAGCGCGCCGCCAACGCTACCGGCGTCGACTTTGGCTACTTGGTCAAGACGGCGACCCGCGAAAGCTCTCTTAATCCCAACGCCCACGCGCCCACATCGTCGGCGGCCGGCCTGTTCCAGTTCATCGAGCAGACCTGGCTCGGCATGGTCAAGAACAGTGGCGCCAAGCACGGCTATGGCTCCTATGCCGATCAGATCGTCAAGGGACGTGACGGCCGCTATTCGGTGCCCAATGCCGCCGTGCGCAAGCAGGTCCTGGGCTTGCGCTACGATGCCGACGCCAATGCCGTCATGGCGGCCGAAATGACCGCCGGCCACGCCGCCTATCTCAGGGGCCGTATCGGACGCAACGCCACCCAGGGCGAACTCTATGCCGCCCATTTTCTCGGCCCCGACGGCGCCGCCGACCTGATCAATGCCAGCCAGACCCGCCCGCAGGCGACGGCGGCGAGCCTGTTTCCATCTGCCGCCCGCGCCAACCGCAGCATCTTCTACAGCCATGGCCGCGCCTTGAACGTCACCGAGGTCATGGCCAATCTGACGCGGACCGGCGGCTCGGCACCGATGGCGATCCCGGACGCCGAGCCCAAGATGGAAACAACGCCTTTGCTCATGGCGCGATGGGACAAGGTCAAGGCCGACGAGGCCGTGATGCAGATGGTGTTCGGCGGACAGGGCCAGGAAGGCCTGCTGTTTTCCACCCAGTTGATGTCGGCTTTTGGGCCCGGTGACGAAGCCAAACGTAAGGACGGCGGCGACGATGCCGACAGCGCTCTCAGCAAGATGTTCGGTGGCGACAACGCGTTAGGGTAACCGTGCTTAAAAGCTGGCCAGGGCCCGTCCGAGACTTTCTCGGCTTTGAGGCAGCAATAGCGGCTGAACCCCTAGGGCCTGCAGGTCTTCGGCCTGATCGCCGGCCGGCAACAGGGCCAGGATATTGAGGCGCGCCTCGGCCTGGGTAGAGCGCAGATTGCCGAGGAACTGATCCAGCTTCGTCCGGTTGTCCTGGTCTTCCAGGTCCTCGAACGCCCCCGTCGAAATCAAACAGGCATCGACAGGCGCCTTTTTCGCCAGGGCCAGGGCCCGTTCGCGTGAGGTCGAGGTCAGGCATTTATGGCCCAGCTTCTCCAGCGAATCGCGTAGCTGCGCCGAGCGCAGGCTGTCATTGGACAGCAGCAGGATGCGCAGCGAATGCTCGCTGACCCATTCGGTCTCTTCGACTTCCACCGGACGCGCCGGGGCGGTAGCCGTGGCGTCGAAGGGCAGGTCGAACCAGAACTTCGACCCGACATCGGGGGTGCTTTGGCCACCCATCCGGCCGCCCATCAATTCGCTGAGCGATGTCGACAGACTGAGGCCCAGGCCGGCGCCGGAATGGCCGGCCGATGTTCGCGCCACGCGCATGTGCGGCTGGAAAGCCTGCTCCAGTTCTTCGGCGCTCAGGCCGGGGCCGGAATCGACGACTTCGAGACGCAGGAAGCCGTCCGGAACCATGGTCAGTTTCACTTCGACCCTGCCTTGTTGCGTGTAAAGGACCGCATTACCCACAAGGTGCGACAGGATCTGTTCGACGCGGTGTTCGTCGCCCATGGCGGCGCCTGTAGTCGGCAGGCCCTGAACCGTCAGCGACAGGTGAAGCTCCTTGCCATGCGCCAGGCCAGAGAACGACGCAATCGTCTTCTGACACAACAGCTCGATATCGAGCGGCTGAATATTCAGTTCGATCTGGCCGGCTTCGGCGGTGTCGTTGTCGAGTGTCGTCACCAGGATCGTCTGCAAATGGTTGATTTCACTCAAGGCGGCGTCGACATATTGCCGCGGCGCCGGCGCGCGCGTCAGGACGGTCAGGCACTGAGCCAGGGTCTGTTCGACGCCTTTCAGGCCGGTCTGGACTTCGCGCGACAGGGTCTCCATCAGGGCGATCTTGGCATCGTTAAGCGCATCGGAAGCGGCGCGGGCGGCTTCGCGTTCGGCGGCGATCTCGCTTTGCCGGTACTGCAGCAAATAGTGCTCGCGCATATGGCGGTTGAGCACGAAACCCATGGCCAGGCCGAGCGCCAGGCCGCCGGTCATCAACTGGCTGAGTTCGGGGCTTTGGCCGAGGCCGTTCAGGGCCAGGATCGGTCCGGCAACGGCGAGGGGGCCCAATATCAGGAGATAGATCAGCACGGGCGACGAGAAGAAGATGATACCAACGGCGGCGCCGGCGCAAATCATCAGCAGGATTTCCGGCGTGACGCCCCACTGACCCGCGGTCAGCGAGATGGTGAGCAAGACCGCGGTCCATACTGCGCCGGCAATGCCCTGGCGATGGAGGCGCGACTTGATATTGGCAGCGCGATCGCCGTCGTGCCGGTCTTGCAGACGCTCGCACTGTCCCTTCAAGACCATGAACACGGTCCAGGCAACGACGAATAAAGGCAGGTAGAGCGCCAGCCACCATGGCGACAGGCTGTGGCTGGCAGCCCACAGGAAGATCGGCAAACCGATGCCGAAATAGCCCATGACATAGGGCGACAGTCGCGATTGCGCCATCAGGCCGTAATCGAGCACGATGGCATCGACGGACAGCGGCGTGGAAGCGGGGGGATCTTGCACGGGCGAAGTCTTCATGCTGCATGTCTTAACACGCAGACCTTGCTGTGGGGTTACCTTTGCGTGTGCTCACGCGAAATTGTCCGCCAAATCGCTGCTTTTTCACGGTAAACGGCGACTTAAGGGCGTCGATAAAGGATTCATTAGGACTCACGCGCGACACTGGAAAATCAAGGTTTTATTAGCAGGATTCGCACCCATGTCCGCCGCCACCACGATACCTTCGCGCACCGCCCTGTCGGACGTCGATATCAAGCGTCTGGTCAAGAGTGAAAACGCCGACGACCGTGCTGTCGCAACGCACAAAATCTGCCGCGTCATGGAAAAGAGCGATATGACTGATGCCGACCGCATGGCGGCTCAGGAAATCATTCGCATGCTGGCCCAGGATGCCGCCGAACTGGTGCGCCGCGCTTTGTCGGTAACCTTGCGTACCTCCGACCTGCTGCCGCACGACGTGGCTCTTAAGCTTGCCCAGGACGTGACGACGGTCGCCGTACCCGTCCTGACCCATTCGCCCTTGTTCAGCGATGAGGACCTTAGCGTCATCATCCGCTCCGGCGGACCGGTGCGCCAGGTCGCCATCGCCAAACGCGAAGCCTTGTCCGAAGTTGTGACCACGACCCTGGCCGAAAGCGCCGTCGAAGAGGCCGTGGTCATCGCCTGCGCCAACGACAATGCCAAGTTCAGCGACGGTGGCATGAACCGTGTCATGGACCGCTTCGGCACCTCCGAAGTCCTGCACAGCGTCCTGGTCAACCGCAAGCTTTTGCCGGTTTCGGTCAGCGAGCGTCTGGTCCATATCGTCAGTGCGGCGCTGCGCGAACAACTGATCACCCATCACGCCATCAAGCCGGAAACCGCCGTCGAAATCGTTCAGGCGACCCAGGAACGCGCCACGCTCGACATGGCCGACCAAACGGGCGCCAGTATGGATCCGCAAGGTCTGGCGCGCCACCTGATGGCGACCGAACGCCTGACCGCTTCCTTGATCCTGCGTGCCCTGGCGCGCGGCCATATGGGCTTCTTCGAACACGCTCTGGCCGAACTGTCCGGTGTGCCGCACGAACGCACCTGGCTGATGGTCCACGACGCCGGCAGTCTCGGCCTGCGCGCCATTTATGACCGAGCCGGTCTTCCGGGCCGTCTGTTCCAGACCTTCCGCATCGCGATCGATACCTGGCACGGCCTGATGAGCGAGGCCGGCCATCTCGAACCCACACGTTTCCAGGAGCGGTTGATCGAGCGCTTCCTGACCCAGGTACCGTTCGCGCCGCGCGAAGACCTGATCTATCTCTATGAACGTCTCGACCGCGACTCCAAGGGCAAGCGCTGGAACAAGATCAGCGAAGCCACGGGCGGCGATATGTTAGCCGCTTAGGCGCCGCAACGGCGGCGGGCAGTCGTCGTTGCCAAATGCCAAAGCATTGGGACCTCGTCATTTCAGACAACAAAAAGGGTGGCCGCATCATATGTGGCCACCTTTTAATTTTGTACCTAATATCAAGCCGCTTTTTCGAGCTTGTCGAGATGTTCCTTGACCCGGGCTTCCAGGGTCTCGGCCAGGATCTTGCCCATCGGATGGCCTTCTTCCTTGATCTGGTCGCGGACGACCGCGCGGATCGCGTCGAGATGGGCGTCTACCAGCAGGCGCGGCGCCGCCATGCGCTTGTCTTCGTCGTCGAGCATCTTACACAGTGAACCGGCGATGCGCGTGATCAGCGGATAGCCGTAGGTCGTGCCCAGTCCCTTCAGATCGTGGGCGCGATAGAACAACTGCTCGCTATTGACCAGGTTCAGACCTTCGGCCTTGATCAGGATCTGGACATCTTCCAACTTCTTGACTTCGTCCTGAAGCCATTCGCCGAACTGGCTCGACAGGTCGGCCAGGGCCGCCTCCGCCTTGGCGATCGCTTCCTGGTCCAAGGCGCCCAGCCGGCCGCCGACCTTAGCGCGCAACGTGTTGGGAACCTGAATGATCTGGGCTTTTTCCGACATGGACGAACCTCGAAGAACTATTTGACGCGACTCTTTGAGAGTCAATCTATTCGGAGGTGATTTAAGAAGCCCTAATAAGATTAACAGAAGTGCAAAATTTAAGAGGTGAACTGTTCGGCCAGCACGCGTTCGTCATAGCCGTTGCCGGCGTCGAACAACAAAGTCGCTTTCAAGGTCTCCGCCTCGCTGATATCGACACTGACGACGTCGCGGACATCATAGCTGTCGGCGGCCGCGCTGATCGGGCGCTTGTCGTATTCCAAAGCTTCGATACGCACCTGGGCGGTGTGCGGTAGGATGGCGCCGCGCCAGCGCCGCGGCCGGAAAGCGCTGATCGGCGTCAGGGCCAGGGCCTTGGCGGTGAGGGGAATGATCGGCCCGTGCGCCGACAGGTTATAGGCTGTCGACCCTGCGGGCGTCGCCACCATGGCGCCGTCGCACATCAACTCATCCAGCCGCACCTTGCCATCGATCAAGATGCGCAGCTTGGCGCCCTGATGCGATTGCCGCAGCAAGGAGACTTCGTTGAAGGCCAGCGCCTTGTGTTCATGGCCATCGCGCGACCAGGCGTGCATTTTCAACGGGCTGATCAAGGTGCTCTCGCTCTTCAGGATCCGCTCCATGAGGTCGTCCTCGGAGAAATCGTTGAGCAGGAAGCCGACACTGCCGCGGTTCATGCCGAAAATTGGAACCTTGTCGTGAAGGTATTTGTGTAGGGTTTGCAGCATGAAGCCGTCGCCGCCCAAGGCCACGACCACGTCCGGCGTGCTGGCGGAGCCATAAAGAGCCTTCAGGCGAGCGCAGGCCGATTGGGCTTCGGGGCGGTCGGATGCGGTGAAGTCGAGTTTCAGGGACATGGCTTGGTCTTTAGCTCAGGCAAGACCCGCTTGTAACGCCTTTACAGCGAAAATGTCCAAAAGAATCCGGCCCTAACCGCCGCCAATCTAACCGACTAAAGCGGCGAGGCGATGGCGGGCGGCGTCGGGCGACAGGGTGAAGACCGACAGCACCGTCGGCCGGTGGGCTTCATTGACCACGGCGAGGCCCTGTCGCGCCGCCTGCCAGGGCGGCAGTATGCCGAGAAAGACAGCGCGGTCGATGCCGAGCGCGCAGCACAGCAGGGCCAGCGGCACGGCGGACACGACCCCGACGGCCCGGTTCAGCTCCAGCGGATCGAGCTTGACGCGACGCGAGGCTTCGAGGACGAAGCGCTCGGTTTCACCGGCTTGCAGCAATTTGACCAGTTTCAGATTGTCATGGCTGATCGTATCCTGCGGCGACAGGTTGAGATGGCTTTTGGCCAGACGCAGCGACGGCCGGGCCAAAATCGCAGCGCGCAGGGCAGGGCGATCCTGCGCCAGCCGCGCCAGGCGAACCTCGTCCTCCTCGTCGAAATCGAGTGTCTCGTTTTCGACCGCGGTGATAAAGACGCTGTCGTGGTTGGACTTGAGCAAGGCCTTGATGACGCGCCAGTCGAGGTGCGAACGCTGGGCGATCAAGCCGTGGTGGGCTTCACCAGTGGTGGCGATGACGGCCAGCAGGGCGTGAGCGTCCAAGGCGGCCAGATTGGAGCGCAGTAGCGGGGCGGCCAGGTCGATCGGCATCTCGCCGAGGGTGACAACAAGATTGTGATCTGACCACCCTTGGTGATCCGGTCTGACCAAAAGGCGCGTTTCACACAGCCGTTTGACCGGCGTACGGAAGTCGGGCACGGCCGGTGCGGGCGGCAGGCGCAAGGTAAAATCAACCGCGGCCTTGTCAACAACAGCAAGGGTTTTCTGCTTAAGTGCCTGCACCAAAAGTGTCCGCTCAAACCTTGAAAAACGAGTCGATAAAGTGAGAGTCTGACGCGACAGGGTGAACACTTGCTTAATGCGCCGTTCTCTTTACGGTTGCTGAAAATAATGGCGAAAGTAAAAAAGGTCAGCCGTGTTAATCTTGTTTCAATGGACCCCGCCTAATCTGACCGTCAGTTCAGTAGCCAGAAGGGCAGTCTATGTCCGAGTCCGCTCAGGGGTTCCCGGAGCCACAAACGTCAGGTTCGGCCGTGCCCAGCGGCACAGCGCGCGCCGTTGGACGCGAGCCCTTGATGCTTGAGCACGAAGATGCCGTCATCGTGGTCGAGCGCTTGCGCGAAACCCATGTCGACGTCAACGGCCATGCTTTCCTGCTCAAGCTCGACACCTTGATCGTCCGCCTCGGCGCCCGCTGGGAGGCCAAGCAGGAGTTGGTTTTCGAACACCTTAAGACGGCGTTCGAGCGCGATTTCCCCGAACCCAACTGGTGCATTTCCCTCAATGGGGACGCCTGGCTGGCTATGCTGCCGACCGCAGGTTCGCGCAAAGGCGCCCTGGCTATCGCCGACATGTGGCGCGATCTGTGCGGTTTCTTCGTCGGCGACATGTCGGCCCTCGAAGTGCCGATTTATGACGTGCTGGTCGAAGATGTCGATCGCTTCTCGCTGAAAAAGATCGACCTCAACACCTATTACGGCCCCAGCGAGAGTGAAAACGCGCCCATCAAGGCACGCAACGGCGGTTTCCACGGCGAAGATGCGGCCCGCGCCGCCGGTGTCGCGCCCGCAGCCACGCCTTTGCAACGCCCCGTCATGGTGGCAGCGACCGTGTCCTATGGCGGCCGCAATCTCAAGGTCGCCAGCTCGATCGAACCGCTCTTCGAGATGAAAAAGATGGCCCTGATCGGCCATCGCCTCGAAGCCATGGTGATGGAGACGATCGACAACGCGCTGCTGGACCGCAAGACCCTGTCTAATCTCGACTGGAATCTGCGTGAACAGGTCGATGTCGTCAATATCGAGCAGGGCCTGATGCTGTTGCGCATGCGCACGCCCGAACAACGCAAGATGATGATGGTCGTGCCCGCGGCATTCTCCACCTTCGCCTCGGCGCGGGCCCGGCAGAAAATTACCCAGGACGTTGCCAAGGCATCCGCCGAGATGGGCCTGAAGGTGCTGTTCGAAGTGCGCGGGCTCGATGGCGTGCCGCCGCACCGCGTGCTGGAAATCGTCAGCCTGATCAAGCCTTACTGCATGACGGCCGTGGGCAGCGTCAGTGCTGAACGCAAGGCCATTTCGGGGCTCGCCAAATGCGGCCTGTCTGGGGTCTGTATCGAATATGACGGCGCCAAGCGCGACGAAGCCGTCTTGCAGGACTATCTCGGTCAATTGGCGACGGCTGCGAAGATGGCGGCCGGTGCCTGCATGGTTCAGGGGTTCGACAACTACCGCCAGATGGCGATCGCGCGTCTGGCCGGCGTGACTCACGCCAGCATGAAGACAGCAGCCCTGATGTCGCCCAAGGGCGCGGCCCATGTCGCGGCCCGCACGGCGGAGGTTCTGCGCGAGACCGAAACGGCTTTCCCCAGTATTCTGCCGGAATCCTGATCAGGCGTCGGACAAGTGTCCGACTTTCCTTCACCGGTCCGAGCCATACCAGTCTCCGCAGGATTCAATCCACAGATCAGCGAGATGAAGAGGCCACTAACGCGGCCCGATGCGGCTGTGGGTGGATCGTAATCTGACGCGAAGCGTCTTTCACCCATTCGTCATTGACCCCGCGCGTCAGAAATAGCGCCATTATGCGTTTGCCGGGCCGCGGTAGCGGCCTGTTCATCTGGCTTATCTGGCTGATCTGTGGATCAAACCTTACGACGTCAGCCCCACGCGCCAGGCCTTTCCCCGGGACCTTTACAACTCAGGCCCTTATCCCAAAGACGATCCAAACGTATCGCACTGATTGGGATCGCCTGTCGTGAAGCCGGCCTGGAACCAATGCATGCGTTGCGCCGACGTCCCGTGGGTAAAGCTGTCGGGCACGACCCGGCCCTGGGTTTCCTTTTGCAGCGTATCGTCGCCGACCGAGGCCGCCGCATTCAGCGCTTCGTCGGCGTCGCCGGCTTCCAGCCAGTGCTTTTCGTCATTCGAGCGCTTGGCCCAGACGCCGGCATAACAGTCGGCCTGCAGTTCCAGCTTGACCGACAACGCATTGGCGCGCGTCCGGCTCAGCCCTTGTTCCTGGCGTTCGACCGCGGCGCTGACCCCTAGCAGGTTCTGCACATGGTGGCCGACCTCATGGGCGATGACATAGGCGCGGGCGAAGTCGCCCTTCGCCCCCAACTGTTGTTCCATGGTGTTGAAGAAGTCGAGGTCGAGATAGACGCGCTCGTCCTCGGGGCAATAGAACGGCCCCATGGCGGCCTGGCCGTCGCCGCAACCGGTTTGGGTGTCTTCGGTGTAGAGGGTGAGGGTGGAGGGGCGGTAATCCTTGCCCTCGGCCTTGAAAATTTCCGCCCAGGTGTCGTCGACCGAAGCATGGATGGTGGCGGAAAACTTGCACGGCTCGTCGCCTTCGGGGCATTTCGAGCCGGGTGTGCCGTCCATCTGCCCGACCTGAGCGGCCGGCCCCTGCACCTGGTCGGCGGCGCCGAGGATTTTCGACGGGTCGATATGGAAAAAGAAATAGCCGATCAGGGCGACGATAACGACCGCGATGCCGCCGCCGCCCACCACATGTTGCGGGCCGATGCCACGCCGATCCTCAACTCCGCCTTCGCGTCCGTCCTGCCATCTCATGGTGCTCTCCCTCAGCTATGAACCCACTGTGACGCCGATTAAGCATGTTTTCAAGTCAAAGGACGATGTGGATTATCATGGCACCATGCTGACAGTTTGCTGTCGCTGGACGTGCTGTGGTGCACAATCTTCGCTGACGTGGCGTGTTCGACACGGTTTTGACAGCGATTGTGAACGATTTTTCATGTGGCTTTCGTTGACTCAGGGAGATGTGCACTTCATCATGTATCAAAAGAAAATATCACCCTCATGCCGCGAAGCGGCAGGGCAAACATAATAGGATCAATGGGCATGACCTCGGGGTTAAAAGGCGTTTCACGGCCGCTGTTCGTAATAGCCGGTCTGGCGGCGGCAGTGACGATGACGATCGGGCTTGACGCCTGTTCCAAGAAGCCCGCGGCCGAGAAGGACGCCAAGGCTACCGCTGCGGATCACGCCTCCCTGGTCAGTTATGCCGTCGTGCAACAAACGACCGCACCCGTCACCGTGACCGGGACCGGCACGGTCAGTGCCTGGCAGGAGGTGCCGGTCGGTGCCGAAACCGGTGGCCTGACCGCTGTTGCCCTGCTGGTCGACGAAGGCCAAAGCGTCAAGCAGGGGCAACCTTTGCTACGCATGAACGATGTCCTGCTCCAGGCGCAGTACAAGCAAGCCAAGGCCAGTTACGATCAGGCCAATGCCGCCTATCAGCGCGCAGCCACCTTGAACAAGCAGGGCTACCTGTCGACGGCCGGGCTCGAGCAGGCCCAGGCCTCCATGCTGACCACCCAGGCCGGGATGGAAACGGCCCAGACGCAATTGTCGCTGGCGACCGTGCGCGCGCCGGTGTCGGGCATCGTCACGGAACGCAAGGCCGTGCTGGGCCAGATCATCCAGCAGGGCGCGGAGCTGTTCAAGATCGTTCGCGATGGTCGCGTCGAGCTCAACATGGAAGTCGTCGACACCGATCTGCACGCTATCAACCCCGGCATGACCGCGACGGTCAGCAGTGATTCGACCGGTCCGGTGACCGGCACGGTACGTATCGTGACGCCTCAGATCGATCCGTCGACACGCCTGGGCTATGCCCGCATCAGCGTGCCTTGGACATCGGGCCTGCGCCCCGGCATGTTCGCCTCGGGCATGATCGATGTCGGCAACCAGTCCGTCTTGCTGGTGCCGCAGAGCGCTATTGTCTATAACGAGAATTCGCCTGGCGTTTACGTCCCGGACGCGGCCGGCAAGGTTCACCTGCGCAAGGTCGTCGTTGGGGCTACCACGGCAAACAAGTCGGTGGTGATCAAGGAGGGCGTGGTTGCCGGCGACAAGGTTGTCACGACGGGTGCAGGCTTCCTGAACGACGGCGACAGCGTAACCCTGCAGGCGCAACCGCAAGCGGGCGGAGAGTAACATGGCTGGTTCGCAAGGTTACGAGTCGGAGAAGGAAAAGGGCGGCGGCTTCCAGATTTCGTCCTGGTCGATCCGCAATCCGATTCCCACAGTCGTCTTCTTCCTGGTCATGACCCTGGTGGGCATACTGGGCTTCCAGCAGATGCGCATCAACAACTGGCCCGACATCGACTTCCCGATCGTCGTTGTGACGGTTGTCCGTTCCGGTGCCGCGCCCGAAGAATTGCAGAACCAGGTGACGCGGATCGTCGAAGATTCGGTCGCGGGCCTCGGCGGCGTCCGCCACACCCAGTCCTATGTCAACGAAGGCGCATCGACCACGGTCATCACCTTCCAGCTCGATACCGATCTCGAAAAAGCCACCAATGACGTACGGAACGCCGTGGCAGGCGTGCGCGGCAACCTGCCCGGCGACGTCCAGGATCCGATCGTGTCGCGGGTGGAAAACGCCCAGGGCCAGGCCCTGTTGAGCTATATTATCCGCTCCGACAACATGACGCCGGAACAATTGAGCTGGTATGTCGACAACGACATCGCCAAGAAGGTTCTCGCGGCCAAGGGTGTGTCCTCGCTTACCCGTGACGGCGGCGTCAGCCGCGAAATCCGCATTGAGCTCGACCCGTCCAAGCTCGCGGCCCAAGGCGTCACCGCCGGCGACATCAGCAGTCAGTTGCGCTCCTTCAACGTCAACATGCCCGGCGGCCGCTTTAATTCCGGCACGTCGGAACAAAACATCCGCACCGTGGGTGGTGCCGAAAGCATCCAGGAACTGGCCGACAAGCGCATCACCTTGTCCAATGGCGGCAGCGTCCGTCTCGGCGATCTGGGAACGGTCAGCGACACCTGGTCTGAGCCACGCGCGCGGGCCCGCTTCAATGGCAATGAAGCCGTCGGTTTCGGTATCCAACGGACGCGCGGCACCTCGGAATGGAAGGTCGCCGAAGGCATCAAGCCGATTATCGCCCAGATCGGCAAGGACAATCCCCATATCCAGATCGTGCCGGTGGCATCGTCGGTCGATGAGGTCAAACGCAGTTACGACAGTTCGATGGAAGCCCTCTTCATCGGCGCCTTGCTGGCCGTTTTCGTGGTCTGGCTGTTCCTGCGCGACTGGCGGGCGACCTTCGTCTCGGCTATCGCTATGCCCATGTCCTTGCTGCCGACCTTTTTCGTCATGCATGCGACCAATCAGTCGTTCAACGTCGTCACCCTGCTGGCCTTGTCTTTGACCGTCGGGATTCTCGTCGACGACGCCATCGTCGAAATCGAGAATATCGTCCGCCATATTCGCGAAGGTAAGAAGCCCTATCCCGCGGCTATCGAAGCCGCCGATGAAATCGGCCTCGCCGTCGTGGCGACAACCGCCACTCTGATCGCCGTCTTCGCGCCGACCGGGTTCATGCCGGGGATCGTCGGGCAATTCTTCAAATGTTTCGCCATCGCGTCCTGCGTCAGCGTCTTCTTCTCGCTGGTCGTGGCACGGACTCTGACGCCTCTGATGGGCGCCTACCTGCTGCGCGTCAATCCGAAGCATGACAATGATAAACCATTCTGGATGGACGGTTATCTCAAGGCCCTGACCTGGTGCCTGACGGGCCACGTCAAGTGGCGCTGGAGCATCCTGTTCCACGCCATCATCGTTGCCGTCGTCCTGGTTGTTCTCGGCACCAAGGGCGCACCTGTCATGTATGCCGTTGCGGGCGTTGTCATGGTCGTGGCTATCCTGCTGGTCCTATTCGTGCGCGAACCCTATATGAAGGTGCGCTGGGCCATCTTGGAACTCGGGACACTCGTCGCCCTGATATTCGCTGCTATCGGCATGGGGATGATTACCGGACCCAGCATGATGGCCGCCAAGGCGGCCGCCGGCCAAAGCAAGGCGGCGATCAAGGCTGCCGTGGAGGCAGCCGCTCACGCTCCCAATCCAATGGCGACACCGGGTATGGTCATGGCTGTCATCGCCATCATTCTGTTGATCGGCACGATTTTCCTGACCATTAAGTTCAAGAAGTCCTATTTGGCTGCGCGGTGGGCGGTCGTCATTTCCGGCACTTTCTTCTTCATCGGCTCGATCGCCCTGCTGGCCACCATCCCGCAGGATAATATCCCTGCCAGCGACGATGGCATGTCGGTGATGAGCCTGTCCCTGCCGCCTGGCTCGACCTTGGCCGAGACCGATAGCGTCGTTCTACGCGCCGTCAACGACCTCAAAAAGCGACCCGAGGTCGTCAGCACCTATGCTTCGGAAAACATGGAGTCGGCGACCATCATTGTCAACCTGACCAAGAAACACGCTCCATGGTGGGGCAACGGTCCGGACGGCAGGTTCTTCTTCCATCCCTTCGCGCCGCCAGCCCGCCAAAGCCAGGCCAAGTTCGAACAGGACTTTTCCAAGGTTCTGAAAACCTATCCCGGCGTTCGCGCCAGCTTCGGCCAAAGCGGAGGCGGCGGCACCGGTGTCGCCTATATCCTGGCATCTGACGACGAAAAGGCCTTGAACAGCGCTGTCCAGGAACTGACACGTGAAATGCAGGGCCTGAAGGAACTGTCCAATGTCCGTTCCGCCGACAACCTGTCGCGGCCGGAAATCAAGATTACGCCGAAGGCCGACCAGGCCGCTCTGATGGGCGTCTCGACGACGACGATTTCGTCGGCGGCGCGCGTGGCGACGATCGGCGATATCGATCAAATTCTGGCCAAGTATAATCAGGGCGACCGCCAGGTGCCGATTCGAGTTCTGTTGAAGGCCGACGCCCGCAACGATGTCAGCAATCTCAGCACCCTGATGGTACCGACCAAGTTCGGCACCAGCGTGCCCTTGTCGGCTGTTGCGGACATTACCTTCGGCTCGGGCCCGATCCAGATTAACCGCATCGACCGGACGCGTGTCGCCACGGTCAATGCCGACCTGACCGTTGCCAACGGCCTCGCCGACAAGGCGATCAAGGACTTGCCGATCATGAAAAAGATCAGCGACGGCAAGTTGCCGGGAGTCCGCATCATCGTCGACCCCAACAACGAAGACTTCGTGGAAATGGTGCCGAATTTCATCTTCGCCATCCTGACCGGGGTCGGCCTGATGTACGTCGTCCTTGTCCTGTTGTTCGGTTCGTTCAGCCACCCGTTCACCATCCTGGGCGCCTTGCCGCTGTGTTATGGCGGGGCCTTCATCGGCCTGGTCGCTTGCGGCATGACCATATCCATGCCGTCCCTGATCGGGTTGATCATGCTGACAGGCATCGCCGCCAAGAACTCGATCCTGTTGGTCGAATATGCCATGGTGGCGATGAAGAACGGCATGCCGCGTTACGAAGCCCTGATCGAATCCGCCCATAAGCGGGCCCGCCCGATCGTCATGACCACCGTCGCCATGGCGGCCGGTATGATCCCGGCGGCTATCGGTGACGACAGCTTCCGTCAACCCATGGCCGTGGCCGTTATCGGCGGTTTGATCACCTCGACCCTGCTGTCTCTGATGTTCATTCCGGTCCTCTATACGATCGTCGACCAGATATCGAACTTCTTCGGCCGGATGATCTCGCCCTTTTTCCACGCCCAGGGGCGCGAAGACGAAGACGTCCAGCGCGAACCGCACCCTCAGGAGGCGGAGTAGCTTTCTCCCCTGTCATGAGATACTTAATGCCCTCCGGCAACAACCGGAGGGCATTTTCGTTAATCGATAAGTGGTAATATAATGCCGTGAAATTGCCACGCCATCTTCATTCGGAGTGCCGGTTTTCCGTGAATAGGGCCACGGCTACTCCGAATCGCGGCAGCGGCAATTTCCCGGCCCTATGGCAAGCGTCAGGCACTGCCACCGCCATCGCCCTTCGTTCAATAATCCGACGGCGTGCGCACCGGAACTGGCGTCACCTTGATCGCCGTGATCTGGTTGCGCTGCTTGCGCATGATCTGGAACTTGCGGCCGTAGAAGATAAAGGTCTGGCCGGGTTCGGGGATGGTGCGGGCTTCATGGATGATCAGGCCGGCCACCGTTACGGCGTTGTCGTCGGGCAGGTCCCAATCCATGGCGCGGTTGAGGTCGCGGATGCTCATGTCGCCGTCGACATGTATCGAACCGTCCGACTGCTTGCGGATGGCGGTCATGACGGCGTCATGCTCGTCGTCGATCTCGCCGACGATTTCTTCCAGAATATCCTCGAGCGTCACCAGGCCTTGCAGGGCGCCATATTCGTCGACGACCAGGGCGAAGTGCGACTTCTGCTTCAGGAAGGCGGCCAACTGATCCTTCAGATTGGTTGTGTCGGGGATAAACCAGGGTTGGCGGACGATCGACATGACATCGACACTGTTGACGTCGCCCTTGGAGCGGGTCACGGCCGCCATCAGGTCGCGGGCGTGCAGGATGCCGATGATGTTTTCGGTATTGTCGCGATAGAGCGGAATGCGCGTGTGGCTGAAATTGAGCGCCGCTTCGATAATGTCATTGGTCGACAGGTCGGCATCGATCATGTCGATCGACTTGCGGTGGACCATGATCTGGCTGACATCCAGTTCCTGCAAATCGAGCACGCCGCGGAACATGTTGCGGTCGCCGGCCTCGACCGCGCCTTCGTCGTGGTGGTATTCGACGGCGCCGCGGATCTCCTCGTGGGCTGCCAGGACATCGACCTCCATCGACAACCGGACGCCGAACAGGCCCAGCACCTTGCGCACGAACCACTGGACGCTGTCGATCACCGGCCCGAAGGCGTAGACGATCCATTGGACRGGCCGCGACATGAAACGCGCTGTGTCTTCCGGCCGCATGATGGCCAGGGTTTTGGGCAGGACTTCGGCGAAGACGAGGACCAGCACCGTCATGATGGCGGTCGAGATGGCGGCGCCCCACGGCCCGGGAATCGCCTGATCGATCGACAGGGTGGCCAGGGCCGAGGCGCCGATATTGAGCACGTTCTGCAGCAGCAGGATGGCGCCGATCATCTTTTCCTGATTGGTCAGTAGCTTGTTGACCCGGGCGGCGGCACGATCGCCGTCGCGCTCCAGCTGGTGCATCCGTCCGCGCGAGGCGGCGGTCAGCGAGGTCTCGCCGGCGCTGAACAGGGCGGAGACGCCAAGGATGACGACGAGGATGGGGACGAGGGCGATCAGGGCGGCGCCGAGCATATCGGAATCCTTAAATGGCTAGAGATCTGACTCTACAGTTGTTCGCCGAAAAGTTCAGCCTTCAATCGGGGTTGTGCTGCGCGTCGAAGTAGCGCCGTCGAGGACGAGGAAATCGGCGATCTTTTCGCGATCGACCTTCTTGGCGACATAGGCCCGGCCGATGCCCTCGACCAAAACGAAGGTCAGGGTTCCGCCCTCGGCCTTCTTGTCGTGGCCCATATGGGTCAACAGGCTGTCGGCGTCGAAAGCCGCGTTTCGGATGTCCGACATCTGTGTCGGCAGGCCGGCGTGTTTAATGGCGGCCACAGCGCGGGCTTCGTCGTCTTCACTGCAATCATAGCTCAACGTGCTGAAGCGGAAGGCCTGGGCCATGCCGATGGCGACGGCTTCGCCATGCAGCAGGGTATCGCCGAAGCCGACCTCGGCTTCCAGGGCGTGGCCGAAGGTATGGCCGAGATTGAGCAGGGCGCGCTTGCCGCCCTCGCGCTCGTCGGCGGCGACGATCTCGGCCTTCATTTCGACCGAACGTGCGACGGCGTGCAGAATGGCGTCGTGCTCCAGCGCCAAGACACGCGTGTCATTGGCTTCGAGCCAGTTGAAAAACTCGGGGTCGCCCAACAGGCCGTACTTGATGATCTCGGCATAGCCGCAACGAATCTCGCGCGCCGGCAGGGTTTTGAGAATGTCGAGATCACATAGCACCAGCCGCGGCTGGTGAAAGGCGCCGATCAGGTTCTTGCCCTTTTCGTGGTCGATGGCGGTCTTGCCGCCGACGCTCGAATCGACCTGGGCCAGGACGGTGGTCGGGATCTGGATGAAGTCGATGCCGCGCATATAGACGGCGCAGGCGAAGCCGGTCAGGTCGCCGATGACGCCGCCGCCCAAAGCCACGACTACGTCCTTACGGTCGAGCCCACAATCGAGCAGGGCGTCGAGCACGAACTTCAGACCATCGAACGACTTGCTCTGTTCGCCGGCCGGGACGACGATCTTGTGCGTGTTGTGTCCGGCGGTTTCGAACTGCTTGAGGATACCATCGGCGTGCAATGGCCCGACGTTTGAATCGGTCACCATGACGACGCGCTTGTTGCTCAGGAACGGCCCGACCCAGGTTTCGGCCTGTTCCAGCAGGCCGGCGCCGACAATGACCTCATAGGGTTTGAAGCCTTCACCGGAGACGGGGATACGTCGGACGTCAATCATGTCAGGCTTTCTACGTGGGCTTTGAGCGCGGCCAGCACCATATCGACGGCGCGGCCATGGGGTTGGTCGCCGGTATCGACTACGACATCGGCGATTTCATAGAAGGGGTAACGCGTCTTGACGTGATCCTTCAGGACATCCATCGGATTACGGTCCTTCAGAAGCGGGCGGTGCGGCCGGTTGGCGACGCGCCGCGCCAGGACCTTCAGGTCGGTCTTCAGCCACACGGTGATAGCCTTGGCCTTCAGCCGTTCGCGGGTCAGGGGGTGGATGAGGGCGCCGCCGCCGGTGGCCAGGATGTGTACGGGTGCGTCGAGCAGGCGCGAAATGACGCGCTGTTCGCCGTCGCGGAACCCCTTTTCGCCGTACTGAGCGAAGATGTCGGCAATGCTGCGTCCGGCTGCCTTCTCGATTTCCTCGTCGGCATCGGTAAAGGGCAGGGCGAAATGTTCGGCCAATCGCTTGCCGATCGTCGTTTTGCCAACACCCATCAGACCGACGAGCGCGACGGTTTTGGGCAGGATAAAATGCGGCCGCGGCGCCGGTTCCGGCGCATGGGCAGGTTCAGTGGCCGTCATCGTGCTCAGCCGTACTTTCGGCGAACTGCGGTGAAGGTGGGGGAGGAAAACATCGTCATAAGGAAACTTTACACGATATTAGGGGGGCTTTGCCAGAGTGAACCGTAATTTAAGGATAGAAGACCATGGCCGGCGCGCGTTTCGATCCCTTGCGGCAGTTTCTGCAGATGATGGCGGTCGAACGCAATGCCGCCAAACCGACGCTTGAAGCCTATGGCCGCGACATCACCGACCTGGCCGATTCCTTAAGCGTCAGCGGCACCGGCCTTCTCGATTTAGGCGAAAACGACGTGGCGCGCTATTTCGAAGGTTTGAGCGAACGCGGCCTGTCGTCGGCATCCCTGCAACGCAAACGCTCGGCCGTGCGGCAATTCTATCGTTTCTGCGTTGCCGAAAACCTGATGACCGCCGACCCCAGCCGCAAGATTGCCGCGGCGCGCAAGGGTCTGAAACTGCCCAAGATTTTATCGCGCGACGAGGTTGACGCCCTTATCAAGGCGGCCGACGAAAAGGATGCCCACCAGGCGATCCGCCTGCAATGTCTCATCGAGATGGCCTATGCCTCGGGCATGCGCATTTCCGAATTGGTCGGCTTGCGGCTCGATGCCGTCGTGCGCGATCCGGCCTTCCTGATCGTCAAGGGCAAGGGCGGCGTTGAACGCCTGGTGCCGCTCAACCCCTCCGCGCGCCTGGCCATTAAAGACTATCTCGACATCCGCGACCTGTTCGTCGGCGCGAAAGACAAGAACAATGTCTTCCTCTTCGCATCGCGCGGCGCCGAAGGCCATCTGACGCGCCGCCGCGTCGGCCAATTACTCGACGAAGCCGCCGACAATGCCGGCATTGATCGCGCCCGCGTCAGTCCGCACGTCCTTCGCCACGCCTTCGCCACCCATCTGCTGGAAGGCGGGGCCGATCTGCGCGTGGTGCAGACCCTGCTGGGTCACGCCGATATCTCGACGACCCAGATCTACACCCATGTCGCCGGTGAGCGCCTGCGCGAAGTCGTCGAAAGCCACCATCCGCTGGCCAAAAGCCGAGCGGGCTAAAATTCCACATTGCAAGAATCCACTTTGACGCCGCGAAACTTGCTGTTAAAGGCGATCTCCCTTATTCGGTATTGGAAATTAACGCCGCAGGCGCACAATTAGGGCTGGTGAGAGCGATCTGATGCGACATTATCTCGAATTCGAGCGGCCGATTGCCGACCTGGAAGCCAAGATCGAAGAGTTGTCCGCCCTGTCACAGAGCGGTGGCGCCGATCTCGAGGTCGAACTGCAGGCCCTGCGCGATCGCACCGAAGTGCTGCGCCGCGAGACCTATGCGCGTCTGGAACCCTGGCAAAAGACCCAGGTCGCCCGCCATCCTGAACGCCCGCACCTGGTCGACTATATTACCGGCCTGATCACCGAATTCGTCGAATTGCGCGGCGATCGCAAGTTCGGCGACGATCAAGCCATTGTCGGCGGCTTGGGCCGCTTCCGCGGTCAAGGCGTCGTCGTCATGGGCCACGAAAAGGGTTATGATACGGCCACCCGCCTGAAGCACAATTTTGGCATGGCCCGCCCCGAAGGCTACCGCAAGGCCGTGCGCCTGATGGAAATGGCCGAACAGTTCGGTCTGCCGGTCCTGACCTTCGTCGACACCGCCGGCGCCTATCCCGGCATCGGCGCCGAAGAACGCGGCCAGGCTGAGGCCATTGCGCGCTCGACTGAAAAGGGCCTCACCCTGCGTGTGCCGATGATTGCCACGGTGACGGGCGAGGGCGGCTCAGGCGGCRCCATCGCGCTGGCCGCCGCCAACCGCGTGCTGATTCTCGAACATTCGATCTATAGCGTCATCTCCCCCGAAGGCGCCGCCTCGATCCTGTGGAAGGACGGCGCCCGCGCCAAGGATGCCGCCGACCGCATGAAGATCACGGCGCCCGACCTGTTGAAAATGGGCATTGTCGACCGCGTCGTCGAAGAGCCCGCCGGCGGCGCCCATTCGCATCCCGACACCATGATCGACGCCTTGGGCGATATCTTGGAAGAAGAACTGAAGGCGCTCAGCTATCTGTCGGCCGATCAATTGGTCGAACAAAGGGCGCAACGTTTCTACGATATCGGTCGCAAGGGCATTTAACCCTCTTATGCGCTCCTGATTTTTGTGGGCATAAATCAAGCTTGTTCCTGACAGAGGGATTTATCTACCCTCCGGCGAATCCCGAAACCGGAGATTTGTCATGCGCCTTTCCCTTATTGCCACCACCTTTTTAACGGCGCTGGACGTTGCCGCGTTGCTTCCCGTCACAGCGTCGGCCGCTGAGCCCGATTTCGCAGGTGTGCGCGCCAGTACCCTGGGGCTTGGCGCCGAGTTCGGCCTCAAGCTCAACGACCATGTCACCGTGCGCGCCCTGGCCAATGGCTACAACTACAATTACGATACCACGACCGACGACATCCACTACGATGGCAAGCTCAAGCTGGGTTCCTTTGGCGCCCAGGTCGATTATCGTTTTGTGGCTGATGGCCCGCTCTATGTCACGGCCGGCCTCTATGCCAACGACAACAATATTCGGGCCCGCGCCCGGCCGACCCAGGACACCGACGTCGGCGGAGTCACCTTTACGCCGACCCAGATCGGCACCTTGACCAGCGACGCCAAGTTCAAGGATACGGCGCCCTACCTCGGCATCGGTGCCCGATGGCCGGTCGGCGTCGTCGAAATCAATCTTGAAGCCGGCGCCTATTTCCAGGGCAAGCCCAAGGTCACCCTGACCTCGGACGGTACTTACGCCAACAATTCCACCTACCAAGAAGCGTTGGAACGCGAGCGGCAGAACCTGCAGGACGATGTCGACGACTTCAGCACCTATCCGGTCGTGGCGTTGGGCCTCCGTTATAAATTCTAGGACTCTTTCGTAATCGCCACTTGATGCGGGTAGGGGATGTCGATCCCCGCCTGATCCAGCGCCTGTTTGATGGCGATGATCAGTTGCGTCCGCGCGTGCAGGGCATTGGCAGGCAAGACCCAGATCCAAACGCGGACCGTAATGCCGCTGGCGGCAAAGTCGGCCAGGCTGACCTGCGCTTCATGGGCCGACATCTGGTCGGGTTGCGCCTTGGCGACATCCAGCAGCAGGGCCAGGGCCGCGTTCAAATCGCTGTCGTAACCGATGTCGAAACGCAGATCGATCTTGACGGCGGCATTGGTCGAAACGTTGATGATCTCGTTGGCGAACACTTTCGAATTGGGTACGAAGACGCGGACATTATCGGCATTATTGATCTCGGTACTGAACAATCCCAGACGATGAACCCGCCCCTGGACTTCACCGATATGGACATTGTCGCCGATGCGATAGGGCTTGGTGAACAGGATCATCAATCCCGCCGCGACATTGCCGAGCGTACCCTGCAAGGCCAGGCCGATCGACAAAGACGCCGCGCCCAACACGGTAATGAACGACGCCGTCTCGATTCCCAGACGGTTCATCACGGCCACGAAACCGAGCGTCAGAATCATCCAGCGCACGACCTGGGCCATGAATTCCGGGAAGGTGCGGTCGGCGTCATTGGGCACGAAGCGTCGCGCCAGCTTCTTGACGCCATTATAGACCCAGGTCGAGACAAACAGGGTGACGACGAGAATGATCAGCGCCGTAATGACGTGGGCCAGAAAATCGGATCGCGATGTCGCGGTCGCCCACCAGGCATGGGCTTCGTCGGCGGTCTTGTTGAGGTCGGTCTTCATGCCGCCCAGGCCCAGGGCTTTGGTCATCATGGCTTGGCGCGCCTTTCCTTGAAAAATGCCTTGAGCAGGTCGCGGCTGTCGTCGCTTAAAACGCCCGATATCACGTCGGGGCGCCAATGACAGGTCGGTTGCGTGAAAAATTGCGGACCATGTTCGACGGCGCCGCCCTTGGCGTCGGGCGCCCCATAGATCAACCGTGCGATGCGGGCATGGGAGATGGCGCCGGCACACATGGCGCAGGGTTCCAGGGTGACGTAGAGGCTGAGACCCGTCAGGCGATAATTGCCGACGGCCTGGCCGGCGGCGCGCAAAGCCAGGATTTCGGCATGGGCGCACGGGTCGTTTAACCCTATTGGCGAATTTCTTGCTGCCGATATGACGGTTTTACTTGACGGATCGAAGATTAAAGCGCCAATCGGCACTTCACCGGCCAAGGCAGCTTCACGCGCCTTGTCCAGCGCCGCCTGCATGTAGGTTTCGTCGTCAGTCATATGGACTAAAAGACGGCCTTCGCTCCCGGCGTCAAGTACATTTAGGAAGATACACCGTGACCCAAGACAGTAACGCTGGAGAGCGTAACGACGACGAATTCATGCCGCAGGGCGATCAAGAGCCGGCTCGGGAACCGACCGAGGCCGAGCTTGCCGCCGCCAAGGTGGCGCAGGAAATCGCTGACGGCCACCGCTATATGCCGCAGGACATGCGCGACGCTCGCGAGGCTGCCGGCAAGAAGCCGGAACGGCCGAAAAAGCCCGAACGTTCGCTGAAATCCATGACGCCCAATGCCGGCGAGCGCATCGCCAAGGTCCTGGCGCGTGCCGGCTTGGCCTCGCGCCGCGAAATCGAGCGCCTGATCGGCCTCGGCAAGATCGCCGTCAACGGCCGCATCCTCGAAACGCCTGCCGTACTGGTCAATGCGTCCGACGTCATCACCGTCGACGGTCAGGAAATCGGCAAGGCCGAACCGACTCGCCTGTGGCGCTACCATAAGCCGGTCGGCCTGGTGACCACCGAGCGCGACCCGGAAGGCCGCCCGACCGTGTTCGACAAGCTGCCGTCGGACCTGCCGCGCGTGCTGAAGGTCGGCCGCCTCGATCTCAATTCCGAGGGTTTGCTACTCTTGACCAATGACGGCGAACTGGCCCGTGCCCTGGAACTGCCGTCGTCGGGCTGGGTGCGGCGCTATCGCGCCCGTGCGCTGGGGCACACCACCCAGGCCCGTCTTGACAGCCTGAAGGACGGCACGACCGTCGAAGGCGTCATCTATGGCCCCATCGAAGCCACGCTCGACAAGATGCAGGAAAAGGCCGACGGCCGCGCCAATGTGTGGATCACGGTCGCCATCACCGAAGGCAAGAACCGTGAAGTCCGTAAGGTGCTGGAATCGATCGGCTTGAAGGTCAACCGCCTGATCCGCCTGGCCTATGGCCCGTTCCAACTCGGCAATCTCGAGCCCGGTGAGGTCGAAGAAGTCGGCCCGCGCGTCATTCGGGAACTGCTGTCGGAAGTCGTGCCGTTGAAGAACCTGCCGCCGGAAGGCGCGTCGCAAACCCAAGCCCGGCCGGCCTCGCGTTTCTCGCGCGACAAGACCGATACGCGTTCGGCGCCGGAAGGCCGCCGCGGCGGTGGCGATCGGTTTGAGAAACCGAAATTCGGTGATAAGCTCAGATATGGCGACAAGCCGGCCTTCGGCGACAAGCCGAGATTCTCGGACAAGCCGCGCAGGGACTTCGCTGAGAAGCGCGAATATAAGGAACGCGATTTCGACGCCCGTCCGCGCTTCGAAGGCGATGGCGAGGCGCGCGACCGCAAGCCGACCAGCGAACGCGATTTCGTAGCCAAGCCGCGTTATGACAATGACCGGCCCAAGCGCGACTACGGTGACAAGCCAGCGTTCAAGAAGCCCTATGCGTCGCGCGACGGTGCTGCCGCCGGCGAACGCAAACCCTATGGCGACAAGCCGGGTTTCAAAAAGCCCTATACGCCACGCAGCGACGTGCCGGCCGGCGAGGCGGGCGCCTATGAGCGCGCCAAGCGTGAATTCGGCGGTGATCGTCAACGCGACGCCGGTTTCAGAGACGATAGGCCGAAGCGAGACTACGGTGACCGTCCGAAGGGAGATCATCCCGCCTTCAAGAAGCCCTACGCGCCGCGTGAGGGCGCCGAAGGCGGTGAGCGCCGTTCGTACGTGAAACCCAACCGCGAGGGCTCAGACCGGCCCTCCGGTGGCTTCAACAAGCCTTATGCTTCCAGGGCTGAGGGCGGCGAGAGAAGCTCTTACGCCGACCGTCCTCGGGACGAACGCCCGAAGCGCGATTACGGTGACAAGCCGCAAGGCGCCCGATCGAGTGAAGGCCGGCCAGCCTTCAAGAAGCCCTATGCCTCGCGTGACGGGGCTGAGCGTACCTCCTACGGCGATCGTCCGAAGCGCGACTATGGTGATCGTCCGCAAGGCGCCAACGCTTCAGAAGGTCGCCCGGCGTTCAAGAAATCCTATGCGCCGCGTGACGGAGCGGCGGGCGGTGAGCGCAAGCCCTATGGTGACAAGCCGGGTGGTTACAAGCGTGAAGGCGAAGCGCGCGGTCCCAAGCGCGAATACGCCCCGCGTGAAGGCGGCGAACGCAAGAGCTATGGTGACAAGCCGCGCGCCAGCAGCGGTCCGCGTCCCGCCGGTGGTGGTTATAAGGGCAAGCCGTCAGGTGACCGTCCATCCGGCGCCCGTCCTTCTGGGGCCCGTCCTTCTGGCACTCGTCCGGCGGGTGGCAAGCCCCCGTTCAAGCCACGCCGCGACTAAGCGATGCGTATCGTCGGTGGCCGGTTTAAGGGGCGCACCCTAGTGACTCCGGACGGGCAAAACACCCGTCCGACGTCCGACCGTGCCCGCGAGGCCATATTCAATGTGTTGGCCCATGCCGAGTGGGCGCCGGACCTCGATGGCGCCCGCGTCATGGATGTCTTCGCCGGCTCCGGCGCGCTGGGGTTCGAAGCCCTGTCACGCGGCGCCCGCTTCTGCCTGTTCGTCGAAACCGACGATGCGGCGCGTGGCGCAATTCGGGACAATGTCGAAACCTTCGGCCTGTTTGGCACAACGCGTGTCCATAGGCGGGACGCTACGCAGTTGGGACCACGTCCCGGTTCCCAAGCCGAAGCTTTCGACGTGGTTTTCCTCGATCCGCCCTATCGCAAAGGCTTGGGCGAGAAGGCTTTGGAGGCCTTAATCAGTGGAAATTGGTTGTCGGAAAATGCCATAATCGTCTTTGAAAGGGCGGCCGACGAGGATGATTTTGTCACAGGGGTGTGGGATAAAATCAACACCAAAATCTATGGCGCGGCGCAGGTTTTGTTTCTGAAACAAAAAATTTTTAATTCCTAAATATCTGTTTTTATTAAATAAAAATACCATAAAGAAAGCGCAAGTGGCAAAATGGGCGCATTGGTTAAAATTATATATTGACGCCTTTGGGTTCTTATCCACAATATGTCCTTAACAAGGCGTTAAGTGCAAATCGAGGCATAAAAATTGCTCGGCGCCTGGTAAGTGAAACTACAAAAACTAGGGGTCTAAGTGATGGAATACCAAGCTGCTCATGCGGTAAAAACCAAAGCGTCGAAGAGACGTCCCGATGCGTTGAAGCTTCTGCTGATCGCGGGTTTGAGCGTCCAGGCATGGGGCGTTGTAATGGGCCTCGGTCTCATCATCCTCAATCTGACACATTAAGTTACTGTCCGCCTGCTGCCCTTCGGCCGCGGGTTTTTTTGTAATTGTTTCAGGTTGAAAACCGCTCGGCTCGTAATGCGAGCCGGCGGTTGCTGTTTATGACGATCAACGAACGGTTTCTGCTCTGTGGCGCTGCCGAGGCGTAATCTGCAGACATGCCAAAGAGCGCTTTCCTGCCTACCGCTCTCTATTCGGAGCGTCGGTTTTCTTTGAATAAGCTTCAGCTGCTCCGAAAGCCGCCAGCAGCCATATCGGACACGGATGGCGATGAGGTGAACTCATGCGCTGTCGGTATCAGTCCTTCGTTTTGCAACTGTCTTGTGCGGTCACGCCTGCTTGGCCATGGCGTTGACTTGCGGCAGGCGTGCGTGGCGAAACGCATCGCCGACACCCATCAGAACCGGGCCCTCGAAGGCGGCGGCCTTGACCAGGCTCGCCAGCTCATGCAGGCAACCGCCCAAAGCCTTGGCATTGGCGCGGCCGGCGTTTTCGATAATAACCACAGGCGTCCGTGGTGACCGTTCGGCGCGCAGCAGATGGGCCTGGATATCGGCGGCATTGTGCGACGACATGTAGAAAACCAGGCTGGCTTCCGGATCGTTGAACAGGCTGTCGCGGAAATCGATCGAGCCGTCACGCGTCCGTCCGGTGACGAAGGACACCGAGCGCGCCTCGCCTCGGTGAGTCAGGGGAAATTCGAACTGCGCCGCCGCCGCCGAGGCCGCCGTTACGCCCGGAAGGGTCTTGTGGCTGATGCCGTGGGCATCGAGATATTGCCGTTCCTCTTCAACACGGCCGAAGACCGACGGATCGCCGCCTTTCAGGCGCACGACATGCAGGCCGCGCTGGACCAGTTTCACCATCAAGGCATTGGTATTGTCCTGGCTAATGCTGAGACGGTCGCCGCGCTTGCCGACGCAGATCTTGACGCAGCGCGCCGGCGCCAGGGCCAGGATGTCTTCGCTGACCAGGGCGTCATACAGCAGGGCCTGGGCCGATTTGAGGGCTTTGAGGGCGCCCAGGGTCAGGTGGTCGGCATCGCCGGGGCCGGCGCCGACCAGGGTGACCGAACCGCGGGGGGCGAAGAGATTATGCAGCATGGGCGTTCTCCTTGGGAGTGGCGGCGTACCTGACAAGGCATTGTTTCAATTCGCCCTTGCACGAGCCACAGGCCGTGCCGGCGGTGGTGGCGTCGCCGATGGTCTCGACGGTGAGGGCGCCGTCATGGATGGCGGCTTCGATGGTCTTTTGACCGACGCTGCGGCAGGCGCAGACGATTTTGCCCTTGTCGGCTACGCCCGGCAGGCGGCCGATCAACAGGGCGGCGCGGTCCTTGCCGTCCAGCACCAGGTCGCCGAAGCGCTCCAGCAGCCAATCGCGCGGCGGCAGGCGCTTATCGATGGGAGCGACAAAGGCGACGCCGGTCAGGCGGCCGTCCTCGAGGCGGACGCGGCGGCTGACGCCGGTCTTGACATCGTCGAGGCTGAGGACCGTGCCCGCGATCAGGCGGCTGACCGCGACGGCGTCGATGCCGGCGATCTCGACACAGTCAGCGAAGTCGTGGCTTGACCGGCGCCATACGACGTCCGGGCCGAAGTCGGGCAGGGCGGCGTCGAAGTCGCGCGGCGTCATGACAAACCCGTGCCAGGCTTCGTTATAGGCGCTGACCTGCGCAGGCGTGTGCTTGAATTCCGGCTGGCCGGATTGGGCGTCGACTGCCGGATTGATCAGCTGGTTCGAACGGCCGAAGGGGGCGAACGATTTCGTCCAATGCATGGGGACGCTTAAACTGCCTTCGCGGACATCGTCGCTGACGCGCGCCTTCAGGATCGCCTCGCCATAGGCCGTGGTGACGCAGGCCAGGCGGCCGTCCTTGATGCCGAGACGCCGCGCGTCCTTCGGGTGGATGTCGAGCAGGGGCTCACTGATATGGCGGTTCAGTTCCGGCGCCAGGGCGGTGCGCGTCAGGGTATGCCAGTGATCGCGGACACGGGCGCTATTGAGGCTGAACGGAAAATCCGGCGTCGTGGCATTGGCCGGACCGACCGACTTGACGCCGATCAGGCGAGCGCGGCCGGACGGCGTAGCGAAACGGCCGTCGGCGAAGAGACGATTGGTCGAACCGCTCTGGGTAAACGGCCAACGGGTCGGCGCCAGATTGTCATATGTTTCGCGCGTCAAGCCGGCAAAGCCGCTGAGATTGAAGAAGCGCTGGCCCGTGTTTTCAAAAGCGGTCAAGCGGGCATGTTCGGCAAAGACCTCGTCCGGGCCATGCCAGTTGAAGGCTTCGTCCCAGGCGCTGTTCATACGGCGGGCGACCTCGGCGATGATCGCCCAATCGGGACGGACATTGCCGGGCAGGATGGTCATGCGGCGTTGACGCGAGATGACGCGCTCGGAATTGGTGACGGTGCCGTCCTTTTCGCCCCACGCCGCGGCCGGGAGCTGGATATGCGCCATGTCCATCGTGTCGGTGCGGGCGATAACGTCGGAGACCACGACCAGTTCGCACAGGCTGAGGGCCTCGTGGATCTTGTTGGTGTCGGGCATGGAGACCAAAGGATTGGTCGCCATGATCCAGATCGCCTTGATCTTGCCCGTGCGCACGGCCTCGAACATGTCGACCGCCTTGAGGCCGGGCTTCGGCGCGATGGTCGGCGATTGCCAGTAGCGCTGGACCAGGGACTTCGAGGCGTCGTCGAAATCCATATGCGCCGCCAGCATGTTGGCCAGGCCGCCGACCTCGCGGCCGCCCATGGCATTGGGCTGGCCGGTGATCGAAAACGGCGCGGCCCCCGGCTTGCCGATCTTGCCCGAGAGCAGGTGGGCATTGATCAGCGCCAGCCCCTTTTGCACGCCCTGGGCCGATTGGTTCGAACCCTGGCTGAACAGGCTGACCACTTTCGGCGTGTGCAAAAAGGCGTTGTAAAAGGTCTTGAGATCGGCCGGCGAGATACCGCAATCCTCGGCGATCGCCTCCAGGCTCTGATCGTCCTCGCTCAGGCTGGCGACCAGGCGGCTATAGCCCTGGGTGTGCTGGTCGATAAAGTCGTGATCGATGGCGTCGCGGGCGATCAGGTGGGCGCACAGCCCGTTCCACAGCCGGACATCGGTTTGCGGCTTGATCATCAGGTGCAGGTCTGCGGCCTTGGCAGTATCGGTGCGCTTGGGGTCGATGCAGATGCGCATCTGGCCCTCGCGCGCCTCGATCCGGCGATACAGCACCGGGTGCGTCCAGGCGGCGTTGTGGCCGGAAAAGACGATCAGGTCGGCTTCGGTCAGGTCGTCATAAGTGCCCGGCACGAGATCGGCGCCGAAGGCCTGTTTGTGCGCCGCCACGGCCGACGACATGCACAGGCGCGAATTGGTGTCGACATTGGCCGTGCCGATATAACCCTTGGCCAGCTTGTTGACGGCGTAATAGTCTTCGGTCAGCAGCTGACCCGAGACGTAGAAGGCAACCGCGTCGGGGCCGTGCTCGTTGATGACGGCGTTGAACTTCTGTGCCACGGTCTCCAGGGCTTCGTCCCAGGCAACGGTTTCGAATTGCCCATTCCGGCGCATCCGGGGTTCCAGCAGCCGGCCTTCGAGGCCGAACGTATTGCCGAGCGCAATGCCCTTCGAACACAGCCGCCCGTGATTGGCCGGGTGGCTTTCGTCGCCCTTGACCGTCATGGTGCGGCCGCCGCTCAGTTCCGCCTTCACGCCACAGCCGACCCCGCAATAGGGGCAGGTCGTCTTTTTCGTGACGGTGGTGGCGGACTCAAACATGGCTTAGAAATTCAACCCCAACAAAATGCGGCCTTCGTGGATTTGCAGCGGCACGGTCGGCGTGCAGCCCTTGCCGGCGTCTGCCCCCAGGGCCTCACCGCTTTCCAGCGAGATCGACCAGTTGTGCAGCGGGCAGGCGATGGCGCGGCCGTGGACGATACCTTCCGACAGGGGGCCGCCCTTGTGCGGGCACTTGTCGAAGACGGCGTAATATTCGTCGGCGACGGTACGAAAGACCGCGATCGGTCCCATGATCGTCTCGACGCGGCGGGCGCTTTGCGGAGCGACTTCGATGGCGGCGCCGACATCGGTCCAGTTTATGATGACGTTGGCGTTCATTCGGCGGGTTCCGGTTGCATTACGCCGTCACGAAGGTCGGCGAGCGGTGAAAAGACCTTGGCGGGGGCGGACATGGGCGCATGTTCGGCCCACGGATCGACCTGATAGATGGCTTGGGATTCGAGGAAGCGGGCGACCAGGGCGGCGCGCGTTTCAGGTTCGGCAAGGCCGTCCTTGACGAACTGCAAACCGACACGTTCGATCCACGGCGCCGTGCGTTCCAGATACCAGGCGTCTTCGCGATAGAGCTGGACGAAGGCCATCGACCAGTCGATCGCTTCCTGCTCGGTCGCCACCTTGGTCAGCAGATCGGTGCCACGCAGGTGGATGCCGGCATTGCCGCCAACATGCAGCTCATAGCCGCTGTCGACGCAGACGACGCCGAAGTCCTTGATCGTCGCTTCGGCGCAGTTGCGCGGGCAACCCGATACGGCCATCTTGAACTTGTGCGGCATGTAGCTGCCCCAGGTGTGCTGCTCCAGCTTGATGCCCAGTCCCGTCGAGTCCTGGGTGCCGAAGCGACACCATTCCGAACCGACGCAGGTCTTCACCGTACGCAGCGCCTTGGCATAGGCGTGGCCGGAGACCATGCCGGCAGCATTGAGGTCGGCCCAGACGGCCGGCAGGTCCTGCTTCTTGATGCCGAACAGGTCGAGGCGTTGACCGCCCGTGACCTTGACCATCGGCACGTCGAACTTGTCGACGACGTCGGCAATGGCGCGCAGCTCCTTGGCAGAGGTTACCCCGCCCCACATACGCGGCACGACGGAATAGGTGCCGTCTTTTTGGATGTTGGCGTGGTTGCGTTCATTGACGAAGCGCGAGCGCGGATCGTCATGATATTCGCGCGGCCAGGCGCACAGCAGGTAATAGTTGAGCGCCGGGCGGCACGACGAACAGCCGTCGGGCGTCGTCCAGGCCATGGCCTGCATGACGTCGGGAATGGTCTTGAGTTCCATCTCGATGATGGCTTCGCGGACGCGCTGATGGCCGTGTGACGTGCACTTGCACATCGGCTTGGGACCGGTCTGCGCCTTGAAGGCGTCGCCCAGCGTGCATTTCAGCAGGCTTTCGACGATGCCGGTGCACGAACCGCAACTGGCGCTGGCCTTGCAGCCGCCGCGCACCTTGTCGAGGCTGTCGGCGCCACCGCAAATCGCTTCAACCACCTGGCCCTTGGAAACGCCATTGCACCCGCACACTTCGGTGTCGTCGGGCCATGCTGCAATGGCGCTAGAAGGGTCCTGGCCGGCCAGGGCATGCGTGACGGCCTGGCCGAAGATCAGGGTGTCGCGAACGTCCGCGACGCTGTCGCCCTTCTTCATCAGGTCGAAATACCAGCCGCCGTCGGTGGCTTCACCGAACAGGACCGTGCCGACCAGCTGGTCGTCCTTGATGACGATGCGTTTGTAAACGCCGCGCGCCGGATCGCGGAAGACGATGTCCTCGCAGCCTTCGCCGCCGCCGAACTGGCCGGCGGAGAACAGGTCGACGCCGGAAACCTTCAGGCGGGTCGCCATTTGCGAACCGGTATAGGCGGCCTCGACATTCTTTTCCGTCAGGACGTCGGCGAGGGTGCGGCACATGTCCCAGATCGGCGCCACCAGGCCGTAGCATTGGCCGCGATGCTGGGCGCATTCGCCGATGGCGAAGATGTCGGGATCGGAGGTGCGCATCTGGTCGTCGACGACGACGCCGCGTTCGACCACCAGGCCGGACGACTTGGCCGGCTCGACGTGGGGGCGGATGCCGACGGCCATGACCAGCAGCGAGGCGGGAATGATGCGGCCATCCTTCAGCTTCAGGCCCTCGACATGGGTTTCACCGACAATGGCTTCGGACTGGGCGTTGAGGACCGAGATGACGCCGCGGTCCAACAGAGCCTTTTCGAGCAGGCGGCCGGCGGCTTCGTCGAGCTGGCGTTCCATCAGCACGTCGACCAGATGGATAACGGTCGATTTCATGCCGCGCTTGGCCAGGCCGTAGGCGGCTTCGAGGCCGAGCAAACCGCCGCCGATGACAACCGCTTCACCGCCGCGGTTGGCCGCCGCGGTCATCAGGTCGACATCCAGCAGGTCGCGGAAGGCGACGACGCCGTGCAGGTCGGAGCCGGGCAGGGGCAGGCGGATCGGGTCGGAGCCCATGGCCAGGATCAGCTTGTCGTAAGCAATGGTCTGGCTGTCGTGCAGGACGACATGTTTGGCAACGGTGTCGATCGACTGCACCCAGTAACCGAAGTGGGTCTTGACGCGATTGGCGTCGTACCAGGCCTGGGAGTGGGTGACGATGTCGTCAAAGGTCTTCTCGCCGGCGAGGACGGGCGAGAGCTGGATGCGGTCATAGGTGGCGCAGGCTTCGGCGCCGATGATCGAAATCTCGAACCGGCTGTCGTCGCGCTTGAGAATTTCCTCGACGATACGGCCGCCGGCCATGCCGGCTCCGATAACCACTATGCGCTCTTTGTGAACGGTCATGTTGAACCCTAAAGCAAAAAAAAGAGCCCCGAACCGCGCCACTCAATTGCTTGAGCGGCCGGTTCGGGACTCCATTGTCCTGATGGTGCATCGCAAAACCGCCATTGGTCTTACAGATGCGAATGTGGTTGATCGACAGTGATCAGATCTTGAAGGCTATTACAAATTCAGTATTTGTCAACGGCGGAGTGAAGATTTTGCGCTGCAATAGCGTGGTTTAAATCTTCACTCCCGTTGCGCCGAAAGCGTGCCAGGTCGTGCGCCAGCGCTTCTTGACGAAGGTAACACCTAACAGGGCGACCAGGGCGAGGGCGGCAAAGCCCAGCAGGCCTATCTGATAGCTGCCGGTGATCTGCTTCGACAGGCCGAGGCTGGCGGCGAGATAGAAACCGCCGAGGCCGCCGCACATACCGACCAGGCCGGTCATGATGCCGATCTGGTTACGGAAACGCTGGGGGGCCAGTTGGAAGATAGCGCCATTGGCCATGCCGAGTGCGCCCATGCCGACGATGAGAACCGCCAGTGTGCCATAGAGGCTGGGGATCTTGAAACTAAGGATCACCAGGGCCGCGGCGGCGACGCTGTACATTATGCTAAGCGTACGGATGCCGCCGATGCGGTCGGCGATGCCGCCGCCGATCGGACGCACCATCGAGCCGGCGAAGACGCAAGCCGCGGTAAAGAAGCCGGCGGTGACCGGCGGCAGGCCGAATTCACCGTTGAAATAGATGTTGAGCGACGAGCTCAGGCCGACGAAGCCGCCGAAGCTGACGCCATAGAAGAACATGAACCACCAGGCATCGGTTTCCTTGAAGATCGTCAGGTATTGGCTGAACGTCTTGGCGGGCGGTTGATCCGGAGCGTCCTTGGCCAGCAGCATGAAGATGGCGAAGGTGATGAGGAGCGGGATGGCGACCAGGCCGAACACGGATGTCCAACCGAACGCCTTGGCCAGGGACGGCGCGAACAACGAAGCCAGGACCGTTCCGGAATTGCCGGCGCCGGCAATGCCCAGCGCAATCCCTTGATATTGCGGCGGATACCAGCGCGAGGCGAGCGGCAGGGCGACGGCGAACGACGCGCCGGCAACGCCTAGGACAACGCCGAGGGCCAGCACGCTGCCGTAGGAATTGATATGGAACAGCCAAGCCAGCAGCAGGCCAGCGATGACGATTACCTGGCTGATGGCGCCGGTCTTTTTCGGCCCGATGCGGTCGACGAGGACGCCATTGACCATGCGCAGCACGGCGCCGGCCAGGATCGGCACGGCAACCATGAAGCCTTTTTCAGCGGGCGTCAGACCCAGCGAGGCGGCGATTTGAACGCCCAGGGCGCCGAGCAGCACCCAAACCATGAAGCTCATGTCGAAATAAAGGAAGGCGGACAGCAGCGTCGGCGCATGCCCGGCCTTGAGGAAATCCTTGGTGATCATCGTTTACCCAATTCCGCGTTTGTCTTGCAAAAAGCAAAAAAAAACGCCTCAAGCGCGGGCATCCGGAAACCGGAACTGCCTGTCTTGAGACGTCATTGTCTGGTGAAAGTGCCGCCGCCGCCATCCTTGGCGCCAACAGGCAGAAGCCGGGCGATCGCCGTTGACCGCGCTGATGCCGACTATCATCTGCGCGGGCGGTTTCGTCAATGGCAGGGGCGCGAAGCCTGGGCTGCCATGGCTCAGCCTGTCTCGCGGTGCAGCATATTTATCACAAAAACGCCGCTCCGGCGCCATTTCAGCGCCGAAAGCAGGTTTCATTTGAAAGTGGCTATCCGGTTACGTTTGTATCTATCAGGCAGGCTCCGGTTCTGGCTGGGCGACCGAATCGTGCGCCTGAAGGAAGCCGACGATCTCCTGGCGGCACCGCAGGAACTCCGGTTCCTGGTGGGCGGTGATACGGCTGCGTGGGCGCGCCATTTTGACGTCGATGATCTTGCCTATATTGGCCTTCGGGCCGTTACTCATCATCACCACGCGATCCGCCAGCAAAACGGCTTCGTCGACATCGTGGGTGATCATGATCACCGTCGCCTTGATCCGGCTGTGCAGGGCCATGACCGTGTCCTGCAAATGACCGCGCGTCAGGGCGTCGAGTGCACCGAAGGGCTCGTCGAGCAGCAGGACCTTGGGCTCCATGGCCAGCGCCCGGGCGATACCGACGCGCTGCTTCATGCCGCCGGAGATTTCGCCCGGCCGCTTGTCCTTGGCGTGGGTCATCTTGACCAGGTCGAGGACCTTCATGGCGCGGGCATTGAGCTGCGTCATGTTCTCGTTGCGGCCATAGATCTTGTCGACCGCCAGCCGGACATTTTCGTAGACCGTCATCCACGGCAGCAGGGAGTGATTCTGGAACACGACGGCGCGATCGGGACCAGGGCCGGTGATTTCCCTGTTTTCCAGGATAGCGGCGCCCAAGGTCACCGGCACCAGGCCGGCGACGACGTTGAGCAGGGTCGACTTGCCGCAACCGGAATGTCCGATGACCGAGACATATTCGCCGGGCATCACTTTCAGGGTGACATTGTCGAGGACGCTGGAAATGACGCCGTCGCGTTCGAAATCGACATAGACGTTTTCCAGAGAGAGGATGGGCTTGGTCATGGTTGGACTCCGAATACTGAATAAGAAATCTGACGGGGGCTTATTGAAGACGAGCATACGCCTTCTTAAAACATCACCCCGCCGTTGTGCCCCGCGACACCCAGTTACCAACCCCTGCCACCAGACGGTCGAGGATGTAACCGACCATGCCGACATAGACGAGGGCGACGATGATGTCGGACATGTGCGAGGAATTATAGGCGTCCCAGATAAAGAAGCCGATGCCGACGCCACCCAGCAGCATTTCCGAGGCGACGATGGCCAGCCAGCTCATGCCGACACCGATGCGCAGGCCGGTAAAGATGTGCGGCGTGGCGGCCGGCAGCATGATCTTGAAGAAGTATTCGACCGGGTGCAGGCGCAGGACGCGCGACACATTGATATAGTCCTGCGGAATATTGCGTACCCCGACGGCGGTATTGATGACCACCGGCCAGATGGCGGTGATGAAGATAACGAACAGGGCCGACGGCTGGGCTTCGCGCAGCATAGCCAGCGAAATCGGCAGCCAGGCCAGGGGCGGCACGGTGCGCAACACCTGGAAGATCGGATCCAGTCCCTTGCGCGCCCAGCCGACGGTTCCGATAAAGGCACCCAGCAAAACGCCGACGACCGCGGCGGCGCCGAAGCCGATACCGACGCGGCTGAGGGAAGTCAGGACGTGCCAGGCCAGGCCCTTGTCCGTGCCGCCATGATCGAAGAGCGGATCGGTGATCAGATCGTGCGAGTCCGTCCACACCTGAGACGGCGCCGGCAGGCCGCCGGGGCAGAGGCGGGCGATGATTTCCCAGGCTACAAGACAGACCGCCAGGGTTAGGGCCGGCATGCTGAAGACGGAGGCCGCGCCAGCGACCTTCTTGGCGCGCGCCGCTTCGATCTGGCGTTTTTGCGCGGCCTTCAGCAGGGCGCTGCGGTCGATGTCGGGCGCCGTGGTCGGCATGGTTTCATCCTGTGGCACGGTGGAAAATTTCTTGAAGACGTCGAAGGCCATGGCGGTGTCCTTGTTTGGGCCTTGTTGGAAAGCGCAGGCTTGGAAAGTGGGCGGGAGCGCGACCGGTCGCGCTCCCGCAGGTGTCGCATCAACCCAGCTTCTTGATCGCCAGGCTGTTCAGGTAGGCGTCGGGATTGGCCGGGTCGAAGACCTTGCCGTCGAAGAACTTCTCAGGTCCGCGCGAATCCGTGGCCGGGGTCGGGATGCCGTACTGCTTGGCGACTTCACGCCACATGTCGGCGCGATTGACCTTGTCGACTAAGGCCTTGGTGTTGAGCGAGGCGCTGAAATTGCCCCAACGCTTGTTTTCGGTGATGAACCAGGCGTCGTGCGACTTGAACGGGAAGGCGGCGAAGTCGGACCAGAACTTCATGATGTGCGGGCTGTTGGTCACCTTGCGGCCGTCGCCGTAATCGATCGTGCCTTGCAGACGCGGTACGATATCGTTGATCGGCACATTGATGTATTGCCGGCCGGCGGAGATGGCGCACATGGCGGCGCGGTTCTTTTCGCACCACATTTGCGCTTCCATGGTGGCGGCGATCAGGGCCTTGGCTGCATTCGGATGCTTGTCGACCCAGTCGGCGCGCATACCCAACGCCTTTTCCGGGTGGTTCATCCAGATTTCCGACGTCGTGGTGGCGGTGAAGCCGACCTTTTGATCGACGGTCTGGCCGTTCCACGGCTCACCGACGCAGAAGGCGTCCTGGGTGCCGGCCTTCATATTGGCGACCATCTGCGGCGGCGGGATGACGATGGTCGAGCAATCGGTATCGGGATTGATGCCGGCGGCGGCCAGCCAGTAGCGCAGCCACAGGTCGTGGGTGCCGCCGCGGAAGGTCATGGCGACCTTGGCCATGTTGTTGGCGGCCTTCATCTGGGCGAACTTGGCCTTCAGCGGAGTGGCGTCGAGCCCGACCTTGACGGCCTTGAGATCGTTGCCGACGCTGATCGCCTGGCCGTTCGTATTGAGGCGGGCCAGGATGTACATCGGCGTGGCGGTGGCTGCCTGGCCGGTCGCGATCAGATAGGGCAGGGGCGACAGCATGTGGCCGCCGTCGATACCGCCGCGCGCCGAGCCGAGCACGAGGTTGTCACGGGTGGCGCCCCAGGAGGCTTGTTTCAGCACCTCGACATCGGGCATGCCGTATTTGGCGAACAGGCCGCGTTCCTTGGCAATGATCAAAGGCGAGGCGTCGGTCAGGGCGATGAAGCCCAGCTTGGCGGCGGAAACTTCCGGGCCGCGCCCGGCGGCATGGGCGCCGGCGGGCAGGACGGCGCGGGCGGCGGCGAGGGTCGCTGCGGCCCCGATTAACGCCTGGCGGCGAGAAAAGCCCTTGGTGGAAATCGTGTCGGACATGGTCTAAATCCTTGAATTTTTTATGATTAAAGCTTGTACTGGAACATGATCCAGGTCTTGGTGCGCGACGCTGGCATGGTGGGATTAGCGCGCTCGAAGTCGGCATATTTCAGCGTCAGCGACAGGTTTTTGGTGATGCCGGCGGTGACCATGGCGTCCCATTCCTTGCCGACGTCCTGGTTCAGACGGGCCGCCGACAGGTCGTGATAGATGACAGTGACGGTCGGGTTCATGATCCACGGCGCCCACGGCTTGGTATGACCGGCGATGGTCAGGCCGTAGCTCATGTCGTCGATGCCATTGACCAGGGTCTTGTTACCGCCACTGGCGGCGAAGACGTCGGCCCAGCCCTGGAAGGCGTGCGTCGTGCCGATCGGGGTCACGAAACCGACCGTGCCGTTGCCGCCCAAGGATTCATAGTTCACCTTGGCCGTATAGATGTCGTAGGTCGCATTGACCTCGGCCATATATTCATTCAGCGTGAATGAGTTGGGGTTGAGGCCGGCATTCTTTTCCTGTGCTGTTTGCAGGACGTAGCCCAGCTTGAAGCTCGACACCCAGTCGCTGCCGTAGGCGCGCAGACCGACGATCGATACCGACGAGGCCTTGGCATTGGTGATATCGACGGGGGTCGGCGCCGTAGCGGCTGTGCTGAACTTCAGCATATAGTCGAAGGCGGTGAATTTCAGCGCCTCGTTGACGCTGTAACCGGCATTCAGCAAATAGCTGTTGGAATTCCAGTCCTTGGCGTCGCCGACGACACGGTTGACGCGGCTGATATAGGCCGTAGTCAGTTTGACGCGCCACAAAGTCGTGTCGAGGCGCAGACCATCCAGGGTTTGCTCATCCTGGCGCCAGCCGGCATTGCCGACGAAGCGGGCGTCATCCAAGATGACGCGTTGGCGACCGAGGGTGAGGGTGGTGCTCTCGTTCGGCGTCCAGGCGATCTGCGCGCGATTGATTTCCGTGACCGCTGGGTCCAGCACGGTTGGATAGGTCGTCTTGCCGTTCAGGGTCGAATAGTAGTTAGCGGTCAGTACGCTGGTATTGTCGACTTCGACCAGCAGCTTGAAGCCCATGAAGTCGCCCGACTGGAAGCCCAGGCGGTTGCGCCAGGTAAGGGCGTCGGCCTTGTTGGCGATGCCGAACTGATCGACCCCTTCGGCGCGCAGGCTCGATTCCAGGATTGGCTTGGAAGCGCCGAGGGCGTCGGCAATCGTGTCTTCAGCGTGGACGCTCGCGGCGCTTAATCCCAGGCCCAGCGCCGCGCACAAGGCGCCGCCCAACCAGGTTGTGTGTTTTCCGTAGGTGCTGCTCACGTCATATCCCCATGTGTAAAAAGCAAAAAAAAACGCCTCAGGACAGCCCGCCGGAAACCGGGGCGGTGTGTCTTGAGACGTCATTGTCTATGTATGGCCATCCGGCGCCATCTTTGGCGGAACGACCTGTGGTAAGCCTCCATCATTGGCGGCAAGTCGAGACTTATCCAGGACCGGGGTTTCGTCAACGGCCGTTGATCGAAATGGGGGTTATGTTGCGTTGCGAAACGGCTGTTGCGCCAATTTTACAACGAAAATCCGCCTTTGAGGGGCATTTGGTATTGCGACGCACGCGAATTTCAGAAGGCGCAATTTGGTTTCCGTTGAAATCACATTTCCGTGATTACGCGCAACGGAAGACACCGCCATCGAACAACCGGCTGGGGGGCATCAGGATATCGTGCGGCTTGGCAGGCAGGGTCCAGGGTTCGGGCTGGCCACCCTCGGTCTTTTCGTCAGCGATCGGACAATTCAGTCCCAGACCGCCGGCGGCTTCGCGCCACAGGTCGGGGCGGTAAACGTGACGCGCCAATTGGTCGAAGTCGTGTTCTGCCGTCAACATGCCCCAACGCACCATCTGGCCCATGAACCACTTGGCATGGCTGAGCCACGGGAAGGTGGCCGTTTGTGGATCGAGGACCAGGCCCGAGCTGCCCAGACTGGCACCGCCCGGCGCCAGCGCCATTTCGATCGCCCGCCACGGCGCGTTGACATAGGAGCGCCGCGACAGGATGCGGATCAGATCCTCGGCGTTGGCCGGGTCGCACGCCCACAAACCGGCTCGCAGCAGTGCCCGGGTTAAGCCGACCGTGGCTTCCGGATTGGCCTCCGCCCAGGCGGCCCGCACGCCCAGAATCTTTTCCGGCTTCAGGCTCCAATAGTCGGGATCGGCAAACAGGATTTCCCCCTGACCGTTCAGCTGCGCTGTCTGCGGCCACGGCGAGCCCGAGGAGAAGCCGTCGATGACTCCGTCCTTCAGCATGGCGGCCATACGCGACGGCGGCAGCACCACCCACTGGATCTGACGTTCCGGATCCAGTCCGGCGGCGGCTACCCAATGACGGAGGACGAAATGGTGCGGCGACCAGGTAAAGGGCACGGCGAAGACCAGCCGCCCCAGACCTTCTCGGCGGCGGCGTTCGACTTCGCGCGACAGCAGGCGCGCGCTGCCCATAAGGGTCCTGGCTGGTTCGCCGCCCTCTTCGAGGCGGGCTTTCAGAGCGGCCGAGACCAGCACGGCATTGCCGTTGGCGCCTAAGGCCATGGGGGCGATGATGCGGCCCATGGACGGCCCTAAGCCCAGGGCGGCGGCGAACGGCATGGGCGCCAGGATATGGGCGGCGTCGATCAGGCCATAGGCCAGCTTGTCGCGGATGTTCGACCAGTTGGCCTCGCGGCTGAGCGTCACGGTCAGCCCTTCGCTGTCGTAGAAACCAAGCGCCTCGGCAACAAGGATCAAGGCCGCGTCGTTCAACGGGCTGTAGGCGATTTTTATATCGGTCATTGGTCGCCTCCCGGCTTCAGCAGGCCGGAGACGGCCAAAATATCGGCGGCCACGGCGTGGATAGGTCGTCCCGTATCCATGGCATGTTTGCGTAGCGCCTTGTAGGCGTCTTCTTCGGAAAGATTACGCGACGCCATCAACACCCCCTTGGCGCGGTCGATGGTCTTGCGTGCCGCCAGGTCGGCTTTGGCCTTGTCAAGATCCTTGCGCAGGTTTTGCGTCAGGGCGAATCGCTGGGCCGCCACGTTCAGGATCGACGACATGCGTTTTGGGTTATAGCCATCAACGATATAGGCGGCGACACCGGCCTCCAGCGCCTTGGCGGTCGCATTGTCGTCGGAGCGGTCGACAAACATGACGACCGGCCGTGGCACCTGCTCGTTGGCGACCTGAAGCGCCTCCAGCATGTCACGGTCCGGGCTTTCGCAGGCGATGATGACCATGTCCGGGTCGAAGTCGCGCAGCATGCGCAGTTCGAATCGCGCACCCTGGCGAATGACCGTCTCCTGATCGCCGTGATCGGCGCGTATGCCTTCGGCCACCAAGGCGGCGCGCGCGTCGTCGGGATCGATGATAAGGACATTCATGATCCTTAGAGGTAACTCAACGGACACTTATTCCGCAAGTGCGAAATAAAAACCCTCGACGCCGCGCGGTCACATTCAAGTAACATCCGTTCAGGTGACACCTAAGCTTTTAACCTTGCCGGTAGGAAGCGGCTGTTGCGCAGTAAGGCTGCCGAGACCAGTGACACTAAGACACTAACGGGCAGGGGTTCGAGGAAGGCCGTGAACAAGCGATAAAACGGGTTGGCATAATCGCTCTTGAACTTGTTCATTTCGGCGGTGACCTTGGCCAGTGCTTCGCCGCTGACGCCCTGGGCGCGCTGCTGGGCGAGGTAACTGTCGGCATAGCTTTCCGCGAACTGCATATGGGTCAGGTGCAGGGTCAATTCCCAGGCAAAGGCATAGATGACACCGGCGACAAGGCTGACGCCCAGCCCTAGCCCAAGAGCCGGCCAAAAGCGGATAACGCCACCGAGGTCTCGGTCGCGGTGCGTTTTGATGGCGACGAAGACGGCGCTCAGGCCGATCAGCATGGTGAGATAGCCGACGGCCATGCTGTAGACCATCGGCAGGTGATGGTTGAAAGCGACTGTCGAGACGGACATTGGAATGCCGACGATAAGCCCGGCGATAATGCCGTATATCAGGATCTTGCGTAACATGGTGGGTCTCCCTGGTTTGAGTTACGCCCGCATCCGTCTGTGTTTCACTGCCGCAGGCAATCGCCCGAAAGGGTGATTGTGACGAACGGTGAGGGGCTTACGGCAGCAGACCCAGTTCGCGCGCCTTGTTGACGGCGTCCGTCCGGCGCCTGGCCTCGAGCTTGTCGTACAAACGCGCCACGTGCGTCTTGACCGTGTCGGGCGAGATATGGAGCCGCGCCGCGATCTCCTTGTTGGCGTGCCCGGCCGCCAGTTCCTGCAACACGGTCAGCTCACGCGCGCTGATGCCGAGTGCGGCCTGCGCCTTGGGATTGCCGTCGAACTTGGCGGGTTTCGCGCCGCCGATCATCCGCGCCCCGACATAGACGCCCAGAGCCAGGCACCCGGCCGCGACGAGGAAGACATAGATATCGCCGGAATAGACGCGCACCAGGCGCATATAGTCCAGCCCCTGCAGGAGCAAGGTCCCACCGGCCAGCAGCGCTCCATAAATGATGGCGAGTTTCCACATCGCTTGATCTCTTCCCACACCCACAGTTCCTTTCAATCCACGTCTTTTGTCAACTGAAAACAGAGTCTTATGGCAGGGGCGGCGGCGTTCGGAGCGATTCGGAGTAGCAGTTGCCCTATTCACGCCAAAACCCGCACTCCGAATGGAATTTTGCCCATCATCTGAGGCCCCATAGCTCCGCTCTTGACACTTCCGACACTGTTCGCTATACACTGTATATCGCACAGTATATGCCATACAGTGTACGCGAACCAGTACGAGCCGGAGCCCCATGGACGAAGAGGTCGACCTTTATGAAAGCTTGCGCGCGGAACTTCGCCGCGGCTCGCTGGGCTTGGCGGTTCTGGCCCGTCTGCGTGTCGAGCGCTACGGCTATACTCTGCGCCAGGCCCTGGCCGACGACGGCCTCGAGATGGAGGAAAGCACGCTTTATCCGTTGTTGCGGCGCCTCGAGACCAAGGGGCTGCTGATCAGTGAATGGCGCGAGGAAGACAAACGCAAGAAGCGCTTTTACGTCCTGTCGCCGGCCGGTGAGGACATGCTGCAACGGCTCAGCCGGGAATGGCGGACGATCAACGCCTCCCTTGAAAAAATTATCGGAAACTGACGAAGAGTGGGGTTCAAAATGGACATGTTGGAAGACTATTTACGGGCGGTATCGCGCCTTCTGCCGCGCGCCAAACGCGACGACATCATCGCCGAACTGCGTGACGAGATCCTGACGCGCATTGAGGCCAAGGAGGCTGAACTCGGGCGTAAACTGAGCGACAGCGAAACCGAGCAGCTACTGCGCGATTTCGGGCACCCGATTGTCGTGGCGGCGCGATACCGCGACGGCCCGCAATATAGTGTCGGTCCGGCTCTGTATCCATTTTGGATCTTCGCGGTGCGCTTTGCCATCATCCTGGAGGTCTGCGTCTCGTCCATCGTTTTTATCGTCCGCGCCATCAGCGGCGGCAATATCCCTGAAGCCTTCGGCCAGGCCATCGGTTCGGGCATTACCGGCGTCATGACCCTGATCGGCTTTGCCACGATCGCGGCGTGGCTGATAGAGCGCAAGGGCATTACCATCGACTATTTCAACACATGGCGCGTTCGCGACCTGCGCTTTCTTGATTTCGCCGTTTGGGACTGGGCGGATGTCCATGAGTGGGTATCGTCCAAAGGCGCGTCGCGACGCTGGCGTACCGAGCCCGGTTCGGGCGAAGCCGCAGCCTATGATCTGGCCTATCGCAGCGGTTACAGCGGCTGGATGATGCGTCAATCCTCGGCCGGGAGGGGCGTCGGCGCTGTCGTCGTCGGCGTCGTCTTCATCATGTGGTGGATGGGCCTGCTCAGCTTCGGGCTGGCGCCGGTCCCGGTCGATTATTCGGCGTTGAACATCGATCCCGGCCGGTTGGGCAATGTCGATTATGCCGCCTTCAAATCCGCCCTCTACTGGCCCGTCCTTGCCTATTTCGCCGGTCTGATCGTTTTCGGCGCCTCGGTCCTGGCCTTTCCTCGTGGCGTGCGTTTGCGCGGCTTGATCGACATCGTCATTGGCATGTCGGTCATGGCCCTGGTCGGCTGGGTATGGACGGCATCGCCGATTGCCGACGCGGTCCGCGTCGATAGCGGCGAGGCGTTGCTGGGCCGCATCAGGGCTTTCGCCGAACATCCTGTGCCGGTGCCGCTGGAATTGTGCGCAACCGTCTTCCTGATCGTGACAGCCTTCGGCGGTTTTTGCAGGGCGGTGGGTGGACTGTGGGAGGTACTGACCGGTGCGCCTCGTTATGTCGGGGATACGTAATCAGCGGCACAACCATACTTCTTCCTTATTTCCGCTTAACTACCCTTTAACCCTAAAGGCCAAAGATTCGGTCAACTGCACTTGAGCCCGGCGGATCAAACTCAGCAGGATGCAGACGCAGAATGCGAGTAAAAGGACGCCGAAAATGTTCGCCGAAAATCAAGATAAACCCTGCCGCCGCGTGCTTGTGGTCGACGATAACGAACCGTCGGCCATGACGCTCACCTGGATGATGGAATTGCAGGGGTACGAAGTTCGCACCTGTTTTGACGGCCGTTCGGCGGTCAATGTCGCCGAGGACTTCCAGCCGGAAATTGTCCTGCTCGATCTCGGCATGCCGGTTATGGACGGCTACGAGGTCTGCCGCAAATTACGCAGCAATCCGGCGCTGTGCGGCACCCAGGTCGTGGCCCAGACCGGCTGGGGCGATCCCGAAACACGCCGCCGCACGTGCGAAGCCGGTTTCGATTTCCACCTGACCAAGCCGGTCGACATGAGCGCCCTGATGGACTTCCTGGCGACACATTAGGTGGATTTACCTCCGCCTTATTTAACCCAGCCCCGGTCGTCATCGCTTTCACCGCATCGCACACGCTAAACAAGGGTCATCAACCGCCTGCCGCCGCGGGCCCTTATGCGAAAGCCAAAAGCCATGTCCAGCTACGACACCGATTTCGACGCCATCGACCGCGATGCCGACCAAACCCAACGCGACCTGAAGGCCGGTCTACACGACACCGCCAAGGACGCGGAGCGCGCCGCGAAAGAGTTCCGCGCCAAGGCTTCGGACTATGCCGATGACGCCGGCAAGAAGATCAACGACTTTGCCGACAAGGCACGCTCCGAACTGAAGAAGGCCACCGACAGCCTGGAAGGTCATGTCCGTTCCAATCCGTTGCCAGCCGCCGTAGCGCTCCTGACAGCAGGCTTGGTCCTGGGTGCCTTGATGCGCGGTTCGCGCCGCTACTCGTAAATTTTTATCTTTGTGAAGATGCCGCGCCGGTCCGACCGCCGCGGCATTTTTATGCCGGGGGCACATCATGACGATCCGTTACAAACTCGGCTGCGAACTGACCTATGAGGTCAAGGCGCCGACCGTCTTTATCTTCAATATCGAAGTCGCCAGGCTGGTCCGCCACCACGACCTCGTCGAGCGCCTGACGATAACGCCCGATCTGCCGCGCAAAATCCACACGGTTCCCGACCTCAACAACCGCTATATCGGGGTCGATGCGCCCGCTGGCTCCTTGCGCGTTCTCTATGAAGCCGAAGTCACCCTGACGGAATTTCGGGCCGATCCGACGACGATTGCCGAGACGCCCCTGGCCGACCTGCCGCTCGACATCATGCCGTTCCTGCTGCCGTCACGTTTCGTCCCGTCCGACCGCCTGGCCGCCTTTGCAATTCGCGAATTCGGCCATCTGGTGACCGGCTACAATCGCGTTACCGCCATCTGCAACTGGATTTACGACCATATCGACTATCGCCGCGGCGCCTCGAACGAGCAGACGACCGCCACAGAAAGCCTGATCCTGCGCGCCGGTGTCTGCCGCGACTTCGCCCACCTGGGCATCGCGTTCTGCCGCGCGCTTAACATTCCGGCGCGCTTCGTCAGCTGTTATGCCTACGGCTTGCAACCCTGCGATTTCCACGCCGTCTTCGAAGCCTATATGGGCGGCCGCTGGTGGCTGTTCGACGCGACGCGCCAGGCCAATCTCGACGGCCTGGTGCGCATCGGCGTCGGTCGAGACGCCGCCGAAATCGCCTTTGCCACGCCGTTCGGCCCCTACGATCCTGGCCTGGTCAATATCACCATCGATCACGCCGACGGTTCACCCGAACTACCGGGGCGCACGCTTGACGCCATTTCCACTGAAGAACCCGCACCCAATGGTGGTGCGACCTGAGTTCAACTGAAATTCTTCAGCTCCGGCCATATCTTAGCCAGATCGACCTTCAGTCCACGGCAATAGGCGATCGTCTTGCCGTTCTCGTAGGCCATGGCATTGGGCGAATTCGTCGTTCCCAGAATAATCGCTTCCTGACAATAGGGTGTCAACCGTTCCGGATGATCTTGCACCACCAACAGATTGACCGGATGCTGGCCGCGCAGTCCCCACAGGTAGTACTGGTTATGCCCGCTTAATGCCGGTGGCAAACCATAGCTCTTGCCATACACATCGAGAGCGCCGGCCTCGCCATAATTGTCGAGCTTGATCCCCGTGCGGGCGCGTTCACCGGCCGGTATCTTCGCCCACGCCGCGCCGACCTGATCGGTGAAATCATGCCAGCCCACCTGATCGGCGAACAGCTGCGGCAGCAGCGTGCCCTGAAAGCTCTTTTCCTGCTGTTGCGGCTTCAACGGAAAATTCTCCATATAGGTCTTCAGCCCTTCGACCGACAAGACGGGCAGGGCCATAGGTGATATCAGGACGGTAAACGCGGCGGCGAGGGCGCCCCAGCCAGCCAGCGCCACCCGGCCCTTGGTGCCCTTTACCCAATGCGCCATCGCGACGGCGCCGACGATGAACATCGCCGGGTAGGTTGCCGCAATATAGTAGTCCTTGCCGTGGGTCAGCAGGACCAGCGCGAGACTGGCCAAAAAGGCGATCGACAGGAAGCGCACGGGCTTGAGTTGCGCCACGGTAAACGGCGCGACTATACCGGAGATCCACAGGGGCGCCAGCAGCGGGTTCATCACCAGAACCTGGTTCAGCACGAAGCTGAGCGGTGGCGTGTCGGCATTCTTGTCGCGCGCCGCGGCGGCCAGGTCGCGGAAAGGCAGGCCGTGCAGGCCTTGCCAGATCAGCGATGGCAGACCGATGACCGCTGCCAGTCCGATTCCCAACCACAGAAACTTTTCCTTGAACACCCTGCGTTCCGGCGTCGCGAGCAACCCGATTACGAGGCTGGCGAACCAGAAGACCAAGGCATATTTGATCTCGAAATCGATGCCGGCGACCACGCCGCACCACAGCAGGGCGGTGCGATCCTGATCCTTGACGGCGCGGACCAGCAGATAGGCGATCAGGGTCCAGGCCAGCGGATCGAACGCCGTCGTGTTCAGCGTCGCCATCATGCCCATCAACATCGGCGCGATGACGACCGCGATCCCGGCGCCTGCCGCCGCGAAGCCGTCTCCGCCCAGCAAACGGGCAAAACGGACGCTTAGCCAGGCCAGGGCGCCGGCCGCCAGGGTGACCGGCAGACGCAGCAGCCAGACGCTGTGGCCGAGGCTATAAAACCCGGCCGCCAGCAATGGCGCGATGGGCGGCTGATCGGCATAGCCGAAAGCCGGATGGCGGCCGCACACAATGAAATAGAGTTCATCGCGGAAGACATCGTAGCGGCCGGCAAAGAGCGCGTGCAGGCATAGAGCCGCCAAGCCGGCGCCGATAGCGATATAGTCGCGGCGCACAGTCGGCATTGTCGACAGAGATTCGGTCATGGCGCACCCCGGTGTTGCTTCATGGCAATCCAACCCAAAATTTCATGCCTGTCAAATAGCGGCTCGACAGGCGGAGTTCCGATTGGATGTTGCGATGCAGCGAATGCGTAGACCCGGCACACATTCGCACCGGTGTTTCGTTGAAAAGATTGAATTTTATCCCTAACGAATGTGTGGGTGGGCTGGGCATCATGATACCGTTTAGTAATTACGAAATATCAATTTAATTATTATTTATCGTAATTTTTGTTGACAAGGCAGGGCAAGCCGGGCATGGTTGCGACAGCATCGCGAGATGCGAACGGACGACATCAATGACAGCACCAAGGTTCCAGCCGGCGGGGCTTTTTCTATGGAGGTTCCCATGTCCAATATCGTTATGACACGCCGGCGCCCGACCGGCTATTCCCAGGCGGCCTCGGAC
>NZ_JBFUDD010000017.1:0-109468 GCF_056404915.1 Asticcacaulis sp. P2_B1 | reverse complement strand
GGCAATCGGCTGAACGGCTTGGCTGGCAACGACATTCTGATCGGTGGGCTGGGCGACGATACGCTCGATGGCGGAAAAGGTATCGACACTTTGAAGGGCGGCCTTGGCGACGACCGCTATTATCTCGACAGCGCGTCGGACAAGGTCACCGAATATTTCCAGCAGGGCAACGACACCGTCGTGATCAACGGCACCTATACCCTGGGCGCCAGCGTCGAGAATCTGATCATCACAGGCACGGCCGACCGTTTCGGCACCGGCAACAATCTCGACAACCACGTCACCGGCAATGCCGGCAACAACACCCTCGGCGGCGCCGATGGCAATGACACGATCGATGGTGGCCTGGGCGCCGACATCATGCGCGGCGGCACCGGCGACGACACCTTCATCGTCGACAACACAGGCGACACGGTCACCGAATATACCGGCCAGGGGACAGACAGCGTCCTTTCAAGCGTCAACTTCACGCTCGATGGCAATGTCGAGGTCCTGACCTTGACCGGCGCCGCCAACATCCATGCTACCGGCAACAGCCTTGCCAACAATCTCTTCGGCAATAGCGGAAACAACATCCTGGATGGCAAGGCCGGCGCCGACCTGATGGGCGGCGGCATGGGCAACGATACCTACTATATCGACAATTCCGGCGACGTCGTCTTCGAACTGCCCGGCAACGGCACCGACACGGTCATCTCCAGCATAAGCTATACCCTGGCCGACAATGTCGAACGCCTGACCCTGACAGGAATGGCCGATCTCAGCGGTGTCGGCAACGGGCTGGCCAATGTCCTCATCGGCAACGATGGCAACAATGTCCTGGACGGGGGACGCGGCAAGGACACCATGATGGGCGGCGCCGGCAATGACGTCTACTATGTTAATGCGGTGGGCGACGTCGTTATTGAAGCGGCCAATGAGGGTATCGACACCGTGCACTCCGCTGTCGACTTTGACCTGGGCGCCAATGTCGAAAATCTCATCCTCGGCGACAAGGCCCGTATAGCCAACGGCAATGCCCTCGATAACGTCATAACTGGTGCGAACGTCACCTTGCATGGCGGCGACGGCAACGACACCTTGACAGGCGTCACCCGCAGCACCCTGTACGGCGATGCCGGCGACGATGTTCTGCTGGCCGTCTATAACAGCGCCAGTGTGGACGGCAGCTATCTCGACGGCGGCGCGGGCGCCGACATCATGACCGGCGGCACAGCCAACGACTTCTATATTGTCGACAGCCTTCTCGATGTCGTCAACGACAATAGTGCCACCGACAAGGATTTGGTCATGAGCTCGGTCGGCTATGTCTTGGGGACCAACCTTGAAAACCTGACCCTGACCGGCACCGATGCGATCAACGCCACCGGCAATAGCGGCAACAATATCCTCATAGGCAATGCCGCCGACAATATCCTGACCGGCGGCGGTGGTTCCGACACGGTGAGTTACAAACTATCGACGGTCCGCGGCGTTCATGTCGACCTCGGCACCGGTACGGCCACGGGTGCGGATATCGGCCATGATACCTTGATCGGTTTTACAACCGTCATTGGCAGCGACGGCAACGACGTTCTGATCGGCTCGTCGGGCAGTGATCACCTTGCGGGGAACGGCGGTAACGACGTCATCGACGGCGGCCTGGGCGCCGACACGATGACTGGCGGGGGCGGAAACGACACATTCTATATCGACAATACGGGTGATGTCATCGGTAGCCACGCCGGCGGCATCGACATCCTTTATACCTCGATCGATTTTACCGTCCTCAACGGGCCATGGAGCGAAGTTCACCTGACCGGCTCGGCCGACCTGCGCCTTTTTGGTTCAGATGATCCGGATCATCTGTTCGGCAATGACGGTGACAATATCCTGGACGGCGAAAACCGCAGTGATGTCCTGACTGGCGGCGGTGGCGCCGACACCTTCCAATTTGTCGACACCAACATCTGGACAGAAGTGATCACCGATTTCTCGTTGACCGACAACGATCATATCAACGTCTACGCTAACGCCTCGATCTTTCCCGACGAACCGGTGATCGCGCAATTCGGTTCGGACGTTAGGATTACCCTTGCCGATAACCGCGTCATCACCGTGCAAAATGTCCAATACAGCGAGGACTTCCTCAGCCACGTCACGGTCTTCAGATAGCGCTTAGCTCACAGACACGGTGGGTTTGCGGTAACCGGCAACAACCCCCAAATGACGAAAGGCAGGCCCCCACGGCCTGCCTTTTTCGCGTTTCAGGTGGCATATCCCTTGCATAAACCGTTACCAAACGGGGAATTTGTCCGGAAAAGCGCCAGCCATTAACCGGAGCCTAAACTCGTTGCGTTAGCTTGTCTGCCAGCACAGAAAGTAGCCGTCACGGTCATGAACGCCGCCCTCTCCCCCGAACAGCTCGCGAAAGCGACCGCTATCATGGATCCGCGCGACCGCCGCGGCCCCTTCCGCCCGGAAAAACTGGTGTCGCGCCGCGAACGCAAGAGCGGCGACATGTTCGTCCGCCTGTTCCGCACAGTCGACCTGTTGGGCCTGATCTTTTTCGGTGGACTGGCTGCCCTGCCCGCCGCGCCTTCGGGCTTGCTCGACGCCCCACTCGGTAATATCGTGCCCTTTATCGTCGTCACGGCCCTTACCTATTATGTCCTCAATGCCTGCAGCCTGTACCGTTTCGGCCGCAACGAACACCTGGTCAAACACCTGATAAAGCTGTTCTGCGTCCTGGCCGGCGCCTATGCCTGCGCCCTCTTCCTGTCGCGCTTTGCACCGGACGCCATCGCCGTCGAAACCTCACTGCGTTTCTGGTTCTTTTCGACCTTAAGCTTCTTCGTCACCCTGCATATGTTGTGGTGGCTGGTCGTCGAACGCTGGCGCCGCCAGGGCAAGCTGACGCCCAATATCATCATCGTCGGCGCCACCCGCCACGCGCAAAAACTGATCGAAGCCGCCATCGACCAGCGCGACGTCAATATTCTCGGCGTCTTCGACGACCGCCTGGCGCGCAACCCGGACGCCCTGGCCGGCGTGCCGATCCTCGGCGACGTCAAGGCCTTGCTCGGCCACAAGGTGACCCCCTTCGTCGACCAGATCGTCGTCGCCATCGATACCTCGGCCAAGATGCGCGTCAAGGACATCATCGAAAAGCTGCGCAGCCTGCCCAACGAAGTCTCCCTGATGGTCGACGTCGAAAGCGAAAGCCAGCGCAAAGCCGCCCTGTCGCGCATGGCCGACATGCCGCTGGCCCGCGTTTCCGGCATTTCCGAAGACGAGCGCAAGGAGCTGTTCAAGCGCATCGAGGACCTGGTCATCGGCACAATCGCCCTCCTTATCTTCGCCCCGATCATGCTGGCGGTCGCCGTCGCCATCAAACTCGACAGCCCGGGCCCGGTCTTCTTCCGCCAGCGCCGCCACGGCTTCAACAACGAAGCCATCATGGTGTGGAAATTCCGCTCCATGTACACCCACATGACCGACCACACCGCCGCCCAACAGGTGACCAAGGGCGACCCGCGCGTCACGCGCATTGGCCGCTTCATCCGCAAGACCTCGCTGGATGAATTGCCGCAACTGTTCAACGTCCTGGCCGGCGAGATGTCCTTGGTCGGCCCGCGCCCCCACGCTATCGGCATGAAGACCGGCCTCGACGACAGCGCCGTCCTGGTCGCCGAATATGCCTGGCGCCACCGCATGAAGCCCGGCATGACCGGCTGGGCCGCCATCAAGGGCTCGCGCGGCGCCCTCGACTCCGCCGAAGACGTCCGCCGCCGCGTCGTGCTCGACGTCGACTATATCGAGCGCCATTCGCTGTGGTTCGACCTCTATATCATGGCCATGACCATTCCCTGCCTCCTCGGCGATGCGAAGACGGTACGCTGATGATCACTGCCGACGCTACCCTTCTTTCTTACACTCCCCCACCCGTGGGGGAGGTGGCTTTGCGCCCCTTCGCGCAGAGACGGAGGGGGGCCTTGCTTCGCCGCGCTCGCTCACCGGAGGCGCCTTATGTTCTTTAAAGGCCTCTGGGGCTACCTCCCCGCCAATATCCTGCAAGGCCTCATCGGGTTCGCCACCCTGTGGGCTTTCACCCGCATCCTGACACCGGAACAATACGGTATCTATGCCCTGACCTTCGGTATCTCGTCCCTCGCCCAGACCGTCTTCTTCACGTGGATCGAGTCGGCCATGGCGCGCTTCTATCCTGTTGAAGGCCGCGACACCCCCGAAGCCCCGGCGCTTTACGGTACCCTCTACCGTCTGTTCGCCATCGTCGCCGTCATTTTCACGCTGGTCTGCGCGCTTGGCCTATGGCTGTGGCCGGCCGGCGGACCGCTGAAAATGGCCATGGGATTGGGTCTCGGCTGCGTCGTCTTCCGCTCGCTTGGCAAACTGGTCCAGGAACAACGCAAGTCCGAAGGCCGCGTCGGCCAGGCCTCGTTGCTCGACATGCTGCAAACCGGCGGCGGTTTCGCGCTTGGCGTTCTGTGCGCGATCTTAGGCATGGGCGGCGCCTCGCCCGTCGTCGGCGCGGCCCTGATGGTCGCACTGTGCCTGCCCTTCTTCGCCCGCGAAGACTGGGGCCGTGCGGCGAAAGGCGTCTATGACAAGGTCCGTGCCAGCCAATACGCCCATTACGGCTTCCCTGTGTCGGCCAGCCTGATCCTGACTCTGGCCCTCTATACCGTCGACCGCTTCCTCATCGCCCACTATCTCAACGAGGCCGAGGCCGGCGCCTACCATGCCGGCTTTTCGCTGGCCTCGCGCGTCCTCGACGTCCTGTTCATCTGGTTCGGCGCCGCCGGCACCCCGGCCATGGTCAATGCGCTCGAATCCGGCGGCGAAGACGCCCTGAAACTGAGCGCGCGCCAACAGATCAACACCATGGCCTTCGTCCTGTTCCCCGCCGTCGGCGGCCTGATCATGGTCGCCCCAGCGCTCGGCGGCATCCTGATCGGCGAAGGTCTCCGCGCCGATGCCTTAAGCGTCACCCCGCTGATCAGCCTGGGCGCCCTACTCTCGGGCCTCAACACCTACTATTTCCTCCAGGCTTTCACCCTCGCCCGCCGTACCAAACTGCTGGTTGTCGCCATGGCCGTCCCCGCCGTCAGCAATATCGCCCTCAATGTCGCCCTGATCCCCATCATGGGCCTGACCGGCGCCGCGCTCGCCTCCTGCCTCAGCTTCGGCCTCGGCCTCGCCGCTTCCTATCTGCTCGGTCTGAAGACCCTCAGCCTGCCCGTCCCCGTCCTCGACCTCCTCAAGACCGCGGCTTGCGTCGCCGTCATGATGGTCGTCCTGGCCGTTATGCCCGCTACCGGCCTCCACGTCTTCGATCTCGCCGTCAAGGCCGTCAGCGGCGTCTTCATTTACGGCACCCTCGCCTGGCTGCTCGATCTCAACGGCATCCGCGCCCCGGCGCAACGCATTTTTCACCGCCTGCGCGCTAAGGTAACCGCCAAGGTAACAGCATGACGCAACATATCCCTTTCCGCAGTGCGGCCTTCACCACCGCCGAGCCCCGGCTGTCGGTGCTGATTCCGTTCTATAAGGAATCCCCGCTCGCCCTGCTGCGCGCCCTGGCTACCCGCGACCCGCACATGGTCGAGATCATCCTGATCGACGACGGTTCCGCGCGCCCCGACATCACCGCCGAGGTCGAAGCCTTTATCGCCACGACAAGCTTGGCCTGCGAACTGATCACACTCCAAGACAACGAAGGCCGGGCGCGCGGCCGCAATCGCCTGACCAGCGCGGCCCGCGGGACCTATTACCTCTTCCTCGATTCCGACATGCTGCCCGACGACACAGCCTTCCTCGACCGCTGGCTCGACACCGCCGCCCTGCACCCCGCCGTCGTCTTCGGCGGCTTTTCCCTGCTCCAGGCGCCCACCGACAAGGCTTTCATCGTCCACAAGCTGATGGCCGGCCACAGCGATTGCCTGAGCGCCTCCGTCCGCGCCGAACAGCCGGAAAAATACGTCTTCACATCGAACCTCCTCGTCCGCCGCGACGTCTTCGCCGCCGAAGGCTTCGATGCATCGTTCACCGGCTGGGGCTGGGAAGACACCGAATGGGGCATGCGCGTAGCTAGCGCCTATGGCGTCTCCCACATCGACAATACCGCCACCCATATGGGTCTCGACACCCCGGCTTCGCTCGCGCGCAAATACGAACAGTCGGTCGGCAATTTCGCCCGCGTCATCGCCAAGCACCCCACCGTCGTGGCGCAGTACCCCAGCTACAAGGTCGCCCGCCTGCTCAAAAAGGTACCGGGCCTCCCCCTCCTCCGCCCCATGATCAAGGCCGTCGGCACCACCGCCTTGCTCCCGGCCAAGCTCCGTGCCTTCGCCCTGCGCCTTTACCGCGCCGCCCTCTACGCACAGGTGGTCTGATGCCAGATAGTCTGACGCCAGGTAATCCGATGGAAGAGACGCCCTATTCGGCCGACAGTTCCATATTCGGCAAGCTGCGCCGGCGTCTGGCGCGCGTCATGATGACCAAGCCGGCGCGCCTCGACGGCCTGACGCGGCCCATGTTGACCGTTTCCTTCGACGACGCTCCGACCTCGGCCGCCAGCTTCGGCGCCAAGGTACTCGAAAAACACAATGCCCGCGGCACCTGGTTCATTGCCGCCGGCCTGATGGGGCAGGCCTGCCACCTGGGCGCCTATACCCGCGTGGACGAGGTCAAGGCCCTTGCCGCCGCCGGCCACGAAATCGCCTGCCATACCTATTCCCACATCGACTGCGGCAAGGCTTCGGCGGGCAAGATCGCCCGCGAACTGGACCGAAACCAGCAGTCCATGAAACTCATGGGCATAGCCCCGTCCCAGACCTTTGCCTATCCTTACGGCGACGTTTCGCCCCAGGCCAAGGCCGTACTCAACCACCGCTACCTCGCCTCACGCGCCCTGCACCACGGCCTGATCGAAACCGGCACCGACCTCAACCAGGCGCCGGCCGTCGGCATCGAGGGCGAAAACGGCGAGCAGACCGCCATGACCTGGCTGCGCAAGGCAGCGGCGGCCCCGGCCTGGCTGGTGCTCTACACTCACGATGTCCGCGAAAATCCGTCCCAATGGGGCTGCACGCCCGACGCCTTCGCCCGCGTCGTCGATGAGGCCGTCGCCACGGGCTTCGAGATCGTCACCTTCGCCGAAGGGGCTCGCCGAGCTTTGGGTTTGCCGGCCGCATCTGCGCGTGCGGATGCCGCCTGATCAAAACCTCATCAGCACCGCCGCCGGTCCCGGATCGCCCTGCCCCTGGCTGTCGAGATCGTCGGGCAGAGACAGTTTCACCGCCACGATGACCAGCAAGGCCCACCGCAGGTCGTTCCAGCCCAAGGCCATACTCTCGGTCAGGCTCGACAGCGAATAGATGGCCAGCATCGGCAAGGCGAAATAGCCGCCATCGCCCTTGAAGCTGCGATAGAACGCCTTCAACCACGTCCCGGCAAACGTCACCGCCCACACGCACAATCCGACCAGGCCGAGCGCCAGCCACACCTCGAACCAGCACGAGTGGGCGTGGTAGGCACGAAATCCCGCCACCTGGGTGATCTTGGCGAGCGGCGCATACGGCTCCTCATCCGTCCACACGACGCCATAGCCATAACCCAATAGCGGCCGTTTCTGCATCACCCGGGCGATGCCGTCCCAGATAAAGGTCCGCCCGGTCAGGGTCGGATCCTTGCCCAGCAACAGGAAGATGTGGTCCGGCGCATAGATCATGAAGGCCGCCAGACACATCAACAGCGTCACCCCGAGCCAACTCAGCGTGATGCCCCATACCGGCCCGCGCTTGGACAGGAAGACGAAGATGATGCCACACGACCCGAGGATGGCGGCGACCAGGGCGGTCTTCGAGGTCGACATCAGCAGGGTGCCGACCATGCACAAAGCCATGAAGCCCCAAAAATAGCGCCGCTGCGGGTTATGCAGGGCCGCCGCGGCACACGATACGAAGCCGATCGCCATATTGTTGCCGAGGCTGTTCTTCTCCAGCCACACGCCGCGCCAGGCCCCGACGAACAGTTCCTGCATCTTGCCGAGGTGGGGAAAAAGGATCGCCAGCATGACCGACAACGACATCATGATGATATAGGCTATGCCCAGAACCTCGGTCAGGCGGCGCCAGCTGAACCGTGCCGCGATGGCATAAGCACACAGGATAGTCATGAGGAGCGCGATCAGACGGCGCAGCGTGCCCGACGGATCGACCGACCACAGGTATGAGACCGCGCACAGGCTGATCAGGGTCACCATGGCCGGCGTCCGCCACGTCGCCGACCACAGCCGGCGCCAGGCCTGCCACGCGACAAACAGGCCGCACAGGTAAAACGGATAGTAGAACACGCGGATAATGGCGCCCCAGCGCAACTGGTCGGTGCTGTAGCCGAACAACGGCGCCTGCCAGGCCTGGGAAAAGGCGAACAGGACGGCGACGCTGCACAGCAGGGCCAGCCAGGCGCCCCGCCAGTCGTCCCGGAAGCGATCGACAAACCTGGCGACGGCGCCTGTCAAAGAGCGGCAAACCGCCCGAGCGGCCGCCTCGTCGCCGATCCGTTGATATGGCGCGCGCGATTATAGACGATGCCCATCAAACGGCCGCCGACCTGTTCGAGATCGTTTTTGAGATTGATGCGGCTTTGCACATCGCCCGCGCCTTCGCTGACGACCAGGATGACGCCGTCCATATGCCCGGCCAACTGCAGCGCCGTCTTGGCGCGATCCATGGCCGGCACGTCGACGATAATGGTCTGGGCGTGCTGCCGCAACGCCTTCCAATAGGTCGTCTGGTCGAACAGCTTGACCCTTTGGCCGGGCGCCAAGTTCTGCTGACGAAAGCGCGTCACCCACAGCCGGCTGTCGAGAAACGGCCGCGCCGTCAGATATTTGTCGTCGCCGATCGGGTTGCCGCGGGCATCGCGGCCATGCGGTGACAGCTTGAAAAAGACTGAGCCGTCGGGTGAGGCCTGGTTGAGCGAACCCGGCGGCCCGAACCGCCGCGCGTCCTGGCCCAGCGCCACCATCTGGGTTTGGTTGCGCAGGTCGGCGTCGATCAGCCATACCGGTTTCTTGGCGAAGGCCGCCTCGCAGCGGGCATATTCGCGCGCCACGGTCGACACGCCCTCGCCGGTCAGGGCCGAGACGAACATCAAGGCGCGTCCCTGCCGCGTCTGCGGCCGGCCGAGCGCCGACATCAGGTCGGCCATTTCGCGTGTGAGATCAACCATAAGGCTCAAACAACTCTGGCGTATTCCGGCCGGACAACCGCCGAATCGCTGCCTTCACTGTGACAAAGCCGGGTGACGGGATCAAGGCACGATTACCGCGTCTTGATCTTCCCTGCAGGCTTATCGAAGTGAAGGGAAGCGATCCACAGATTACACAGATTGCGCAGATTAGAGAGGCGTCGCCGCCTCGGAACTCCGGGCTGGTGAAGAGCATGAATGATTTTAGATTCGATCGCCATACATGTCCCCTCGCCGCGTCTCTTTACGGGGAGAGGGTGACAGGCTTTAGCCTGTCGGGTGAGGGGCCGCCGACATGGACAAGGTGTATGGCGCCGGCCTTGAGGCCACCCATCCTAGCTGAAGACATTTGGCTTTAACTCTGAAAACCGTCCCAGAAAAATCTGTGCAATCTGTGTAATCTGTGGATGTCTAAATCCTACGCCGCCTTGACCCCCGCCTGCGCCAAAACCGGCAAATCCAACGCCCGGCCGGCCATGGCTGCATTGACAAAGCCCTTGCGCGTAAACACCCGCAGCAGCCCGGCGCACAACGCGGTAAATCCACCGAACAAAAACGCCATGATCAGCACCAGCTTGCGCATGCTCTTGGGCTTGTCCGGCTGGGTCGCCTTTTCGACCACCCGCACGGTGTCATCCGAGCCCTTGGCCATGGCGTTGGCGGCGTCGTTCTGTTGTATCCGCTGGGTGAAGGTCTTGATATTGTCCTGCAAAGCGTTCCGCTCGGTCGACAGGTTCGTGTACTGCCCCTCAATGCCCTGCATGTCCTGCAGCTTGCGTGTCACCTGGTCGGCCTGGGCCTGAAGCTGCGCCCGCCTGCCTTCCTGTGACGCCATATCGGCTTCGAGATCGAATTTCTGCTGCAACACCGCCTGATAGATCGGATTGCTGCCCAATTTATGGGTGGCTTCGCCGACGCCCTGGCCGCTGGCCATCATCGCCTGATAGGAAGCGATCTGGGCGTCGATATCCTTGACCGGCTGGGCATCGGGCATATAGCGCGACAGCAAGTCGGCGCGCTGCTGCTGCAGGCTCAGTATCTTGGCCGGCACGGTCAGGTCGAGATCGCGCTCGATGCTCATTTCCGGCGACAGGGTCCGCAGATTGGCCTCGACCTCGTTCAGCTTGCTGCGGTCCTGCGACATCTGCGATTCCGCCGCATAAAGGTCGCTCTGCACCTGATCGTAGATCTTCGAATAGGTCGCCTTGGCGGCTTCGAAATCGCCGACGCCGTTTTGCGCCAGGAAGCTTTGATAGGCCTGGTCGGCGACCGCCAGCTGGGCATCGAAATCGGCCTTCTGCTTTTGCAGGGCCGGCCCGATCGCGTCATGATAGACCTCGCGGCGATAGGTCTGGTACTCGTCGATCAAGGTATTGAGGATCAATGACGCCGACTCGGCGTTCTCGTGCTTGAAACTGAGGCGGACAACGCCGTTGCCGGGCGCCGTCGCGGCGGCAAAGCCCCCGTTCAGGACCTTGAGCGCCGCGGTATCGGAATCGTATTTGTCGGAGGGCGTTTTCGGCGACCACAGTTCCGCATCGTCGGGCAGGATGACCTTGTAACCCAACTTGGCAATCACGCGCTTTTTGACGTCGGTCGAGTTGAGGATTTCAGTTTCCGACTGCACGACCTCATCGACCGTGGCGGTGGCGCCGGCGGCGGCGTCGCCGACGGTCGGTTGATAGACATAGTCCTTGCCGAGCGACATCAAGAGGCTGGCGCTGGCGGTATAGCTTTTCGGCATTTTCATCGCGACCGCGGCGCCAAGGCCGAAAATGACAATGAAGACGAGCGCCATCACCCACCATTCGCGCAGCAGCAGGCTCAAAATGTCGCCGACACCGAGGTTCATGACGGCGGGACGCGGCACGGCCATACCGGCGCGCAGAGGCACGACCTTCGGCTCTTCCTCATCCCATCGCTCAGGACGCATTCTGTCTCAATCCTCTACGCACGCCGCACATTCGCCGATTCTTAAGAAAACCGTAAGATTAACTTTAATGACCGCCCTGTTAACGAATGTTTACCACTTCGTGGTTTTAATCGCTCAAGCGCCGCGGGGCTCGCGCAAACGTGCGCGGCGGGCGGTCGCCCTTGCCGAAACTTGGCGTTTCGGAATCTTTGATTACGGTGCTCCCATGCTGTCCCGCAGAACCCTCTTCCTGACCGGTCTTGGCGTCGCTGCCGCTTACGCCAGCGGCGCCGTCGCTCATGAGAAAATGCCACTGGCCGGCAATATCGCCTTCGCCACCTGGCAGGACGACGAGCCGCTCTATGTCTTCTACCCGGGCGACAAGCTTGAGATCTCCGTCCCGGGCGCTCCGGAACTGAGCCGCCTAACCCAGGTCGGCCCGGACGGCCGTATCACCCTGGCCCTGGTCGGCCAGGTCATGGCCGCCTATAAAACCATCCCCGAGCTCCAGGCCGGGATCGTCCAGGCCTATACCGGCGTTTTGCGCAATCCCCAGGTCATGATCTATCCCGGCGACACCGCGCCGATGCGCGTCTTGGTCGGCGGTGAAGTGAAAAACCCCGGTTGGGTCGATATGGGCGGCGATATGGACGCCCTTCAGGCGACGATCGCCGCCGGCGGTTTTACCCACAGTTCCAAGGGTCATCAGGTGCTGTTGATCCGCCGCGGCCGCGACGGCCAAGCCATGCGCCGCATTATCGACTTACAAACGCCCCTGTCGGGCCGGGCCACCCAAATGGTCGCGCTCCGCCGCTTCGACATCATCTACGTTCCCCGCACCAATATCGGCGAAGCCGGCGTCTTTATGGAACAGTATGTCAACAACCTGATCCCGGGCGGCATCCTCAACTACTTTACGTATAAAGCTTTCCAGTAAACATTGGGCCAGTAAGCTGACGGGCCGCTCTTGACAGCCGGGCGGCAAGAAGCGCAATTTTCGTGAAAACGCTTACGCGGGAAGAAATCGCCATGATCGATCGCCGCCGTCTCCTGGCCTCCGCCGCCGCCCTGGCAGGCGCCACCGCCCTGCCCGCCCTGGGCCAAATCTCTCCCGACACCTCCGGCTTGCCCGAAACGTCCAGCCTGAAAGTCGCCCGCTTTATCGACGCCGACCACGTCGAGCTGCAAAACGGCAGCGACAAACAAACCACCGCGCGCGGCGCGACCTTCGGTCCGTGGACCCTGGTCGAAATCACTGACAACTTCGTCGTGCTTGAGGATTTCACCACGCCCGATGGCAACCTGCTCCTGGTCACCACGGACGGCGTGATGACGACCTTCGGAAAGTCGCGCGAGGACACTACACTCGACTACGCCAAGGGCTTCCTTGGCCACACTGAGGCCGAGGTTCGCGCCAGTCCCACCGACCTGTTGGGCGGCCTCATCCTCGCCAAGCCGGGCGACCCGGACTATGCCGAGGTCGCCGCCGTCTTTCCGCCCATCCGCAAGGTGTGGGGCGACACCTATAATTTCCTCAGCACACCGGAGAGCCAGGACAAGGTCTGGTTCGCCTATGGCGGCCGCTCGCCCAATTTCAATCCTGCCGTCTATCAGCCCTCGATCGAAGATATCCGGAAGGACGGCAAGGTCCAGGACGGCCTCGTCGGCGGCTACCTGCCCTGCCTGCGCTTCGTCTATCCCGAAAGCGACGGCGTCTGGACCGAGCTCCTGGCCTTCGCGCCATTCCGCATGATCAACGACAATCCACGCATGCAGCCCGTGTGGTATCGCATCAGCCGCATCGAAGGCGGCAAACTGGCCTGGACAAAGCACGTCGATTCCTACCTGCCCTACCCGCCGCGCACCGGCGACGATGCGCGCGACTTCTATAACGACCTGATCAAGTTCAAGGACGAATGGGACGCGCGCCTGGCCCCTGGTTTGCAACTCGACCTGCCCGATACCCGCATGATGAACCAGGCGCGTCACAGCCTGATCCGCGCCATGATGGGACGATCGGCCGGCTATCCCAAATACGGCACGGTCGACAAGAATTACGGCGGCAGCGAACACGACGGCTTCCCCGACACCTTCACCGTCGAAACCGCAGCCATGATCGAATGGGGTCTGATCGACCGCGCCGGCGCCTATATCGACAACTATTTCGGTCAATTCGTCCGCGACGACGGCGTCATTCTTTATCGCGGCCCGGAAACCGGCCAATTCGGCCGCATGCTGACCGTAGCGGCGCAATATGTCACCGCCGGCGGCGACCCGGGCCTGCTGGTCAAACACCGCAGCCGTATCGACGCCATCACCGATGTCCTGCTTTCCATGCGCGCCAAGGCCCTGCTGCTGCCGAAGGACGATCCGGCCTACGGCATGTTATCGGGCTGGAGCGAGGCCGACGCTGTCCTCGAAGCGGATCCGCAACGCTATATGCAGCCCTATTTTTCCAACAGCACGGAGGCGGCGCGCGGTTTCCGCGATCTCGGCCGGGTATGGGTATCGACCGGCGCAACCACGAACGACCCCGACCTCACCGCCTGGGGCCGGCAACTGATCGCGGAATCGGAGTCCTTGAATCAGGATGTCCAGACCGCCATTACCCGCTCGATCCTGCACGTCGATGGCCAGACCATCATCCCGACCATTGCCGGGGTGAAAGAGCCTTTCCACGTCGTCCTGCAACGCGACAAGTCCGACCCGCAATGGCGCAGCTACCGCTCTTACATGGAGATGCTCTATTCCGGCAATCTGACGAAAGACCAGGTCGACCTGATCGTCGACTACCGCACGAACAACCATGACATCGTCCTCGGCATGCCGATGGCCTATGGTTACAATACCGGTGAGATGGCGGGCTTCCTGTCCTACGGCCACGGTTATGGCCTAATCCGCAACGATCGCATCCGCGAAGCCCTGCTGATGACCTGGTCCGACATGGCGCACCAATATACCCGCGGCATGTGGCTCGCGCCGGAAACCCGGCGACCGCTATCGGACGACTGGGCCTCGGCCTATTGCAGCCCGGCGCAACTGGTGGCGCCCCTGATGACGCGCTGGCTGCTGGTGTTCGAGGATCCCGAATCGGACACTCTGTGGCTGGGCAAGGGCATGCCGCGCGCCTGGCTGAGGGATGGTGAGTCGGTAAAGGTCGCCAATGCCACGACGCACTGGGGCCAGGTGGCCTTTTCAACGCGGGCTGGGAAAAAAGTCATTCAGGCGACCGTAACCTTGCCGGCCGCGATGACGGCGGAAATCCGGTTACGTCTGCGGGCCGAATCGAAACTCAAGGCCGTGACGGTCAATGGCAAAAGGTGGCAAGCTTTCGACCCGGTCGGGGAGTTTATTTCTTTACCGGCGGGTATATCGGGCCAGGTCGAGATCGTCGCGCACTATGCCTGACAACACACCCAAGAGTCGCCAAACTCACATCTCCAAAGTCCGCAGGACTTTGGCAAGGGCGACCGCCCGCCGCGCACGTTTGCGCGAAATCTCTCACTAAAAAGCGCGGCTTAAAAAAGCCATCGGCTTTTTTAAGCCGCGCAGCCGATGCGGCCGGCATCGATCCATTGACGGGCCGCTTTCTGCGCCTCGGCAATGTCTTCGCGATCCATCTCGCGCGACAGCTCGCGGCGGTAGATGGTCGCTTCGACCGAACCGCGCATGGCGGCCAGGTTGAACATCATATGGGCCGAAATCAGGTCGAGCGGCGCGCCGCCCTGACCGGTCGAATACATCATGCCGAGGCGGAACAGGTCGTCGCCGCCCATTTCGGGGGTCGGCAGGGGCAGGCTGTTGGCTTCGAACGCGTTATCGGTATACATTTGTGTGCCGCGCTTTTTGCGCGTCTCCTCACGGGTTGATAGGACGAGTTCACCACCACGCGATAAAATTAGAGTTAACAACGAAGTTTACGCTAAATATTTTGTGTCAATGAGAGTTTAATATTAATAATGGTGTTAATAAATTTCTATACACAAATTAATATGGCGATAAAATCTCAGTAAAAATAGTTTCCAACTTGGTAATTACTCAATTCAATAGACACAGCATGAGCACAATAGACGTTAACACATGACAATTCGCTAAACAATTATCCAACACCACCTAAGCAGACTCACAAATTTAAACCCCTGCTTAATCGCCTTGGTCGCCCCGTACCGCGGGTTTCAACTGACAACTTCATTCAGCTTCAGTTCACACAGAACCTGTCATAAAGTGTCCCAAGGAGATAATTTTTATCGCCACGCGTGTCAGGTCCGCTCAAAACCCCCAACTGGGGTGACCTTTTTTGACTGTGAGGACATAGATGAACAGCAAACTTGCTAAAAAGGTGGTCCCCGGCCTGGCCCTGGGACTCATCCTGGGGCTGGCCGCGGCCCCAAATTTCGCGGCGGCCTACGCTCCGCCCACCCGCGACGATGACGGCAACAGCAATCGCACCATACCGCAACACGCCCGTGGTAATAACAATAACGGCGGTGGAGACCGTGGCGGCAACCGCGGCGGCGGCGGCGACCGAGGTGGTAATCGCGGCGGCGGTGGCGGTGGCTGGCAAGGCGGCGGCAATCGTGGCGGCAACACGCCCGCCCCCGCCCCGTCCCAACCGGCGCCTCAACCCCATCAAGGCGGCGGCAATAACGGCGGTCAGTTGAACGGCTGGCAAGGCGGACGCCACGACAATGGCGGCGGCGGTCGCGATCATGGTGGTGGCGGTAACGGCGGTGGTTGGCAAGGTGGCGGCAATGGCGGCGGCTGGCAAGGCGGCGGCGGTCGCGACCACAATCCACCCACGCCACAACCAACACCGACACCGCCCGTGACCAATGACCACGGTAATAATGGCGGCGGAGGCCGCGATCATGGCGGCGGCGGTGGCGGCTGGAACAATGGTGGCGGCGGCCGCGATCACGGTAATAACGGCGGCGGCGGACGCGACCACGGCGGCAATGGCGGCGGCTGGCAGGGTAACGGCGGCCGCGACCACAATGGCGGAGGCTGGCAAGGCAATGGCGGCCGTGACCACAACGGCGGCGGCTGGCAAGGCAATGGCGGCCGTGACCACAACGGCGGCGGCTGGCAAGGCAACGGCGGCCGTGACCACAACGGCGGCGGCTGGCAAGGCAATGGCGGCCGTGACCACAACGGCGGCGGCTGGCAAGGCAACGGCGGCCGTGACCACAATGGTGGCGGTTGGCAGGGCAATGGCGGTCGTGACCACAACGGCGGCGGCCGCGATCACGACGGCAATCGCGGCCATCATGGCGGCGGTGGCGACTGGGGTCACCATTATGACTGGCGCAACAGCCGTCACTTCCATGGCTACAGCGGCGTTCGCTTCGGCTTCTATTACGCACCGGACTACGGCTATTATCAGGTGCCGCAGCAATGGTACGGCCATCGCTGGATGGAAGGCGAGTATCTGCCGAGCTACTTCCTGACCTATCGTATCTCCAACTGGGACGATTACGGCCTGCCCTACCCGCCCTACGGCGCGGCCTGGTTCTTCGTGGGCCAGGACGCCGTGCTGGTCGACCTCAGCGACGATTACATTCTCGAGGTCATCTATAACGTCTACTAACGTAAATTTCGACCGATCCCGATACCCGCAGACCTCCAGGTCTGCGGGTATTTCTTTGCCTGGAGCGCATGGCCAGCCCAAATAAAAAACCCATAAACGATAATGTAAAAGACTATTTTTTCGCCCCCTCTAACTTATCGGCCCCTTATTTAAGCGACAAATTTCCGCCCGCATACAGCGCGAAGTTAACGACGTTGATCTCCGGCCACAATGGTCTGAACAATCTTTAGGCGTTTGAGTTTGTTCTTGAAATTGTAATGCCGAATGCGAGCGCCATCTCTCGCCTCCCCTTCCGGCATTCATAAAACAAAGAGGAATATCATGAAAAATGCTTTACACATGACGGCTGCTTTCGGCCTTATCCTTGCCCTCGGCACCGTCCCCGTCATCACCAATGCCCAGGTCCTGGGCGGCAGCCTCGGCGGCGGCGGATCGCTTGGCGGTTCTTTGGGCGGCGCCGGCGGCGGCCTGACCGGTAACGGCAGCCTGACCGGCCAGGCCGGCATCGACGGCGCCGATCGCCTGACCGACCAGGCGGCCCAGGAGGCCCGCGACAGTGCCGCGGCCGCCAGACGCGACGCCCGCATCGCCCGCCAACAAGCCAGGGACCTGAGCCGTGACGCCCAGGGTGCGGCCTCGGCGGACGTCAATGCCAACGCCAATGCCGACGGCTCCGCCAATACCAACCTGCGCAACATGATCGATGCCCAGTCTCGCACCGATGCCCAGGCCGACGCCTCCGTCAGGGTCGACCCCGGCGCGGCGACCGCGACGGCGCGCGACGGCGTATCGGCCGCCCGCCAGGACACCGCCCGCGTGGCGCGCCAGGCCGGTAATGCCGTACACGGCGCCGTCGATACCGCCGCCGACGCCGATGTCGGCGTCAATGCCGACGTTTCCGCCTCCGGCGACGCGTCAGCCACCGCCTCCCCGCATTAAGCGCTTCCACGCTTTAAGTCTTCCGGCTGTCGCGGCAAGAGGCGGCGGCCGGCTCCCTTGAAAGGAGACCACGATGAAATATACAGCCCTCATTCTGTCGACCGCCCTGGTTACGGCCGGCTTCGCGCCTTTCGCTCTGGCTCAGGACGCCACGGCGCCCGCGGCCAGCCAGCAGACCCCGCCGACGGCGACCGTGCCGGCCTCACCGGCCCAGTTGAAGCGTGAGCACGATCGCGCCGTCAAGGCTGGCGACACCGCCAACGATCCGTTCGACTCGTCCAGTTCCGACGCCCTTAACCGTCAACAGTTGGAGTCCGCCCAGGCTGCCCTGGCCGCCATGCCGGCCAATGGCACCGTCCTGCCGCCGGAACAGTCCGTGCCCGGCAATGCCGACGTCGAAGCCGTGCCCGCCCCTAACCCGGACATAACGCCCGACGCGACGGCGCCCGATACATCCCAGCCCGGCACGCCCGACACCGTCCCGCCGATACCGTCGACCGACACCCCCGACAGCGTCCCGCCGGCCCCCGACTCATCGCCACCGGCGACGGACGACTCGCTCAAACCAACCAGCCCTATCGAGCCTCACAGCAACTGATACAGGATAACTGTTACAGTAAGGGTGGCGGTTTAAAGCCGCCACCCCTCACGTTTAGAATAAAAATGTGTAGTCAAAGGCAGTCAATAAAAATAAAAAACCTGTAAATATTGACATATATGCCAATAAATTCCCCCCAAAATAGACCAAATCGACAAGATACGGCCAAAATTGCGCCCGATTCTTACGAAAGTTTCATGTTCGTCGCTATTTGCCGCCTTCCGCACAGGTGAATAGTCTTCGGATACTTGTACTGTCTTTGTGTCCTCCCCCAACCGAAAGAGAACTGACCATGACATCTTTTGCCCGTATCGCCGCCGCCGGCTGTTTCGTCGCCGCTCTCGGCATCGCTCCTGTGCTGACCATGGCGCAAACCACGACGGCCACCGATCCGGCCACTGATCCGGCCGCCGCCGCGACGACCTCCTCCAGCACCGATTGCTCGAGCACCTCGTCGTCCGAAAGCACCTCCGACTCCGCCGCCGCCAGCAGCAGCGTCTCGTGCTCGACCTCGACCAGCGACAGCTCGTCGTCCGACAGCAGCTCTCCGACAGCTGATGTCGTGGCGCCCGCCGCTCCGGACGCCGCCACCCCGGCTCCGGACGCCACCGCGCCCGCTCCGGATGCAACCGCTCCCGCGACGACTCCGGATGCTGGCGCCGCCACGTCCCCCCAGGCGCAATAACGACCGGCCCACAAGCCAATAAAAATCCCCGCATCGTCATCGATGCGGGGATTTTTTATCGTCCCGTCGCTAACCGGAACACCGTGCCCCAGGTCAGCTTGCCGCCGGTCAGCACCCCCTGCTTGAACGCCCTGCGCCCAAGATTGATCATCAGGGCCGCCACCAGCAGCATGTCGAACAGGGTCAGGGCAATTTCCCACAACGGCAGGGGATGCGCCAACCGCAGCGGCATGAGGAATGGCGTGAAGATCGGCACATAGGACAGGTACTGGATGATCGGCGTATCCGGCGCCACAAAGGCCGCCTGCATGCACAACATGGGAATCATCAACACGATCATCATCGGCCCCATGATCGCCTGGGCATCCTTCTGAGTTTCGCAGAAGGCGCCGATCGACGCAAACGTCACCCCGAACATCAGGTAGCCGCCGATAAAATAGGTCACGAGCAACGCGATCTGCGCCGGCGAGAACAGCCCCGACACCACCATCTGAATCTTACCGGCCCATTCGGGCGGCACCACCGCCATGCCGTAGGACATGACGCCGAACCCGGCCACGCTCCAGATCAGCCCCACCGTCGCCAGGACCGCCGCCACCCCCAGGACCTTGCCGACCAGCAGCGCCTCGGTCGAGGCCGAGGCCAGCAACACTTCCAGCACCTTGCTCGACTTCTCCTCGATCACCCCGCCCAGCAGGATCATCGACGACGAGAAGATGGTCATCCACGAGATATAGCCCATCACGGCGCCGATCAGCAAAGGCGCCTTGTCGCGAACACCGTCCATGAAGTCGTCGTGCGCCACGCCCGGGGGCACCGGCGTCAGGTTCTGGATGTCGGCGCGCGATTCACGCATGTCGTGAGCCAACCGGGCATCGATGCCGTGCACTTGCGCCACCTTGTAATATTGCAGGCCGTGCAGGTCCCACTGGATGAGGTCGGCGAGCTTGCCCTGTTGCTTGGGCGTCGACCAGATATGAAAATGCAGGACATCGTCCCGGTCATAGACCACGATAACGGTCGATGCCGTCGCATGAGGATCTTCGAGCAGGGCCGGCAGCTTCGCCTCGGCCTCTTCCACGGTCATCGCCGTCGTCAGGCCGGCCGGCACGGGCACCACGCGGATGTCGTCCTTCCGCACCAGGTTCCGCACCATATTGCCGGCCTCGCCACGCTGGCTGGCCGCCAGCCCCTGCTGTCGCACCGACGCCGCGACCTGCGACCCCAGGTTCTCGCCACTGAGGTCCAGAACCGCCACCGACATCACATCCTTGGGCGCCGTCGTGCGCAACAGGATCGGCACCGAGATAATGGCGCAGATCATCAGAGGCAGGGTGACCAGCGACAGCCAGAATCCGACCGTGCGGACAAAGGCGAGATATTCGCGTTTGGCGATGAGAAATGTCTTACGCATGTGAGTCACCCAATGGATCGCCGCCGGTCAGCACGATGAACGCCTCGTGCAGGCTGGGCTCGCGCGCCTCGAACCGGCGTACGTCCAGCCCCTTCAAAAACGCCGCCTTGAGCGCATCATTGGCCGTGTGCCCTTTGGCCAGGGCGCAGCGCCACATCGGCACGCCCTCCTCGCTCAAGCCCATATCCGTCGCACCCGCAATCCCCGGCAAGGCCAGCACGTCGGCCTCGCCGACCATGCCTTCTATATCGAGGAAGCGCGGCGCCGCTGCGCGTGCGGCCTTCAACGTCCCTTCGAACACCTTCTGCCCCTTGGTCAGCATGACGACGTTTTCGCACAGACGCTCGGCGTGCTGCATGACGTGGGTGGAAAATAGCACCGTGGCGCCGCGCTTCGCCAGGTCGCGGATGATGGTCTCCAGTCCCTGCTGGTTGACCGGATCGAGCCCGGAAAACGGCTCGTCGAGAATGACCAGGTCGGGCTCATGCACCAGGCACGAAATCAACTGGACCTTCTGCTGCATGCCCTTGGACAGGGTGCGGATCTGCTTGTCGAGAAAGCCGCCCAAGCCTTGCGCCTCCAGCATCGTCTTGGCGCGCGACCGCGCCACAGACGCCTTGACGCCCTTCAGTCCAGCCAGGAAGACGATGACGTCGACCGGCGTCATTTTGCGATAAAGCCCGCGCTCCTCGGGCAGGAAGCCGATCCGGTCCAATGCCTTGGCGCTGGTCCCGCCCAGGACGGTGATGCGGCCCGAGGTCGGCGCACTTAGTCCCAGGATCATGCGCACAGTCGACGTCTTGCCGGCGCCGTTCGGCCCCAGGAACCCGCAGATCGAACCGCGCTTGACCGCGAAGCTCAGATCCTTGACCGCCTGGAACTCGCCATAGCTCTTCGACACGTGGTCGAGGCTCAAGGCTAAATCACTCGTCATGCACATCCCCCATGGTTCGGCCTACCTATTGCCCGAAGACCGCTTAAGACATTCATAAGACCAGCGGCGAGTGAGCTTGGCTCTTCGCCGCTGTAGCGGGAGACCGCCCGCCCGAGCCGTTGCGAGGAGCCATGCGGCGTTTGAGCTCAAGGAATGGCTTATACCACGGGTCATACTTTATGACCCGTGGTATAAGCCATTGGGAGCCCGCAAACCAGCCGGAAGGGTCTTGTGATAGGGATTGGCCGGATCGGCCGCCGGCGACCGCGCTAAAAAGCCCGCCGCGGCCGGCTCGCGCTGGACCATCGCCGCCATGCCCAGCAGGAAATTGGCATAGGGCGCGTCCGGCCGCGCCGCCAGCTTGGCGATCGTCTTCATCAATGGCGCCATCTCGGCAATCCGCGCCTTGCCCTGCGGCAGCATGCGGTACAGTTCGCTGCTCGCCATGGCCCCGCGCGGCGGATAGCTGGTCTGGAACAAGCGTTCGATCTCGCCCTCCGCCATTTTCCACCGCCCGGCGGCAACAAATTCGCACGCCTTGGTGATGCGGTAAAAGGCGTTGTGGCGGTCGTAGTGGATAGCCCGCCCCAAACGGTGCAGCTTTTCGTCGCTCGACGCCGTTTTGGCGCCCAAACGATAGGCGGTGAAAAAAGCGAAGGCGCGCTGCAGATCGGGCAAGGCGACGGCCGGATCATCGATATCCTCGTCGCCCATGATCAGCTCGACAGTTTGCTCCGGCGGCAACAGGTTGGCGGGGTTGTCGTGCACGGCGCCGCTGAGGCCGGCCGCCAGCATGGCGAAGCCGCTATGGCCTGCCAGGATGCGCTCGCAGCGCGACATCAGCACGATATCGGCGATCGCCGCTTCCAGCGCGTCCGCGTCCTCCATACCCAGCCAATCCGCCGCCGTGCGCACGCCGAAGCGTTCCGCCAGCAGGTTGCACGTCACGGCGTCCTCGCCGAAGATCAGCGGATATTTGCCCTGCTCGACCAGGTAGCCGATCAGCCGCTTGGCCACCGGATAGGTCACCACCTTGTTGCTGTAGAGATTGCGGAAGCGATTCTCGCCGAAGACGATATCGCCGGCGCGCAAATGGATGGCGACGCAATGCTCCGGCATGTCGAGCCGGCGCGCATGCTTCTTCGCCGCCTCGGTGCCGGCGCAAAACGGCAGGCTGTCGAAGGCCCGGCGGAACCGCGACGGCCAATCCGGCTGCGCTTCCACATCCATGATCTCGCTCAAGTCACCGTGCTGGACCAGAAGACCGTGCCCCGACTGAGCCGCCAGGTCGCGCAGGGCGTCGGGCGTATAACGGGCTTTCGCCACTTCGGTAAAATCGGCGGCCGTCAGGGTTTCCACCTGGTGCGCGGCAATGAAATCGGGCGAAAAGGTCATATCCGCCGGACGCACGGCATGGACCTCGTCCGTCATCCCCGCCGCCCAGGAGAATTTGAAGCCGAGCCCGAGAAACTCCGCGATCGCCAGAGCGTTGCACAGGGCCAGCAGCCGCTCGCCGAGCTCATGCGTGGCATGACAAACCACATATTTACCGGTTCCGCCCGGCGCGACCCAACGCTCGGCGAAGCTTTTCCGCGCCTCTTGCCAAATCTCATCCATCCCGCGGAACGATTCCTTTCGAACTCTTGCGGCGACCCTACAAAATAGCGCAGGGCGTGTGAAGGCAAAACCGCGGGCTTACTTCGGCAGAACGCCCGCCGGCACAACCTTGCAATAGGTATTCTCCGCATCGACCAACGGCGAGCGCGCAAACCACGCCTTCGCCCCCTTCGCGTCGCGATTGCCATAGGCGATCATGCCCAGCAGGAAGTTGGCCCACGGCCGCCCGCTCCGCGCCGCGAACGCCTTGAGCGTCGCCATCAGCTCCGCCGCCTCCTCCAATCGCCCAGCCCCCTTCGGCAGCATCTTGTACAGCGGACTGTCAGCCATGGCCTGGGTCGGTCGCCATGTCGCTTCGAACATCCGCTCCAGCTCCAGTTCGGCGCTGCGGCCGCGGTTCTGCGCCATGAAGAGGGCGGCGCGCACCATGCGGTAATGGGCATTGCGCCGGTCATAGCGGATCGCCTTGGCGAGAATGGCGAGCAGCTCTTCCGGCGGCTTGACCTCCGCCGACAAGCGATAGGCGGCAAACCAGGCGAAGGCCCGCTGCAGATCCGGCACCGGCGTCGCCGGGTCGTCGATATCGTCGTCATTGACGATGATGTCCGCGGTCTCGGCCGGCGTGAACAAGGTATCCGGATCGATATGCGGCGCCATGTCCAGGGCTTCGGCCATCAGCGCGAAACCGCTATTGCCGGCCAGGATGCGCTCGCACCGCGACATCAGCACGATGTCGGCCAGCGCGGCCTGCAAGGCCGTCGCCTCACCCAGATCCAATATATCGACAGCCAGCTTCGCCCCGTACCGTTCCGCCAGATACCGGCACGTCACCAGGTCCTGGCCGAAAATCACCGGCGTCTTGCCCTCCGCGATCAGATCGACGATCAGCCGCTTGGCGACGGGATAGGTCACCACCTTGGCGCCGAAACGTCCGCGGAAGCGGTGCTCGCCGAAGACGATATCGCCGGCGCGCAGGTGCAGCGCCACCGGATGCGCCGGCAATGCCGCCGTCAGCGCCTTTTGCCGCGCCGCCTCGACCGGCGCCACGAACGGCAGGCTGTCGAACGCCTGCCGGAAACGCTGCGGCCAGTCCGGCTGGGCGCTCAGGTCCATAATATGGTGCAACCCGGTCTGCTGCATGATGATGCCCTTATAGGGCGCCTCCATCAGCGCGCACAGCTTGGCCGGCGTATAGCGCGGAAAGACCAGGGCGGCATATTCGTCCGACACCACCTTCGCCGCATGGTGATCGCGCACGAACCCGGCCTCGAACGTATCCTCGACCGGCTGGATGGCGTGCAGTTCGGGGTGAAAGGGAATCGCCTCCCATTCGAATTTGAAATCGGCGCCCAGGAAATTGGCGACGGCGATGGCGTTGCACAGGGCCCGCAGCCGTTCGCCCAGCCCGTCCTCACGGTTGCTGACGACGACCTTGTCGCCCCACGGTGAGTCGTAACGGGTAAATTGCTGATCGTGCATTAGCGGTTATCCGAAGTGATATCTGCGACCCTATAGTCTTCGTCAAACGACGGGAAGAGGCAAAGTCGCCGCCCTGCGTCAACCTGCCACAGGGGGCGGAAACGGCAATTGCGGCTTATGTCTGGCCGTTTGGCCGTTTAGCCACAAAGCCGCCGCGAAGGACGTTATTTCATAACAAATTGACACAAACACGGTCCCAATTCCACCAAAGGCCGGGCGCTACATCATCACCGTCACCAGGGAATAACCCCTTGATGTCGTTAATGAAAGGAACCCTCCACATGTCCAAGACCATCACCGCCGCCGCTATCGTTCTGTCCCTCAGCCTGGCCGCTGCCGGCGCCATGGCCGCCCCCGCGCCGGCCACCGCGACCGCTTCGACCACCGCCACGGCCAAGGTCGCCGCCAAGCCGCATCATCATCATCACTGGCTGAAGAAGGCCTCGGCCAAGACCACCGCCAAGGCCTCCACCGCCGCCAAGCCGGCCTGATACCTGGTACAGACCCGAACCAGTACGCCTTTGGGTGGGCTCCCTCCCATCCCCTCGCCCCTTTCAAGGGGAGAGGGTGGCAGGCTTCAGCCTGCCGGGTGAGGGGTTCTTTCTTTCGGGCGCCACAAAACAGGCTTGAGTTGATAAAACACTCTCCGAAAATAAGCCCCTCGGATTCCCGGACCCGAGGGGTCTTTCTTTGCAGAATCCCAACACACCAGGCTGTGCTTACCGCTGTCATTTTTACAGCCACATCTCCTAAGGTTGTGCCGAGGGGAAAGCACCTGAGGAGTTTCACCCATGACTCGCACCGCCATTTCCATCGCCGCCCTTGCCGTCGCCCTGGCCGGTCTTTCGACCGCGACCATCGCCAAGCAAACCGTCGGCCCCAAGACGGCCAAGGCCAACGCCGTCACCGCCCAGCTCAACCAGCAGCAAGTCCAGGGCCAGCCCCTGACCGCGACACCATCCGATCCCATGGCCACGCCGACACCATCGACCGTGCCCGACGGCAGCGCCGCCACGACCCCGCCGCCCCTCCTGCCCCCGGCCACAGCTGACACCGGCGCCAATGCCTATGTCAATCCGGACACCGGCGCCGCCGCCAATGACAGCACCAACACCACGACCGGCACCGATACCGACGATTCGACCGGCATGACGACCGAGCCGACTCCGGGCGCCACGACACCGACCCCAGACGCCTCCGCTTCGAGCAGCAGCTCCAGCGACGCCGCTTCGCCCCAACCCGACCCGGCGATTCAATAAGCTTCCCCACCCCCGCGTTACCCTGGCGCGGGGGCTTTTCTTTGCCGGATTCCAATAAAACCCGGCGGGCTTCCATCTGTCGCGCTTACACAACCGCCGATAACGTCGTGTCGGGGGTTCCGCAGGACATCCGATCATGAGCAAGACAGCCATTTTCCTCGCCGCCCTTACCGTGGTCGTCGCGGCCGCCGCGTCCGGCGCCTGTGCCCAGCAAACCGCCAACCAGATCACCGCCCAGCTCAACCAGCAACAGCTCCAGGGCGTCCCCGCCCCGGCCACCCCGCCGGCGCCCCAGCCCGCGGTCACCACCGAGCCCGACCCGAAAACCACCACCGACGTCGTCATCGCCGCGCCTCAGCCCGACACCAACGCCCAGGCGTCCGTGCCACCGGCAACCGATCAGCCCTATGTCGCGATCATCCCGGCCCCCAACGGCCAAACCGACGACGACCCCGCCCCACCGCAGTAATCCAATCCAGATACCACAAGACCCTCGACCTATGTGGTCGAGGGTCTTTTGATATCCGAAGAGCCTCCGGCGGCCAGGGTCCAAGGACCCTGGACCCATAAATATAAGTGCAGAGCACCTTTCTATCCCTTCTCCCCTTTCAAGGGGAGAAGGTCGGCCAACGGCCGGGATGAGGGGTCCTTTCTTTCCGCAAACTCGGACCTCGTCCCCCTACAACCCCAGCTTCGCCTTCAGCAATTCATTCACCGCCGCCGGATTAGCCTTCCCCCCGGTCGCCTTCATCACCTGCCCGACAAACCACCCGATCGCCTGAGGCTTGGTCGCCACCTCAGCCGCCTTATCCGGATTAGCCGCGATAATCTCATCCACAGCCTTCTCGATGGCGCCCGTATCGGTAACCTGCTTCAAACCATGCTTCTCGACGATCTCCGCCGGCGACATGATCCCCTTCTCGTCCCACATATGCTCGAACACCGTCTTGGCGATCTTGCTCGAAATCACTCCAGTCTCGATCAATTCCACCAAACCGGAAATATCAGCCGGCTTCAAAGGCGACTCAGCAATCTCCTGCCCCGACTCAGCCAACCGCGACAACAACCCGTTGGTCGTCCAGTTGGCCACCAGCTTGGCATCCCGGCCTTTCGCCGCTGCTTCATAATAATCCGCCCGCGCCTGTTCCGAAATCAGAACCTGCGCATCATACGACGACAAGCCGTATTGCGAAATAAACCGCGCCTTCTTGTCGTCGGGCAGCTCGACCAAAGACCGCCGGATATCCTCGATCCACGCTTCCTCCAGCTCGACCGGCAAAAGATCCGGATCGGGGAAATAGCGATAATCGTGCGCCTCTTCCTTCGACCGCATCGACCGCGTCTCGACCTTCACCGCGTCGAACAAACGCGTCTCCTGGTCGATCTTCCCGCCGTCTTCCAAAATCTCGATCTGCCGCCGCGCCTCGAACTCGATCGCCTGCTGCATGAAGCGGAACGAATTGACGTTCTTGATCTCGCACCGCGTCCCCAGCTTCTCGCCCGGCCGCCGCACGGAGACATTACAGTCGGCGCGCATATTGCCCTTTTCCATGTCGCCGTCGCACGTCCCGAGATAGATCAGGATAGTTCGCAATTTCTTGAAATAAGACACGGCCTCGTCCGACGACCGCATATCCGGCATCGACACGATTTCCATCAAAGCCGTCCCAGCCCGGTTCAAATCGACATAGGTCGCATTCGGATCGAGATCGTGGATCGACTTGCCGGCGTCCTGCTCCAGATGCAGCCGCTCGATACGTACGTCAAAAGACGTCCCGTCATCGCGCTCGACCAACACCACGCCCTCACCGACGATCGGATGGAAAAGCTGGCTGATCTGATAGCCCTGCGGCAAGTCGGGATAGAAGTAGTTCTTGCGGTCGAAGCGCGAGAACTTATTGATCTCGGCCTTCAGCCCCAGACCCGTCTTCACCGCCTGCTCGACGCAGAACCGGTTGAGCACCGGCAACATGCCGGGCATGGCCGCGTCGACCAGGCTGACCTGCTCGTTCGGCCCGGCCCCGAAGCCGACCTTGGCCCCGGAAAACAGCTTGGTGTTCGACGCCACCTGGGCGTGGACTTCCAAACCGATGATGATTTCCCACGGACCGGTCCGGCCCTGAATGAACTTCGCCGGCTCAGCGGCGCGAATATCGAGATTTGCCATAAGGGGGATATAGCGGGAGCGAGTGCGCGGGGGAAGAGGGCGGATCATGTTTTCGCAACTTCGTCAATTTGGAGATAGCGATCCAGCATTCAACGTATTATGAGATATTTATCATCGGCACAACTAGCGCGCTAATGCCTTCCTAAACGACCACTTGCAATACAATCAAACAGTTAGATTCCGAAACGCAAAAAAGCACCGCTTTTAACAAGAAAATCACGATCTATTAGCCTGCTAATCACCATGCAAAGCATGCATGTATAATAATATATAGGAGTGTATATTTTGGCTGGAATGACAGATATGGAAGAACTCCTTGCTTTAGTGCCGGATAAAGATATTTCCGATTACCTTAAAGAGGCTTTCAGATGCTACGGAACCGGCGCGTACAGAGCGTGCATCGTCCTTACAAATATTGCGTTGTTCGAGGATTTGCGGCGCAAGGTTAAGAAACTCGCGCCCGTAAACTCCGTTGCAAAGAGCGTGTCAGAAGAAATTGAGCCATTGGCTGAGRCCCAAAAGGTCTTTGAAACCCCTTTAATCCAGAGAATGAGGAAAGCATCATTACTTACTGAGCTTGAGGCTCAAATATTGACGGAAATAAACAGTCATAGGAATAAGGCAGCACATCCGTCTGGCCATGAAGTCTCAGCTGAGGAAGCTAGATACGTATTTTCCGAGTCTATTCGGAAATTTGCGAGCCAACCAGTTCGTGAGACATCTTACGTCATTGACCAAATTCTGAGCAGGATTGAAGACAAGAATTTTTTTCCGAGTCGGATTTTGTCCCAGATGGAAAATATTGTTTCGGATGAAATGTCTAACCTAGATGACTTGGCTATACCCTTTTTAATTGCACGGCTTACAAACGCCCGAATTGACGGCGTTAAATCGGCCCAAATTAATGCTCAAAGCTTCTTTTCTGTTTTGGCGTCGAAAAAGGATAAGGGAATTCGCTCATCACTGTTGAAAGAATTCATTGATAAATATGCCACTAACACAGACTACAATCAATCTATAACAGAACTAATAACATGCGATCCACTTCTTCTAAAAGAAGCAAAATTAGCTACTAGGCAAAGATTATTAGCGCTAGTTATAAGATTCTCAAAAGATGCAAAATTAACAAGCCCTTATAGATTATTTAAAAATCCCGCACATTTATTTTGCAGTTGCATGGCAGATTTGGGAGAAGAATTCATGCTTACTGAAATGAAGGATTTTACTGATTGGATAATATCTGAGACTCCCTATTACCACCAATTTGTCACTAACATTGGCCCGTATAAAAAAATATTGAAGCGAGTAATAACGAAATATGTAGAGAATGCCTCATCGCGAGATCACAATATATCGGATCGCTTCGCTAAAGCTGTTCCTGATTTAGATGTAGCTCTGTCAGACGTAATATCTGATGAAGAAGCTTTCAGACTCATCGCGGCCATTTGTAGCGGTGCGGAATGGAGAGGATTAGAAACATCGTCCTTAGTAAGCGATAAATTTAGCGCCATTCCACAGCTAAGAATAAAGGGTAAAGATTTTTCACATGAAAATGAAACTCTTGGCGCCAAAATATTAAAAGTTCAAAATTTGTCTATAGAATATGATAATTTTAATTCAGATTACTTAGAATAATATTTAGAGTTACGGTAAGGCAAACAAAGAGGCCAAACAAAGGGGGTGGAGTTATTTAGCGATCTCCGGGGCGCCTCATGAATTGTCGAATTCATTTCCCGGCGACAATCATCTTGTGCAAAAACGACCGCACCTCAACTCAACTCCCCCACCCGCCGTCCGAAACGTCAGACCGACTACGGAGACAACTTATGAACCCCGCCATGTCAAAAGCTTAGCTCCGCTCTCTCCACGCCATCGCTGACGCGGTCTCCAGGCTCATATTTAATCGATGTGATCCGATAACCAGCCGGCATGCTCTGGACTTGTCGATGCAATTGGCCCGCGATATGAACCTTAAGAACGAAGGACCACAATCACGCCCCCTCTAATGGACAAACACACCACTCGTGTAGGAGTGCCCCTATTACTATGAAACTCTCAAGAGTTTTATATTGACGGTTTTTCCTAGTACTACGTATCCGACCACTACACGTGGCCGGCCGGGCAAACCTTGATCCGCAAATGCGTGCAGACGAGCGCCGCGCGCAAGCCGCTCCTCTGGAGATCCAATTCTATGCGCAACAAATTTTAAGCGCTCAATTATGTCGCCCCAATACCGCTCAAACTCGGGGTTCTTCGATATTTCATTCTCGATTAACGCACGAACGTTAGCTGAAATTGATATTTCAAAACCGGTGGCTGGGCGAGCAATATTCATTAGTGCATCAACGATCGATGAGCCAATGCCCACTCGAAATCGTCGGGTTCCAATTCGCCGTCCGACACACTTGCCGCACGCACAGGCATCGCCTCCAAATTGTCTATTTCATCCCACAACACATCGTGAGTTTCATCGCTTGCTCTAGTGGCTGATAGCGCACAAATCTCTCTTATTGCTTCATGCAAAATTTCGACTTGCGTTGCAGAAAAGTGCTCCGCAGAAGCTTTTTCAAGCCACAAAAATTCACGCCTAGTTCCAACGAAAGTCTCAGATAACCGTTCAAGAATTTTATTCTCATTTTTAAGTTCTTGTATAGACCAATTTGAATCACGAGGCACTGGCCCACGATCCATCCGGATATAGGAATCCAAACCGGTTATTGTCTCGCCATAGCGCTTATAATGCTCAACGTCAGCTCGCCACATGACCTTATTTAATTTCACAGCACCTAGCTGCTCAACAGCAGCATGAGTAATTATATAATGCACCACGGCCTTAACTCTTGGGTCAGCTTTCATGATAACCACCTACCGGCTGCGACGGCTTCTCCCGCTTCCATTCGTTTCCCCTGTTTGAACATTCTTGCAAATAAATTGCATCAACAACACCTCCACACCGCATTGTGGCTTCTTCAGTTTGGTCGGTTGCAATGTGCGGTGTCTCAATGGTACGCGCTATTACGTAACCAGCACTCATTTTGCTGTTTGCGCCGTTTGGCATGGCGGCTGTGGATCCTCATTACAAAAACATTGAATAGTGTACGCGATTCAACGTTTGATTTTACGTTAAGATATACGGTCTCATGCAGGAAATGCAACATCAGTATCGCATTAGGATAATCAAAGGTCCATGTGAAACCTATGAGCCACATTCGGCGCGTTCGGTCGATACGGAAATGGCCACGGTGCATAGTTAACGGTGGGAATACATAATTGGCGGAATATCGCAATGGATGACACCATAGTTCGGCGTTCATCTCATTTGTGGCACAGGGCTCCGCCGTCAGACTTTTCGATTTACGGTGACATGATATCAATTGCGTTATTTGCTTTTTTGATTTCACCCATCCATGAGCCGCCGGTCAATGGCGCCCGACCGCCGACCAAACCATGCCCATATTGCCGAGTACCACCGCTGGTCAATCCGCGTACCAACCTATAATCTGACCATTTGGAAACGGCTATGACCCGATTGAGCCTTATGTTCGCATTCGCAATCCTGGCGGTGAGCGGGACGGTGCGCGCCGAAGAAAAGTCCCTCTACGTCGACTACGAAGTCCGCCAGCATATCCAGACGGCCGGCGACGATCGCGACATTACGACCACGATCTACTTGGCGGGCGCCAACGGTTTCGGCTATCGCCGCCAGGAGTGGATCCGCGGTGCCATTGATCCCGTGGTGACGAGCACCGCATTTTCCAACGAAGGCCTGATTATGTCTGAAAAGGACCAGGAGGCCTTCGGTCAGGCGCTGCTGGACGCTGGCGTGTTCAGCCTGACCTCAACGCCACCGGACAACGACCATAGGGACTATAGCTATCGGTTATATGTCAGGATCCATAACCGTGAAGGCGATGTCCACGGCTATAGCGCGCCGACGGCGGGTGTCGCCCAGGCCATTGATACCGTTATCCGCGATTTCGCTCACCGCATGAACGCCGACAAACCGCTCGAAGCCGCCAAAGTCTCCGAAGGCGACCGTCAGCCGGCGCGCGCCGTAACCCTGGCACAGGTGTTGGCGCACCCTGACGACTACGACGGCAAACGCGTTTCGCTAACAGGTTATTTTCACTGGGAATTTGAAGGGTCTACCTTTTGCCCCGATGAAAAAGCGGTTGCCGAGCACAGAGATGACGACTGCGTGTGGCTGGGCCAGGCATCGACGTTCGCGGAGCCTGAGGACGTACAGTTTGTGAACGACGCCTGGATCAAGGTCGAAGGCGTGTTCTTCAAAGGCCCCGGCGGCCATTTTGGTATGTGGCCCGGCGCACTTCGGCGCCTGACCGTGCTGCAACCGGCCTCGCCACCGCGCTAGGCGCCTCGTTATTGCGGCTACTCAGCTGCAATGAACACACCCAATTCAACATTGTGACCGTAAAAATACTTCACACCCTGCTGCCAAGGCATCTTCGCAATTCTTGAAACGTAATCAAGTATACTCTCAAATTTCGCGTCACTAACTAAATCGCCGTAATAAGCTGGACACTGCTCACCGCTCCATATTGATAGCAATGTCGGAATGTTTGCCATTGGAAACTTTATTTTCCTGTGCCTTGCATTGGCCGCAGCTTGAACGAGTGATTTACAAAGATTTTCGGGATGTGAGAGCATGCCCGCGTAGTAATAGGAGCCCGGATTTAACTTTATCGCAAACCCTGAAAAGCGTTCTGCTAACCAATCTGGATCGAGCTCGTTTCCATCGTAGCCCCATGGAAACAATCTGTTAATAGCCGTAAGAATGTCAATCTTTATTGACGTCTCAGCGTATTCCCCCAACAAAGCAAACAAAAACGGCACAATTTCCGGGGATAGCGTATCAGCAGCAGTGACAACGACAGTAAGTACGTCATCATGGTCCAATTGGTTTAATAACTTTCTAATGAATCCAATATCTTCGTGCCGACAGGTGTGACAGAAAAGGCGAATCGCCTGCTGCCTGACATCGGGCAACTTGCTGGATATGAGCAACTCTTGAAGGCTTGTACGAACGGAGAAATCGCCGGCCTTCATATGCATGCCAATTATCCGCAAAAGTTCAACTTCGCTTGAGACTCCTTCTAGCGAGTCGACCTCCGATAACAGAGGTCTGGGACCAAACCAAACTCCAGGATGAAGAACATCGAAACCATCCATCAGTTTAGCCTCCCAAACAGCTTTTTGAACATCGCCCGGCCTCCTATCAATCACCCCACTATTTCATAAAAAGAGGCGGCTGTCTTACCGACCCTTTGCCGCCGCCGTCACCCCCGACTGCGCCACCAGTTTGGAGACAATAAAAGCCTTCTCAAACCCGTGCGGTTTCGCTTACCCATAGCTTGGTCCCAATGGGCACCATCGCCTTGGTGAGACCATGGCCGAGCATAATCGGAATAAAATCGGGATGTGACGGGGAAGCCATTTCGATGCCACCGAGAACCGTTTCACGAATCGTACCGTCGGGCGCCTCAAGCGTGATGGCCATTCCAATTCTGAGGTTCCATTTTTGCGCATCACATCGCGGCAAGCCTGGGACAACCACAAGCGAACTTCTGCCCGACGGCGCGAAGACCTCTTCCACTGTGGATAAATGCAGCAGCAATTCGAACCTTCTTCCCCTAAGCATCAACGACGGATTTTGGGGACAGGATTTTGAGGACAGGTTATGAAATCCCTATTTCAAAAGCTCAATCCGCAGGCGGACCGGCAACCATATCCAGCGCAGCCTCATAGTCCCCACCAAAACCGACACGCGTTATCGACTTAAGCGCATAGCAGTCATACTAATAGTCCCAGGTCGCATCGGGCGCCACGGTCCGCATCAACACCTGGCCCTTGTGGATATCGCTCATCTTGCCGATCCAGCACGCATTCGTCTTTTTGCACTCGCGATGCTGCGTGATCAACGGATAGAGCTCTGAGGCCGTTCGCAATAGCCCTTCCACGGAACCGAGGTCGATAACCGGGTCCGGCGCCCTCTCGGGATATCGCAGGGCCAGAACCGCCGCCATGAAAGAAGCCGTCGGGGCCGGCTTCAGACCACGGACGTCCTTGATGCGAAAGCATTCGAAGCCATTGTACCGGATGTCGTCGCTGACCAGCCGCAACAGAAACAACTTCGGCCCGACATCACTGACATAACCATGAACATGGCCGTTTTCGAACCGGCTGCGAAATCGCACCAGCGTCCCATTCGCCTTGGCGTCCAGAAGCCGTTCGCGCCTGTCCTTGGTTGTTGTCTGCGCCATGATCGCTCCCCGAGAAGGCTTGAGCTCCCCCATGACGGCTTGATATCACACACCTGCCATATGGCAACCGACGCTAGCCAGCCTCTCAACGCCCCTTCGCCGCCGTCGTCACCGCGATCATCCCGACAAAGTCCCCATCCGTATCCGTCCGTCCCTCGCCCGGCGCGTACATCCGCGAAATCACCCCATCCAGGAACATGGCGTCCGCGCAGTGCAACTGATCGCGAAACTCAGTCGCGAATTCGTAAAACGTCACCTCGCCCGAACTGATCGCAAACACCACCTTGCCGTTCGCATCGACTCCGACACCGCTGCGCACCAATCGGTTCTTCGACACCTTCGAAAACTGGCTATTGATCACGCCATGGTCGACCAGCATCGGCCCCGACTGTGTCGCCATCTCGATACCTGGACCGGCCTTGAAAGCCTCCGTCCGCACCACATGGCCGCCCTTGTCGTCGACATAGAAGACCGCATTCGGCATCAGATAGAAATTGCCCCCGCCGGCGCCCGTATTCAACGCCCGCAAGGTTCGGCCGTTCTCGATGTAGAGCCCAAGCGGCGTATAGTTTTTCTCAAAAATCCCGCCATTGGTCGCAAACACCAGGGTCTGCCCCCGCGCCTTAATCTCCGCCGCCAACCGCCCGATCGAGCCGATCCGCTGACCGTTGGCCTCTTTCCAATGCAGGCTGATGTCATCCTTCGCCGGATCGACGACATGCACCGTGTAACCGCCCGGCCCAGCCATCGCCGGCGCCGCGCCCCCCACAAAAATCGACATCAAAATCGCGACGATCGCTCTTCGCATCCTGCTTTCCCCCAACATTTGATCGCCACGGCGACCTTGCTTTGCGCCGGCCTCAAGAATAACCTGACCGGACGGGCGCTACAATACTGGGAGTAAATAAATTCGGTTACATGATACCACTCTCGCATAATTAATCTTGGCGGAATATCGCAATGGATGACATTACAGTTCGGCATCCATCCTAATCCTGGCCTATAGCTCCGCCGTCAGCCGTTTCGACGCATAATCGCTTGGTCGCCCGTTCGAATCCGCCCGCCGCTGCGCCTTAGCAGATCAGATCATCGAGGGTCTTGTACATAAACGGCTTGCTCTTGCGCTTGGGCGGCTTGCTGACAATTTCGCTCGCTTTCTTCGGCGACAGCCACGCAATCATCCGGCACTGCACGTCGATCACCAGTTTGGCGGCTTCATTCAGCGCCTTGGTTTTCGCCGCCAACTGCGGATCGCTCGCATCGACCAGGACCTTGACATCCTTTTGGTAGTCTTCGGCGATCACCTGACACGCCGCCCATCGCGCCTCGGCCTGGGCTTCCCTGGCTGCATGATACTTGTCGTGGAAGTCGGGATAGAGCTGGACCCACAGATAGATGGTGCTTTCGCTCGGCAGCGTCATGTCGGCGGCCACCATGCGCTTCAGCCCGATTGTGCTGACCGCAATCAGCTGGCACACCCGCTCGGCCAGTTTTTCCGAATAGGTGCTGCGCGGACGCCGCTCTGTCTTTGTCTCTGTGGTCATGGAATTCCCTCCTCTGGCATAAAAAAGCCCCACCGGCCAAAGACCGTGGGGTTGATTTCGTTCGCAACACTGGATGCTGAGAAAAACCTACCAAGCTTGCCCTGCCATGTCAACGATAAAATACGAAGCATGATAATAAATTTCACAAATCATAATTATACGGCAATATAATACCTTTCAAAAGGCGCCACATTGAGATTCGGAGCGTCGGTTTTCCGCCAATCCGGACACAGCCAGTCCGAATCTGAATCTTTAGAGCGACCAACGGTAGGAAAACTTTTTCCGGCATCCCGGAACAAGGCCGCCGGGAATGGAGGCCGGGTCGACATGGGCGCCCTCCAGAAAGATTTTCACGGTCGCCGCGCCAAATCCATAATCCGCAGGCGTCTCGGAGACAATATCGCACGATATCAGCTTGCCGATTACGTCCACCAGGCAGTCGATCATCGCGATCCCACTCACCTCGTCCTGAAGGGCCTTTTCTGGATAGGCCCCCTCTCCCTGCTCAGCGCTTGGATAGGTCCAACTGCCGGCAATATAGGTACCCGCATGGTTGGGCGGCGAAGCTTGGGGTGGTCCGGACGGCACCGGCGGCACCAGTATAACGTCGTTCCTGTATGTGGTGGTCTGCAACAAGCCGACCGCTGCCGTGAGTGCTAGAATGATCATAACCCCTCCCAATATAGCCACGACTATGGCTCAGCCTGTGTTGCGCCACAAGGGCTGTTGCCGACAGCAATCAGCGCGCCCAATCATACCTCTCTGAAAATCTGCGTAATCTGCGTAATCTGTGGATAGTCCTTCCCTTGCGGTGTCGTCACAAAGTGCCCGGACGAACGGACAAGACAATCCGAGATGCAAGGAAGAGCGCCCTAATCATCCAGCCCCTTGCCGGCCATGATCAGCGGCACGCATTTGTCGATCCGGGCCTCACGCGTCTTGGCCTGCTTGGCGCCCGAAAAATACAGCAAATACCCGCGCTGCCGGCCTGGCGTCAGCCCCTCGAACGCCGCCTTCAGCGCCCCATCGCCCTCCAGCCTTGCCTTGAACTCATCCGCCACGGCGAACTCGGCCGTCGTCTTCTTCTCGACCTTGGCGCCAGACTTTTCGACCAGTATGGCTTCGTCGATATAGGCCTTGAGCAGATTGTCCATCCGCTTGATCTCGTCGACACTGGTAAAGCGGATCTGGCGCGCCGACTGCACATTCTCGGTCTGCTGGACCAGGACCTTATCCTCGTCCTTCAGAAGCGCCCCCTTCATGAACAGTAAGGCCGCATAGTCCTTGAAACCGTGCATCAGCACGACATTCTGCCCTTCCAGCGTATAGGTCGGCTTGCCCCATTTCATCTCTTCGCTGAGGCCGCTCGGCAGCACGACTTCCCGCAGCGCCTCGAATTCCGGCCGCCAGCGTTCCTCCTGCTCGAGAAACGCATCGACCGTGGGGTTCATCACGCATTCCATGTTTTCACTGCCTCTGTCTGCCGATCCTGGCCCAATTGTACGATATCCAGTCGAGCAAACAAGCACTCAGTCTCAACCAATCGCACGAATGACCCGCGCCGGATTGCCGCCGATTCCGCCGTCCGCCTGGGGCTAATCCTGGCGCCATCCTCACTCGACATGCGTGCCTTCCCGGGCAAAAAAGCCCTTGTCATTATTGCGATTCCAGGCAGGTTATCGCGAAGCCGTCGCTAGCGGCAATGGGGGGCATGATGGGTTTTGTCGAAGCTAGCCATTGCCGCAGCTGCTGGCAGCTCAGTCCGCCCACCGCAACCGGCTGGCATCGACCGCCTCCGCCCCCATATGCTCGACAAACAGACCTCGCAAGGCCCGGAGCTGCCGGAGCGGCGCCAGATCTTTCCGCAGCCCTTCCGCCAAAAACAGCCACTCGACAAATTGGTCGGCGGAGACCTGACCGGACTCAGGAATATAGTCCGTGACATGAACGGGCTTATCGTCCTGCACGCTGCCACAATACCCCCAACCAACACAGACCGCGTGCATGAGCGTATGGAAATTACGCATGGCGTCCCTCTATAGCCGGTCCTTGCGCCATACAGACACAGTCCCTACAAGGTCCATTTGTAGATGAATTTTTTCCGTGCGCCCGGCTGAATACCCCCCGGGACCGACGCCGGATCGACATGGCAGAACTTGACGAACGCATTGGCCGTCGCCTCGCCGAAGCCGTAACCTGCCGGCTCTTCCGACATAACATCGCACGCCGTCAGGGTACCGTCTGCGCTAACCAGGCAATCGATCGCCACCCTTCCCTCTATCCCGGCCTTGAGTGCCTCGGCCGGAAAGGCGGAGAACATTTGGTCCGAATCCGGATAGGTCCAGTTGCCACGGATATAAACCGCCGGATCGTCGGGAGGCGTGTTTCCGAACGGCACCGGAGGTACCGGTATAGTCTGTTGCGCGTAAGATGATGACGCGAGCGTCAGGCCGGCCAGCACGGCGATTGCATAATATTTCATAGTCCCCTCCCAAGTGAGCGGAAACTATGCCTCAGCCGCTCGCTTGCTACAAGGGCCGCCGAACACCACCTTGCCCGAGTTTCAATCGATCATGGCCGTCGGCATCAGCAGGGCGCCGGCCAAATCCATCAGATCCTCGGCGGTGAAGGGTTTCTTGATCTGGGCATCGGCGCCCAGGGTACGCGCCGCGTTCAGGGCCTCGTCTTCCGTGACCTTGTTTTCGATTCCGGCCGACATGGCGATGATTTTGACCTTGGGCCACACCTTCTTGATCATGCGCATGCCTTTGAAACCGGCCATGCCCGGCATGAAAATATCGCACAGGATCAGGTCGACCCGCGCAATGTCGACATTATCGAAGGCCTCTTCCATCATCCCGGCCTGGGAGACGCGATAGCCGGCCGTTTCGAACATCTTGCTGGCCACGCTGCGGATCGTCCGGCTGTCGTCGATGACCAGCACATGCTTGCGGCGTTCACCGCTGCCGAGATCGCGATAGGCGGAGTCGAAAACTTCCTTCAGCTGCGCCTCGCTGAACGGCTTGCGCAACACGTAGTCGGCATTGGCCTGGCGCGCATGTTTCAGCGTTTCCTCGATCGCTTCGCGGCCGGAACCTGCCGTCATGATGATGATCGGAATCCCGGGCGCCAGGGTACGGAACTGGTCGATATTGGTGATGGAATTGAACATGCCGACAAAGACATCGAGAAACAAGGCCTGGACGGCGCCGCGCTTCAAGGCCTCAGCGGCCTCGACCAGGGTAGCGCAATGCAGGGTCGACCACCCTTGCGCCTCGATCATCCTGGTGATGATACGCGCCTGGATGGGACTGTCTTCCAGGATCAGGGCGGTGGCGTCGGTCATGGGGCGGATCTCTGGGGCACGCTACTTAATCTCAAGCCCCCGATTCAACCACGGAAAGATGTATGACATGAAAACAGCGATATTTTCCGACCTATTGGCGTGCACATTCCCGTGAACGCCGCAAACGCGTCCTGGTGCGACGACCTTGCCAAATCTTACATTTTCCCGTTATCTATTTGCCAGGGCACGTTCAGGGGGAAAACATGAAACGCATAACCTTCCTGCTTATGGCGACACTGGTGCTCGGCGGTTGCGCCGCCATGGTTACACCCTACCAAAAGGCCGGCCTCCGCGGCGGTTACAAGGACACAAAGCTCGCCGACGACCGCTATCGCGTCGACTTCATGGGCAACGGTTTTTCGACCAACGACATGGCCCAGGCTTTCGGCATCATGCGCGGTGCCGAATTGTGCCAGACCGCCGGCTTTGCCTATGTCCAGGTGACGCACGCCGACGTCCAGACCGTGCAAACCTATGTCTATTCACAATATGGCGGCGGCACGACGATCCTGTCGCCCACAGCCCATGTCACGGTCCAATGCAGCCATGATGCCGGCCCGGACTCACGCGCCGCCGCCGACATCATGGCCCAAACTCACGCGGACTATCCGACCGCGACCTTCAAACCATCTAAAGACCAGCCGGAGACCTAAACCGCCACCTTGGCCCCGCCCTGGTCGGCGCTACGGTATATGGCCTGGATCACCCGTATATCGCGCAACCCCATCTCGCCCGGCGTCAGGTGCGGCTTGTTGGTCATGGCCGCCATTGAAAACGCGTCAACCTGGTTACCGAACTGATCGATCGGGTTACCGGAGCGAAGCTGCACCGGCCCCTGCCCGCTTTTTTGCATCATGATGCGTTGTTCGTAATAGTCCGACGCCGGGTCCATGGTGATGGCGCCGTCGGCCCCGAATATCTTCTGCCGCGTGCCGCCGGCATAGCAGTAGGACGACGAGCCCTGGGCGCTGATCCCCGATGGGAAGGTCATGCGCCAATCGACACCGCCCTCGACCTCGGCAAAGCGCGGATCGTCCTTGGGATAGGAATAGACGGCCGAAACGGATACCGGGTCTTCGCCCAGGCACATCATGGCGGCGTTCATGGCATAGATGCCGATATCGTACATCGACCCGCCGCCGGCCAAACCCTTCTGCAACCGCCATTTATGCGGCGGCCAAGCCGGATTGGCGCTGAACCCGGCATCGCCGGTGAAATAGCGCAGGGTACCCAGTTCACCAGTCTGGCAACGCTTGGCCACATCGACATTGTTGGGTTCGAAATGGACCCGGTAAGCGACGCCCAACTGCCGGTTGGCTGCCTTGGCCGCGGCGATCATGGCTTCGCATTCTTCCGGCGTCGAAGCCATCGGCTTTTCACACAGCACGTGCTTGCCGGCCTTCAGGGCGCGGATGGTGTATTCGGCATGCAGACCGACCGGCAGGGCGATATAGACACAGTCGATATCCGCATCCCCGGCGATCTTGTCGAAATTGCTGTAATCATAGAACTTGTCGACACCGTAACGCGCCCCCAGATCGCGCGCCTTTTGCGGATTGCCGGAAACGAAGGCCGTCATGCGCGACCGGTCCGAAGCCACGAACCCGGGCATGACCTGGCCGACGGCGAAAGTGCCCAAGCCCACAATCGCCCATTTGGTTTTCTCGCCGCCTGGCAAAGGCAGGTTGGGATTACCCAACAAGGGTTGCCCCTGCGCCGTGTTCGGGGCTTGCGGCGTGGCGGAAAACGCCGAGGTGGCGGTGATGGGTAGTAGGCCCGCAGCCATCAGCAGGCTGCGACGATCCATTCCGGATGTGGTCATGACGTTATCTTCCCTATTATGGTTATTCTGGTAACGCTAACAGAGATTTCGAAAACGTCAAATGCCGGTTGCCCGCCCTACAGGTTCGCATCCATCCAGGCGATGCGATGTGTCATCCAGTTGCGGAAGAAATCGACCTCGCCCTGATAGGATCCCGCCACTTCCGAGTTCGGCCAGACATAGGTGTTGAGGATCGGCCACTTGGTGAAATTGCGCTTTTGCGCCGTATCCATCAGAGCCGCCTGCTCGTCGATCCAGGCCGGCAGCGTATCGATCTGGCTGGCCTTGACGGCGTTCCAACGCGCCCGGATACGGGTCTTGATCGTCGGATCGATGGCCTCCATTTGGGCGATCCACACGCCGGTGGCGGTCTGGAAACCCTGTGGCGTGGCGTCGAAATAATCGGTATTGCCGGCGCCCAGGTCGAAGTCCCAGACCGGCCCGTACATCAGCTTGCCGCCCTTGTCCTTATAGAGATAGTTGCTCGAATAATCGGCGGAATCGACATTCTTGAACAGCTCCTCAACGATGTACCAGTTGATCATGCTGTCGACGTCGATATAGGTCTCATATCCCGTGGTCGCATTGGTCGGATCGGCGGAAAATAGCGCGTCCTCCGCTGCCTGGACATAGTTCTGGATATAGGTGTCCTGATCCGTCGTACCGGGATCGGGGTCTTTCAGGCAGTACGGGATGTTCTTGCCCGTATGCCAGCACACGGCCTCGTCGAAATGCTGATCCATCTCGATGAAATAGCCGCCGTCAGCAGGTGCGGTCGTGGCGTCGCTGGCAGTGATATTGATACGGTCCTTGCCGAGGCGCGGCTGCTCTACCAGGTCATATTCTCCAACATAAACGCCGTTCAACGTCACTTCCACCGGCACATCGCGCGGCGTCCACGCCATGCCGAGGCGCTGGCTGACTTCGAAGGCGGCGCGGTTACGCAGCAAGGTCTTATCGGAATAGTTGGCCAGCAGGATCCAGTTCTTGTCCTTTGGCATACCCAATAACGACGCCTTGTCACCCAGTTTGATGCGATAAGCCTTTTTGTCGAACATCAGTGTCGAATTGCCATGCAGCTTGATCGACATGGCGCCCGAAAAGGCCGGGTTGGCGCCGGATGCCGGAAGGCTTAACGTGCCGGTGACGTATGTGTCCTTGTCGGCAATGACAGCGCCACCATCGGTCGTCAGGGCCAGTTCCGGGAAGTCAGCGACCGCAACTGACGAGGAACTGGATGATGAAGAACTGGAACTGCTGCTGGAACTGGAAGACGATCCGCCTCCGCCCCCTGAATATCCGCCGCCGCTCCCACCGCCTCCGCAGCCGGCAATCAGCAACATGACACCACACACGGCGAGCACGCCCAAAGGACGCACCGGCAATACTTTCAACATGGATTCCCGCCCAGAGATAATTGCAATGGCAGCTTCTTGATCGGGCTGCCCTTTCGCGCAACTCTACACGGGTTTTCCGTCATGTCCATACCGTGCGGTGCGCCCCTATTGCGTTACCCCCGCGGCCTTGAGCTCGCCCCGGGCGGCCTCGAGATCGGCCTGGAACTTCGGCGCGTGCAGCAGTTCCTCACCGATCGCCGTACCAAGGACCTGGCCGGCGACGATATCGGCGCGATAGTGAACGCCACAGACGAGGCGATTTTCGGCATAGAGCTGGGCGCGCGCCAGGATGTCGCCGCCCCTGGCCGGCACAAGGTCGGCCAGCACCACCGCCATGGAGTAGCCCATGGTGGCATGGCCGCTGGGATAGCTCGACGGCTTGGTGGTGTTGTCGGACGGATCGCAGGTCACGATCGTCGTATCGACATTGTACGGACGGACGCGGGCGAAATACGTCTTGAAAATCTTGGCCTGGAGATCCTCGTCATTGCGCACCTCGTCGAACAGCTTCCTGGTCGCTGGCTGCTTGGTCAGGTCGAAACCCGGCACGGCGTCGGCGAAAAAGCCGGCGCTTTCATCCTTGCTGTCCGCGGTTGCCTGGGCCAGGCGGTCAGGCGTGGCGGCGGCCATGATCGCCTTGACCTCGGCCAGTTCCGCCTCGGCGCGGGGCGTACCATCGGCTGGTGGTGCCGGCAGGGTCAGGGCCGGCGGCAACGCGGCCGGGTCGATAAACAGGAAGGCCTTGTCCTCGGCATGCGCCGTGGCGACGGAAAAAGCGGTAACAGCGACCATGGCAAGCAACAGCTTTGAGCGAATCATGACTGGACCTTTCAAGGGAAACGGCACCGGCCATGATAACCGGCGCCGCTGAGTTCAGGACGTGGTTTAGTACTTGGCCGACAAGGTCAGCATGACATTGCGCGGCGCCTGCCAGTAATACTGGTCGTACGGCGCGCCATTGAGGGTGATCTTGGTGTTGTCGCGATGATCGAACAGGTTGTCGACGCCGATCTTGGCGGCGATGCGGCCGAAGTCATAGGACACGGCCAGATCGGTGACGTCATAGGCGTCGATCTTGTAAGCGGCGGTTTCCTTGTTGTCGGCAAACTGCTCACCGACCAGCTTGTAGGTCAGGGCGACCTTCAGCGGCCCGGAATGGTAGATGCCGCCCAGGCCGAGCGTCGATTTCGGCGCCTTGGCGAGGGTTTTGCCGGCCGTGGCGACGTTGTAAAACGCTGGTGACGTGTCGGTATTGGCATCCTTGGCCGAATTGAGCGAGCCATTGACGAAGGCCGTCAGACCGAAATCGAAGGCATAGGCCGCCTGGCCTTCGACGCCCTTATATTGGACCTTGCCGCCATTGGTGAAGAAGTCGCCGGTGGCGTCATCGAAGAACTTGTTGTCGACATCGATCTGATAGATGTCGCCGTCGATCGACAGGTGGCTGCCGTTATAGACCGTACCCAATTGATAATTGGTCGAGGTTTGCGGCTCGACCGTGTTCTTCGAGGTATCGAAAACATAGAGCGAGCTTAACGGCGGGATCAGGAAGCCGGTGGCATATTGGCCGTAGAGCGACCAATTCGGCATCAGCTTGTAATTGACCGTCAGGAATTGCAGTGTCTTGCTGTAGGAATTCTTCATCGGCGTCGCCATGAACAGTTCGTTCTTGACGTTGGCGGCCTTGACCTTGCCCTGGTCGCTGCGTTCGAAATCGACGACCTTCAGGCCCGGCGTGATGGTCAGCTTGTCGGTCGGCGTCCAGTAGAAGTCGGCAAAGAGCTGCGACTGGGTCCAGGACGAAATTTCCTCCAGCTGGATATGGCGGTCGTCGACCGCGCAGGCCGTCGCCGTGGCGGCGGTGACGCCCGGACCGGCGTTTTTACAAGCCTTTTCCTTAAAGTCGAAAATCGAGCTGTTATAGGGGTTGGTCGTGTCGATCTGATAATCGTAGCGATGGCGGCGAGTGTTGGAGCTCTCGACCAGGCCGCCCACCTTCAGTGTCCCGAAGTCCCAGGCCTTGTTCAGGCGCAGGATATCGCCGCGGACCGTATAGTGGTTAAGCTTGTCATAGCCCAGCATGCCCGACGGATTGCTGCCCGACGGCGAACCCGGATGGGTACCGTATTCGCCACCCAGATCTGAACCGGCCACCCCATAGGCGCCAAATGTCGTCGCGTCCGCGGCCGAGAAGGTGCTGTTGGAATAGAAGTAGGTGTAAAGCGTGTCTTCCAGCGTAAAGCCGTTGCCGAGGTCACCGTTCAAGCGGGCATAGGAAAAGTCGGTATGCTTACGCACACGGTTGTTCTTGTAATATTGTGGGCTGTTCGGGTCGTTGTTCATATAGTAATTTTTGCCGAAGGCCTCGACCTGGCGCAGAGTGGCGCCATCGTTGTCCGGCTGATAGGCGAAGTTGAAATTGTGCGTCGCCAGGACCGTCAGGTTCCAGTGATCGTTGATCGGCAATTCCGCCTTGATCGACTGGTTTTCGCTTTTCAGGCTGAAATAGCTGAGCGCGCCGTCGGTGTTGCGTTCCTGCAGGTTCACCAGGACCTTCAGGCCGTGCAGGGCCTCGATACGGCCGGTTTGCAGGATCGACACGGCTTGCCACGAATTGAAACTGCCGTAGCTGAGCTTTTGCGTGAAGCCGAAATCGTCAGAAACCTTGTTGGAGAACATGTGGATCGAACCACCGAAGTTTTCCTGACCCAGGTCGCCGGCCGCTCCCGGACCGCGGTCAACGACAACAGCGCCGATGGTCGAGGCCGGGAAGAAGGTGTTGGAATGGTGCGTCGGGTCATTGGTATCGCCATAGGCGACGCCGTCATAGGTGACATTGTATTCGCCGTCCTGGAAACCACGCATGACCAGCTTGGCGTCGCCATAGCCGGCGCCATTGCCCTGGGTACCCGAAATGCTGGGGGCGATATGGATGACATTGGTGAAGTCGCCGGTTTCCGGCACGGCAAGTTCGATATAGGGCCGCGAAATGATCGATTGCGGCTGAGTAGCATCGACAGAAGCCTTAGTCGGGGCATTGGCGGCAGCGCGGTTGCGCTCGGCCTTGATGATGACGGTCTTGATATCCTTATCGCCGACGTCGGTATTGTCCTGGCTTGCGGCGGGGACGACTGTGTCCTGGGCTCGGACGTGCGGCGCGGCGGCGCAGGCCATCACGGCCGTGGACAGCAAAAGCGCGGATTTAAGATGAAGGCGGTTAAGTAAAAACATGTGTAGCCCCTGGGGAGGGATCGCACCGTCCAATACGGCCGCGACCTTGACGCAGGGGCAAGTGGCAGGCTTTCATGACAGCCTGTTACAAGTTACGTGACGTATTTTTTACGCCATACTGTTACGCTATAACCGTGACATTTAGCGCGCAGTCGGAAGCTCAGCCATTGGATTGTCGTGCGTTGCTCCACACAATCTGAGCGACGCCGATCGCGGCTAGGATCGCCCCATAAAGGGTCCACTTCGGGTCGCCGACCATAAATCCAACCTTGAAGGCCAGGTTCAACCCCTGCAACATCCAGATGCCACCGATGGCGACCAAGGCCAGCCCGAGCAGGCTGCTGAAGATACGCATGACGATATTGAAAACTTTCCACATGGCCGCCTCCTTGTTTTCAACAATGTGACAGATGGACGGGCTCGCGTCATCCTCCCCTTTACAAATTCTCTTTTGTCCGACAATATGCAAAAAATGCAAATGTCCTACAAAAGGATACAGGGAAATAATGATGAAAAGGGTTCTTGCTTTCCTCTTTACGGTCTTAATCGGGGCCGGACCGACCACAGGCGCCGTTCAGGCCCAGACTTCCCCACAGCCGACGTCTCCACAACCGGCTTCCCCGCAACCGACCTCAGTCGGCTCGAAGTTCATTCAAAACTTCTGCCTCGAAGCCAGAGATGACGGCAGCGTGGTCGTCAACAAGTGCGATGCCCAACCGCATCAGGCCCTGAGTTTCGACGATATTACCGGCCAACTGGTACAGGGTGCCAACTGCCTGGCCGCTCCGACCAAGGGTCAGGGTCTGGTCGTGAAGACCTGCGCCGATATCCCGGAGCAAAAATGGAACTTCATGCCCGACGGCACGCTGAAAAGCGATGGCGGTCTGTGCGCCGATATCCTCAACTTCTGGCGCGATCCGGGCACCAGCGTCATTGCCTGGGATTGTACTGCCACCGATAACCAGAAATGGGGCCTGACCCGCGTCAAGCTGGCCCCCTCTTCTGGCACTGCCCCCGGTGCGCCTGCCCCTGCGGCGACGGCTCCGGCCGCGGCGCCCGCGAGCATTACCGGCGTGCCGTTGATCGCCAGCTATTTCGTGCAAGGCCTGTGCCTTGAGGCTTCCGACAAACACGCCTCCATCTCGATCGAGACCTGCGGCCGCAAAACCAGCCAGTCCTTCCACTTCGCCACCGGCAATAGCGGTCAAATCCGCCAGGACACCCAATGCCTGGCCTCGGCCAGCCAGGGCGCGCCGCTGGTCGTCACGACCTGCGACAACTCACCTTCGCAAGACTGGACCTTTACGGCCGACGGCTCGTTGCGTAACCGCGCCAATCTATGCGCCGACATCTTCAAGTTCGGCACCCGCGCCGGCACCGATGTCATTGCCTGGGAATGCACCGGCACGGATAACCAGAAATGGTACCCGGCCATTGCCGCCGCCGCCGGTTCCTTCGCAGTCGCGCCGCAAGTGGCGGAGATGCTGAACGATGGCAAGACGACGACCGTGTCGCTGACGCCCGGTTATTCCGTGCGTAACATGACCGGCGCCGGCGGTAAGGCCATGACGGCCGACGCCAATAATAATGTCACCGGCGGCGCCAATGACACCATCGTCGTCGGTGGCGCCGGCGTCAAAACGGTCAACTTCGTCAAGGGACTGGCCGCCGCCAGCGTCACCGCCGCGGCCAAGGGCAGCGGGGGTGACCTGCTGCCGACGGATTGGGCCTTCTTCTCGGGCGCGACCGCCGGTACCATCGCGCAATAATCTTAAACCGCCAGACAAGGCCCGGCCTCCCCCGTGGATGCCGGGCCTTTTTGCGTTCTCACCCCCCGCTTACAAATCGGTTATGGCTTCCCCATCGCTTTTTCGCCGCCGGCGATAGCAGTCTGTGGTCATGAAAACAGCCGCGCTTTTGTCTCCGGAGCCGTTCGAACCCCTGCCCCTCCCCGCCCAGGCGAAGGCGCAGGGTTTGCGTTATGTCAGCGATACCCGACCGGGTCTGACGCGCAAGAAACGCGGCAAGCATTTCCATTTCTTCTACCCAAATGGCGAACGAGTCACCGACGCCGGGGAGATCGCCCGCATCCGCAAGCTGGCTATTCCACCGGCCTATAGGCAAGTGTGGATCTGCCCCTACAAGAACGGCCATATCCAGGCGACCGGCTATGACGCCCGCGGTCGCAAGCAATACCGCTATCACAGCGATTGGCGCAGCTTTCGCGATTCCAATAAATTCAATCATATCCTGGCTTTCGGCGACCGCCTGCCCGACATTCGCGCCACCGTAAGACAGCATATGTCGCAGCGCGGCCTGACACGCGAAAAGGTGCTTGCCACCGTCGTGTCCCTGCTGGAAAAGACTCTGATTCGGGTCGGCAATGACGAATATGCCAAAAAGAACGAGTCCTTCGGGCTTACCACCTTGCGCGACGAACATGTCGATGTCACCGGCAACACCATCCGCTTCCGCTTCAAGGGCAAGTCGAACAAGATATGGAACCTGAAGCTGACCGACCGGCGCATCGCCGCGGTCGTGCGAGCCTGCGCCGATATCGAAGGCCAGGAGCTGTTCAAATATGTCGACGACAGCGGCGCGGTACGCGACGTTACCTCAGGCGACGTCAACGCCTACCTGCAAGAGATCACCGGCGAGGCCTTCACCGCAAAGGACTTCCGCACCTGGACGGGCACGATCCTGGCGGCCATCGCCCTGCAGGACTACACCCATTACGACTCCGAAGCCGAAGCCAAAAAGAATATCGTCTCCGCCATCGACCGCGTGTCGAAGTCGCTGGGCAATACGCCGACCGTCTGCCGCAAATCCTACGTCCACCCCGCGATCATCAGTTGCTATCTCGAAGGCAGCCTGATCGAGCAAATTACCGGCGAAATCGACAACTCCATGCAGGAACGCTATGCTGAATTAACGCCCGAGGAGATTCTTGTCCTCGCCTTTCTCAAACAGCGTTTGACCTGAGCGCGATCCCGTTCCAAGTTGCGCAACTTCAACCCCGCGCAACTTGGCAAGGCCGACGGCCGCCCGAGCATAGGCGAGGAGTCCGGCGGCCCTTGAGCCGAAAAAAGGAGCCAGCATGACCCTGTCCGTCGCCGTGATGATCGGCAGCCTGCGCGCCGAATCGATCAATCGCAAACTGGCCCATGCTGTCATGAAGCTGGAAGCGCCGGAGCTAAGCTTTCACGAGGTTCCTATCCGCGACCTGCCGCTTTACAATCAGGATTTCGAAGACGCGCCGCCCGCCGCCGTCAGCGACTTTCGTTCCGCGATCAAGCTGGCCGACGCGATCCTGATCATCTCACCGGAATATAACCGCTCGATCCCGGGGGTGCTGAAAAACGCGATCGACGTCGGCTCGCGGCCCATGGGTTTCAATGGCTGGAAGCACAAGCCAATCGGCCTGTTCGGTGCGTCAAACGGCGCCATCGGCACGGCCGCCATGCAGCAACATTTGCGTCCGGTCCTGGCCGCCGTCAGCGCCCAGGTCATGGCGGAAGGCGAGGTTTTCCTCACCGTCAAGGACGGCTTCTTTACTGAAGACGGCGACCTCAACGACGGTACGAAAAAATTCCTCCAGGGTTGGATGAATGATTTCAGTGCCTTCGTGAAACGGCAACTGGCCTGAGCCAAATCGGCCGGCAATACACGTTTACCTTGCGCAAAAACTGCGTTAGCTTACCGGCAACAAGACAAGTCCAGCATGATGGATATGTACGTACAGGGCGGCATTACCGAACAGCGTAAAGCCTGATCTCCGTTTCCCGTTCGAAACACCCTCACATACGGATTTGTCATGCCCTCAGCTCCCGTCTTTTCGGCGACCGGTTCGTCGATTCAGCAGATCGCCGCCGACGCCACCAACCCCGCCCTGTCACCGGACGGCACGAAGGTCGCCTATTACGTCCCTGTCGACGGTGGCTATCAGCTCTTGGTCACCAACCTGATCACCGGCGTCACGACCCTCTTGTCGAGCCGGTCCGACGGCACGCCTGGGAACGGCACTTCATTCGGTGCGTCCTTCTCAGCCGATGGCAATAAAGTTGCCTTTACATCGTGGGCCGACAATCTGGTCGCTGGCGACACCAACGGGTTGGGCGATATTTTCGTCAAGGACCTCACGACCGGTACTGTGTCCCTTGTATCGACGACATCGGGCGGGGCACAGGCCGACGTGGCGTCGTCGACCGCAAAGATTTCGGCGGACGGCACCCGGGTCGTCTTCGTGTCGGCGGCCGACAACCTGGTCGCCGGCGACACCAACAATTCCGCCGATATTTTCGTCAAGAACCTGACCACCGGCACGATCACACGCGCATCGACGACATCGTCGGGTGTCGAGGGCAATTATGATTCCGCTGTTTTCGCCGACATCTCCGACGACAATACCAAGGTGGTATTCGCGTCGAGCGCCACCAACCTGGTTGCCGGCGACAGCAATGGCGCCCAGGACATCTTCGTCAAGAACCTGACGACCGGGGCAACCACGCGGATATCGACCGACTCTGCCGGCCAGCAACTCAATATGGTGGCCGCCGCTCCGTCCTTTTCCGCCGACGGCACCAAGGTGGTCTTCGTCGGCACCCCGTTTGATACCGTGCCGGGAGACCACGGCTTTCGCAGCCAAATCTACGTCAAGGATCTGGTGACCGGAGCGCTGACCCTGGTGTCGACCAACGCGTCGGGCTTTGCTGGCGACAATTTGTCGGACCAACCCGCGATATCCGCCGATGGCACCAAGGTCATCTTCATGTCGGTGGCCGACAATCTGGTCGCCGGCGACGCCAATAATGTGTCGGACGTCTTCCTCAAGGACCTGGTGACGGGGAACATCACCTTGGTGTCGCAAAGTGGTGCCGGCGTCTACGGAAACCATGCGTCACAGGATCCGCAATTGTCCGACGACGGCACGCGTTTCGTCTTCACCTCATCGGCCGACAACCTGGTGCCCGGCTCAGGCGCCTACGGTATTGCCGTCTATGCCGGTACCCGCAGTCCCTACAGCAATAGCGGCGCGGTCAGCGAAGACCATGCCGTTACCGCGACCGGCAAGCTGGGTTTCAGCGACGCCGACCATGGCGACCACCACACCGTCACCGTGGCGCCGCCGGCGGCCGGGACGCTCGGGACCCTGACCGCCACGGTCAGCCACGATTCGACCGGGACCGGTTTGGGTGGCGAAGTCACCTGGACCTACGGCGTCAACAACGCCCTGCTCCAGGGCCTGAAACAGGACCAGACCAAGCTCGAGTCCTTCACCATCAACCTGAACGATGGCACGACCACCACGACTCAGACCGTCAATGTGACCATTGCCGGCGTCAATGACGCTCCGGTCGTGACCGGGGCACACGCCACCCTGGCCCACGGGGCGCAAGGCGTCGCCTATACCGTGACCGCGGCGCAATTGCTGACCGGCTTTACCGACGTCGATGGCGACACCCTGTACGTCAGTACGCGGACCTACAGTTCGGGCAGCGACGGCGACAATACCTATGTCGTCCCCGTGACCGCCAACCACGGCACGGTAACCGAAAATCAAAACGGCACCTACACCATCACGCCGGACGGTGGCTACAGCGGCACGATGACTCTGAGCTATGTCGTGAGCGACGGCTACGCCTTGGTGCGCAGTTCGATTACCTATGTCGTGGATTCCTCCAACAGCGTGTTCAATGGCACGGCCAATGCCGATTACCTGTTCGGCACCGCCGGCGGCGATACGCTGAAGGGCTTTGGCGGCAATGATTATCTCGACGGCAAGGCGGGTGCGGATCTGATGATCGGCAGCTCTGGCGACGATACCTATGTCGTCGACGACGTCCACGACGTGATCGTCGAGAATGCCAGCGAAGGCGCCGACATCGTCTATACCGGTCTCAGCTATACCCTGGGCGCCAACCTCGATAACCTGTGGCTGACGGGTACGGCCAACAGCAGCGGCACCGGCAACGCGCTCGCCAATGTCCTGTTCGGCAACAGCGGTAATAACAGCATCTGGGGCCTCGACGGTAACGACTTCCTCGACGGCAAGACCGGGGGCGACACCCTGTACGGCGGTTTCGGCGATGACGGCTATGTCGTTGACAGCTATGGCGACACCGTCATCGAAGACTCGCCCGCGGGCGGCACCGACAGCATCTATACGTCGGTCAGCTTCGTCCTCGGTTACAATCTCGAATATCTCTTCCTGACCGGAACCAACACCATAGACGGCACCGGCAATACGCTGGACAACCTTTTGTTCGGCAATGATGCCCAGAACCATTTGTCAGGTCTGGCGGGCAACGACTATATCGACGGCCACGGCGGCGCCGATATCATGACCGGCGGTACGGGTGACGACGGCTATTATGTCGACAACAGCGCCGATCTGGTCGTCGAAAATAGCGGCGAAGGCTATGACACGGTCTATGCCAGCGCCACCTTCGTCCTGGGCGCCAATGTCGAGAAGCTGTCGTTGCAGGGCGCAAACAACATCAACGGCACCGGCAACGGCCTCGCCAATGTTCTCAGCGGCAACAGCGGCAACAACACCTTGCGCGCCCTAACCGGCGACGATTACCTGCAAGGCGGAGCCGGCGCCGACAGCTTTGTTTTCGAGGCGGCGGCAACGAATGGCCACGACCTGATCGGCGACTTCACCAGCGGCCTCGACCATCTCGTCTTCACCGGCGCCAGCTACGGCTTTGCCGCCCATCACACTCTGACAGCGGCGGAATATAGCGAGACCGGTCTGGCGGTCGGGTCGTCGGCGCAATTTATCTTCGACCCGACGACCGGCGTGCTGTTCTGGGATACCAATGGAGACGGCGCCGGTGGCCAGTTTATCCTGGCGACGCTGAGAAACGTCCCCGACCTCGCCGTAACGGATTTTGACTTTACTTAGATATCGACTTAGATGTCGGCGCCCACATCCTTTACCGGACCGTCCTTGACCGGCACATGAGCCCAGAACTCGATCTCGACGGTCGCGTCATAGGCCAGGCCGATGACGCCGAAAGCCGTGCGCACCGGCAATTGCGCCGGATGGAAATAAGGCTTGTACAGCTTGTTGAACTCACCCCACTTGGTGATGTCCGACAACATGACCGTCGCCTTGAAGATATGCTCCATCCCGAGGCCATAGCGCTTGAGGATATCGGCCGTATTGCTCATGATATAGCGCACCTCGGCTTCGAAGCCTTCGGCCAGCTTGCCGTTTTCATCGAGACCGATCATGGCCGACAGGTATAGGACCTGACCGACCTGGACGGCCTCCGAAAAGGGCGAACGCGGATGCGGATGCAGGAAATAGGTGATGCCGTCGGCGGGGATCGGATTGACCAAGGGTCGGTTTTCAGTGTTGCTCATGAAACTATCTTAGCCCGATTTCAGGCCACCGCAACGCGTCGCACGTAATTTTTACCGATGGCTACTTACCGGTCTTGCCGCCGTCGCGGGCGAATATCACGCCCAGGATCGCGCTCGATTTTTTCTTGTCCTTACCGGCCAGGTCGTCCGGGCTCTGGCCGGGATTGGCGGCGGCAAAGCCCTTGGCCTTCAGCTTGGCAACCAGTTCGTCAGGCGTGGCATGGACGATCGGCGCCAGTTCGCTGAGCGGCGTGCGGCCGAGACTGGCCATGACGGTCCGCGTCGGCGGCTCAGCCTTGGCGCCGCCCAGATTGACGAACGACCCGCCCAGAACCACGGCGAAAACCGCCATGACGCCCATGGCCAGAGGCGACTTGAAATAGCGCGAAAAGGCCAGCCAGTTGACGGCCACATGCACGGCGACCCCGGCCAAAAAGGCAAAGGACAGCCATTCATGCGCCAATTTGTTGAGCGGCGAGTTGAGGTGATAGAACATCAGGACGCCGGTCACCGACATCAACACAAACGACCCGATAGTCCAGGGCGTCGCCCATTTACGCAAAAACCGCATGAAACCTTCCAAACAACGAACGGACCCGTTCCTTGCCAAATTTCATACGGCGCGTAAAGTGATAATGCTTCTCAAATGCAAATAATTAGCGACCACCCGCCCATTCGGAGTGTCGGTTTTTGGCCATTTGGCCCCAGACCACTCCGAATGCTCGCCAGCAGCGCCGTCGCCATCAAAGAGGATTGTTTTCCGGCGTGTAAACCTCGACCGTGAAGAAGTCGTCGAAGACCCCGACTGACACACGCTTGGCATTGGCATCGACGAATTCGGTGTCGTCGGGATCGTAATCGTTGGCGCGGCGAGTCAGTTCCGGACGGCAGGCGGCGATATTGTCGGCATATTGGTCGGCCAGGTTCTTCATGGCGGCCTTGCCGGCATTACGGTCGACAGCGTCGAAATAGCAGGTGTAACGCACCTCCTTGTCGAGGAAGTCGTCGTCGAGCCCGCAGCGGCTGGCATAGGGCAGGATCGACGTCGCGTCCCAATTATGGCTTTCGCTCTTGTGACCGCGGACGGGTTTGAACTTGGCCGTCGAGGCGTCGATCACGGAACGCAGGATCGGGCATAGATTCTGGTCTTGCGCCTGAGCAGCAATGGGCGCCGACACAGCCGCGATAGCGAGGGCGGTCAAAATAATCTTGTTCATGTTGTTTCCTTTTAAAGTTGCTTCGCCGCTTCGGCGAGATCGTCTTCCTTCAGGGCGTCGATCGATTCTTGATTGCCCTGTGCGGCCGCGGCCTTGAACCAACGCGCCGATTGGACAAGGTCCTTGGCCGTGCCCTGGCCGAAATAGTAGAATTTGGCGAGGACGACTTCGCCCTGGACATCGCCGCCCTTAGCCGCCTGTTGGGCATAGGCAAAGGCCGCGGCATCGTCGCGGATACCGAAGGCATCGCCGCCCATCAGAAGCGCCAACACACCGGCGGCGTCAGCCTGGCCGCCGGCTGCCGCCGCCTTGAGCAGGCGTACACCTTCGATCTGGTCTTTGGTGACGCCGTTCTGCCCGGAGACATACATCATGCCCATCATGCCCATGCACATCGGGATGTTCTGGGCGGCGCATTGCCGGAGATAACCCACGGCGCGCGGAACGTCCTGCACCGCGCCATGGGTGCCGTAGAAATAAACGATGGAGCCCAGCGCCCCCTGGGCCACAGCCTGTCCCTGAGCGGCCGCTTTTTCGAGATAGGCGACGGCCTCAGGTTCCGGTTGGTCGCCCTTACCGGCGCGCGTGGCATCGGCGATAACGAAGAAACCGTATAGGGCTTCGCCATACGGGTCGCCCTTGGCGGCCGACTCTTTCAAATAGGCCATGGCCTGGGTCGTGTCTGCCGGCCCGCCCTGCCCGTTATACATCATGCCGGCGCATTGCGACTTGGCGATCGGGTGGTCCTGCTTGGCCGCTGCGCAGAACCATTTGCGCGCTTCCGCGATATCGAGCGGCACGCCGTACCCGGTATAATAGATGCGGCCGAGATTGAACTGCGACTGCGCATTACCGTCTTCGGCTTCGCCGCGGACGCGGGCAATGGTCTCCGCCTCGCTTTCCTGCTTGTAGATCGTGAATTCGTAGGTCGCGACGACGCTGTGCGGCCCTTCGGGGACATATTGATAAGGCGTGTAGGCGTAACCGCTGTCGGAGGATCCGCTATAACTGGAACCGGAATTGGTCGAGCTGGTATAACCGCTGGTGGCGCGTTGCTGGGATTCGAAATTCAGCCGGTCGTTGCGAGCATCGCTGGCCCGCATATCGTTCATCATGCGCTGACGATTGGCTTCGTCATTGGCCTGGTTCCAATCGGCATGCGCGGCCATGGGCGCAGCCATCAAAACCAACGCGAGCACGCAGGCGCTACGCCGTAATACCCTGTTCATTGCCGGTCTCCTGTAACTGGTCACAGGTTACAGGGCCCGCCCGGCGCGTCCTAATTACGAATCCTGTTAGGTCTCGCGGTCGATCTTTTTGCCCTGACCGGTGACCCAGATGTAGAGACCGAGGACGATGGCAAGTCCCCCGCCCAACGCCACGATCATGCCAAACGGCGCCGGCAGAGGCGTGATATATTTCGAAACGATGTTCGGGTCCTGGGTGATCGACACCGCCCCGGCATAGATGACGTTCAGCATGCTTTCGCCGACGATAAAGCCCGACGCGACGAGGACGCTAAGGCGCGAGGCGATCTCCTTGCCCTTCATGCGCGAAATGGCCTTTTCGAACAGCCAGCCGGCGACAGCTCCGACAACGACAGGCGCCGTCACGGCCGGCGGCAGGTAAACGGCCAGGCCGATACCCAAAGGCGGCAGAGCCATACGGCCCTTGGTCATGGCGCGCAGACCTTCGTCGATCGCGACCAGCACAGCGCCGATCGCGGCGCCGATAGCCAGGAAGCCGAGTGGCAGATGACCGCCGATGGCGCCCTTGGCCAGGGTCGAGATCAGACCGGCCTGCGGCGCCTCCAATTCGGCGCCGGGTTTGAGGGCAACGTGCCCGACTTCGCCGGCAAAGCCATAGACGTCGTGCAGCATGTTCAGGGTCCATGGGATAACGGCGGCGCCGGCGATCACGCCGATAATCAGCGCGACCTGTTGCTTCCACGGCGTGGCGTCAACCAGTTGCCCGGTCTTGAGGTCTTGCAGATTGTCGTTACCGATAACCGCGACGGCCAGAACCACGGTCGTGACCATGAGGCAGAAGGCGACCAGGGCCTGTTCGACATTGGGGCCGGTAAGCTTGTAGGCGATCATGCCGACGATGACGGCGACACCCAGGACGGCCAGGATGGCAACGCCGGAGACCGGCGAATTCGAGGCGCCGATCAGGCCGGCCATGTAACCGCAGACGGCGGCAGCCAAAAGGCCGGCGATAATAATGTACAGCGTGCCGGCAATGACCAGGGGCGTGCCGATCTCCGTCAGCGGACCGCCGGCGATGAAACCGTGCAGCAGCCAGCCAGCCGGCACTACCGACAACAGCACGACCAGGCCGACGATCCAGATCGGCATGTCCTGTTCGGAGCGCGGAATATCGATGGCGCCGTCGCTGCGGGCGCGTTGCGCGGCCAGGGCCGACATCAGGCCTTCCCAGACAGGAATGATCAGCTTGCCGATGGCCCAAAGCGCGGCGACACCGATAACGCCGGCGCCGATGAAGCGGATTTCGTTGCCGCGAATATAGCCCGTGCGTGCCGCTGCATCGGCAAAGACCTGCTCCGGATGCGGGTGGATCGTGGTCAGGATCGGCATCAACAGACCCCAGGCAATGAACAGGCCGGTAAACATGGCGATACCGACCGTAATCCCCATCAGATGGCCGGCGCCGACCAGGGCCAGCGAGCTGGAGCCCGCCATGCCGGTCGCGCCGGTCGTCTTGCCGAACTTGAAGAAGTAGGAGATTTCACCGGCCATCCAGGTCGAGACGGCGGCGGCGGCATAACCGGCCGAGGCCAGGCTGCCGATAATGACCGCCCAAAGGCCGGAAGCCCCCTCGGCAGCCCCTTCACGCGACGAGGTGCCGACCTTCAGCACGGCCGCGGCCGCCACGCCTTCGGGATAGGGCAGATCGGAATTGGTCACCAGGGCGCGGCGCAAGGGCATGGTGTACATGACGCCCAGGACACCGCCGATGGTGCAGGCGAAAAAGGTGGTCAGGAACGGCAGGTGCGCCCACCACCCCAGGATCAGCAGCCCCGGGAGGGTGAATACTACCGAGGACAGGGTACCGGCCGACGAGGCGATTGTCTGGACGATGTTGTTTTCCTGGATGGTCGCCGACTTGAAGAAGCGCAGCAGAGCCATAGAGATGACCGCCGCCGGAATCGAGGTCGCAAAGGTCAGGCCGACCTTCAGGCCCATATAGACCTGGGACGCCGTGAAGACGAGCGTGATCAGAATGCCGAGAATGATACCGCGGGCGGTAATCTCGACATGCTTCGGGAGGGGGGTGTTCATGCGTGGCTCCGGTTAAGGCGTCAGGCGCAAAAGCCGCGCTCCAAGCGCTGCCCCTGCCCCCTGCTAAAAGTTTCTTCTGCGACGAAGGGACTATAGAGCGCGATAACGCCGCCTGTCAGCAAAAAAGTGCATTCGCCTATCGTACGGATTTTACACGTAAAATCTTTGCGTAGCTTAGTGCTTGACGTAGTCCAGCGTCTCTTTCAACTGCTGCTGCAGGGCTTCCCCGCCCAATTGCCGCACCTTGCCATCGATAAATATCTTCGAGATGATACCGGCATATTCACGATAATTGCGCAGCTCATAGGCCGCCGCCATCTTGTCGGCCGTGGCGCCGTCGGACTTGGCCAATTGCTCCATGATGGTGTGGAAGCGCTTATAGCGCTCATAACGGTTATGTTCGGCCTGGATCATGACGAACCACACCGCCGACCACGCGATCACGACCAGGGGCAGAACCAGCAGCCCCCACGCCACCATGTCTTCGGGGGTCGACAACATTACATCACCATTGTTTCTAAGCTTGAATTGGCTTCAGCTTAAACCAGAAAAGCCCTTAGCGCCCAAGGCTTTCGTGTCTGTGGTGTGTAAATTGTTCGCGATCTCGCGCAGTAGCGGGAATATTAACCACGCCACCATAAGGCGTCGCTGAGAAACTCGTTGTCACACTCTTCGTAATAGGTGGCGAGCTGGCTGGCATCTTCCGTGACGATGGTATTGATGGCGTCTGCGGCCTTTTGTGTATCAGCCTTAATCTCGTCCTCGCTCTTGCCACCGATGTCGCGATAGACGCCTTGGGCAACCTTTTGCGCGTCGAGGACCGCAGCGATATGGCTCCAGGGCCCGTTATCACTGATATACTCATAGGTACCCATGCAAATCAGAGCATGGTGAACATAGGTGGCGTCGTCTTCGCCCTCACCGCGTTCCTGAGTAAGGCCCGGAGTGGCGGCCAGAAGGCCGGCAAGGCAAACAAAGAGACTTGCACGTTTAATTATGGTCATCACTGATCGCTCCCTTTGAACAACTGATCGCAGAAACTTGTCAGTTCGCTGATATCGCCATTGCCCGCAGCAATATTGTCGGCGACCATCTTGTCTTCGGCAGGATAAAGATCGGCAACCTCGTCGTCGGACTCAATGTCGGCATAGTCGCGGAAAGCCAGGTCCGCATAGGTTCGCACCTTGCTGAGCTCTGCCAAGCGTTTGGCGTCACCCGTATGAGCGAGCTGATAGTCGTAGACGCCGACGCATTGCAGCGCCTGGTTGGCCTGACTGCGGGTAAAGTCGTCGAGACCATCGGCCTGGGCGTCCTGCGCCATCGCCGCCATTGCGGAAAATGCAGAGACGCACGCCACGACCGCTGCGATCCTGATGTTGAAACAGGCCATGGCCAACTCCCTTTTTTCAAGGGATAGGCTCAGTCTTAGCCACCAACAAGTCCCGACAGCAACCTGTCAGGATTTGTAACGAACTACCACCAACGGCTGGGCTTGGAGGTAAATCCGGCGGCCTTTTCCAGAACCGAAGCGATGGTCAGGACCGTGCCTTCGTCCAACGCCTTGCCGATGACTTGAAGCCCCAACGGCAAGCCCTGACTGTCGAGACCGGCGGGGACCGACAGGCCCGGCAGACCAGCCAGGTTGGTGGTGACGGTGAAAACATCGTTGAGATACATCTGTACCGGATCGGCAGCCTTGGCCTGGTCGCCCAACTCGAACGCAGCCGACGGCGTCGCCGGTGTCAGGATGACGTCGCAACTGTTCCAGGCATTGGTAAAATCCTCGGCGATACGGCGGCGAACCTTAAGCGCCTTGACATAATAGGCGTCATAAAAGCCGGCCGACAGCACATAGGTGCCGATCATGATGCGGCGCTTGACCTCCTTGCCGAAGCCTTCCGAGCGCGACAGCTCGTAGGTGTCGGTCAGGCTGGTCACGCCATCGGCGCGGTGGCCGAAACGCATGCCGTCATAGCGCGCCAGGTTGGACGAGGCTTCGGCCGGCGCGATGATGTAATAGCACGGCAGGGCATATTTGGTGTGCGGCAAGGAGATGCGCACGATCTCGGCGCCTGCGTCTTTCAGCCAGGCAATGCCCTGCTCCCAAAGGGCGTCGATCTCGGCCGGAATACCGTCAAGGCGATACTCATCGGGAATGCCGATACGCAGGCCCTTGATCGACTTGCCCAAAAAGGACGAGAAATCCGGCACCGGCAGGTTCAGCGACGTCGAGTCCTTCACATCGTGCGAGCACATGGCCTGCAACATGATGGCGGAGTCTTCGACCGTCTTGGTGATCGGACCGGCCTGGTCGAGCGACGACGCAAAGGCCACCATGCCATAGCGCGAACAACGGCCATAGGTCGGCTTGATACCGACGGTGCCGGTAAAGGCGGCCGGTTGGCGGATGGAACCGCCGGTATCCGACGCCGTCGCTGCCAGGCACAGATCGGCCGCGACCGCCGAGGCCGAACCACCCGACGAACCGCCGGGCGTCAAAGGGGCGTTCGAGGCGCGCGACTTCCACGGATTGGTCACCGAACCCCAATGCGAAGTCTCGTTCGACGACCCCATGGCGAATTCGTCCATATTGAGCTTGCCCAGCATGACGGCGCCGCCGTCCCACAGGTTCTGCGTCACGGTCGATTCGTAGGTCGGAACGAAATTGTCGAGAATGCCCGAGCACGCCGTCGTGCGCACGCCGGCCGTACAATAGAGATCCTTGATGCCGAGCGGTGCACCTTCGAGTGCGCGCGCTTCACCCGCGGCGATACGCTTGTCGGAATCGGCGGCCTGGGCGCGCGCCTTGTCGAACGTCGTGACGACATAGGCGTTCAGCGCCGGATTGGCGGATTCGATGGCGCCGATAAAGGCATTGGTCAGTTCCAGCGACGAAAACTCTTTCGCCGCCATGCCATCCAGGGCGCCCTTCAGGGTCAGCTTGGTCAGTTCGCTCATTATTCAACCACCTTCGGGACGACAAAGAAGCCATCGATCGACTTGGGTGCATTGGCGACAACCTGGGCAACCTTGTCGCCGTCGGAGACGACGTCATCGCGCATCGGGGTCGGCATTTCGACGGCCGTGGTCATCGGCTCGACGCCGGTAACGTCGACTTCATTCAACTGCTCGATCCAGCCGAGGATGCCGTTGAGTTCGCCGGCCAGGGTCTCCAGCCGTTCGTCGCTCTCTCTCAGGCGCGACAGGCTCGCTACCTTTTTGACGGTCGCCACATCGATGGCCATGTCAGGACTCCTTAAATAAGCAGAGGATCGGTTAGCGATTGGCGCCGGCTTTGACAAGGGGAAAGCGCGTTTTCCGGGTCACAAACGCAAGTCGGGCCGCACCTGCTCTCGACAGATGCGGCCCTTGCAACGGGTCGGCTTGACAGCGCCGGGGGGTGAGGAAAAGCCCTCTCAGGCCAACCCGATGAGATAATTCCAAGCCCAGCTCGTAACGGCTTGGCAAGGGCGACCGCCCGTCGCCGCCTTTGCGGCGAGCCACGCGGCGTTTGAGCTAAAAAATGCTGATCGTACCGGTCATTTCAATGACTGGCACGATCAGCGCGCGTTTTCCTGCGCCGGCATGATACGCGCCATGCGGTCGGGATCGGCGTCCATCTGCATATTGAGCTTGGTCAGCTCCGGTTGATGAAGATCCTTGACGGCGTCGTTCATCGCCTGGCGCTCGCAAGCGCGGTCGTCGGCTTCACGCCATTTCGGACCGGCACCTTCGCTTTCACAGACATATTGTGCGACTTGGTAAAGCTTGCGGTAGACGGCTTGCGTCTGTTCCCGGGACTTGAAATCGCTGTTGGCGAAGGTGACCGCGACACGGTCGGGGGTAAGATCCTGTGCCATGACGCCGGTGGCGCCGAGGGCGGTACAGGCAACGAAAGTCAAACAAACAATTTGGCGGATCATGATAGTTATTCCAATTTTAGTCGTGTGTTGAGGCGCTAAAGTATAAGTACACGAACAATAATTTGAATAAAACAACATTTTTATTAAACATAGTTTACAATATAAACAGTAATTCATGACCTTTTTGTAAAGTCATTACAAATGCAAAACAGGCATGCGGCTGGCGACCACATGCCTGTTTTTAAAGGTAAGCACTTATCCTTAGCGGGCGGCGGTATCCCGGGTCACATTCATGGCCAAGGCCGGCGCGTCGCGGTTGTCCAGGCCGGCCACCTGGGTCAGCTGCGGGCGGTTGATTTCGCGCACGGCGTTAGCGACGGCCGTGGCCTTGCACGCACGATCGAGGCGCTTAACCCCAACAGCGCTAACCGGAGCACCGCTATCGCAGACTTCGCGGGCAGCGATCTTGATCTGGTCGTAGAAGCGGTCGACCTGGGCAGAATCGTTGAAATCGACATGGGCGTAGGACAGTTGCAGTTGCGGTGCCTCGCCGTCCTGGGCGTTGGCGGCGACGGCGCCGAAAGCGGCGGGGATAAGCACGGCGGCACACAGAAGAGAGCGGATCATTGGGGTTTCTCCAGGATAAGTATTCATTGAAAGGCGCCAGCAATAAATACATCCATTTTTTGCCACTTGGAACATTAATATTATTAAATCGACGTCACATATTACCAAGCGTTCATATATTAACTTGTCGTAATGTTTTGCTTATTCATTTTCAATTGTAACCGTCACTTTTGCATCCATCCACGTTGACTCTCGCGGCCGCAGGCGTCAAAGCACGCGCCATGGCTGTCATCGACATCACCGAACTAACGGATAACCTGCCGCCGCGCCGCGCCCTGCTGGGCCTGGACCTGGGTGAGAAAACCATTGGCGTCGCCGTCTCCGACATTTCTCTGACCATCGCCTCGCCGCTGGAGCTAATCCGCAAAAGCAAGTTTACGTTTGAGGCCGAACGCCTGTTCCATCTGATGGCGACGCGCGAAGCCGCAGGCCTTATCATCGGTTTGCCGGTCAATATGGACGGCACCGAAGGCCCGCGCTGCCAATCCGTGCGCGCCTTTGCCCGCAACCTGTTGCGTCTTAAAGATCTGCCGATCGCCTTTTGGGACGAACGCTGGTCGTCGTCGGTGATGAACCGCTTTCTCATCGAGGAAGCCGACCTGTCGCGCGCCAAACGCGCCGAGGTCATCGACCGCAACGCCGCTGCCTATATATTGCAAGGCGCGCTCGACCGGATGAAGGCGCTATGACGTGGGCGATTATCCTGAATGGAATCGTCCCGGTCTTCCTGCTGATCGCCTTGGGCTATGGCCTTAAAAAGTCCGGCTTCCTGCCCCTGCCCGTCTGGCCGCCGATCGAGAAGTTCGCCGTCTATGTCCTTTATCCCGGCTGGCTGATCCCGGCCATCTGGCATGCCGACCTGTCGGGCTTCTCATCCGGCCCGGTTAGCCTCGGTGTCCTGGGGGCTGTCTTTATCGCCGCCGGCGTCGGTTTTGCCCTCAAACCCTTCTTGAGACTGTCGGGCCCAACCTTCACCAGCGTCTTTCAGGGCCTGATGCGGTTCAATTCCTTCGTCTTTATCCCGGTCGCCGCCGCGATCTTCGGCCCGACGGCCAACAGCATCGCCGCTGTCGCCATCTCGGCCCTGATCCCGGCCAGTAATATGATCTGTATCCTTGTCCTGGCCCAGTGGGGCGAACCCGAGGGCGAGGTTCCGGCCCGCACCCCGGCCTGGATGGCCAAGACCTTGCTGACCAATCCGATCTTCGCCTCATGCCTGATCGGGCTGGCGCTCAACTTCCTGCATATGCCGTCGATCGTTTTCGCCGAAAAGGTCCTTACTATGTTGGGCCAAGCCGCCATCCCGACCGGACTGATCCTGGCCGGCGCCGGCCTGTCCTTTGGCTATGTCTGGCGCCGCCCGATCCTGGTCAGCTTGGTCTCCCTGTTCAAGATCCTGGTCATGCCGGTCCTGGCCTGGGGCATCTGCTATGCACTCGGCGGCGACAAATTGGCCCAGGGCGTGGCCCTGGCCTGCGGCGCCGCGCCCTGCGCCGCTGCGGCCTATGTCCAGGCGCGTCATATGGGCGGCGACGCTCCGCTGATGGCCGGCATCGTCGCCATGACAACGACGCTTAGTGCGTTTACGATGCCGCTGCTGCTATATCTATTTCATTTGGCCTGACCGGCCGCGAGCCAACCATCGAATTGGCCGCCACCCATCAGATTGGCGACAAAGCCGAAGGTCGATTTCGACTCTTCCGCCGCCTTCACGAAAGCCGTCATGGCCGCCGAATGCAGCAGGCTGCCGAGCGATATCCGCCGCACGCCCAAGGCCGCCAACTCTGCGACCGATAACGGATTGGCACCAAGCCCGCCCAGCACATTAACCGGCCTATCGACGGCGCGACACACTGTACCGATCTCCTCGGCCGTCGTCAGCCCCGGCGCATAGAGCACGTCCGCCCCCGCCTGCTGATAGGCTTGCAGCCGGGCAATCGTATCGCTCAGATCGTTGCGGCCATGGAGATGGTTCTCACTCCGCGCCACCAGCATGAACCGGAATGACACGGCCTTGGCGGCTTCCGCGGCCGCGCGGATACGGTCGGCGGCATGGGCGATGTCGTAAAACGGATTGGCGGGATCACCGGTGGCGTCTTCGATCGAGCCGCCGACCAATCCGGCCGCCGCCCCGAGACGAATCGTTTCGGCGCAGGCTTCCGGATCGTGGCCGAAACCATTTTCCAAATCGGCCGCCAGCGGCAAATCCGTGGCATCGTTGAGATCACGAACATGCGCCAGCACATGATCGCGTCCGGCATTATAGTCGCTCACGCCCAATGATCGCGCATAGCCGGCGCTGGTCGTTGTCAAAGCCTTGAAGTCCAGCGCTGCCAGCAACCGCGCCGAACCGCGGTCCCACGGATTGGGAATGACGAAACAGCCGCTGTCGTGCAGGGCGGCAAAATCGGCGGCTTTCTCGGCTTGGGTTTTCATGGTGTAACTCCTGTTTCAGCGCGCGCCCGGCTTAAGCTCGCGCGCACCAAGAACCTGTCAGCATGCCCATCTGTTCGCAAGCCTTTGAAAGCGGCTTTTCATCGGCGGCGCAACCGCCTATACCGCGACAACTCCCGCCCTAACGGATTCCCGCCGCATGGACACGATCTCGTCGCGCCTCTTTCCCTTCCCCAAGCGCCACTTCCTGGCCGCCCAGGATCTCGATCCGCCCGATATCGTCAATCTCCTCGACCTAGCCGACGTTTTCGTCGACCTCAACCGGCAATCGACCAAGAAGCTCGACCTGCTCAAGGGCCGGACCATGGTCAACATGTTTTTCGAGAATTCGACGCGCACCCAGTCCAGTTTCGAACTGGCCGCCAAGCGCCTCGGCGCCGACACCATCAACATGTCGGCCAAGACCTCGTCGGTCACCAAGGGCGAAACCCTGATCGACACGGCAGTGACGCTTAACGCCATGAAGCCCGACCTGCTGGTCGTGCGCCACTCGGCCTCGGGCGCAGCGGCACTACTGGCGCAAAAGGTCGGCTGCTGCGTCGTCAACGCCGGCGATGGCCAACACCAGCACCCGACCCAGGCCCTGCTCGACATGTTGTCGATCCGTCGCGCCTTCGGCCACGTCGACGGCTTGGTCATCGCCATCTGCGGCGATGTCCTGCACAGCCGCGTCGCCCGCTCCAATGTCATATTGCTCAACGCCATGGGCGCCCACGTCCGCCTGGTCGGACCGCCGACGCTTATTCCTGGTGACGCAGACCAATGGGGCGCCGAGGTCTATCACGATATGCGCGAAGGCATTGCCGGCGCCAATGTCGTCATGATGCTGCGCCTGCAGCTGGAACGCATGGACGGCGCCTTCATCCCGTCGACGCGCGAATATTTCCGCTTCTTTGGCCTCGATCGCGAAAAGCTGGCCGTCGCCGCCAAGGGCCACAAGGTCATGCACCCCGGCCCGATGAACCGCGGCGTCGAGATCGACTCCGAAGTCGCCGACGACCTGTCGATCAGCCTGATCCAGGATCAGGTCGAGATGGGCGTCGCCGCCCGCATGGCCGTGCTGGCCTCCCTCGCGGCCCGTTTGGAGAACGACCGATGACCCCGTCCTCAAGCAGCGCCATAGCCTTCGTCAATGCCCGCATCATCGATCCGGCGACCGACTATGACGGCCCGGGTTCGGTCATCGTAGCCGAAGGCGTCATCGCCGACGTCATCCTGGGCGACGCCCATCCGACCGGCCATCCCGGCATCCGTGTCATCGACTGCGATGAAAACGCCCTGATGCCCGGCCTGATCGACATGCGCGTCAAGACCGGCGAACCCGGCCACGAGCCGGCCGAGACTCTGAAATCGGCGTCGCTCGCAGCGGCCGCCGGCGGTGTCACCTCCTTCGTCGTCCAGCCCGACACCGACCCGACGATCGACGAACCGGCCATGGTCGACTTTATCCTCAGGCGCGCCCGCGACATCGAACTGGTCCACGTCTATCCCGCTGGCGCCGCCACCAAGGGCCGCCGCGGCGACAAGATGGCCGAGATCGGCCTGATGAGCCAAGCCGGCGCGCTCTATTTTACCGACGTCGAAAACCCGATCGTCAATTCGAAGATCCTGCGCCGTATCCTGAGCTATGCCAACGGCTTCAACGCTCTGATCGCTCACCGCCCCAAAGAGCCTTGGCTGTCGGACGGCGCCGTCGCCACCGAAGGCGAGATGGCGGCACGCATGGGCCTGTCCGGCGTCCCGGCGCTCAGCGAACGCATCATGATGGAGCGCGACCTCGGCCTCGTCGAGCTGACCGGCGCCCGCTTCCTCGTCGACCAGGTGTCGACGCGCGAAGGCCTGATCTCGCTGGAACGCGCCAAGGCCAAGGAACTCGACGTCTATGCCTCGGTCAGCATCAACCACCTGATGTTCAATGAACTCGACATCGGCGACTACCGCACCTTCTACCGCCTCGACCCGCCTTTACGCGCCGAACGCGACCGCCTGGCCCTGATCGATGCTCTGGCCCAGGGCGTCATCGACGTCGTCGTCTCCAACCACAGCCCCGCCCCGGCCGAAGACAAGCGCCTGCCCTTCTCGGAAAGCACGCCCGGTGCCATCGGTTTGCAAACCCTACTCCCGGCCCTGATCGGCCTGCATCTCGAAAACGACATCCCGCTGATCGACCTGCTGCGCGCCGTCACCATCAACCCGGCGCAACTGCTGGGTCTGGAAGCCGGCCGCATCGCCCGCGGTGCCCCGGCCGACCTGATCCTGGTCGATGTCGAAGCCCCGTTTGCGTTGCGCGAAAAAGACATACTGTCGAAATCGAAGAACTCACCCTTTGAAAACCGCACATTACAGGGCAAGGTCCTGAAAACACTCGTCGATGGACGAGTCGTCTACGAGATCTAGGACTTCATGCCGCCCACCACCGACCTGATCATCTACGCACTGGCCCTGGTCGGCGGCTATCTGCTGGGCTCGATCCCGTTCGGCTATATCGCCGCCAAGGCCGCCGGCATCGATATCCGCACGGTCGGCTCCGGCAATATCGGCGCCACCAATGTCCTGCGCACCGGCCGCAAGGACCTGGCTGCCATCACCTTTATCGGCGATACCGGCAAGGGCGCCGCCGCCGTCGGCCTGGCCTGCCTGCTTCTGCTGAGCCAGGACATCGAGACCCGCCAGACCGCCATGGCTTTGGCCGGCGCCGCCGCCTTCCTCGGCCACCTCTTCCCCGTCTGGCTGAAGTTCAAGGGCGGCAAGGGCGTCGCGACCTTCTTAGGGACCGTCACGGCCGCCTGTTGGCCCATGGGCCTGATCGCCGCCGGCCTGTGGCTGTTGACCGCCTTCACCTTCCGCATCTCGTCGCTCAGCGCCCTGGTCGCCGCCGCCCTAGTCGTGCCGGTCGCCCTCCTCATGCCCTATGTCGATCCGGCCTATCCTTTTCTCGGCATGGCTTTGTTCATGGCGGTGCTCATCTATATCCGCCATCGCGACAATATCCGCCGCCTGCTCAAGGGCGAGGAACCGAAGATCGGCAAGAAGAAGGAAGCCACGCCTGACAAGGCGTGAGCCGGGAGCGCACTGTGGGCTTTGATAAAATCCAGGCTGCAGACAACCAAGCCGAGCGCGTGGCGCGCCTGCGCCTAGCCCGCACCAATCGCGTCGGTCCGGTCAATTTCGCCCAACTGATGTCCCGCTTCGGCAGCGCCCTGCGCGCCCTCGAAGAACTGCCCAATATCGTCAAGCGCACCGGCGGCAACTTTGTCGCCGCCCGCCAGGACAAGGTCGACGAGGAGCTCGGCCGCGCCGACAAGATCAAGGCCCGCCTTGTCCTGCTCGGCGACGACGACTACCCCCATCTGCTCCGCCAGATCGACGCCGCCCCGCCGGTCCTATGGACTCTCGGCCCGCTCACCACCTTGCCCAAAAAAGCCGTCGCCATTGTCGGCGCCCGCAATGCCTCCGCCGCCGGTCAGAAGATCGCCCAGCAACTCAGCCATGATCTCGCCGCCGCCGGCTACCTGATCGTCTCAGGCCTGGCGCGGGGCATCGACACCCGTGCGCACGAGCTGGGCTTGAAGACCGGCACGGTCGCCGTTCTCGGTGGCGGCGTCGACGACATCTATCCGCCGGAAAACGCCGAACTCTACGCCAAAATCGCCGCCGAGGGCCTGCTCGTCTCCGAATCACCCGTCGGCTACACTGCCCAGGCCCGCGACTTCCCGCGCCGCAATCGCCTGATCTCGGGCCTCAGCCTCGGCACCGTCGTCGTCGAAGCCGAACTGCGCTCGGGCTCGCTTATCACCGCCCGCCTGGCAGCCGAACAAAACCGCGAGGTCTTCGCCGTTCCCGGCTCGCCGCTCGATCCGCGCTGCCGCGGCTGCAACGACCTGCTACGTCAAGGCGCAAATCTGTGCGAAACGGCCGACGACGTCCTGCGCGTGCTCGATTCGCAGATGGGTTTCGATGAACCGCCCGCTCCCGGCTACACCACCGGCGGCGGCCCCGATCCCCACGCCGAAGCCCATATCGCCAAGGTGACTCGGCAATTGTTGGGCCTGATTAGCCAGACGCCGGTGCACCGTGACGAACTGCTGCGCCTGACCGGTGCACCACCCTATATCGGCCTGGCCTCGTTAAGCGAACTTGAGATCGCCGGCATCATCGAAAGCCACGAAGGCGGCTTCTATTCACGTCTTTAAAATTCGACCCGGCACCTACCTGTTTTCGGCCATTTCACTTTATGGCGTTGACATAACCGGACGGGATTAGCATGTATGCGGCGCCGCAATGCGTTTCCGGCTTCAGAGTCCGCGTTACACCACCACCTTATTTTCGCGCTTGATTCGCCTGTTTAAGAGATTTCATGACCGTTGTTATCGTAGAGAGCCCGGCCAAGGCCAAGACCATCAACAAGTATCTCGGCAAGGGATTCACCGTGCTGGCCAGCTTCGGCCACATCCGTGACCTGCCGTCAAAGGATGGTTCGGTAAAGCCCGATGATGACTTCGCCATGACCTGGGAGATGGACCCCAAATCGGCCAAGCGCATGAACGACATCGCCGATGCCATCAAGACCAGCGACCGCGTTATTCTCGCGACCGACCCGGATCGCGAAGGTGAAGCCATTTCGTGGCACCTGCTCGAGGTCCTGAATAAAAAGAAGGGCCTGATGAAGGACAAGAAGGTCCAGCGCGTGACCTTCAACGCCATCACCCAGTCCTCGGTCCAAACCGCCATGGCGGCGCCGCGCGATATCGACATGGAGCTGGTCGACGCCTATCTAGCGCGCCGGGCCCTCGACTATCTCGTCGGCTTCACCCTGTCGCCGGTCCTGTGGCGCAAGCTGCCGGGCGCCCGCTCGGCCGGCCGCGTCCAGTCGGTCGCGCTCAAGATCGTCTGCGACCGCGAAATCGAAATCGAGAAATTCCGTACCGAGGAATACTGGACCGTCGACGCCGAGGTCTCGGCCAATTCGCCGCCGTTCAACGCCAAACTGTTCATGCTGAACGGCAAACGCCTGGCCAAGTTCGACCTGCCCAACGAAGCCGCCGCTCACGGCGCCCGCGACACCGTGCGCAATTCGACCTTCACCATTACCGAGGTCGAACAAAAACCCGGCAAGAAGAGCCCGCCGCCGCCCTTCACCACCTCGACCCTGCAGCAGGAAGCGGCGCGCAAGCTCGGCTTCAGCGCCACCCGCACCATGCAGACGGCGCAAAAACTTTATGAAGGCGTCGATATCGGCGGCGAAACCGTCGGTCTCATCACCTATATGCGGACCGACGGCGTCTATGTCGAACCCAGCGCCATCAGCGAAATGCGCTCACTGATCGGAGAACGCTTCGGCGCCGCCTACGTCCCCGAACAACCACGCTTCTATAAAGCCAAGGCCAAAAACGCCCAGGAAGCCCACGAAGCCATCCGCCCGACCTCCTTCTATCGCCGCCCGGAAACCCTGCGCCTCGAAGGCGATCAGGCCCGGCTCTACGAGCTGATCTGGAAGCGCACCATGGCGTCGCAGATGGAACAGGCGCGCGTCGAAAACACCTCGATCAACCTGATGAGCGGCGACCAGAAGACCGGCCTGCGCGCCACCGGCCAGGTCGTCACCTTCGATGGCTTCATGGCGGTCTACGAAGAAGGCCGCGACGACGAAACCGACGAGGAAGGCGGCCGCCTGCCCGCCGTGAAATCCGGCACGATCGCCAGCGTCCACAAGGCCGAAGCCGACCAGCACTTCACCGAACCGCCCCCGCGCTATTCCGAAGCCACCCTGGTCAAGAAGCTGGAAGAGCTCGGCATCGGCCGGCCGTCGACCTATGCCTCCATACTCGGCGTTCTACGCGACCGCGCCTATGTCCGCATGGACAAGAACCGCTTTATCCCGGAAGACAAGGGCCGCCTGGTCACCGCCTTCCTCGACCAATTCTTCCACCGTTACGTTCAATACGACTTCACGGCGGCGCTCGAAGAAAAGCTCGATCTCGTCTCGTCGGGCGATCTCGACTACAAGCAATTACTTCGCGATTTCTGGAAAGATTTCCACGCCGCCGCCGAAAGCATGACCGAACTGCGCGTCACCCAGGTGCTGGATGCCCTCAATGAGTCGCTCGGGCCACACATCTTCCCGGACAAGGGCGACGGCACCAATCCGCGCGCCTGCCCGTCGTGCTCGAACGGCATATTGAGCCTGAAAACCTCGCGTTTTGGGGCCTTTATCGGCTGCGCCAACTATCCGGAATGCAAATACACCCGCCCGGTCGGCTCTCCCGACGCCGAGGCCGAAGGCGCCGTCTCCGGCGACAAGGACCTGGGTACGGATCCCGAAACCGGCAAGGTCGTTTCGATGAAAATTGGTCGTTTCGGCCCCTATGTGCAACTGGGCGAAGCCGAGTCCAAGGACGACAAGCCCAAGCGCTCGTCCCTACCCAAGGCATGGCCGCCGGCGACGATCGATCTCGACCGCGCGCTCAAGCTCCTGAGCTTGCCGCGCACCATTGGCCTCAACCCCGAAGACGGCAAGCCGATCACCGCCGGCCTCGGCCGCTTTGGTCCGTTCATCGCCTCCGACGGCACCTACGCCAACCTTTCCGGTTTTGATGAAATATTCGAAGTCGGCCTCAACCGCGCCGTTACCCTGCTCGCCGAAAAGCGCGCCGGCGGCGGCAAGGGCGGCCGCGGCGCCGCGGCTGCGCCTTTGAAGGAACTCGGCACCTATGGCGAAGGCGGCGACAAGATCTCGGTCATGGCCGGCAAGTACGGGCCGTACATCAAGTGCGGCAAGGTCAATGCCACCCTGCCCAAGGACATGACGCCCGAAACCGTGACCTTGGAACAGGCCATGGAGCTGATCAAGGCCAAGGGCGGCGCTGCGGCCAAGAAGGCCCCAGCGAAAAAAGCCCCTGCCAAGAAACCCGCTGCCAAGGCCACGGCCGCGAAAAAGCCGGCGGCCAAAAAGGCAGCGCCGGTAAAGAAGGCCAAGACAGCTTAAGAAGGTTTTCCACAGATTACACAGATGGCGCTACGCGCCTGCGCAGATTATATGCGTAAAAGCCGGTGGATATCATCCACCGGCTTTTACGCATAATGACTTTAGTTTGGTCGCTCCCGTTCCCCTCGCCCATTTCAAGGGGAGAGGCCAGGCGGCCGCTGCCGTGGCCGAAGGCCGGCTGAGGGTTTCTTTCTTCTATCAGCAGATTAATCTGAAAGCATCGTGCTCTAATAATCTGTGTAGGCGCGTAGCGCCATCTGTGTAATCTGTGGAAAACCCTTCCGCCCTCGCCACAAGCTCAATCGGCGATATCGAAATGCGCCTTGATCTTCTTCGACTTTTTGTCGACATAGCACGCCGCATGGTCCTTGCCGGAAACCGGCTTGCCCAACGCATCCGTCTGGCATTCGATAAAATCCGGGTCGGCCAGCATATGGTCCGCCTTATACTTGGCGCGGAAATACATGTAGCCGAGGAAGGCGCCGATGGCCAACAGCGCAACACTTACGATCAGTCCCATAACCAGTCTCCATTCTGTGTGAAGCCCAACCGTTAACCAAGCCGGCATAAGTATCCAATGGGAGTCACACCGGCGATTTATTACCGCGGGGGTAGCCTCACCCCCGACTCTCCCTTACATATGGGGCATGAAACCACCCAAACCTCCCAAACCCTCCTTCCCCAAAGGCCTGCCCGACGACAAAACTCTGCTCGACGTGCTCAATTCACGCGGCGAGCAAGGCCTGTCCGACCTGGCGCGCACCTTCGGTTTGAAAGGCGCCGAGCGCAAGGAACTGCGCCACCGCCTGAAGGCCCTCGGCGAAAAAGGCGCGCTCGACATGCGCGGCCGCAAGACCTTTGGCGCCATGGGCTCCCTCCCCGACACCGGCGTCTGCGAAGTCGTCGAACGCGATGTCGATGGCGAGCTGTGGGTCCAGTGGGGGCGCCCGGCTGAGGGAAAGCCTGACGCCAAAACCAAAGCGCCTCTCGCTCGCCTCGCCCCGCTGAAAAAATCCGCCGTCCAGACCCCGCCGGCCATGGGCGATCGCATCTTTGCCCGTTTCGAAAAGACCTCCGACGGCTGGGTCGCCCATCTGATCAAGATCCTCGACGCCGGCGCGCCCAAGATCGTCGGCGTGGTGCGCAAGGGCCGCAAGGAAATCCGCCTCGAAAGCGTCAACCGCAAGACCAAGGAAAACTACACCCTGACCGGCCCCGGCCTCGATGYGCTCGAAGACGGCGATGTCGTGGTCGCCGCTCCCGTCGGCGGTATTACCCGTTTCGGCCCCAAGCCCGCCAAGGTCGTCGAGGTCATCGGCAAGGAGGACGAACCCCGCGTCGCCTCCATCATGGCCATCCACAGCCACGGCCTGCCGATCGGCTTCAACGCCGACACTGAACTCGAAGCCAAGTCCGCCACCGCGCCAGGCCTCGGCAAGCGCACCGACCTGCGCGACCTGCCCTTCGTCACCATCGACCCGGTCGACGCCAAGGACCATGATGACGCCGTCTATGCCCACAAGGACGAGGACGAAGCCAATCCCGGCGGCTGGATCGTCTGGGTCGCCATCGCTGACGTCGCTCATTATGTCACGCCCAACTCGTCGCTCGACCGTGAGGCCCGCGACAAGGGCAATTCGACCTATTTCCCCGACCGCGTCGAACCCATGCTGCCACACGTCCTCTCGAGCGGCCTGTGCAGCCTCCAGGAAGGCGAGAACCGTGCCACCCTGGCCGTTCGCATGACCTTCAGCGCCGACGGCAAGAAGGTCGCCCACAAGTTCGTCCGCGGTTTGATGCGCTCCGCCGCCAAGCTGTCCTACGAACAAGTCCAGGCCGCCATCGACGGCAATCCCGACGACAAGACGGGCGCGATCCTCGATCCCCTGCTCAAGCCGTTATGGGAGGCCCATGCCTGCCTGACGCGTGGCCGCAATATCCGCCAGCCCCTGCATATCAATTCTCCGGAACGCAAGATCACGCTCGACGCTGACGGCAAAGTGATCGCCATCGAACCTCGCAAATCGCTCGATGCCATGCAACTCATCGAAGAGATGATGATCCAAGCCAATGTCAGTGCCGCCGAAACGCTGGAAAAGCACAAGACGCCGCTGATCTTCCGCGTCCACGAAGCCCCTTCGCTGGAAAAGATCGGCAACCTTGCCGACTTCCTGCAAACCCTCGGCATCCCGTGGAACAAGGGCGAGGCCCCGAAGACCGACCGTTTCAACAAACTCCTCGACGGCCAAAAGGACGGCCCTCACGCCGAAATCATCAACGAAGTCGTCCTGCGCACCCAGATGCAGGCCCATTACTCGCCGGAAAACTTCGGCCACTTCGGCCTCAATCTCGACCACTATGCCCACTTTACCTCACCGATCCGCCGCTATGCCGACCTTGTCGTCCACCGCGGCCTGATCCGCGCCCTGAAACTGGGCGACGACGGCCTGACCGACTACGAGATCAAGACGCTGAAGGACACGGCCGAGCACATCACCGCCACCGAGCGCCGTTCGATGCAGGCCGAACGCGAGGCCATCGAGCGCTATATCGCCGCCTTCCTGCACGATAAGGTCGGCGCCACCTTCCAGGGCCGCATCGTCGGCGTCACGCGTTTCGGCCTGTTCGTCAAACTGACCGACACCGGCGCCGACGGCATCATCCCGATGACCTCGCTGAAGGACGACTATTTCGTCCATGACGACGTGCAACACGCCCTGATCGGTCAGAAGACCGGCCTGCGCTGGCGCCTGGGCTCCAATATCGAGGTCGAGCTGATGGAGGCCATGCCGATCACCGGCGGGCTGGTGTTCAAGGCGATCAGCGAACCCGAAGCCCCCGATCCCAATGCCCCGCATCCACGTCTGGGCGTCCGCAAGCGGGTCGGCGATTTCCAGCCCCGCGGCGGCAAGCCTGGTGGTAAGCCCGGCGGAGGACGGCCAAAAGGCTTCGTCCCGCCGGGCAGCCGCGCCGCCCCCAAACAGGGCGTCAAGAATATGAAGAAGAAAAAAAAGCGGTGAATGCGGCTTAAGGCAGGTAGACGTGGAAGGGCGAAAATGGTTCGCCAACATCGCCTTTACGCACCTTATCCCACATCAAATCTTCCCGTTGCTGGGCTTCGTTCAGGGCTGCCATCGGAATGACGGCCGTCAGGACCAACGTTCCGTCGCCGCCGTACATGTCCAGTTTAACCGCCGGGTCGGCCTTCACGGCCGCAATGAAGTCGGCGACACGCCGGCGCGCGATTGCGTCGGCATCTTCAGTGCCTTTTCCGTCCTTGCTGCATTGCTCGATATAGGGTTGCGCCGAAATATCGACCGGCACATCCCTTGCTGGCTGTGTCCTGAGATCATGGATATAGGCGATGCAGTTCGGAACGACGAGTTTTGCACTGGGGCTGGTAAGTACGATCGTACCGCCCCTAAGATATGTGCGCACAGCGTCGATATCATGATCGCTGAACTCATCCTTGGGTGCATGTAGAAACTTGGCTTGCCCGACCAGGACGGAAATTCCGATATCTAACTGCGAATAGGAAATGCCGTCATCGGATCGGTCAATTTCCAGGGACACGCGCGGCTTGCTGTCGTCACCGATCGTATGGTCCAAATTGCGCGCGTCTTCCGCGGTGACCAGACGAAACGGGGCATAGGCAACCATCTGTGTGGCATAGATGTCCATGTCGGAGCCGTTCTTCATGGCTCGAATGGATATGTTCTGCACCTTATCATGCAGGCCGCCCCATATCGCCTTTTCGTGCTTTTCCAGCCACCAATTGTAGTTGTAGGCATTAAAGGCCGCTGCAATGGTGACAAGCGCCAAGCCGGCAATGACAAATAAATTACGCCTTCCAACGGGCGGGCTTACGGCAACGGCCAGCGCGACGGCAAAGCCTGCCGCAGCAAAGATGAAGTGATTGGCCGATTGCGTAGACAAGATATAGGACGAAGCTACACCGGCAAATATCAGCATGATCGCGCTGAAAATCCAGGCAAGAACCTTTGCCGCTGCGGTCATATCTTCCCCTTATGGTGCGTAATTGTGGAACAGCGAAAAAGGCTCGCCCACCTCGCCCTTTCGCTCCTTGTCCAGCATCCGGTTCTCGCTTTGCAGAGCGTCATCGAGTGCCGCCGTCGGATAGATCGCGGTGGCCACCAACTGCCCGCCGGCCCCGTACATATCCATCCGAACAGGGTCGCTGGCGGTCACGGCCGCTAGGAAGTAGGAGATGCGTGATTTCACCGCAGCGCTCGGTTTGGTGTCATAGGGTCCCTTGGGGTCGGGACACGTATCCAGAAAGCCATTGCTGTAATATCCGAGCGGAACATCCCCTCCCGGATCTGACCTGAGGTTCGCAAGGTCGTCGCTACAAATCAACCAGGCAAGCTGCGCCCGCTTGGTGGTTAGAACCACCCTTCCCCCCACCAGATATTTGCGTGCGGCATCAAAATCATGATTGGCGAATTCGTCTTTGGGCGCGTGCAGTAAACTCGACTGTGCGACCAGAACAGTCAGTCTCACCGCTATATGTCGAGCTGACTTGTCATTGGCGCTCCGGCTGATATCAAGCGAAGCCCGCGGCTTATCGTAATTGTCCGACAGACCATTACTGGCCTTCAGCTCGGCAGGTGTAAGCACGCGGAAAGGCGGGTAAGCCGTCACCTGCGGTGCATCAATCCTAAGATAGCCATAATTTACCGCCTCACGCGGCGCGACATTTAGCCCGACATGAATATACATATTCTGGACCTGATCGCGCAGTCCGACGACCATCGCGACGCGGTGTCTCTCGCGCCAAAAGTCGTAGTTGAGGGCGGCAAAAACGCTCGCGACCGCAACCATGATCACGCCGACAATAACAAAGAGATTGCGCTTTCCCATCGGCGGATTAACGACAATGGCCAACACGACCGCCCACCCCGCAAGCAGCCAGACGCAGACACTAAGCTCCGCCTTGGGTACAATCATGCACCCTGCAAGCAGCCCCGCGACGATCAGCACCGCAACACTGAGAAGCCAGGTCAGGATTTTCGCCGCGATAGCCATGTTTCCCCCTGACACGCTATAGTGTGTGAAGCTTGGCCGGATTAGGCAACTGAATTCGCATTCCCGTCAATGCACTCGGATGATCTGTGCACGCGCGCGGCGCCATCTGTGGATGACTCTATTCCTTTCGTACAATGCCCTATTTTTAATGCCGGGAGGCATAAAAACCACTCAGTGTCGTCACCAAAGCCTGCACATTGTCGAAGGCCTTGGTGACTCCATTGGCGGACGCGCTGCCGCCCTCGCAAACGGCCGTCATTTGCGCCGCTATGACACTGCCGGGAGGAACGGTTTCGAAATCGCTGTCGGCATCCTGATAAGGTATGTTTCTGAGCAGTTTGCCGGAGGCATCATAGTTTTGCCGCAACTTGTCGTCGGCCGTATGATTTTTACAGTTAAAGCGCGCGACGGCCAGAGCATATTTGGTCGTGCCGTCATAACGTAGCCCGTTATAGATGACGACGATCAGGGCCGACTTTTTATTGTCGCCCAAGTCCTTGACCGAATCCATGTCGACGGCGCTGAACATGGTGTCGTCCGGCCCCAGCGCCATATAATAGGTGTTGGCCTGAGCGGGCACGACGGCCCCTGTCAGCGCAAGGGCGGCGAAGGCGGCGACACAGGTTTTGGCGTACGATATCTTTTTCATGTCACCGGTTTACGCGCCCCGTCGCGGCCGGGTCAAGCGTTACAGTCGACGGCACGCCAATCTAAGGCTGAACCGCGCCCGCTGCCGGCCAATCGCTATCGCTGACCCGCGTCAGGGTCATGTCGACAACCGTCTTCGGCTCCTGCCCAGTCACGACATAGGCCTGGACCTCGTGCCACTTGCCGTCGGTCAAGGTAATGGTGCTGACGATATTGGCATTCGGCCCGGCGGGAATCGACCAGATGGCGCCGGTGTCGGTCGGCGTCCAGTCATAGGTACCGGAAAACCCGCCATTATAGGCGCGGAACTCATACTTGCTGGTTTGAGCGTTGAACGACAGCACGCCGAACGCGTTGAAGGCTACGCTGCCGTCGTCCTTATAGCCGCGGCCCTCGATGACCAATACGTCACCGCCCAACATGGCGCCGATGCGTTCCGTCTGGGTCACCTTGAACGGCACGCCGCCGAAACCGACGCCGCTGGCCTCCCCTTTCCACACGCCTTTCATGGCAGCCATCTTGGCCATGGCTTCGGCATTAGCGGCGGGCTTGGTGGCTTCTTGGGCCACGGCGGCACCTGAGAAAACTAAAGTAACGGCGGCAGCGGTGATCATGGTTTTCGACATCGGTCGTCCCTCATATCTGAATGAGCAACGCTACCACGCCGGATGCGACTCCGCTTGAAGGAATCGGACATCGCCGGCGGTTTCCAGCAAGTTCCTGTGGCGTATCTGCGCCAGGTAGGCATGGACCAGTTGCGGCGACATGCCGAACACCGCCTTCATCTCGCGGGTAAAATGCGGCTGATCGGCAAAGCCGTGGTCCGCGGACACGGCCGCCACCTGGCCGCGTTGCAGATAGACCAGATCGACACAGGCCCGCCGCACCCGGCGCAGCCGCGAAAACGCCTTGGGCGTCAGACCGGTCTCCGCCACGAAGCGCCGGCGCAATTGCCGGGCGCCGACGCCGAAACCGTCCATCATATCCCGCAGAGCGACCGCGCCATCGCTGGCGATCAAGGCGTCGGCCAGGCCGCACACGGCCCCATCGAGCCGCTCAGTTTGAGTCGCCCAGGACATCGCCAGGATTTCGAACGCGCGGGCAAAGCCCGCGAGCCCGCCCGTCATATCCATAACCGCCACAGCACGCGCCAAGTCCGGCGCCACCTCGGCCAGCGATAGTCGTTTTTCGACAAGTCCCGCAATGTCGATGCCGAGACAGGCACGCACGCCCCCGGCCCGAAAGCGCAAGCCTTGATAGCGAGCGTCCTTTTCCACGATCAGGCGCCGCGCCGTAAGCGAAGGCCCTGCCAGGGTGACGGTGCGCCCGCCCTTGGCCGCCTGGGTCACCGACAAGGTCGTCGTCCCGTCCGGCACGATGACATGATCAAGGCTTGACGGGTCATGCGCTTCCAGCGAAAACGCCCAAAAGCGCTCAATAAAAGGTGCGAACGACGGTGACGGGGCGACTTCCTCATAGATCATCGCATGATCCTGGCGACAAATACGCCGTTGTAAAGCGCTCTAATGAAAAAACGCCCTTTCACCCTTGACTTGCCGCGATCTATGAGTATGTTCCGCCCCTCTCGTTTACGCGCGTCCCGTGACGCCCCGCACCTCAAGGACTTTAGCCATGGCTAAGCCAGCCTCCATCAAGATCCGCCTGAACTCGACGGCGGATACCGGCTTCTTCTACGTCACCAAGAAGAACGCTCGCACCAAGACCGAAAAGATGGTGCTGAAGAAGTACGATCCGGTCGTGCGCAAGCATGTCGAATTCAAGGAAGGCAAGATCAAGTAGATCTGCCTTTTCGCAAGATTGTCCTTGAGCACATCCCCCCCGCTCAAGGGCTGAACGAAGCCGCGCCTGAGTCCCCCCTTATCTCGGCGCGGCTTTTTTGCGTCTGTATGCCGGGAAATCCTACATAACGATCTTTGTAAGATGACAGGGCGGCAAGTTGGGATAAGGTTCAGTCGTCTTTTAAAACCCGCTGCCCCAAATGAAAGGGACACCCGATGAAACGCCTTCTTGCCCTCACTCCGCTTTTTCTGGCCTTGTCGCTCTGTCCCGCCGCGGGTCAGGCTCAGACGGCGTCCTCGTCTTCTTCGTCCTCGGACGACGGCCCCAATCTGGTCGAGGCCATGTCGAACCTGATGGTCGTCACCTATGCCTGTCAGGAGGTCAACGGCCTCGACAACTACACCCAGGCCAAGACCATGTCGCATACCCTGTTCGAAAAGATCATCGATACCGCGACCGCGGATCAGTTCGTCATCGTCGCCGAGGGCAATGCCAAGTCCGCCTGCCCCGACACCAAGACCTGCTGGCAGTCTTTCCTCGACGATGGCGTCGCGGCGACGCCTGCCAACGGCAAGACAGCCTGCGAAACCTATACCAACCTTGCCGCCGGCATGGCGTCGGACCTGCTTGACAAGGAAACCGGCGGTTCGTCGTCCAGCAGTTAAGCGGCCGCGCGGACCACGACCTTGTTGCGGCCGGACTGCTTGGCTTCGTAGACGCCCTCATCCGCCCGCTTGAGCAGGCTTTCCGGCGAATCACCCAGACCCTGCGCCGTCGCTACCCCGACGGAGACCGTCACCGTCAAGGAGCGGCCGTCCGACAGCTGGAACGGCGTGTCCGCCACCTGGCTGCGCACGCGTTCGGCAATATGAAGCGCGTCGGGCCCATCGGTTTCCGGCATCAGGACGACAAATTCCTCACCACCGAAACGGCAGGCCATGTCGATAGCGCGAACGTTCTGGCTGAGGCGGCGGGCGAATTCGCGGATGACCTCATCGCCGCCGTCGTGGCCGAACGTATCATTGACCCGCTTGAACAGGTCGATATCCAGCATCAGAACCGACAACGGCTGGGCATTCTTGATATGGCGCGCTAGCAAGACACTAAGCTGATGGTCGAGGAAGCGGCGGTTGTTCAATCCGGTCAAAGGATCCGTGACCGCCAGCTCCAGCGAACGGTCGAGCGTAGTGCGCAGGAAGTCGCCGTAGCGCTTGCGCTTGATCTGGGTGCGGGCGCGGATACGCAATTCCTGCATGTCCACCGGACGCGGAATGACGTCATTGACCCCCAGTTCGAGGGCCTTCAGCATCTGCTTGCGTTCGTCGGGATTGACGATGGCCAGGACCGCGCGTTGCCGGGTCACTTCGTTGGTGCGCAGATGCGCCACCCACCGCAAGGCATCGAACGATTTGGCGGTCAAATTGATAACGATCAGATCGACACGGCCGGTGGCGACCTTCATCGCCTGTTCGGGATCGGTCAAATAGGCGCAGCGATGATCTTCGCCCAATTGCACCATCATGCGCTCGGCCTGACGGACATTGTCGTCGAGGATCAACACATTGCCCGTGGCTGAAATCTGGCGCTGATATAAAGCATTGTCGACCAGGCCGACACGACGACTCGAGGCTTCGCGCGTACGCAGGTCGTCGACCATCTGTTTCAGCCGCACCAGGGCTTGCAGGCGCGCCATCAGGATAACGTCGTCGAACGGCTTGGTGAGGAAATCGTCGGCGCCGGCTTCCAGGCCCGACAAACGGTCGTCGCGGCCGTCAAGCGCCGTGATCAGGATAATCGGAATATGCCGTGTCTCGGGATTGTCCTTGAGCTGGCGGCAAACTTCGTAGCCGTCGATCTCCGGCATCATGACATCCAGCAGAATGATATCCGGCTGGTGCTCGACCGCCATCAGAATAGCTTGCTGGCCGTTGTGAGCCGACAGCACTTCATAATAATCAGCCTCGAGCTTGGCTTGAAGCAGCCTGACATTGGCGGGAATGTCGTCGACGATCAGAACGCGGGCGGTCATTGGGCTTACCCTAAATAACGGCGCACCGTGTCGAGGAAATGCGTGACCGAGATCGGCTTCGAGATATAGGCCTCGCAGCCACCCTCGCGGATACGTTCCTCGTCGCCCTTCATAGCGAAGGCCGTGACGGCCACCACCGGGATGTGCGACAACTCGTCGTCCTCTTTCAGCCACTTGGTGACTTCGAGACCGGAGATTTCAGGCAGTTGGATATCCATCAGGATCAGGTCGGGGCGATGCTTGCGGGCAAGGGTCAGCGCGGACAGGCCTTCGCCTGTCTGAAAGGTTTCATAGCCCTGCGCATCCAGCAGGTCGTGAAACAACTTCATGTTCAGTTCGTTGTCTTCGACAATGAGAACTTTTTTGTGCGTCATCCAGGCTACCCTTGACCCTATCTGTGGGCCGAAATCCATCTATTTTGTGGCGAATCGCTCTGGCGTGGCGATTCTGCGTTTGTCTGCGCTGAAACTACACGGACTCTCTTAAGCCGAGGTGAAGGGAAAGGTAACAAGAGGTAAAAGGAAAGGTAACAGAAGGTAAACAGTGTCAGCGCTCAAGCGCCAGCTAAGGCTCGCCGCAACGGCGGCGGTCGGCCGTCACTCTTGCCAAATCCGAACGGTTCGGAGTGAGCGCAACGCCAAAACTGGCTTTTAGAGGCCTTGATATGCGGTAATATAATAATACGACACTCCGAATCGATCTAAAAAGCCAACAAATTCAACGGCACTCCGAATAAAGCGGGGACTATATGGCTGAATCTACTCCGAATCTCCCACCGACCCCGGCGCCGACAGCGACAGCGCAGTTTTGCAGTGCCCTGCGGCTTGTGAATCGGCTATAGGTCGGCATCGCATCTGAGGACCTGCCATGTCGAACCCCGAACTGAATCTCCGCGCCCTCGGGCTCGACCTGCCGACGCCGTCGGCGCCCGTCGCCAACTATGTGACCTTCGTCCGGACCGGTAACCACGTCCATATCTCGGGACAGGTCTCGACCGCGGCCAATGGCGGCATCAAGGGTACGGTCGGCGCCGACCTGACGCTGGAAGACGGTGTCGAGGCCGCCAAGCTATGCGCCATCAACCTGCTGGCTCAGATGAAGGCGGCCGCCGGCGGCGACCTCGAAAACGTCGTCCGCGTCATCAAGCTCAATGCCTTCGTCCAGGCCGGTCCCGACTTTTATGATATACCGAAGGTCGTCAATGGCTGCTCGGACCTGATGGTCGCCGTCCTGGGCGACGCCGGCCGCCACGCCCGTTCGGCCGTTGGCATGTACAAGATTCCGCTGGGCTTCGCTGTCGAAATCGACGCCCTGATCGAGGTCAAGGATTTCCGACGCTAAGTATTTGTATGGGGGGAGTATAGAGTGATTATTGGTATCGATTTAGGTACAACCAACTCTGCTGTCGCTGTGTTTCGCGACGGCAAGGCGGAATTGATTCCCAACAGCCTCGGCCATAATCTGACGCCCTCGGCGGTCGGGCTGGACGATAATGGCGACCTGCTGGTCGGCCTGCCGGCGCGTGAACGGCAATCGACCCATCCCAATCTGACGGCGACAACCTTCAAGCGCTATATGGGCTCGCGCCGCAGCACGCGCCTGGGCAAGAAGGACTATTCCCCCGAAGAATTGTCAGCCCTGGTCCTGCGCAGCCTGAAGGCCGATGCCGAGGCGTTCCTGGGCGAACCGGTCACCGAGGCCGTTATTACCGTTCCCGCCTATTTCAACGACAAACAGCGCAAGGCGACACGCCGCGCCGGCGAACTGGCCGGGCTCAAGGTCGAACGCCTGCTCAACGAACCGACGGCGGCGGCCCTTGCCTACGGTATCCACCAATTGGACGACGAAGCCCGCTTCCTGGTCTTCGATCTGGGCGGCGGCACCTTCGATGTCTCGGTGCTGGAAATCTTCGAAGGCGTCATCGAGGTACGCGCCTCGACCGGCGACGCCCGTCTGGGGGGCGAGGATTTCAACGACCTGCTGGTCAAGGCGATGAAGGCGAAGCACGCCAAGGCGTGGGCGGTGAAATCCGGCGAAGAAGACGCCATGACGCAGACCCTGCGCGCCGCCGCCGAACGCGCCCGCCGCGCTCTGACCAGCCAGAACGCAGTAACGATGGGCGTAGTGTGGAAAGACAAGGCCTATAGCCTTGAGTTGACTGGCGACGACTTCGACACCATGGCCGCTCCCCTGATCGAACGCCTGCGCGAGCCAGTCCTGCGCTCCTTGCGCGACAGCGATATCCCCGTTGCCTCCTTGAACGAGATCGTCCTAGTCGGCGGCGCCACGCGCATGCCCGTGGTGCGCAAGGCGGTGACGCGCATGTTCGGCCGCTTTCCGGCCCAGACCGTCCACCCTGATGAAGCCGTCGCCCTGGGCGCGGCCGTGCAGGCTGGTCTCAAGGCGCGCGATGTCGCCCTGAAAGAGGTCGCCGTCACCGATGTCTGCCCGTTCAGCCTGGGCGTCGACATCGCCGAACGCGACGCGGCCGGCAATCTGCGTCGTGGCATCTTTTCGCCTATCCTGGAACGCAACATCACCGTGCCCGCCAGCCGCGTTAATACCTACCACACACTGGCGCCCGGCCAGGCCGTTGTTGAATTCAACATCTACCAGGGTGAGTCGCGCCAGGTCAGTGACAATGTTGCCTTGGGCAAGATCAGCATCCCCGTGCCGCCTAAACCCGCGGGCGAAGTCATGGTCGAATGCCGCTTTACCTACGACATCAACGGCCTGATCGAGATCGACGTCCACGTACCCATGACCGGCGAAAAACGACAACTGGTCATCGTCGATGACGACGGACCGTCGGGCGACACCCTGGAAAAACAGCGCCAGGCGTTGGCGGCGCTCAAGGTCCATCCCCGCGATAGTGACGCCAATCGCGCAGCGCTCGCCCGCGCCGCCCGCTGTTACGAGGACTTTCTCGGCGACAAACGCAGCGCCGTCAGCCAGTGGATTGGCCAGTTCGAGAGCGTCCTCGATGCTCAGGAGCCGCGCGCCATCGAAAAGGCGCGCGCCGAACTTTTGGCCGCCCTTGATCACCTCGAAGGCGATTCATGGCTCTGAGCGGCATCTGGAAGACGCTCGGCATAGCGCGCACCGCCGACCGTGGGGACATCCGCCGCGCCTATGCCCGGCAACTCAAACTGACCAACCCGGAAGACGATCCCTCAGGCTTCCAAGCGCTCCGCGCTGCCTACGAGCGCGCCCTGGCGCAAGTCGGCAGGCCCGCCGCCGTCGACTTTTCCGACAATCTGGTGGCGGAGATCGAAACCTTTCACCTCGCTCCCGCCGGCGTCCCGGCCGTTGCGGAAGCTTCTGAAAAAGTCCGCGACGGCGTGCCGGATGCCTTGCCTGAAGCCCCGGCAGAGCCGTCGCCTGCCGCGCCACCAGCGCCCTCGCCTCACGACATCTTCCGCGCCGACCTGAACCGTCTCGAAGCCATAGCACGCAAAAAGGACAGCGCCCCCGAAGACCTGACCGACCTGTTCGCCAAGTTGGTCGCATCCCCGGCCATGGACGACATCGGCCTCCGGGTCGCCACCGAACAAAGACTGGCCAATCTCATCCTCCATCAAGCGCCGCGCGCCGACGCCCTAATACGTCCGGCCATGGAATTTTTCGGTTGGGAAAAAGCCGCGCGTCGGATCACTACGCCATGGTTCGTCGCGCCTATCCTGGGCCGCAACCGCGATCAAGGCGCCCTGAAGACGCTGAAGACGCCGGACAACGATCATGCTCGCGCGTGGCGCGAACTGACGGCGCCGCCGCGCCCCTTCGGCTGGCGACGGCGGCTGTTTGCCCCGGTTGCGGGCGATGTCCGCAATCTGCTGACCTATATTCGCCAGCACCACCCGACAATCGAAGGCGATCTCGACAAGGGCACGGTCGCCGCCTGGGACCGCTATTTCAACCGGCCGCACCTCGACGCCTGGACTTTATGGAACCTTATTCTCGCCCTGCCCTGCCTCATGCTGTGCAGCTGGCTGGTTTGGGGCGCTTCACCCGAACTTCTCCCGCTGGCGCTGTTTCCGGCCGCCGTGCCGGTCCTTGCGGCCGGGCTTCTTGTCCGGCATTTCGGCTATACCTGGCCGCGTCACCTGTGGCGGCAGAGGGCCCGCTTCACCGCCCCGCCCATCCTGCGTTACGGCTGGGCYGGCACTGGCCTGGCCGCCCTCATCCTCGCCGCGGCGCCACCGTCGTGGTTTGTGACTGCGGGCGCAGGCCTGCTTGCCTTGGCCACTCTGCTGTGGGCGGGGACGATCACTGAAAGCGACGGTCGCGAAGCCTGGGACATCCGCATGGTCCTCAACCAATTGCTCCTGATCCTGTGGTGGGGCGTTGGTCTGTGGCGCTTCGCACCGGAAACCGGGATCGCTATGTCGCTGGCCCTCGCCGCCTGTATCCTGGCCACCGGCGTCACCAAGATCACCCTGTTCCGCCTGTGGACCAACGTGCCGAAGGCACTTGGGCTTGCTATTATCGCTCTGCTGTTTCTGTCATGCATCGGCGGGATGGGCATCATGGTCGCCACTTTGCAGGATCCGGATCTGGCCATCTGGGCCTTCACAGCTGTCGCTGCCGTGATCCTGATCTATCGCGCCCCGCTGTTGCCTACCGTGCCAGCAGGCTGGGGTTTCCTGTGGCGCTTCGGTTGGCTCGGCGTGATCGCCTTCTCCCATGGCGCAGACGCTCTGAACATCCCCTGGTTCTTCCTCGGCGGCGTGGCCATGGTGGGGTGGACCTTTCTTAACCTGATCGGCCGATTCATCGCGGCAATTAAAGCGTGATCGGCCGGGACCGGCAGACCGTCACACGCCTGCGCACCTGTTGACAAGCTCTTGACTTGGTTGCAGTTTCAACCAAAGTACCACGGGAGTCCGTCATGGCCATAGCCACCGCAGAAGAGCGCACCAAGTATGACAAGGCGTTCCTGGGCCATCCCATCGGGCTGATTTACCTGGTCTTCGCCGAGGCCTTCGAGCGCTTCTCTTATTACGGCATGCGCGCCCTGCTGACCCTCTATCTGGCGCAACTTCTATTGCTGCCCGGCCATGTCGAGCATGTCATCGGCTTCGGCTGGTTCCATGACATGCTGGAACACGTCTATGGGCCGCTCAAGGTCGCCGGCATGACCTCGGTCATCGTCGGACTGTACGGCTTCACCTATCTGACTCCCTTGCTGGGCGGCTTCGTAGCCGACCAATGGCTTGGGCGACGCGCTACCATTACCATCGGCGCCATCATCATGGCGTTCGGCCATTTCCTGATGGCATTCGAGCAATCCTTCCTCATCGCCCTGGCCTGCATTCTGATCGGTGTCGGCTGTTTCAAGGGCAATATTTCCAGCCAGGTCGGCGCGCTGTATGGCAAGGACGATGTCCGCCGCGGCACGGCCTTCCAGATATTCTACCTGGTGTTCAGCATCGCCGTCATCGTCGCCCCGATCGTTTGCGGCACGCTCGGGCAAAAGATCGCCTGGCACTGGGGCTTCGGCGCCGCCGGCATCAGCATGGTGCTGGGCCTGCTGGTCTATCTCAGCGGCCGCAAATGGCTGCCCGAAGAACCGCCACGCACTACGGCCGCCCGCGATGCCGTGCCGGCCTTTGTCGAGGGCGATGGCCTCAAGGTCGCACTACTGCTGGTCCTCCTGCCGTTCATGGCGGTGGCGCTGGTCATGAACGAGCAGATTTTCAACAATTACCTGACCTGGGCCAATGACAATCTCAATTTTCACTTCTTCGGCCAGGACCTGCCGTCAAGCTGGCTGGTCTCGCTCGATGCCGGCATGTCGATGGTGTTCCTGACGGCTTCGATCGCCTTCTGGAAATGGTGGTCGACCAAGTGGAAAGAACCGGATGAAATGGCCAAGATCGCCTTTGCCGGCTTCTTCGCCGCGGCGGCGCCCCTGGCCCTGGCCGCGGCGGCCATGACGGTGACGCCGGGTCATAAGGCGTCCTTGTGGTGGGCGATCATCTTCGAAGCCCTGAACGACATCGGCTTTGCCAACCTGGTGCCGGTCGGCTTAGCCCTGTTCGCCCGCGTCGCCCCGCAAAGGGTCAACGGCACGCTCATCGGCGTTTATATGCTGACATTCTTCGGCGCCGACATGCTGGCAGGCGCCCTGGGGCAATATCTCGAACCACTCGGCGCCTTCAAGTTTTGGCTGCTGCATGCCGGTCTGGTCGGTGCCGCCGCAGTCGGCCTCTTTATCTTCTGGCGGCTGTTCCATCGTCAGATGGCGCCCTCCCCGGCCCTGGACGCCGCAGCCTAACCGTTTCAGTGCGTGCTGACCCAGGCGGCATCTAGCAAGGTGTCGAAAATCTCGCGGCGGTCGGCCGGCGTTTGCAGCCCGCCTGTGGCCCCTTGCAGGCGCGCCATGGTGGTCAGGACATGGGCTTGGGCCTGAACCGCCTTGTCGGCCAGGGCATAGGCCGACGGATCGCTGGTCATGTCGCCTTGGGCCAGAAGCGTGGCCGCCAGCAGGCTGTCGACACGTATGGCCGCGCTGGAATAGGGACTGAGCGGCTTAAGGATGGTCCGCGCCTGTTCGAGATCGGCGCGGGCGCCTGCGTAATCGCCTTTGTCATGCAACATGGTGGCGCGCAGCAGCAAGGCGTCGGCCGTTCGCGATGACGTCGGCGACGCCGTCAAACGCGTGGCCAGGACTTCGTCGACCAAGGCCTTGCCGCCGTCATAGTCGCCACTCTTGAACTTCAGATTGGCGATCCACGCTATGTAGGTCAGCGAGCGGTCGAAGGTGCGGTCCTTCTGTTTCAGAATGGTATCGAGTGCATTATTGGCCGCTTCCAGCGCCAACCGCGTCTCGCCCTGAGACGCATAGCTGTTGGACAGATCGTAATAGGCCCCGGACAACAACATCTGGCCCTTATCGCCCAGCGGCGCGAACATGGCCACGGCCTTAGCCTGCAGGGTTTGCGCCTCGGCATAGCGGCCCGTGTTCATATAGATCTGACCGAGGTTCTGGTAACCACGGCCGAGAATGACCGGCACCTGGGGTTGGGTGGCCTCGGAAATCTTCAGGGCACGCTGGAAATAGGTTTCGGCCTCGTCATAGCGCCCCATGCGGCGCAGGGCATCGCCGGCAACCCCCAGGGTGTCGGCCACATCCGGATGATCCGGCGCCTGCAATTTCGCCCGCACCTCCAGGGCTTGCGACGCCAGGTCGAAGGCCTTGTCGAAGTCGCCCAGCGTAATATCCATGTCGGCATAGTCGGTCAGAGACGACGCCAGGGCGACATTGGGCGCAACGTCCGGCCGGCGCATGATGACAATGCTTTTTTCGAAAGGTGCGCGGGCGTCGAGGAACTTGCCCTGGTATTTCAGCGCCAGAGCCAACATGCCATAGGCGGTCGCCGTTTGCGCCCAATCGTCGGGTGTCCTGGCCAATCGCTCCATATTGCCGGCCGCGTCCTGGGTCATGGCGACGGCCTTTGGAGCATCGGAGTCGAGATAGAGATTGGCCAATTCGGCTTCGGAAATATAGGTTTTGAAATCGTCCTTGCCGAGCGTCTTCAGGCGCTGATCATAGGCTTGCTGGCAATAGACATCGGCGCCCGGATCGTACATGCCGGTGCCCTGCTCACAAACGCTGGCCAGGGCATCGCCCAAGGCAACAGGATCGTGTCCGGCCTGGGCCAGGACGAGCGCCTTTTTCGTCAGGTCATATGCGCCCTGCAGATCACCACTGAGATCGAGCTTGTCGGCCTGGGCGATCAGGCCGGCCACGGTATCCGCGGCGTGCACCGAAGGTGCTGCCGCAGTCAGTACCAGAATCAGTCCCGTCATGGCGATGCGCATCGTGATCCCTCCCCCGGCCGTGACGAAATTAGACGCTGAGCCAACAGGCTTGTCAACTCTAACACGGCTATCGCGCTCTTGACTTTCGCGCACCGAAGGTCAAGCTGGCGCCAAATTTCCGGGGGTTGGGATGATCAAAGCTCTATGGCTGAGCCTTTTGCTGGCGGGTTTGTCCGTGCCGGCCATGGCGCAAACGCAAACCTCGCCTATGGAGGCGGCTTATCAGGCAGCGCAGTGGGCCGACCTGTCGGTAACCGCCCAGGCCCTGGCGCGCGGCGCCGCCCGCAAGTCGGCGCAGTCGCCGGAATTGCGCGACCTGATCGATCAGTTGATTACGGCCCGGCAACAATATGACGTGCTGGAATCGGCGGCCAACACGGCGCGCGGCGCCAGCGGCGACACCGCCGCCTACAAGGCGCGCTCCCTGACCGAGGCCGCAGACAAGGCCGACGCCGAGGTCCAACGCCTGGCTTTGCAATTGTCGCAGGACTATCCGGCGTACAACGCCCTAGTCGCCCCGTTCCCAATCAGCATCGCCGAGACCCAGGCCCTACTCGCACCCGACGAAGCCCTTGTGTTGATCCACCCGACAAGTAGCGGCACTTATATTTTCTGCCTGCGCCATGACAACGCCCAGTGGTATCGCACGGACGCCACCGCCGACGACCTGGCGACCGAAGTCGACAGCCTGCGGTTTGCGCTCGATCCGGGCCGCGACGCCTTACGCGGCAAGCCATCGGACAGTACCCTGCCGGCGGAATTCGTGTTTTCGCGCCAAACTGCGTACAACCTCTATCAGCAGGTCCTGGCGCCGGCCCAGCCGCTGCTAGCTGGCGCCAAGGTCGTCTATATTTCAGCCAGCGGCGGCTTGTCGTATCTGCCATTATCGGTCCTGGTCACCAAACCGCCGATCGGCGACGACCGTGATCCGAAGGCCATGCGTAAGACCGACTGGCTGGTCCGGTCCTACGCCCTGGCCACTCTTCCATCGGTCAACAGCCTGAAATTCCTCCGCCAGCACACGGGCGCCACCACCACCGGTACCGCCTTTATCGGCTTCGGCTCGCCCGACCTCAATGCGGCCGAGCGTGCCGACGATCTGCAGCCCCTGCCCGGCGCCAGGAGCGAATTGCTGGCCATGGCCGGCGTGTTCGCGCCCAATAAGGACAAGAGCGCTTCACCGCTTTATCTTGGCGCCATGGCTACGGAAAAGGCGCTTCGCGACAAGGACCTATCGCAAGTCCGCGTCCTGGCCTTCGCCACCCATGCCCTGCGCGCCGGCGATCTAGACGGATTGGAAGAACCAGCCTTGGTCCTGTCAGACGATGCCGCAGCCAAGGACGACAGTGACGATGACGGCCTGCTGACAGCTTCGGAAGCTGCCACCCTGCATCTCAATGCCGACTGGGTCATTCTGTCGGCGTGCAATACGGCGGCGGGGCGCAAAAAGGCCGGCGCTCAGGGCGACGAAGTCCTGTCCGGCCTGGCGCGCGGCTTCTTCGCCTCCGGCGCCCGCAGTCTGATCGTCTCGCACTGGAGGATCCAGGACGCCCAGGCGGCGCGCCTGACGGCGGCGGCGGTGCGCTACTATGTCGTCGACCACAAAGGCCGAGCCGAAGCCTTGCGGACGGCCATGCTGGATATGCTGAATGACCGTCACGATCCGCAATCGGCGCAACCGTCAAACTGGGGCGCCATGGTCGTCGTCGGCGAAGGACGCTAACCGATTGTGCAGCGCCGCAAGCGGTGTTAGCGTCCATCGACTCTCCCTCGCCGCCAGGACTCGACCATGCGCCTGAAATCCACACTGTTCGCCCTGCTGTCCTCGACCTGCCTCGCTGCGCCTGCGATAGCCGCCGACCATTCCGGTGATGGCGAACCGGCCTTCCGCGACCTCTATAAGGAACTTGTCGAAACCAATACCTCACTATCGGTCGGCAGTTGCACCGAAGCGGCGACCAAGATGGCGACACGCCTCAAGGCCGCCGGCTATAGCGACGACGACATCCACCTGTTTTCGACACCGGAACATCCGAAGGATGGCGGCCTGGTTGCCGTGCTGCATGGCACCGGTTCCAAGCAAAAAGCCATCCTGCTTCTGGCGCACCTCGATGTCGTCGAGGCCAAGCGCGAGGACTGGACGCGTGATCCCTTCACCCTGGTCGAGGAAGGTGGCTATTTCTACGGCCGCGGCACATCGGACGACAAGGCCCAGGCGGCCATCTTCACTGACCTTTTGATCCGCTACAAGCAGGAGGGTTACAAGCCCAAGCGCGATATCAAGCTGGCCCTGACCTGCGGCGAGGAAACCACCGGCTCTTTTAACGGCGCCGAATGGCTGGGGCAAAACCACAAGGATTGGATCGACGCGGCCTTCGCCATTAATGAAGGTGCCGATGGCGACCTCGACGAAAACGGCAAGCGGGTATCGATGAGCGTCGAGGCCGGCCAGAAGGTCTATCAGGACTTCACCGTGACCACGACCAATCCCGGCGGCCATTCCTCCCAGCCGGTACCCGACAACGCCATTTATGAGATGGCCGACGCCCTGAAGAAGGTCCAGGCCTACGAATTCCCCGTCATGCTGAACGACGCCACCCGCGCCTATTTCACGCGTATGGCGGCGATCAAGGGCGGGGATATCGGTGCGGCCATGACGGCCATCGTCAAGGATCCGACCGATGCCGCGGCCAATGCCGTGCTGTCCAAGGACAAGTACTATCATTCGATCCTGCGAACGACCTGTGTCGCCACCCTGATCAATGGCGGCCATGCGCCCAATGCCCTGCCGCAGACCGTCAAGACCAATATCAATTGCCGCATCTTCCCGGGCACGCCGATCGAGGATGTGCGCATGGCGCTGAGCAATGCCATCGGCGACCCCAAGGTGAGCGTGGAAACCTATGGCGACCTCAGCCCGGCCACGCCGTCGCCGGCGCTTGGACCCGACATTTTAAGCCCGATCGAGCAGGTCTCCGCCAAACTCTATCCCGGCACACCGGTCCTTCCGGTCATGGTTACCGGGGCGTCCGACGCCATCTACACCACGGCTGCCGGCATTCCGACCTATGGCTTTTCTGGCATTTTCGTCGATCCCGATGAAGGCAATATCCACGGCTTGAACGAACGTGTACGCGTCCAGTCCCTGATGGACGGGCGCAAATTCACCTATCAACTGATCAAGCTCTACGCCGACTAGAAATAATCTTGTGGCTTTCCGGCCGACCTACCATATGCAAGCGACATGACCTCCCCTGCCCTGACGCTGAAACTGCATAATTCGATCCAGGACATCGGCCAGGCCGTGTGGGACGACCTATGCCCGGACGATAACCCCTTCACTTCCTATGCCTATCTCGAGGCTCTGGAAGCCACGGCGTGCGTCGATCGCGCCAGTGGCTGGCAGCCGACCCATCTAACCCTGAGCGACGGCGATACAGTCGTCGGAGCCATGCCGCTCTATGTCAAATACCATTCGATGGGCGAATATGTCTTCGATCAGTCGTGGGCGCGCGCCTACGAACAGGCCGGCGGCGACTATTATCCCAAGCTCCAGGCGGCCGTGCCGTTTACGCCGGTGACCGGCCCACGGCTATTGTCACCCGATCCAGATGTCCGCCGCGCCCTGGTCGAAGCCGCCGTCAAACTCTGCGAAAGCAACAAGCTGTCTTCCCTGCATGTCACTTTCCCGCTCGAAGACGAGTGGCTGACCATGGGCGAGATGGGACTGTTGCTGCGCCAGGACCAGCAGTTTTGGTGGGACAATGCCGATTACGCCACGTTTGACGACTTCCTGGCACAGCTGTCGTCCAACCGCCGCAAGGTCATTCGCCGCGAACGCCGCGACGTCCAGGCGGCACTGGATCTGCGCGCCATTACCGGCGCCGACATCACAGAGGAACATCTCGACCAGATCTACGCCTTTATCGAGTCGACCTATGACCGCAAATGGGGCGCCCCCTATCTGACGCGCGCCTTCTTTTCACGCGTTGCCCAGACCATGCGCGACCGTATCGTGCTGATCTTTGCCTATGACGGAGACCAGGCGGTCGCCGGCGCCATCAATTTCGTCGGCAACGAAACGCTCTATGGCCGGCAATGGGGCACTCTGATCGACGTGCCGTTCCTTCATTTCGAGGTCTGTTATTATCAGGCCATCGACTATGCCATTGCCCACGGTCTAAAGCGCGTCGAGGCCGGCACCCAGGGTGAGCACAAATTGTCGCGTGGCTATCTGCCCAACCCGGTCTACAGCGCCCACTATATCCGCGATCGCAGGCTGCGGGCACCGGTCGAATCCTTCCTGGAACGCGAGCGCGAGGCCGTGATCGAGCATATGCAGGCTCTGGAGGAAGAAGCCTCTCCCTTCAAGAAGGGTACGTGACGTGGTAGGATGGGTTAAAGGAAACGCGCCATGGCCGAACGTTATAAAACCTATTCCGCCTTTTTCGATTTTTACCTGAGCGAACACAGCTTGCCGGCGACACGCGCTATCCACTATCTCGGCAGCACGTTCGGCATCGCGGCGTTGGTCATCACCGTGATGACGCTCAATCCGTTATGGATCCTGGCTGGGCTGGTCGCCGGCTATGGCTGTGCCTGGATCGGCCATTTCTTTGTCGAACATAATCGGCCGGCGACCTTCAAATATCCGCTGTGGTCGTTCGCCGGCGATTATCACATGTTCTTCCTGTGGCTGACCGGCCAACTGGCGAAACGGCGTGCCCTGGCGGCCGAACAGTTGGCGATCAAGCCAGCGCCCTGAACCACTGGTCAAGGCTGACCGCAAGGATTCGGTGACTGCCGGCGCGCTTGGCCGCCTCTTCGTCACGGCCCCAGGTCTCCGCCTGAAAGTCCTCGCCGATGCGTGACGCATCGTAGGCCTCGTCACCGGACAATCGGCCGTTCAGCAAGGCCAGGGCCAGCACCACCGAGCCGAACAAGGGAATGGCGGCCATCAATCCCGCTTGTTGATATTGGCTCATGGCCGGCACCAGGTCACGCAGACGCGCAACTGTCTCCGGCGGTTGCGGCGCGTGGATTAGGGTACGATTTTGCACAAAGCGCAAGCCCAGCGCCGTTTCAGCCCAAGCCAGCAAAGGCAGCCATGCATGGTTCTCGCGTGCAATCAGGGCCTCAGGGTATTCGGAAGGATAGCATACGAGATCGGTTTCGGCATAACGCAGGACCTCGGCAAGGGTCGCGTCCAGCACCTCGCCCATGCGATCAACACTGGCAAAACCGAAGCGCGTCAGCGGCATGTGTTCGTAATCGACATGGTCGCCCACCGCGGCCCATTCGGCTTCCACGAGGCCGGCCAGGACGGCATTGGGCAGGATTAGTTCAGCGCCACTGGGTGTCTTGACGGTGCGTCCGTCCAGCGCGACGGCAAAGCCGCCGGCGCTTGGTACAACAGCGGCGGCCTTCCAGAAACGCTTAGGGCGGAAACCCAACTGATCGGATTTTTTGGTCGGCGCTTCGGCTTTATAGGTCATGAGATATCAAGCGTTTAAGGTTTGTGGCCAGGCAGCAAACTTGTCGAGCTGCGCGCGTAATTCGGTGAAATCGTTGACGATAATCTCGGCACCGGCCGCCTGCAATTCCTCGACCATGTGGAAGCCCCAGGACACGCCGATGGCATGGACCTTGGCCTCCTTGGCCATACGCATATCGTGGCTGGTATCGCCGATCATCACCGCTTGATGTTTGGCTACGCTTAAGCCCTCGAGATTGAGATGCAGCATGTGCGGATGCGGCTTGGACGGGCCGTCGTCGGCGCAGAAGGTAACGTCGAACAGGTCGCTCCAGCCATAGACGTCCAGGCAGCGATTGACGCCGCGGCGCGATTGCCCCGTCGCCATGCCGAGCAACCAGCCGTCGGCTTTGAGGGCGCGAAGGCATTCGGTGGCACCGAGATATAAGGATTCACGAAAATCGGGATCTTCATGGAAACGCAAGAAAGCCGCCTTGAATTCGTGGGTATAGGCGGCGATGGTTTCATTATCGAGGTCGGGCCGCATCATGGCCAGGGCGTCGAACAGCGATACGCCGACAATGGCGCGGACCTGATCATAGGTCGGTGGTGAGACGCCTATGGCATTAGCCGACTCAACGGCGGCTCTAAAAATGCTGGCACGGCTGTCGACCAAGGTGCCGTCGACGTCCCAAACTGCGAGTTTCAAGGTCAACGCTTTTTCTTCTTCATATTGGCAAACGGATCGGCCTCGGCCTCGTGCTCATCGAAGCCGAAACGTTCAAAACCGGCCTTGATCACCGGATCCAAAGGCGCCTCGACGATCAGCGTGCCCTGAGTGGGATGCGGCAGTTCGATACGGCGGTGATGCAATTGCAAACCAAGGCCCGACGACAGCGATGCGCTGGCTTCATCACCGTATTTCGGGTCACCTAAGATGGCATGACCGATGGCCTGCATGTGGGCGCGCAGTTGGTGCGTACGGCCGGTGTGCGGCCGTAGCGCCATCCACGACACCCGCGGACCGGCGCGCGAAATGGTGACATACTCTGTCTCGGCGGCCTCGGCGCCCGGTTCGTTAGGCTCGGCCGGCTGGACGATTTCGCGGTCGTGGAAGCCCTTCTTGATCAAGGGCGTATCGATATAGCCCTCTTCCGGCTTGGGATTGCCGGCCACCAGGGCCCAATAGGTCTTCTGCGCACGGCGCTTGGCAAAGGCGCCCGAAAGGCGCGCGGCGGCCGAAGGGCTCTTGCCCAGCAACAACACGCCCGACGTATCGCGGTCGAGACGGTGGACCAGGCGCGGGCGTTCCAGGCCCTCACCCCACGCTGACAGCAGACGATCGACGTGGTTCTTGGTCTTGGTGCCGCCCTGGACGGCCAGGCCGGACGGCTTGTTGAGGGCGATGACGTCCTCGTCCTCATACAGCACCATCGACTTGGCGAAGCGGATTTCCTGCGGGCTCAGCATGGCGCGTTCGCGCTTTTGCTGGTCGACATCGGGCGCGTCGGGCAAGGGCGGGACGCGGATGGTCGAGCCGGCGACCAAGCGGGTATCGGCCTTGACGCGGCCGCCATCGACGCGAACCTGGCCGGAACGCAGCAGCTTGTTCAGTTGCACGTGGTTGAGGTGCGGCCAGCGGCGTTTGAAGAAGCGATCGACCCGGATACCGTCCTCGCCTTCGGTGATATAGAGGGTTTTGACTTCGTGGCTCATACCGCAATCTTTCGGATCAGAAACAGGCCGAGCGCGACGCCGCCGACCGCCAGAATAACCGACAAGACGGCATAGCCCAGGGCCATGGCGTAGTGACGGCGTTCCAGCATAAAAACCGTTTCGAGCGAAAAGCTGGAAAAGGTGGTGAAACCGCCAAGGACACCGACACCCAGCAGCAGACGCGCCTTTTCGGTATCAAACGTGCCCTTGAGCGGCCCAAGCAATAGTCCCATCAATATGCCCATCAGAACACCGCCGGCAACATTGGCGATAAAGGTGCCGATCGGCCATTCCGAGGCCGGCCACAGGGCACGCGCCCCATTGCCCAGACCGTAGCGCGCCACGGATCCCACGGCGCCGCCCAGCATGACGAGAAGAATATTGATCATGGCGCCGGTCTTACCCCTCTTGGCCTCGCTGTCATAGTCCTTTAAGGTCGCAAAACCTGCAAAAACGACCGGAAAAAGCGCGATTCCATGAGCCTGACCGTCCCATACGACCCCGCCAACATCTTCGCCAAAATCCTGGCCGGCGCCATTCCCGCGGCAAAGATCTATGAAGACGACCGTGTATTGAGCTTTATGGACGCCTTTCCGCAGTCCCCCGGACATACCCTGGTCATCCCCAAGGTCAATGCCTGTAACCTCTATGACATCGCAGCGGACGATCTCAGCAACTTGATCCTTCAAACCCAGCGCATTGCCCGGGCGGTGCGCGACGCGCTGGAACCCGACGGCCTACGGCTGATGCAGTTCAACGGCGAAGCCGCCGGCCAAACCGTGTTCCATATCCATTTCCATATCCTGCCGGTGTGGGACGATATCGCGCCGACGCGTCACTCCGCCGGCAAGATGGCCGACATGACTGAGCTTTTGGCGACCGCGGACAAGATCAAGGCGAAGTTGTGAGTGTTTTCTACGTCCTGCGTCACGGCCAGACCGACTGGAACCTGCAGATGCGTTTGCAAGGCTCGACCGATATCCCGCTCAACGACACCGGCCGCGAACAAGCGCGGCATGCGGCGGGTCTGTTGACCGGTCACGGCCTGACGAAAATCATCACCAGTCCGTTGTCGCGCGCCATGGAAACAGCCGGGATTGTCGGCGAGGTTATGGGCCTGGAACCGGTCATCGACGACCGTCTCATCGAGCGCAATTTCGGCCTGTTCGAAGGCATGACGATCGATGAGGTTCACAAGCACCGCAAGGAAATGCGCGGGTTTATGAACCCTAAGGCCGATCTCGACGGCAAGCACTATCCCGACAATGCCGAGCCCCTGGGCGAGGTCATCGAGCGTGTCTATACCTGCGTCAATGCGCACCGGTCGACAGACACGTGTTTGTTCGTTTTTCACGGCATTCCGTTCCGCGCCGTGTCACGCAAATTCCTCGACGACATGTATTCCAGCCCCAATGCGGCGCCGGTGCGTTTCGAGGAGGACGGGACGAAATGGCGCATGGTTGCGCTTGATCCCGACAACGCGCCGATCCAGCAAATCTATAACGCCCAGACGACCATGGGACGGATCTAAGCCGCCTTTTTCATGTGATCGCGGACGCCGGCGAACAGGTCGACGCTATGCAGCCGCGCCGCGATATCGTGGATCGGCATGGAGATGATCAGTTCGTCGGCCCCGGTCTGTTCGAGGAAAAAGCCCAGTTTGCGGGCGATGGTGTCGGGGCCGCCGACCACGGCATAGGTCAGCATATGATTGAGCTGGGCCAATTCTTCCGGCAGGAAAGATGCCACCTTGTCCGGATCGGGCTTGGGGAACGGCGTGCGGACATTGCGGCGCAGGTTGGCGAAGGCCTGTTGCATCGAGGTATAGAGGTAGGCGGCTTCGGCATCGGTATCGGCCGCTACGCCCATGACGCCCACCATGACATGGGGTTTGGCATAGGCTTCCGAGGGTTGGAAACGGGCGCGATATAGGGCGATGGCATCCATCAGCAGGTCCGGCGCGAAATGCGAGGCGAAGGCATAGGGCAGTCCCAGTTGCGCCGCCAGTTGCGCGCTGTACATGCTGGAACCCAGTAGCCAGATGGGGACATGGCTGTTCATACCTGGCACGGCCAGGATGCGCTGGCCTTCCCCGGGCGTGTCCATCAGGGCCTGTAATTCAAGGATATCATTGGGGAAACTGTCGACGCCGGCATCCATATTGCGGCGCAGGGCCCGGGCCGTCATCATGTCGGTGCCGGGCGCGCGGCCAAGGCCGAGATCGATGCGGCCGGGATAGAGGGCTTCCAAGGTGCCGAACTGTTCGGCGACGACCAGGGGTGAATGGTTGGGCAACATGATGCCGCCCGAGCCGATGCGGATGGTCCTGGTGCCAGCGCCGACATGGGCGATGACGACGGCGGTCGCGGCCGAGGCTATGCCCGGCATGCCATGGTGTTCGGCCAGCCAGAAGCGGTGGTAACCAGCGTTCTCGGCGCGTTGGGCCAAGCTCAGCGTATTGGCCAGGGCGTCCGAGACGGTAAAACCTTCGGATATCTGCGACAGGTCGAGGATGGAAAAGGGGATCATGGGGAACCTCACTCTCGCTTATGTAAGAGCTGAGGTTACGATTAACAGGGTCCGCCGGCGGGATTTAAGGGTGCGTTGCAACGAATGAGTAGACCAGGCTACGCATTCGTGAGGACTTTCATTGAAAAAGTTCAGCTTTTTGGCTCGCGAATGCGTGTTCAAAAAAGTATTATATTACCACTTTTATGGCCACGGCCGGCAGATGAACGACGACGATTTGCGAGTGGTCGGTGGCCCCCCGAATTTCCGACTGAATTTCAAGGCTAACAACGCTCAATGATACGGCCAGATAATATCTTTCCGACAGACGCCTCCTGCCGACGATTCACATATCTCCCTTATGCCCATGTGTCATAGGTATTGGGAGCATACGAGACGACTTTTCCGTTTGTCCGCGATTTCCAGAAAGCCAATTCATGCCAGCCCGACGCCAGGTCATCGTCCTGGGTGCCGCGAGCGCCCTATCGGCTTGTGACATTGTCGCATCCGCGTGATCCGGTCCTTCACCAAAAGCGTCGAAGAGGCATTGGCCGGCAAGCGAGGCCACTTTTCATCGGCCCTGCTGGTTACGATCAAGGCTATTCACACCCTTATTTGGGTCGTCTTCGTGGCTTGTATATTCGGCATATGGGCTTTTGCCTGGCGCGGAGACACCCATCATGCCCTGATCTTGATCGGCGTGGTTTGCTTTGAAGTGATCGTCCTTGGTCTGAATGGCGGACAGTGCCCGATTGTCGCCCTGGTGCGCCGGTTAACGTCCGATCCACGCAGCAATTTCGACATCTACCTGCCGGCATGGCTGGCGGGGCATACAAAGCTGATTTTCGGCAGCCTGTTTTTAGGCGGCGTTCTTTATACGGCTTTCAAGTGGGGCTTTGCCCCGCGATAGAAGCGCAAGGATTTTTGATGATGAAGGCCCTGTTGACCATCGCCGGATTCGGCGCGGCTTTGCTTTTCGGTTGGGGCCTGTCTGCGCGTAGCCGCTTCCTTGCCTCGATCGACGCCATGGAACGGGAGCTTGAGGCGCTAAGGACACAACCGCTCCCCCGCGACGGCCTGCCACCCGAAGTCCTGGCCCTGGCCGCCCGGTTGGGTGCGCGCGCAGACAGCAAATCCAATTTCGTCACCATCCGGCAAGCCGGCGAAATGTGGAGCGCGCCGGGCAAAAAGCCAATGGTCTTCACCGCGCGGCAGAGCCTATCGCTCAGCGCGCCTGACTTCATATGGCGCGCCACGTTTGAGCCTTTTGAGTGCATGACGGTCGTTGACTATCATGTCGGGGAAAAGGCCGGGCTTGAGGTGCGCGTTGGAGGCGTCATTCAAGTCGTGCGCAGCGCCGGCTCCAAGGCCGTGACGCGGGGCGAACTGATGCGCTACCTGGCCGAACTCGCCTGGGCGCCCGACGCGATCTTGATGAATCGAGAGATCGATTGGCGTGTGGTGGATGAAAAAACCTTTGTCATTGGGAATGGCACGGGGCCTGACCGTGCCGAGATCACTCTCCATTTGGGCGCGGACGGTTTGGTCGAGAGCATGGATACCGCCGCCCGCCCGGCTCAGGAAGGCAAGGTCATTGTCGATCGGCCCTGGGGCGGGCGTTTTTGGGACTATCAGGTGCGCGATGGCCGAACCATCCCCATGCAGGGCGAGGTCTACTGGGTCAGAGATGGCAAGCGGTTCATCTATTGGCGGGGCCGGGTTACGGATTGGTCGACAGGCGGATAGACAGGTTTCCCGGCGGGCGTCAAAAGGGCTCCATGCTCCCCTTCCCTTTCCCTGGAACCTGTTATGAGGGCTATCGCAGCGGCGCGATGGCTGTGGGAACGGCGCCGGGGAGCGTTTTGCAGGTCTTAGCGTAGGGTTTTGGGCGATGAAAATGGCCCGGAATGCGGCAAATCGACTCTGTTGACCCGGACGTGCGCGAAGTTTGACCACCTTTATTGTGGCCTTGTTCCGGTATTTCCACCCATTTCCACCCATTTAGACGACCAGGGTTATGCCTTGTTCCGGCATTTCCACCCATTTCCACCCATTTAGACGACCAAGCTTATGACTTGTTGTGGGCTATATCGCTCGATGAGGACCTTTTAGGGCGCTGCCACAGAGCTTACGGTCGAGCAATATTTATGCAATTCTCTGCCGTCTAGGCCGTAAACTGCACGTAGATACGTTGTTGGCCAAGATTTATCTCATAGAGATTTTATACAAAAATATCTGCACAAACCTCAAAGCGAAACAAGAGATTACAAAATTAGACGATTTTATAGATAGCTGATACCGCGTACGTCCGTCGATTTACCCCCGCTTGGCTAACGGTAGTGACGTTATCGTCTATTAAGACAGCCGACAGCCTATTGGAACGTAAAGCGACAAATAACCAGCTGCACAATGTACCCTCACCTGTTATGCTCGTCCAACGGGGGAAGCGATGAAACTGGCGACACGACTGCTGAGCTTGTTGGCCGTTCTGACCGTGGCCGTGGCCGCCTTTCGCTTAAACGCGTTATACGCCCTGACGCCGGTACCCGACAGCGTCTTGGCCCTCACCTATTTCTACGATCACAATCGCTACGCTCTTTGGCTGTTGGCCGGCTGTGCCATGGCCGTGCTTGGGCTGCTGGAAATGCAGTACCACAGGTCATTGGCGATCCTGACAGAGTGGCTGGCCGTCCTGACGGGCGTGGCCGCCTTTGCATTGATTGCCTTTTACGGCTGGGAAATGGTCCTGCTGGGGTTGCGTATCGATCGCATGGCGATCGGCTTTGCATCACTGGTGATCATGTTGGCGACGCTCGACATCCTGTTTGTCAAAGGACGGAATAACACGCGAGCGATGGCGGTATTGGCGGTCTTGGCGATTGCAGGTGTGGCGACATGGTGGTTTCCGGCGGTTAATCCGGTTCAGTTATCCGTCGCGCAGCAGGTTTGGCGGCTGCGGAGCGGACATACGACGCTTCGGGCTTTCGACTGGGGATATTTGAAACTACGTTCTGGCCATTACGGCATGGACGCGCTGAAAGCCCTGGAACGGCCAGGTGCGCGGGACGACATCAGGGTCGCGGCCGCGAGTGTGCGGAGGTATTATTTCGGCGCCGGACAGACTTGGGGACCGGGCATTGACCAGACAATCGAGCAGGAGACAGTGTTTTCGAGCATGCCCGAACCCGATGGCAAGTCCATGCCTGTTGAACTGTTGCCTGGGCAAGCCGTTCCGCCTGACCTGATGGACGATATCCGTTTCGACATCGGTCCCTGCCACCACCGTGAAGCCCAGTGCAAGATCAAGCTGCGCGACGCCAATGGCGACGGTCAGTCGGAAGCCTTGTTCATACAATGGGTGCGCGTGCACGTCTTTGCTCGCGGGGGCGATGGCTGGACGCCAGTCGCCGACGGTTCGGCCTGCCTGGAAGATGAACAGGACCTGATCGCTGGAAAATTCGACCTGCGGCCCCAGCACTTTGACGACATCATGATCGGCGGTCATCGCCTCGTGCTGGAAACGGGCCGGTGCGGTTTGTTACCGTGGGGCAACGCAATGGCGGCAGATTTTGCCTTGCAAAAACCGGAGCCCGGGAAGGTCGCACAGGCCCGCGTACTCTTTCCCGTTGGAGGTCGGGTACCCGCCAATTTTATCAAAGCCATAGAGTCCGGGAACTTCGCGCCGGATCGGCTATCCGGGAGCCATTTTACCTGGACGAAGGCAGAATCAGCCCCCTACCCACCACCCAATGTTGCACCGTATCAGGCCAACATGCCGCACTGCCCGACCTCCCCACCGGAAGGCCCCTGCCGGGTCGTCCTGATGGATTTGGATCACGATGGGCAGCCGGAAATCCTGGCTGTCCCCCCGGCCTTTTCCTCAAATATCAATGCGGCCCGCTATCACGACCTGACTCTGTTCAAATTTGACGGTCAGCGCTGGCACGCCACCGCCAAGGGGGAAATTTGCGAAGAGTGGGGAAATCTCGACAAACTGACCTTTGCCGCGGTGAAACCTAAGTGGTTTGCCTTGCATATCAATGATCACGATCTGCCGCTCGGCAAGAGCAATTGCCAAGGGCACGGTATCGCTCTGCCGTGAAAAAGATAGTATGAAAACTCTGGGACGGCTTTTGGCGCTTTGTGTGGTGGTCGGGGTAATCAAGGTCGCGGATGATCCCGGCGGCCACATGCAGCGACCGGCAGATGCATTGCGCGGAGGCCGGACATCCGGTAGCGATATACGCCCCTCCCCTTTACGCGATCATTAAAAGGTTTGCAACATGAGCGAGACCAACCGGCGCACCTTGCTGGCGACAGCTTCTGCGGCCCTCCTGGCCGGTGTGCCGAGCGCCGGTCATGCCCGTCGTTTCGCGCAGGAAACGGACGGGGCAGGAACGGAACCGCCGGCTGTGGATGTGTTTGCCGGCGCGCCCGTCGTCGGAGACATCGCCCTGGCACCGTCGGGAGAACAAGTCGCCTTTCTGACCGACACAGGCGATGTCAAGTCCTTGATATTTTTCGATGTTCGCGACAACGTCCTGCACAGAATCGCGATCGGAAAAGGAAAAACGCGCGGCCTGATGTGGGCTGACGAAGACCATCTTGTCCTGTCCTATTCGCAGACCACCTCTTTAAAGGGAGGTCTTAAAGGCAATCATGAGGTTTACCTGGCCAGCGTGATCAATATCCACAACGGCAAGGTCACCAATCTTTTCAGCAATATGACAGGCTTTTATAGCATCATCGCCGATGATGTCCGGCGGATAAGGGTCGACGGCCATGACTACATCGCGGCGGCCAGCTACCGAATAGATCAAGACCACGCCTACCCTCTTTGCCTGTACCGCTTCAGCCCGGACAAGACCGCCGGCCAATCCTTGTGCGAAATGCCGGAACAGACGGAGGACTTCGTCCTGACGCCGGAAGGCCGTGTGGTGGCCTATTCCACCTTCGATGAGGCCCATAAGCTTTGGTCGTTGTTTTACAATGTCGGCAAGCCGGGCGGCAGCAATGTCTTCAAGCCTGTTTTCGAGAGCCGGGAAGCCATCGACACGCCGTCCTTGCGAGGTCTCGGCCGCGACGGTCTGTCCGTCGTCGTTCAGTTGGGCGGGGGCACGCAGGCCGGTGAATATCACGAGATTTCCGCGGACGGCGCGGTGAGCGGCCCATTGGACGCCAGCGGCTCCGTGTCGAGTTCTCCGCTTTTTCATCCCACAACCGGGCGACTGGCCGGCTTCCTGCACCACGACGACTGGTTCACATATGCCTATGACGATGCGCTGCTTAAGAGCCTTTCAGGCGCTGTCACGACCGCCATAGGTGAGGATGCCAGGTGTTCCATTGCCGGTTTCGCGGACGATCCCAGGAAGATGATCATCTATGGAGAAGGCGAAGGGAACGCCGGTACCTATTATTACGCCGATTTTTCGGCCGGAAATGTGCATCAGATCGCCACCCGCTATGTCGGTCTCCCGGGCGAGTGGGTGAGTGAGAAGCAGGCGATCGACTATACCGCGGGCGACGGCCTGGCGATCCACGCTTATCTCACCCTGCCCCCCAACCGGCCGGAGGCAAAAAACCTGCCCCTGATCGTGCTGCCGCACGGCGGGCCTCAGGCGCGCGACTATATCGACTTCGACTGGCAGGCCCAGTGCCTGGCTTCGCGCGGATATGCCGTGCTGCAACCGAACTTTCGCGGATCAACCGGGTACGGCAAGGCTTTTGTCGATGCGGCGCACGGCGAATTCGGGCGGAAGATGCAAACCGATCTCAGCGACGGAGTGCGCTATCTCGCCGCCCGAGGCATTATCGATCCGAAGCGCACGGCCATTATGGGCGCCTCCTACGGGGGATATGCCGCGTTGGCCGGAGCGACCCTGGATACGGGCGTCTATGCCTGCGCCGTTGCCATCGCCGGTATATCCGATCCAGAGAGCTTCATCGACTATGTCGTCGGGCGTCAGACGGAAAGCCTGGATAGTTCGGCCGAGTTGTATTGGCGTCGGCTGATGGGCGATTCGGGATCATATTCGGATATATCGCCTTTTCGTCAGGCAGCCCGCACCTACTGCCCCATTCTGCTGCTTCACGGCATGGACGATACGGTCGTTCCGATCGAGCAAAGCCAGCACATGGAAAAGGCTTTGAAGAGGACCGGCAAGGACGTCGAATTCGTTACCTATAAGGGCCAGGACCATTGGGAGACGATCGGTTCGACACGCGTCGAGATGATGAAGGCCGCACTTGCCTTCATACAAAAGCATGTTCCGCCCGTTTAAGGCGCGTAGGACGGAAACCGCGGATTGAGGGAAGATGCAAGGGACGCGTCTCCCGGGGGCGCCTAGTCGGGGGCGCCTAGCCTGCACCCCAAAACTGGGAGAATAAGAAACATTCAGCAGATCACGGCCTTTTTTCTTTGCAATGTCACCGTGTGTACATTTTGTTTACCAAAACGCGGGATTGTGTTTCCGAAAACCTCGGTATCCGCGTGCACAATTCCATGATCCGGCTTTCATCGCTTCCGGCCTCGCGCGCGGCAACTCAACAATAGGTCGGCCGCCATGAAATTGAAAACGAAATTCATCTGCCTTGGCCTTGCCCTCATCGGCACGGCGCTCATCACCGAATGGCTGAATTTCCAGTCCGGCCACGTCAGCCACCAGCAGAAAACGGCCGTCGAGCTAGTCCAGCGTCACATGGACGCCGACATGAAACACGATGGCATTCGTGGCAATGTCTATAGCGCGCTCGTGGCCACGCAGACGAATGACCAGGCGCTTCTCGATGCATCGCGTGAAGATGTTCGCCGGATGTCGGGGGAGTTCACCAAGGACACCGAAGACAATATCAAGGCCGAAATTCCGGCGGACATCCGCCAGCAGTTCCTGCGCATCCAGCAGTCGGTCGCCGCCTATACCGCCTTCAGCGAGAAAATCAGCCAGGCGCCCGACTTCGCCACAGCCGATGCCATGCTGCCGGAATTCAATCACGTTTTCGACGTCCTCGAGGACGACCAGAGCAAGGCCACGGACATGATTATGGCCTGGTCGGCGCAAGTCAAGGCGGAGGCGGGCCGGCTCAGCCTGATGCTCAACCTGGCGATCGCCGTTCTGCTGATCCTGGCCGTGGCCTTGCCTGCATTCGCTGTCATGCAGCTTTTCCGGCCGCTGTCGGCCATGGTGGCGGCCATGCGAAAACTATCGGCGGGCGATACGTCGGTCACCATCCCCTTCGACGGCCGCAAGGACGAAATGGGTGAGATCGCCGGCGCGGTCACCGTGTTCAAGGACAACTTGCTGAGAATCGATACGTTGCACGCCGACGGCCAGGCCGAAAAGGCGCGTGCCGAACTCGAAAAGCGCGCCGCCTTGCACAGCCTTGCCGATGCTTTCGAGCGATCCATGCGCACAGCGGTGACCCGTGTCGCGGATTCGGCCGCATCGATGCGATCGAGCGCCGACAGTGTCAACCGCATCGCCGAAGATACGCAGCACCGGTCCGAGCGCATCGTCATCGTGTCCAACGAAGCCTCGGAGACATCGACGCACATGGCCGGCGCGACCGAGGAGCTGACCTCCTCCATTCGCGAGATCGGCGACCAGACCCTGCGCTCGACCCAAATTGCCAACGAGGCGGCGGCCAAGGCCGACTTTGCCCGCGGCGTTATCGGCACCTTGTCGGACGCCTCCGAGCGCGTCGGGCAGATCATCGGCGTCATCACCAGTATCGCCAGCCAGATCAATCTTCTGGCCCTCAACGCCACAATCGAGTCGGCGCGCGCCGGCGAAGCCGGCCGCGGCTTTGCCGTGGTCGCCTCCGAGGTCAAGAACCTCGCCAACCAGGTCGCGCGGGCCACTGGTGAGATTACCGGCCAAATCGGCGAGATGCAGGGCGCGACCCAGGCCTCGGTCAAAGCGGTCCAGGATATTCTGACGATCATTCATCAGGTAACCGAAAGTACGTCGGCCGTGGCGGCGGCGGTCGAGGAGCAGGCATCGGTGACCAACGAAATCGCGCGCAGTGTCCGCCTGACCTCGACCGGCACGCAAGAGATCTCGCGCAATGTGGTTTCAGTGCAGAGTGGCGCCGAACAAACAGGCAGTTCCGCGCGTCAGGTGCTGGATGCCGCCGTAGACCTGAGCAGCCAGTCCGACCGCCTGACGGAAACCGTCGACGAATTCCTCAACCGGATCCGCGCCGGCTAAACTGGAGTCAGTGGGATGCGGCTGTGGATTAAGGGAAGACGCAGGGGACAGGTCCCCTGCACCCCGTTAGCTCACAGGGGTAAAGAACAGCCAGCAATACTAATAAACCTCCGGCCCAAAAGGCCGAAGGTTTTTTAGTATTATAGGTCGTTTTTATGCGCTGAAAACTAATGGGGTCCAGGGGGCACGCCCCCTGGCCTTCCCTTAATCCACAGCCTCAGCCTTGGCGCCTGACTTGTCCGCGCCCTTTTGCGAAGGCGTGATGTCGAAGGCGATCTTGCCGTCCTCGAGCTTGACCAGGATATGGCCGCCGCGGACCAGCTTGCCGAAGAGGATTTCGTCGGCCAGAGGCTTCTTGATGTTTTCCTGGATGACCCGCGCCAAAGGACGCGCGCCATACAGTTCGTCGTAGCCGTTTTCCGCCAACCAGGCCGTCGCTTCGTCGGTCAGCTCGATCGAGATGTGACGATCGGCCAGTTGCATTTCCAATTGCAGGATGAACTTGGTCACGACCTGCGAAATGACTTCCGGCTTCAGTTGCTTGAAACCGACAATGGCGTCGAGACGGTTGCGGAATTCCGGTGTGAACAGACGCTTGATCGCCGCTTCGTCTTCGCCCGAGACCTTTTCGCGGCCGAAACCGATCGAGTTCTTCTGGTTGTCCGAAGCGCCGGCATTGGTGGTCATGATCAGGATGACATTGCGGAAGTCGACCTTCTTGCCGACCGCGTCCGTCAACTGACCATGGTCCATGACCTGCAACAGAATGTTGTAGATGTCCTGGTGCGCCTTTTCGATTTCGTCGAGCAGGACGACCGCGTGCGGTTGCTGATCGACGGCGTCGGTCAACAGGCCGCCCTGGTCGTGACCGACATAGCCCGGAGGGGCGCCGATCAGACGCGACACGGTGTGGCGTTCCATATATTCCGACATGTCGAAACGCAGCAGATCGATGCCGAGCGTAGCGGCCAATTGCTTGGCGACTTCGGTTTTACCCACGCCGGTCGGGCCGGAGAACAGATAGCAGCCGATTGGCTTTTGCGGGTCGCGCAGGCCGGCGCGCGACAGCTTGATCGCGGTGGAGAGCTGCTCGATCGCCTCGTCCTGGCCGAAAACGACACGGTTGAGGTCGACCTTCAGGTCACGCAGCGATTGGGTATCGTCGCGCGACACGGTGCGGGACGGGACACGGGCAATCTTGGAAATCACATATTCGATTTCCTTCGGACCTATGACCTTGCGGCGCTTGTGCTCGGGCAATACCATTTGCAGGGCGCCGGCCTCGTCGATGACGTCGATCGCCTTGTCCGGCAGCTTGCGGTCGGTGATGTAGCGCGCCGACAGCTCGACCGCGGCCTTGATAGCGGCGTCGGTATATTTCAGATGGTGGAAGGTCTCATAGTAGGGCTTGAGGCCTTTCAGTATCTTGATGGTATCGTCGAGCGTCGGCTCGTTGACGTCGATCTTCTGGAAGCGGCGGACGAGAGCGCGGTCCTTTTCGAAGTGCTGACGATATTCCTTATAGGTCGTCGAGCCCATGCAGCGTAGGGAACCGGCAGCCAGGGCCGGCTTCAGCAGGTTGGACGCATCCATGGCGCCGCCGGATGTGGCGCCGGCACCGATGACGGTGTGGATTTCATCGATGAACAGGACGGCGTTGGGGTGCGCTTCCAGTTCCTTGACGACCTGTTTGACGCGTTCTTCGAAATCGCCGCGATAACGGGTGCCGGCCAGCAGCGTGCCCATGTCGAGCGAATAGATGGTCGCGCCGGCCAGGACTTCGGGGACGTCGCCGTCGACGATCTTCTTGGCCAGGCCTTCGGCGATGGCGGTTTTACCGACGCCGGGGTCGCCGACGAGCAGCGGGTTGTTCTTAGTGCGGCGGCACAGGATCTGGATGCAGCGCTCGACCTCGGCGGAACGGCCGATCAGGGGATCGACCTTGCCGTGACGCGACTTTTCGTTCAGGTCGACACAGTAGGCCGCCAGGGCGTCGGTTGAGCCGGCCTTGGCCTTGTCGTCGCTGGAGGACGAGGCATTGTCTTCGGTCGCGCCGCGAACGACGCGGGCTTCGGAGGCGCCGGGCTTCTTGGCGATGCCGTGGGCGATATAGTTGACCGCGTCGTAGCGCGTCATTTCCTGCTCCTGCAGGAAGAAGGCGGCGTGTGATTCGCGTTCGGAGAAGATGGCGACCAGGACATTGGCGCCGGTGACCTCGTCGCGGCCGGAGCTTTGGACGTGGATGACGGCACGCTGGATGACGCGTTGGAAGCCGGCAGTGGGCTTGGCTTCTTCGGACTGCGGCTCGACCAGGGACTTCAGATCGGTCTCGATATAGGCGTCCAGGGCCGTGCGCAGCTTCGAAAGATCGACATTGCACGCGCTCATGACGGCGGCGGCATCGACATCATCGATGAGGGCCAGCAGGAGGTGTTCAAGTGTCGCATATTCGTGGTGATGCGCATTGGCATGACCGACGGCCCGGTGAAGGGTTTCTTCTAAAGCGCTTGAAAAAGACGGCATGACGGCCTCCTAAACCCTCAAAACTCGAACTCAACATAACCACTCAAAACCTAAAAGGTTTAGGATGATTTACCATAGCCAAACTGAACCCCGTGTGAACTCAGTCTTTCTCCATCGTACACTGTAGCGGATGCTGGTGACGGCGGGCCATGTCGACGACCTGGGCTACCTTTGTCTCCGCCACTTCGTAGGTATATACGCCGCAGACCCCTACCCCGGTTTGGTGCACATGCAGCATGATCAGGGTCGCGTCTTCACGCGATTTGTTAAAAAAACGCTCGAGGACATAGACGACGAATTCCATCGGCGTGTAATCGTCGTTGAGAATCAGCACGCGGTACAGGGACGGCTTTTGCGGCTTGGGCTTGGTCTCGATCAGGATGCCCGGCGACTGACCCGGGCGCGTCC
>NZ_JBFUDD010000016.1:0-112986 GCF_056404915.1 Asticcacaulis sp. P2_B1 | reverse complement strand
GTCAACGCCATGGTCGATCAGCTCAACTCCTTCGCCGCCGAAGTCACCCGCGTCGCCCGCGAAGTCGGYACCGAAGGCAAGCTGGGCGGGCAGGCCGAAGTCCGCGGCGTCGCCGGCACCTGGAAGGATCTGACCGACTCCGTCAACTCCATGGCCGGTAACCTGACGGGTCAGGTGCGCAATATCGCTGACGTTACCAAGGCCGTCGCCGCCGGCGATCTGTCGAAAAAGATCACGGTCGACGTCAAGGGCGAAATCCTCGAACTGAAAAACACCGTCAACACCATGGTGGACCAGCTCAGCTCGTTTGCCTCCGAAGTCACCCGCGTGGCCCGCGAAGTCGGCACCGAAGGCAAGCTGGGCGGCCAGGCCGAAGTCCGCGACGTGGCGGGCACGTGGAAGGACCTCACCGACTCCGTCAACATGATGGCCGGGAATCTTACGGGCCAGGTGCGCAACATCGCCGACGTCACAAAGGCCGTCGCCTCGGGCGATCTGTCGAAAAAGATCACGGTCGACGTCAAGGGCGAAATCCTTGAACTGAAAGACACCATCAACGCCATGGTGGACCAGCTCAACTCGTTTGCCGCCGAAGTGACCCGGGTCGCCCGCGAAGTCGGCACCGAAGGCAAGTTGGGCGGCCAGGCCGAGGTCAAAGGCGTGGCCGGCACCTGGAAAGACCTCACCGACTCCGTCAACTTCATGGCGTCGAACCTGACGTCCCAGGTGCGCAACATCGCCGACGTCACCACCGCCATCGCCAATGGCGAACTGAAGCGCAAGATTACCGTCGACGTGAAGGGCGAAATCCTCGAACTGAAAGACACCATCAACACCATGGTGGACCAGCTCAGCTCATTCGCTTCCGAAGTCACCCGCGTCGCCCGCGAAGTGGGCACCGAAGGCAAGCTGGGCGGTCAGGCCGACGTGCAAGGGGTCGCAGGCACCTGGAAGGACCTCACCGACTCGGTCAATTCCATGGCCGGTAACCTGACCGGTCAGGTGCGCAATATCGCCGACGTCACCAAGGCGGTGGCCGCCGGCGACCTGTCGAAAAAGATCACGGTCGACGTCAAGGGCGAAATCCTCGAGCTGAAAAACACCGTCAACACCATGGTCGATCAGCTGCGTTCCTTCGCCTCCGAAGTGACCCGCGTCGCCAAGGAAGTCGGCACCGAAGGCAAGCTGGGCGGCCAAGCCCGCGTCGAAGGCGTTTCCGGCACCTGGAAGGACCTCACCGACTCGGTCAACATGATGGCCGACAACCTGACCTCCCAGGTCCGCGGCATCGCTAAGGTCGTGACCTCGGTCGCCAACGGCGAGTTGAAACGCAAACTGACCGTCGAGGCCAAGGGCGAAATCGCCGAACTGGCTGACACTATCAACTCGATGATCGATACGCTCGCCACCTTCGCCGACCAGGTTACCACGGTCGCCCGCGAAGTCGGCGTCGAAGGCCAGTTGGGTGGCCAGGCCAAGGTGCCGGGCGCCTCGGGGACCTGGAAGGGCCTGACCGAAAACGTCAACCAGTTGGCTGCGAACCTGACCACCCAGGTCCGCGCCATCGCCGAAGTCGCCACGGCTGTCACCAAGGGCGATTTGACGCGCTCCATCACCGTTGACGCCCAGGGCGAAGTCGCCGTTCTGAAGGACAATATCAACGAAATGATACGGAATCTGCGCGACACGACGCAGAAAAACACCGAACAGGACTGGCTGAAAACCAACCTCGCCAAGTTTTCGCGCATGTTGCAGGGCCAGCGCGACCTGACCAATGTCGGCCGCATGGTGCTGTCGGAACTGTGCCCGGTCGTCGATGCGCAACAGGCAGAATTCTACGTCTTGGACAACCGCGTCGACAGCCAGAAACTGACCCTCCTCGCCAATTTCGCCTCGAAGGGCACGACCGACATCGGCAAACAGATCGATCTCGGCGCCGGCGTGCTCGGCCAATGCGCGCTCGAAAAACGCAAGATCGTGCTCAACAATCTGCCAGAAGACTATATGGGCGGTGATGCCTACGCCATCTCGTCGGGCCTGGGCTCGGCGCCGGCGCGCAGCGTCATGGTCCTGCCGTTGATCTTCGAAGGCGAGGCCAAGGGCGTGCTCGAACTGGCCTCGTTCGAAGGCTTCAATCCGTCCCACCAGGCTTTGCTCGACCAATTGACGGAATCGATCGGCATCGTGCTCAACACCATCGAAGCTAATATGCGGACCGAGGATTTGCTGACCCAGTCGCAATCCCTGGCGCAGCAGCTCCAGACCCGTCAGGAAGAACTGCAGCAGACCAACGAAGCCCTGCAGGAAAAGGCTCGCCTGCTGGCCGATCAGAACCAGGAAGTTGAACGCAAGAATTCCGAAGTCGAACAGGCCCGCCAGGAACTGGAAGACAAGGCCAAGCAACTGGCCCTGACCTCGAAATACAAGTCGGAATTCCTCGCCAACATGTCGCACGAACTGCGTACACCGTTGAATTCGCTGCTCATCCTGTCCGATCAACTGACCAAAAACCCCGAAGGTAATCTGACCCCGAAACAGACGGACTCCGCTAAGACCATCCATTCCTCCGGCACCGACCTGCTGATGCTGATCAACGACATCCTCGACCTCAGCAAGATCGAGTCGGGCACGGTCGTGGTCGAAAGCGGCGAACTGCGCCTCGACGACCTTAACGGCTATGTCAAGCGCACCTTCAACCACATGGCGGAATCGAAGAATATCGAATTCTTCGCCCGCTTCGATCCACACCTGCCGAAGTCGATCTTTACCGACGCCAAGCGTCTGCAGCAGATCATCAAGAACCTGTTGTCGAATGCCTTCAAATTCACCCATCAGGGCCAGGTCACCCTGGCGGTGGCGCCGGTCGACAGCGGCTGGTCGTCGGACAATGAAGACCTCAACCGCGCGCCGGAAGTCCTGGCCTTCTCGGTCACCGATACCGGCATAGGTATCGCCGCCGACAAGCAGATGATCATCTTCGAAGCCTTCCAGCAGGCCGACGGTTCGACCAGCCGCAAATACGGCGGCACGGGTCTTGGTCTCGCCATCTCGCGCGAACTAGCACGGCTGCTCGGTGGTGAAATCCGCCTGATGTCGGTCCCGGGCCGCGGTTCGACCTTTACCCTTTACCTGCCAGCCACCTACGCGCAACGTCCGCGTAAAGCGCTCACCGAAGCCATGGTGCGTATGGAGCTGCCGGTGACAGCCAAGCTGAGCCTGGCTCAGGCCGAGCCGACGAACGCCGACCCGGCACCAGTTGCCAATGAGGTTGGCGATGACCGCGCCTTTATCCAACCGGGCGACCAAGTCGTCCTGATCGTCGAAAACGATCTTGGCTTTGCCCGTTTCCTGCTCGATGTCGCCCGCGAGCGCGGATTCAAGGGGCTGGTGACCTCGCTCGGCGCCTCGGCCCTGGCCCTGACCCAGGATTACAAGCCCGATTGCATCCTGCTCGATATCCACCTGCCTGACATGCAGGGCTGGCGCGTCATGGAGCGTCTCAAGAACGACATGGCCACCCGTCACATCCCGATCTGCATCATCTCGACCGATGAATCGCGCGATCGCGCACTGACTTCCGGCGCCCGCACCTTCGTCACCAAGCCGATCCAGAACCACGAGGTGCTCGACGAACTTATGGTCTCATTGTCGGCGTACCTTAACCGCCGCAAGCGTACCTTGATGGTCGTCGAACCCGACGCCATGCGGCGCGAGCAGATAGCGCGTACTCTGAAGATCGACGGCATTGACCTGATCGAGGCTAGCGGCGCCGCGGCGGTCAAAAAGCTGCGCAAGTCCCCGCCCGACGGCCTGATCCTCGGCTCCGGCGCGGGCGATATCGCCGCCGACTTGATCCTGCACGGCGAAAGAGACGACGCTATCGCCAATCGCATGCCGGTGATCCTGTTCGGCGATGTCAACGGCAGGGGCGGGCTCGACGACGCCATGATGAAGCGCCTGGGTTCGGTCTTCCCGGTCAGTCATGTTCAATCGAACGACCGCCTGCTCGATGTCGCTTCGCTGTACCTGCATCGCCGGGTCGACAGCCTGCCCGGTACGGCCCAGGCGGCCCTGGCCGACCTGCACCAATCGAACAAGCTACTGGTCGGCAAGAAGGTGCTGATCGTCGACGACGACGCGCGTAACATCTTCGCCTTGACCAGTGTCCTGGAAGAGCACGACATGAACATTTTGTCGGCCGACAATGGCCGCGACGCCATCAATATCCTGATGGACGATCCGGATGTCGATATCGTCCTGATGGATATCATGATGCCGGAAATGGACGGCATGGAGACCATCCAGGAAATCCGCAAGGTGTCGCGGTTGAAGAACCTGCCGATCGTCGCCGTCACCGCCAAGGCGATGAAGGGCGACCGCGAAAAGTGCATCGAAGCGGGGGCCTGGGACTATCTCTCCAAGCCGGTCGATTCCGAGCAAATGATCACCGTGTTACGTGCCTGGCTGCATCGCTGATGACATCTTGTACAACCAATAACGCAGGACGTGCGTCATGACGAACCTGCTTCCCGTGACCGGTCCTGCGCCGGAAATGATCCTGCTGGTCGATGACCGGCCGGCCAATCTGCTGGTCTACACGACCGTGCTGGAGGAGTTGGGTCAGACCCTGGTGACGGCATCCTCGGGCGAGGAGGCGCTGAAGCTCGTGCTCAAGCATGACTTCGCCGTTATTCTGCTCGACGTCAACATGCCGACCATGAACGGCTTCGAGACGGCGGCCCTGATCCGCAAGCGGCGCAAGTCGGCCATGACGCCGATCATCTTCCTGACAGCTTTTACCGACGAGATGAATATCATCCAGGGCTACGAATCGGGCGCCGTCGACTTCATGCCGACGCCCGTAGTGCCCCAGGTTCTGAAGGCCAAGGTCCGCGTCTTTATCGAGCTGTCACTCATGCGCCGCCAGGCCGCTTTACAGGCCGAGGAACGGGCCCGGCGTGAGGCGGCCGAAGAGGCGGCGCAGAACTTCGCCTTCCTGGCGCGGGTCAGCGAGGCTCTGGCGCGTTCGCAAAGCCGCGATGAATTGATGCGCGCCCTGGTGCATCTGCCCGTGCCCGACATGGCCGACGCCGCCCTGGTGTGGTTTAAAACGGATGGCCAGCCCGACAGTATCGAGTGGGCTTCGGCGGATGGCACCCTGATCGCGGCGCCGTCCGTGCTGGACCGGTTGGAGCCGGCCGTGACGCGCGCCATGACCGAAGGCCGGTCCGGCATGTTCGCCGACGCCGTCGGCGGTGGCATGGCCTATGCCCAGATATTACCCCTGATCGTACAGGGCGAAACGCGTGGTGTCCTGGTCCTCGGCACGCGCCAGATCCAGATTGCGGTAACGGCGCTGGCGACAGACCTGGCCTATCGCGCCAGTGTGGCGCTGGAAAACGTCATGCTGATGGACAAGATCCGTGAGGCCGACCAGCGCAAGGACGAGTTCCTCGGTATGCTGGCTCATGAATTGCGCAATCCTCTGGGCCCCATCTATAACTGCCTGCAATTGCAGAAGATGTTGCCGCCCTCGGATCCGCGCATGGCCTCGATGCGTGACACCATGGACCGCCAGGTTCGCCACATGGGGCGGCTGATCGACGACCTGCTCGACGCCACCCGGTTGGCCCACGGCAAGATATTGCTGCGCAAGGAACGCTGTGACCTGAATGCGATCGTCGCCGAGACGGTGGAAGATTATCGCAACATGACCGACGCCAATGGTGTTGTCGTGCGACTGGTGACCGGCGACCGTCCGGTCTGGGTCGACGGTGATCCGACGCGGTTGCGCCAGGTTGTCGGCAATCTGCTGCATAATGCCAACAAGTTCAGCCAGACAGATGGCACAATTACTGTGCAGATTTCCGCCGAGGCCGCCGGGATGGCGCGGATCAGCGTCGCCGACACCGGCATCGGCATCGAACCCGCCATGTTGGCCCACGTCTTCGACGTCTTTCGCCAGGCCGACCAGGGGCTTGACCGCGCGCGGGGCGGACTGGGACTGGGGCTCGCTCTGGTCAGGGGACTGGTGCGCCTGCACGGTGGTCAGGTTGAAGCACGCAGCGATGGCCTGAATAAAGGCGCCGAATTCCGCATCCAATTGCCGATGCTGAGCCGCGGCAGCAACAGGCCCAAGCCGTTGCACACGGAAGATACGGCCAACGGTTTGCGCATCCTGGTTATCGACGACAATCAAGATGCCGCCGAAAGCATCCAGATGTTGCTCGGAGAAATCGGCCACGAGGTCGAAATCGCCTTCGAAGCCCTGACCGGACTGGCGGCCGCGCGCAGTTTTGCGCCCGATGTTATCTTGTGCGATATCGGCCTGCCCGAGATGGACGGCTATCAGGTCATCCGCCGTATCCGCGAGGACGCCCAATTGCGTGGCTGTTTCGTCGTGGCCCTAACCGGCTACGGCCGCGACGCCGACCGCGGCCGCGCCATGGAAGCAGGATTCGATCTGCACCTGACCAAGCCGATCGATCTCGTCATGCTGCGCAACGCCCTGACCCGGGCGAAATATTGCCTCGACCGGACGGCTTGAAGAGGAATCAGTCTTTGCGCGGGCCCCGTCTAATGCTACCGTAACGCTACTTTATTATTGGGGGGAGCTATGACGCATATTATCGGCACGACCGGCAATGACAGGGATGATACCGCATTGCACGGCAGCGACGACGACGACCTGATCGAAGGCCTGGCCGGCTACGACGACCTCTATGGCGCCGGTGGCAATGACACCCTGGATGGCGAGACCGGCGTCGACCGGATGTATGGCGGCGCTGGCAACGACACCTACTATGTCGACAATAAACACGACACGGCTGTCGAACTGCACGGCGAAGGCAGGGATACCGTCTACAGCTCTGTCGCCTACACTATCGGCGACAATATCGAAAAGCTGATCCTGACCGGTATCGGCAATACTTCGGCGACCGGCAATTCCGACAACAATATCCTGATTGGCAATAGCGGCAACAACAGGCTGAACGGAGGGGCGGGCGCCGACGCCTTGGGTGGCGGACTGGGCAATGACACCCTGGACGGCGGCAAGGGGGGCGACGTCATGAAGGGCGGCGCCGGCGACGATCGCTACTATATCGACAACAAGCTGGATGTCGTCACCGAATATGCCGGCCAGGGCAGCGATACGGTCTATATCAACGGCACCTATACGCTTGGCCTCAATATCGAGAATCTGACCCTGAGCGGATCCGGCGACCGTTTTGGCACCGGCAATGCACTCGACAATATCATCACCGGCAATGCCGGCAACAATACGCTGGGCGGCGCCGACGGCAACGACGTCATCAACGGCGGCAAGGGCGCCGATACCATGCGCGGCGGTATGGGCGACGACGTCTTCTATGTCGACAATGCTGGCGACACAGTGACGGAATATAGCAGCCAGGGCACTGATTCGGTTTTCAGTTCGGTCAGGTTTGCACTCGGTAACAATCTCGAAAACCTGACTCTGACAGGTGTGGGCAATATCGCCGGGACAGGCAATGAGTTGGACAATAGCCTGAGCGGCAATGCTGGGGACAACGTGCTGGAAGGTGGTCTAGGCAACGACTTGATCGACGGCGGCGCCGGCTTCGATTTCGCCAGCTATGGCGGCAGTACGGTCGGCGTGAGGGTTGATTTGCGTATTGCCGGTGCCCAAAACACCCACGGCGCAGGACAGGATACCCTGACCTCGATCGAAGGCCTGACGGGCTCCGACTTTGCCGATATCTTGAATGGCGGCGACCGGACGCCCGATGGCACGACCCTGGTGTCGGCTAATGCCAGCATTCTGACCTCCGGCGGTATGGTCAGTAATGCCAGGCTTGCGCCGGACGGTGGCAGCGCCTTGTTCAGCACCTCGGTCAAGTTGGTCGCCGGTGATCCAACGGTACAAAGCTATGTCTATGTCTATGTCCGTGACCTGACAGGTGGCGACCTCGTCTCCGTGGCGACCGATTCCGCTGGTCAGGCCATGGCGGGTTACGCCGTTGACGCAAGCTATGGCTCGTCACACCAGGTCATTTTCAGCTTCCATGGTGACTCTGCCGGCGACAGTGGCGTCTACAGCAAGGATCTGGCAACCAGAGAATTGAAGCAACTGATGTCCGGCGGTGCTTATGATGTGACGCTTTCATCCGACGGCACCAAGCTCTATTTCCTCACCTCGGCCAGCCACTCCAGCCATGATACCAACGGTGCCGCGGATCTGTATGTCCGTGACCTGACAACGGGTGCCTACCGCCTGGTCTCGGCGGATGCATCCGGGCAGGCCCATACCGGGTTTCAGCTGACAAGCCCCGAATCCTATACGGTTTCGTCCGATGGAAGCTATGTCGCTTTCTATTCGACGGCGACCGGCCTGGCGGACGGAGACCATACCGGTACGCCCAATATCTTCCTGAAAAACATGGTGACGGGCGATATCAAGGTCATAGCCCCCGGTGGCCAGGTGAGCCCGGTTTCCGCTCTTTATTATTACAGCCGTGCGCCGCTATTTTCACCGGACGGCACCAAGCTTCTGTTCGTCAGTGACAGCCCGAATCTGGACCCCGATCATCCCGGCAACATCATGCGGGCCTATGTCCTGGATGTCGCCAGCGGCGCGATTACTGATGTCAGCGGCGACTTTATAGGTGGGCTGGATAGCGCTGTCTGGGCCGGCGATTCCAACCATGTCGGCCTCATCGGAAGGACCTCCGGCAACGAGAACGTCAATGCCGCGGACTCTTCGGACATCGTCGTTAAGGATCTGACGACCGGACAGTACCACCCCGTTACCTTCGACATCGGTCGCTACGATTACATTTCGCCCTTCCACGGAGGCGTCAGTTTCTCGGCGGATGGCCGTTATGTCATTTATGGTGACACCCAGGTCTATGTCCACGACAACACGATTCCGGCGACCCAATATCACGGCGACGACGTCTTAAATGGCGGCGCCGGTAACGACAAGCTTTACGGCAATGGCGGCGACGACCGGCTCTACGGCGGCGCGGGTAATGACCGCCTGGATGGCGGCGTTGGCCGGGACCAGCTTTTCGGCGGCGCCGGCAACGATACCTATGTGCTCACCCCGACCTATAGTGTGGATGGCCCTATCAACGACACCATCGTCGAGGCGGCGGGAGAGGGCATCGATACCGTCCTGGCCGAGACCAGCTATACCTTGAGTGACAATGTCGAAAACCTGATCCTGGCGCCGGGTCTCTATACCAATTATAACGGCACCGGCAACGAGCTGAACAATGTGCTGACCGGCTCGGACGGGACCAATGTCCTGAAGGGACTGGCCGGCGATGACACACTCTATGGCCTGGGCGGCAACGACACCCTGGACGGCGGGGCCGGGAAGGACATTCTGATTGGCGGGCAGGGCAATGATAGCTATCTGGTTCACGATCTCGGCGACACGATTGTCGAGGGGCCCGGCTATGCCGAAGGCTACGACACGGTCACATCCATCGTCGATTTTACCCTCAGCGATAATATTGAGAACCTCATCTTGCTCGACAGCGATCCCGATGTTCCAGGGGCCGCGGCCCCCATCCACGGCACGACGGGGAATACCGGCGGTAATATAACCGGCAACGCCGCCGACAATATCCTGACCGGCTATGCTGGCAATGATATCCTGTCAGGCAACGACGGCAATGACGTCCTTACGGGCGGCGGAGGTGACGACACACTCTCCGGCAATAGGGGTAATGATGAGTTGCACGGCGGCGCGGGTGTCGACACGCTCGACGGCGGCGACGGCAACGACACCCTTACAGATAATGGTACGGATGCCCCACGTGTCGGCGCGGTCAACGACTATCTGCTGGGTGGTGCCGGCGATGATAGCCTGCTGTCCTACGGCAATGATGACTATCTCAACGGTGGCATCGGAAACGACCATCTCGAAGTCCAGGCGGGTGCCAGCCAGTTGTGGGGCGATGAGGGTAACGACACGCTGATCGGCGGCACCGGCAATGATTACCTGTATACAGGTAATGGCGACGACACCGCTCACGGCAGCGGTGGCGATGACTATATCGAAGGTTATTCCGGCGCGGATACGCTCGACGGCGGCGACGGAAACGACCATATCATCAATACCGCTTTGGGTGACGGTCTCGACACCATCACAGGCGGCGCTGGCAACGATTTGATCGAGCTGTTTGGCGATCATAATACGGTCGATGGCGGCGACGGCATGGATGAAATCCACAGCAGCGGGGGCAATTGTTCGCTGGCGGGCGGTGCGGGATCCGACTTCATTACGGCCGAGTCCGGAGTGAATACCGTCTCAGGCGGTGCCAGCGATGACATCATCTACGGCGGCACGGGTAACGATACGCTGACCGGTGATGATGGTAATGATCTCATCTGGGGCGGCGGCGGCCAGGATGTGGTTGACGGTGGCGCCGGCGACGATGCCTATATACTGACAGCCAACAGCGGCCGTGCCGGCGGCGTCGATAGCGGAGGTAATGACTATATCCTTCTCGGGCCGAATATCGACATCAGCGATCTCCTGATCACAACCGTTGGCGCCCTGACCTATTACGGCCTGAAGGATTCCGGGTCGGCGAATACCGACGCCAGCAAGGCGCAAAACTATGTCAGCTTCGCCACGGGTTCGATCGAAGGCCAAAAAGTGTGGACCGATGTCTTCACGCCGAACGCGGCGGCACAGGACGACGGAGCCGACTCGGCAAAAGCCATCGTTCACGAAACCGCCCACACCACCATCATGTCGACCACCTGGGATTATGTTCAGGCCCACGACTGGCTGTTCGGTTGACGTCTTGCGTCAATTGACGCCGTTGACCTTCAGATCGGGCTTGACCGTTGTCGGCACGATGAGTTGAGTCAGCGGCGGCAGGCTGAACGTCACGGTCTTGCCGAAACGCGGGTCGCTGGCCGGTACGCCTGTGGGAATGACGGTGGCCGTAAAGACCTTGCCGTAGCAGGCTGCATTTTCGGCTACGGTCAATGGGACATCGAAACTGGCTTGTCCGACCGGCGCCGTCATATCTCCCGAGCGCGAGGTGAAACAGGACCGGCCCGCGGCGGAATCGTCGATCTGGTAATGGAAGACCTGACCCGCCCGGGTCGCCTGATACGGTGTGACGATCAGGCGGTGGCTGGAATTCAACCGGCCCACGTTTGGTGAGTAGACGCCCGAGGCCAGGGTCTTGACGCCGTAACCTGGTGTCGATTGCACGATTAGTCGCAGGGCCGATGAGGTTGAACCCGGATTGAGCGCGATCTCCCAGGTGTAGATGCCGACCAGCTCGGTCATGACCGTGACGGGCAGGTTGAACTGGCTGAACCGGCCGTTAATGGCGTGCTCTTCACTATAGGCCAGGCGCGCCAGGGCAGGCCCGGTGCCGGTTTGTGTCAGGCTGACATCCTTCTCGATAAGTGGAAATGTGTCGTCGATGGCCCCGCTGCCTTCGTAGGTATAGCCGGCAATCACCGGACGGCTGAAACAGGTGGCGACATGGCCTGTGCGATTTTGCGGCAGGGTCAGAGTCAGGACGCGCGGATTGAGCCCCGTGCGTGCGCTGCCCAGGCCGTCGATATCGCCGCAATTGCCGATCGTGTTACGGAAATCGCTGCCCCGCAGCCGAGCCGGAAAACTACTGCGCGTATCGCAGGTGGCGCCCATATTGATAAAGGCCGTGCACGCCTGGTTCAGCGTGTCCGCCAGAAAATAGCCGCCGATGCGGCAGATGGTATCGCCGGCCAGCAAGCCTTGCTGACAGCGATTGACGGCGTCTTGCAAAATGGCGGCATCCCGCGCCTGCATCTCCGCCTGGGTTAGTTGCACCCCATCCGTCAAGTTCTGCTGCTCCCAGTCGAGCTCGCTGACCACCAGGGGCACGGCGCGGATCGGCACGGTTTCGCTGCCGATGTGCAAGGTGCCGGAATTTGCCGAGCTCACCGCGGGCAAATGCAGGTCGATGACGACCGAACCGATATTGCCGCAACCGTGCGCTGCGTTGACACCACCGCCGTGGCCGTCGACACGCTTGGCCCAGGCGCCGGAGATCCCGGTGGTACTGGCATTCGGCGAGAAATCGATGCCGTGACCGAAGACTTCATAGCGCACCGTGCCGGAACCGGCGAAGCGGGCGACCGGATCACCGCTACGCCAGATGGCGAACGGGTCGCGTTCCTGGGGTTGGGCGCAGTTGCTGTCGGGATCGCTGCGGGCCGGCGCGATGGTTTCGACGCTGGCCTGGGCGGTGGCGGCGCAGGTCAGGGCGCCGAGGCCTGCCAAGACGGCAAGCAGATGGGATTTACGCATGACTGAGCTCCTTGTGTGAAAAGCGGATTTAGGGCAGCAGCAGGTCTTTGACGATTTCGCCTTCGTCGCGCGGCAGTTCCGGCCACGTCAGGCGCGCGTCCTCGCGGCGGGCGTGGGTGAACAGGCGGGCATGTTCCAGTTGTCGGGTGATGGCGGCCATGTCGCTGCCGGGCGCCACGACCGTGTCCCAGAAAGCGATCAGACGTTCGACCTCGACCGGCCGCGCCCAAGCCCGGGCGGCGAAGGTGCGAACGGGCGACGGCGTCACCAGGATCAAGACGGCGTCGCGCTTGTTGGTGGTAATGCGCTTATTGAACAGGGAGCCGACGATCGGCGCGTCGCCCAGCACAGGCGTCTTCGACAGGCTGGAATCGCGCACGCTTTCCGACAGGCCGGACAGGATCAGGGTCGAACCAAAATCGACCTCGACCGTCGTGCTGACCGTCTGGCGCCAGGTGTTGAGCGACTCGTTGAAGGTGCCGGCGGGTTCGGCGGACAGAAACGACCGCGTCACCTCGATTTTCAACTTGGTCCTCCCGGCGTCGATCTCCAAGGGCGTCACCTTGACGTCGGTGCCGATGTCGATGTTTTCCAACGTCGCGACATTGATGCCGCCGATGGCGACCTTGGCAGAACGGCCGACGAAGAAATCCGCCGGTTCGCCGCGATAGGCGGTCAGCATGGGGCGTGCGACGACCTGGTAAGACTGACCGAAGCGATTGAACAGGTTGAGATTATAGGTCAGTTGCGGGATGGTGATAGCGTCGGTAATGGTCCGTGACACACTGCCGGCGCCGTCCGTGCTCGACTTGGTATGCTGGTTCTGGAAACCATACTGCGCCTGCAAACCGTCGAGCAGATTCATGCCGATGCTGTCTTTTTGCGAGGTCTGGGACAGGATAATGGCGACATCGACCGAAACCTGGTCAGGCGTCGCCGTTGCGATGTCATCCGTGTTGGTGACGGGTTCGCTGTCCTGGGTGCGGGTCAGGTCATTGATCCGGCGCAGGACGGCCGGCGCCTCCGTCGGGTCGAGCGCGCCGAACTCGGTGTACAGCGAACGCGCGGTGTCGGCGTGACCCACCGCGGCATGGGCCAGCACCGCTATGCGCAGAGCGTCCTTTCGCATAGCCGCATCCAGGGCGGCTCGGCGCTGACCGCCGCCAGCTGCGGGTCGCCGGCCATATAGGCGCTGGTCGCCAGGGCCAGCAGGGCGCGGGCGTCCTGCGGACGAGTCAGCACGGCCTGGGCGAAATAGGCTTCGGCGTCGTTATAGCGGCCACGGTCATACGCCGCTTTACCGGCCAGCACCGCCGCCCAATAGGCGTCCTGACCGCCGCGCAGGGCCAGATCGTATCCGGCGGCCGCGATGTCCAGCGTCTCCGGATCGCCGCCGGCCGATCGTTGATAGGCCAGGGCCAGCAAGGTCTGGCGGTTGGCGTCGCTCGGGTTGCGCGCTGCCGCGTCCCCGAAACCGCGCAAGGCGGACGGCGTGTCACCGGCGAGCAGGGCGGTGGCGGCCTTGCGCACGACGTCGCCTTCGTTCCCGGCGATGGCCGAGGTCGCAGCTGGCGGAACCGAGGCGCAGGCCGTCAAGCCGGCCATGACCAGCGCGAATACCGGCAGCCGGACCGAAACAGGGTGTGATGTCATGGTTGGCCCTCCAGGGTCCAGACGGCGCGAAGGCCGGGGGCGTCGAAGCCGAAAGTGTGGGTGCGGGAGTCGTAGTCGCATTGCCAAAGGTTGAAGAACGGATCGCCGGCGATAGCGAAGCGCTGCCCGTTCCCGACGGGCCCCGTGGCAACGGGAGTGGCATTGCCGGCCCCTTGATAGATCTTGAAAAAGGCGGCCGCGCGCGTCGTCCCGTTGACGATTTGATCCAGGCCGCCGGCGGCCGTAATCAAACGGTTGAAATCGACCGGCGCGACGGTGCGTAGGCTGTGCGAGCGCGCCGCCAGCTTGGCCTGATAGATGCCCTTGCGACGGGCGTGGACCTCGGTAGCGACTCCGTTGACAGCCAGGATGAGAGTCTGGATGGTGCCGAAATCGGCTATGGTGCAGATCGCGGTCTGGCCGGATTGGAGCACGGATTTGATAGCGGTATGACCGGTAAAGGCCGGGGCGGCATCACCGTCGGCGGGCAGGCTCGCCGACAAGACCGTCACCGCTCCCAGTAGGCGTCTGCGTGTCCATATGGTCATTTTGCACCCTGCCTTTCCGCTGGCCGGGCCATGTCGCAGCCGGCTTTTCAGCGAAATGAGGGTGGGCGACTTTCGTCCGTTTGCCCATGTTGCAACTTGTTGCAAACAGCGGTTTATCGCCGTCGGGCAGGGTCGTAATTGGCGGCGTCGCAAGTGGCGGCAGGCAGCGGGCCTATTCTATCGGCGGGCTCTTGCGTCTCTGGATCAGGCGGCCGATCTCTTTATCGTCCATCCACAGCCGGGTGATGTGCGCGGTGACCCCGGCGCCGCCCCAGGTTTCATGACGTTGCTCGGCCTTCGTCAGGAGACCCAGGGTCAGCTGGCGATCCTGGGCGACCGAGGCGAGGAAAACCGGCCAGCGATGGGTGCGGCGCGTGCCTTGGGCGATCTCGGCCATCGGCCGCGCCATCAGCAGCCGCTGCACCTCGTCGGCGCCGGCATCGAGGGCGACGCGCAGATCGGTCGCATGTCTGGCCAGGCTTTCGTCATGACGCAGGCGGGCAAATTCCGCCAGTTCCTGGACGTAACCGACATAGTCACCGTCGGCGAGGTGCATGATCCCCAGGGCGTCGTGAATAACGGCAAAGTCGGGATGGCTGCGCGCCAGGTCCTGCAGGCTTTGCCGCGCCTCGACCTCGTTGCCGGCCGACCACTGGGCCCAGGCCAAATCGGTGCGTATGGCTACGGAACCCGGCTCAATCAAACGCGCCGCAGTCAGTTCACGCAAGGCGGAGACATGCTGGCCGTTATCGGACAGGATATTGCCATACCAGAAATGGCTTTGGGCGTCCTTCGGCGCCAGGGCGATGGCCCGGCGGAAGGCCTTGCCCGCGTCCTGGGGTTTGTCCTCCCACCAATACAGGATGAAACCCTGGGCGCGCAGGGCGCCGGGAGATTGCGGATCGAGCCGCAAGGCCTTGTCGACGGCAGCCTTAGCCTTGGGGAAGGCCTGGCTGTCGCTGAGCGTACCGAATTCGCGTGACAACAGATAGGCATCAGCCAAACTGGCCCATGCTGGCGCGAAATTGGGCTCGCTGCGTGTCGTCGCCTCCAGAGCGGTGATGGCGCGTTGCAAGGCTTCTGGGGTGCGTTGGGCGGAATCGTCGCGCGCTTGCAGGTAAAGGGCGCTGATTTTCGGATCGGAGGGCAGGTCGCGCGAGGTCGCGTGGTGAGGCGTATTGATCGTTAGGACCACCACGGTCGCGATCACTGCCAGCCCGAGCGCGGCAGCACCGCCGATCAAGCGTTTGTGGGCGGTCAGATAGGTGCGGATCGGCGCCAGGGGGGCAGGCGGTTCGGAATGACTGTCGTCGTCGAGGCCCGATTGCGTGCCCGCCCAACGATCAAGCTCGTCTTTCAGTGCATAGACGGTGCCGGTCTTGCCACCGGGTAGCCGCCGCACGGGCAAGCCGCGGGTCCGCGCCCAACGCATGACCGTGGTGCGGTCGCGGCCGAAATGGGCGCCGACAGCTTTCCAACCATCTATGCGATTTGACGACGTCATAACGCGGAATCCCCGGATTCACCGCAGGATAGGTTTTGCGTCGAAAAAATACAAACATGAAATCACAGTGTTACCTTTTCGGCCTCCGCACGCAGCGGGCAAGTGCCCGCCGCGCACGTTTGCGCGAGCCATGCGGCATTTGAGCTGAAGAAAAGCGCAAATCGTCATTCTTCATGACGGTTTGTGTAACTTGACAAGGCGGTGAACTCAGGGGCTATTTTCCGCTCATGAAGCTGCTGTTTATCCACCAGAATATGCCGGGCCAATTCAAGCATCTGGTGCCCTTGCTGGTGAATGCCGGCCACGAGATCGTCTTTCTCACCAAACAGAAGACGCTGAAAATCCCGGGCGTTCGCAAGCTGGTTTACACGCCGCACCGCACGGCGCGGGCCTCCACACACCATTATCTGCGCCAGTTCGAGAACGGCCTCCTGCATGGCCAAGGCGTGGCGCGCCTGTGTCAGCAATTGGCGAGGGAAGGTTTCCGCCCCGACCTGATCATCGCCCATCCCGGCTGGGGCGAGACTCTCTTCGTCAAGGAAACGTTTCCCAAGGCGCCGCTGCTCAGCTATTGCGAATTTTATTATACGGCTTCGGGCGCCGATTTCGGCTTCGATCCGGCCAATAAGGTCACGCTCGACGATCAGTGCCGGGTGCGCGCCCGCAACGCCCACCTGCTGCTCAGCCTGGAACTGGCCGACCGCGGCTGGAGCCCGACCAAGTGGCAGAAATCGCGCCACCCGAAAGCCTTCCAGGACAAGATCGCCACCATTTTCGACGGGATCGACACCTTCATCGCCAAGCCCAATCCTGGCGCGAAGCTGCGCCTGCCCAATGGTCGCATTCTGACGCCGGCCGACGAGATCATCACCTATGTCGCGCGCAATCTCGAACCCTATCGCGGCTTCCCGACCTTTATGCGTGCACTACCAGAGCTGCTGAAAACGCGGCCGAACGCGCAAGTCCTGATCGTTGGGGGTGAGGGCGTCTCTTACGGCTCGGCCCCGGCAGAAGGCGGTACGTGGAAAGAGGCTATGCTGCGCGAAACCGGTCCCGTGCCCGATCGCGTCCACTTCCTCGGCCATCTGCCCTATGATGCCTTTATGCGCGTCCTTCAGGTGTCGTCCGCGCACATTTATCTGACCTATCCTTTCGTTCTGTCATGGTCCTTCATGGAGGCGATGGCGGCCGGCTGCCTGATGATCGGCTCGGACACTGCGCCGGTCCGCGAAGTCCTGAAACATGGCGAAAACGGCTGGCTGACCGATTTCTTCGACCCGGCCAGCCTGGTCGAAACGGTCGCCATGGCCCTTGAAAGTCCCCATCGCGCCCGTATCCGCGGCGCCGCGCGCGGCACCATTCTGGGCCGCTACGATTTGCAAACCTGCCTGCCGCAGCAGCTGGAACTGATCGAGCAGATGAGCGGCAAGTTGATCCTGCCGCGCGCCGCCAACTGACCTGCGGGGACATTATACCGTAACGCCGGTTGGCGCGAAAAGCCCGGGAATCCGGCGTCACACCCCCTGTTCAAGGGATGACAAGTCGCCACATTACAGCATTTGTAAAGATTAACACGTTGTTAATCCCCATGAATTTGTGGGATGACAAGGTTACGTCGCGTGTCGGGATACGCGACGAACGCCGCCGTGAGCGCGGGGGATACAGGCAGGGACATCATGGTTGACATCATCGGCACCGAGTTCAACGACAACCTTTCCGGCACGGACCAGGATGACGCCATCCGCGGCAATCAGGGCGATGACCAACTGGCCGGCGGCGCCGGCGACGACGCCTTCATCTTCGCCGTCGGCGACGGTCACGACACCATCATTGTCCAGGACTACGCCAGCGGCGACACCGACGGCATCGTCATCGAGGGCGACCTTACCCTGGCCGACGTCTGGTTCGAACGCACACAGTCCTATAACCCGAACTATGGCACCACCTATTTCGACCTTGTTATTCACTATGGTTCGGCCGGCGACACCATCACCTTGCGTGGCCAGTTCAACAACCAGATCTTCAACACGACCGGCTATAACGCCATTCAAACCCTGACCATCGGCGGCCAAACCTATAGCCTTACCGATGCTCTGAACCTGCGCGGTGACAACAACAACAATCTGATTCAGGGCGAGGGCGGCAATGATACGCTGACAGGCCTGGCGGGCGGCGATCAGCTCTATGGCTATAGCGGGAATGACGTCCTGGACGGTGGCGCCGACAATGATCAATTGTACGCGTCCGACGGCAACGATACTGTGACCGGCGGCACCGGCGACGACAATCTCTTCGGTGGTGCCGGCAATGATCGCTTCATCTTCCACATAGGCGACGGCCACGACACGGTCAATGTCCAGGATGCCAATGGTGGCGATGCCGATGTCATTGAAATCAATGGCGATCTGACCATTGCCGACGTTTGGTTCGAACGCACCCAATCCTACGATCCCAACTATGGCACGGCCTATTTCGACCTGGTTATCCACTATGGTCCGAACGATGACACGATCGTTCTCAATCGCCAGTTCAAGAACCAGATATTCAATGCGACCGGCTATAATGAAATCCACACCCTCATTATCAACGGCACGTCCTACAGCCTGACCGACGCGCTCAATCTGCGCGGCAACGATAGCAACAACCTCATCCAGGGCCAGGGCGGCAACGATACGCTTAGTGCCGGTGGCGGTGACGACCAGGTCTACGGCTACGAAGGCAACGATATCCTGAACGGCGAGGCCGGCAATGATGCCGTCGTGGCGGCTGGCGGCAACGACACCCTGACCGGCGGCACAGGCAATGACGGTCTTTACGGCGGCGCTGGCAACGACCGCTTTATTTTCCATGCCGGCGACGGTCAGGACGCCGTCTACGTCCAGGATGCACTCAATACCGATACCGACGTCGTCGAGATCCAGGGCGACCTGACCATAAGCGACGTCTGGTTCGAACGCGTGCAAAACTTCAACCCCAATTGGGGCACGGCCTATTTCGATCTGGTCATCCACTATGGCTCGAATGGCGATACGATCCAACTCAACGGTCAGTTCAACAATCAGATTTTCAATACCACCGGCTATAACGAAATCCGCACCCTGATCGTCGGTGGGGTCGAATATAATATCGTCGACCATCTGCATTTGCGCGGCACCGACGGCAATGAGCTGGTCCAGGGCAATGGCGGCAACGATACCCTCGATGCGCTTGGCGGCAACGATCAGGTTTACGGCTATGAAGGCAATGACATCCTCAATGCCGGTTCGGGAGACGACAATCTCTACGGCGCCGGCGGCCAGGACACCCTGACTGGCGGCACTGGCAATGACGGCTTATATGGTGGCGCCGGCAATGACCGCTTTGTCTTCCACGCCGGCGACGGCCAGGACGCCGTCGACGTGCAAAATGCCGCGGCCGACGACAATGACGTGGTCGAAATTCTCGGCAATCTCACCATCGATGACGTCTGGTTCGAGCGCGCCCAGTCCTTCAACGGCAATTACGGTTACGCCTATTTCGATCTGATCATCCACTATGGTTCGAACGGCGACACCATCCGCCTGAACGGCCAGTTCAACAACCAGATTTTCAATACGACCGGCTACAATCAGGTGCGCACCCTGATCGTCGGCGGCATCGAGTACAGCCTGACCGGCGACCTCAACCTGCGTGGCACCGAGAACGGCGAGACCGTCCAGGGTAATGAGGGCAATGACGTCCTCAATGCGCTCGGTGGCAACGACTATCTCTATGGTTATGGTGGCAACGACATCGAAAACGCCGGCGCCGGCAACGACGTTATCTACGGCCACGCCGGCAATGATACGATCGACGGCGGCACCGGCAATGACGCCCTCTACGGCGGCGCGGGCGATGACCGCTTCACCTTCCATGTTGGCGACGGCCAGGACTATATCGGCATTCAGGATTTCGCTACCGGTGACGTCGACACGGTCGAACTTCAAGGCCCACTCACCATGGGCGACGTCTGGTTCGAGCGCGGCTACACCTTTAACGGCAATTACGGCTACGGTTATTTCGACCTCATCGTCCACTATGGCAATGACGGCGACAGCATCACCCTGGCCGGCCAGTTCAACAACGACTATTTCAACACCACAGGCTACAACAAGATCGACAATCTCGTTGTTGGCGGCACGACCTACCACCTCAGCGACGGCCTCAACCTGCGCGGAACGACGGGCAATGAGGACGTTACCGGCACCGCCGGCGAAGACACCATTCAGGGCCTCGAAGGCAATGACCGCATGTACGGTCTTGCCGGCGACGACATCATCTTCGGCGGTCTCGGCAACGACAGCCTCTATGGCGGCGACGGCATCGACATAGCGGTCTATGACGGCCAGGAGTCCGACTACACCATTACGGTCAATGGCAATGTAACGACGGTCGTCGACAATCGCGACCATTCGCCCAACGGCACGGATATTCTCTACGATATCGAGGTCATCCAGTTTGCCGAACAGGACGCCGGCACGGGTTCCGTGACACGCATCGGCACTAACGGCGATGACGTGCTCACCGGCGGCAATTTCGCCGACACCATCTATGGCTATGAAGGCAATGACAGCCTGACGGGGCTGGACGGTCGCGACATCATCGGCGCCGGCGACGGCAATGATAGCGTCGACGGTGGCGCCGGCAACGACGTCATCTACGGCCAGGCCGGCAATGATACGTTGGCCGGCGGTGACGGCGACGACTTTATCGCCGACGACGGCGGCCGCAACACGATAACCGGCGGTGCCGGCGACGACGTCATCCGCGCCAACGGCGACATCGACGGCGGCGATGGCAATGACGTCATCAACGGCGCCTGGTACGCCAGCACGACGGCAGGCGATCACATCGACGGCGGCGCCGGTAACGACACCATCACCGGCAACAGCAATAATAGCGACAGCGCCAATACCCTGAGCGGCGGCGACGGCAACGACAATATCACCGGCGGCGGTTACGCCGACTCGCTGGACGGCGGCATCGGCAGCGATACCTTGGCAGGTGGCGCCGGCGAAGACACCTACAGCGGCGGCACCGGCAATGACACGATCGACGACGGCAGCGGCCGCAGCACGATTTCGGGCGGCAGCGGCGATGACCGTATCTGGGCCAATGGCGACATCGCTGCCGGCGACGGCGACGACATCGTCTACGGCAACTATTACGGCGGCACCGGCGCGGCCGGCGACAGCATCAGCGGCGGCGACGGCAATGACAGCCTGTGGGCCAGTACCCATAATAGCGGAGGCGTTAATGCGATTGACGGCGGCGCCGGTGACGACCAGATCAGTGGCGCCGGTTACGGCGACTCCATAAGCGGTGGTACCGGTGATGACGTCATCACAGCCGGCGGCGGCGATGATACGGTCGATGGCGGCACGGGCCTCGATTTCCTCTACATCAACGGCAATCGCAGTGATTTCACCCTTACACGCGATCCCGATACCGGCATGATCACCCTTGTCGACAATCGCGACGGTTCGCCCCAGGGCACGGACACGATGTCTCACATCGAAGTCATCCGCTTCAACGACTCCGATGTCACCTACGAAGGCCGCGTCCTGACCGGCACGACCGATGCCGACACCATCGATGGCTCGGCGGCCAATGATACGATTTCGGGCCTTGACGGCAATGACGTTATCCGCGGCCGCGGCGGTGCTGATTCCATCGACGGCGGGGCGGGCGACGACAATGTCACCGGCAGCATCGATGGCGATACCATCGCAGGCGGCGACGGCAACGACTATATCAACGCCCTAACAGGCGACAACAGCATTGCCGGCGGCGCCGGTGCAGACACCATCTATGGCGACAGCGGCAATGACACCGTGTCCGGCGACGACGGCAATGACTATATCGCGGGCTATTACGGTCACAATGCCCTGAGCGGCGGTGGCGGCAACGATACCGTCTATGGCTCGGGTGTCCTCGATGGCGGCACGGGCGACGACTACCTCAATGCCGATTACGCTGTCGATTTCGGCGCGACCCTCACAGGCGGGGCCGGCAACGACTACCTCGTCGCCACGCAGAACAATACCGCCACGGCCAACAGCCTGGACGGCGGCGACGATAACGACACCCTGATCGGCGGCAACCAGGGCGACAGCCTGTCGGGCGGCGCCGGCAACGACACCATCTATGGCTATGGCGGCAATGACACGGTCGATGGCGGCACCGGCCTCGACATCTACTATGTCAGCGGCAACCGCGCCGACTACACCCTGATCGAAGACGGCGACACCGGCACCATTACCCTGACCGACAATCGCGACGCGCCCAATAACGGCAGCGATGTCCTGACCGGTATCGAGGTCATCCGCTTCAGCGACCAGGACGTTTCCTATCAGGGTCTCGTCATCCCCGGCACTACCGATCCCGATACACTGGAAGGCTCGGCCGCCGGCGACACCATGACCGGCCTCGACGGCAATGACGTGATCCATGGCTATGGCGGCGCCGACAGCATAGACGGTGGCGCCGGCAACGACACCGTCTATGGCGGGCTGGGCAAGGATACCATCGACGGCGGCGCCGACAACGATCAGCTCTTGGGCGAAGCAGGCGACGACTCCGTTTCAGGCGGCGACGGCAACGACTACATTTACGACTATAGCGGCATCAACACCCTGGCCGGCGGCATCGGCAACGACGGCATCTCCGGCGACGGCTCGCTCGACGGCGGCGACGGTAATGACGTCCTGTCCGGCGGCAGCGGCGACGACACGATTGCCGGCGGCGACGGCAATGACGCCATCTATGCCTATGGCGGCAATGACAGCGTCGACGGCGGCGCCGGGCTCGACACGGTTTTTGTCAGCGGATCGCGTTCGGACTTTTCGATTTCGCTCGACGAGTTGACCGGCACGATCACCCTGACCGACCTGCGCGATGGCTCGCGCTATGGCACCGACGTCCTGAGCGGGGTCGAACTGATCCAGTTCGACGACGATGCCATCAGCCTGACCGGTAATGACGGCATAGATACCATGGGCAGCGTCTTCTCCGACACCATCTACGGCACGACCGGCAACGACACCATCAGCGCCGGCGACGGCGGCGACCATGTCGAGGGCGGCATCGGCAACGACCTGATCGACGGCGGTGACGGCCAGGACGTCCTTTATGGCCAGCAAAGCGACGACACGATCAGCGGCGGCGCCGGTAATGACTATATCGAAGGCAATACCGGCAATGACAGTCTGTCGGGCGATGCCGGCAACGACCAGATGCACGGCGGCGACGGCCTCGATGTCCTGGCTGGCGGCGACGGCAACGATGCGCTGTACGGCGAGGTCGGCAATGACAACGTATCCGGCGACGCCGGCGACGACTATATTTCTGATAGTAACGGCGACAATACGCTGTCCGGTGGCGAGGGTAACGACACCCTCCTCGGCACAGGCTCCCTGTCCGGCGGTCTCGGCAATGACACTGTCACCGTCTATTCCGGCACCGGCAATGGCGACGGCGGCAACGACACCCTGACCGGCAGCAGCGGATCCGAGACCCTAAACGGCGGCACCGGCAACGACAAACTGTCGGGCCTGGGCGGCGGCGATCACCTCAATGGCGGTGACGGCAATGACGTCATCCTCGGCGATTCCGGCCAGGACGGCAATGACACCATTGACGGCGGCGCAGGCTATGACGTCGCCTACTATACGGGCGCGATCTCCGACTACACTATCACCACCCTGTCCGGCGTCACCACGATCACCGACAACCGTGACGGTTCGCCCGAAGGCACGGACGTCCTGACCGGTGTCGAGCTGCTCATCATTGGCGATGTCGAATACGACCTGACGGCGCCGGCTGCCGGGCAGTACGTGCCTGGCACCTCGGCCGACGACCTGCTGTCGGGCGCGGGTTATAATCTTGACGGCAATGACACCATCGACGTCCTGTCCGGCTTCGACCACGTCCAAGCCGGCGCCGGCAACGACATCGTCTTCGGCCGCATCGGCAATGACGTCCTCGAAGGCGACTACGGCGCCGACACCATGATCGGCGGCAGCGGCGACGACACCTTGCTGGGCGGTTCCGGCAATGACGTCCTCTATGGCTCCGACGGCAGCGCCGGTGGTTACAGCGACAATGCCGACGGCAATACCGACGGCCATCCCGATTTCGACCGCGACTCGCTGGATGGCGGCACCGGCAACGACACCCTGATCGGCGGCAATGGCGAAGACGTGCTGAGCGATTGGTCCGGCACCAACGCCCTCTATGGCGGGGACGACGGCGACAACCTGGCAGGCACGGGCTTGCTAGACGGCGGCGACGGCAACGACAATATCACCGGCTCCGGCACCCTGCTGGGCCAGGCCGGCAACGACGTCATCGACGGTTCCGGTACGCTGGACGGAGGCTCCGGCAACGACGTCATCTACGCCCGCGCCGGCGCGACCGCCCTGGGCGGCGATGGCAATGACCAACTTTACGGCCATCCCTACTATGGCGGCAATGAAACTTTCGACGGCGGCGCCGGCGACGACACCATCAACGCCTATTACGGCGATGACAGCGTCGATGGCGGTGACGGCAATGACGTCATCGAAGGTTCGTACGGCCACGATACCCTCAACGGTGGCGCCGGCAACGACACCATCTCCGACGTCGATGGCGCCACGATCGATGGCGGCGCCGGCAATGACGCCATCACCGGCGGCTATGGCACCGACTCCATCCTCGCCGGCAGCGGCAACGACACCATCAATGCCCGCGACGGCGATGACAATATCACAGCCGGATCCGGCGACGACCTGATCACGGGCGGCGCCGGCAGCGATATCATTGACGCCGGCGACGGCTACGATGTCGTCACCTTCGCCGGTGCGCGCACCCTCTACAGCGTTGTCAGCGACGGTTCTGGCGGCTATTTCGTCGTCGACAACCGCGGCACGGACGGCGCCGACCACGTCACAGCGGCTGAAGTCCTGCGCTTCTCGGATATCGACTTGGTTGTCACCGCCGCCAATGCCGGCATGATCCTGACCGGTGGCGTAGACGCAGCCACCCTTCTTGGCACCGGCTTCGACGACAGCATTTCCGGCGGCGCCGGCAACGAAGTCATCGGCGGCCAGGCCGGCAATGACATTCTCAGCGGCGGCGATGGCTTCGACACGGTCGATGGCGGCGCCGGTTATGATCGCCTCGATGGCGGCGCCGGCTCCGACGTCATCTTCGGTGGCACAGGCGAAGACACGCTGGACGGCGGCATCTCCGGCCGCGATACCCTGGACGGCGGCGACGGCAATGACACCATTTCCGGCGGCTCGGACAATGACGTGCTGACGGGCGGGGCCGGCGACGACTCCATTATCGGCGGCACAGGGGCGGACTCCGTCGATGGCGGCATCGGTAACGACACCATCACGGCCAATGGCACGGTCCACGGCGGCGCCGGCAATGACAGCCTCGAAGGTGGCGGCGCCCAATCCGGCGACGACGGCAATGACGTCCTGGTCAGCAGCACAAACGGCTCCGACACCCTTGACGGCGGCGCCGGCAATGATGCGCTCTTTGTCTATAACGCCACAGGCTTCGGCGGCGATGGCAACGATACGCTGAGCGGCTATCACGGCTCGACCGGCACGTCGGGCAACGAATATCTCGACGGCGGCATCGGCGACGACGCCCTGTTCGGCTATGGCGGTGGCGATACCCTGATCGGCGGCCAGAACGACGACAGCCTGACCGGCGGTGGTGGCAACGATATCCTTTATGGCGGTTCCGGCTCCGACAAGGGCTACTTCTCCGGCCGCATCGCCGATCACACGGTCAGCGTCGACGGCAATGGTAATGTCCGCATCGAAAGCGCCGACTATGTCGTCAGCTACCATGTCGACGAAGACGGCTTCGTCACCGACGGCGCCCTGGTTTCCGACAAGCGCGGTATCGACGGCCAGGACATCGTCTATAGCGTCGAACTGCTGGTCTTCTCCGACGGCGATCTCGAACTGCGGCCCTATAGCAATGTCGGCCTGACCATTATCGGCACGACCGGCGACGACATCCTCATCGGCGACATCGGCAACGACACCATCGACGGCCGCGACGGCAATGACCGCGTCATCGGCGACGACGGCAATGACAGCCTGACCGGCGGCCTCGGCAACGACGTCCTGTTCGGCGACAGCGGTGGCGACACCTTGTCCGGCGGCGACGGCAGCGACCACATCTACGGCGGCGAAGGTGCCGATAACGCCCAGGGCGGCGCTGGCGACGACACGATCGACGGCGATCACGGCGGCGATATCCTCGCGGGCGGCGACGGCAATGACGTCATCACCGCCGGCACGGGCGACGATTCCGTCACCGGCGACGACGGCAATGACACGATCGACGGCGGTTCCGGCAATGACTCCGTTTCCGGCGGTATTGGCGACGACTATATCACCAGCAACGGCGGCACGGCCGCGGGCGATGGCGGCAACGACTATCTCTACGGCTCGGCCACCCTGTCCGGTGGTGACGGCGCCGATACCATCTACGGCTGGACGCTTGCCCACGGCGACGGCGGCAACGACGCCCTGGCCATTGTCGGCGGCGGCACGGGCGACGGCGGCGACGGCAATGACGTCCTGTCGGGCTGGGATCCGTACAGCTATAGCGACGGCAGCCAGACCCTGAGCGGCGGCGCCGGCGACGACACCATCTACGGCAATTTCAGTGCCGACTCGTTGAGCGGCGACGCCGGTAATGACGTCCTCGACGGCGGCCAGGACGACGACCGCATCGACGGCGGCAGCGGCCAGGACACCCTGATCGGTGGCGGTGGCAATGACAGCCTGGCCGGCGGCGACGACAGCGACACGGCGGCCTATGGCGCGGCTCGGGTCCTCTATTCCGTCATCAAGGACGGCGAGGGCGGCTACATCGTCGTCGCCAATCGCTCCGGCGAAGGCCAGGACGGCCTGACCGCCATAGAGACCGCGTCCTTCAGCGACCAGATCCTGGCGCTGAACGCCTCGACGGCCGGCGACATCCACATTGGCACTACGGGATCGGACTCCTTAAGTGGCGGCGCCCAAGACGACAGCCTGGTCGGCAGCAGCGGTAATGACTCTCTCTACGGCCTGGCCGGCAACGACCAGCTCGAAGGCGGTGACGGCAACGACGTCATCTCCGGCGGCGACGGTTATGACGTTATCTCCGGCGGTGCCGGCAATGACCAGGTCCTGGCCGGCGACGGCGAAGACACTGTGTCCGGTGGCGCGGGCGACGACGCCCTGAGCGGCGAGGGCGGTAACGACACCATCTCCGACAGCGAAGGCTGGAATAACCTGTCCGGCGGCGCCGGCGACGACGTCATCCGTGGCAATGGCGACATTCATGGCAACGACGGCCAGGACCTCATCGAAGGCACCGGCCACCTGTTCGGCGATGCCGGCAATGACGTCATCAATGTCTACGGCGCCTCGACGGCGCTGGGCGGCGACGGTAACGACTCGATCTCGCAGGTCTGGCCTTACGACAGCAACCAGGTCATGTCGGGTGAAGCCGGCGACGATGTGCTCTCGGCGGGTTACGGCTCCGACACCCTGTCGGGCGGCGACGGCAATGACGTGGTCGGCGGCGGTGGCGGTGACGACAGCATCACCGGCGAAGCGGGCAATGACAGCCTATATGGCGGCAATGGCTACGACGTCCTCCAAGGCGGCGACGGCAATGACCGCATGGACGGCGGCGAAGGCGACGACCGTCTCGAAGGCGGCTTAGGCACGGACAGCTTCTACGGCGGCGGGGGTAACGACAAGCTCTACGGCGGCGGGTCGTCCGGCGCGCCCGACACGGCCTATTACAGCGGCAACCGCAACGATTACACGGTCATCGAATCCGGCGGCAAGATCGTCGTCACCGATAATCGCGGCGGCTCGCCGGAAGGCGAAGATACCCTGTACGGTATCTACAACCTGGTCTTTGCTGATGGCGACTATATCGGCACGCCGAACTTTGGTTACAGCTATGCCGGCTCGTCCCTCGGCGACATCATCTCCGACCATTCCAGCAGCGGCGTCACCTCGAACCGCCCGGGCTCGATCGACGTCAGCTCCGGTGATGACATTATCCATGGCTTTGGCGGCGACGACGTCATTTCCGGCCTGGCCGGTGCCGACCAGATCTGGGGCGGTGACGGCAATGACACCGTCTATGGCGGCACCGAACCTGACATCATCTACGGCGAGGCCGGCAATGATGTGCTCGACGGCGGCGACGAAGACGACCTGATTTCCGGTGGTGACGACAATGACGTCCTCACCGGCGGCGGCGGCGAAGACGCCCTGTCCGGCGATGCCGGCGGCGACGTCATTCACGGCGGTGACCAGGACGATCGCATCGACGGCGGCGCCGGTAACGACTCGATCTACGGCGACAACGGCAACGACATCATCCACGGCGATGCCGGCGATGATGTCATCATCGACCTCAGCGGCGCCAATCTCATTGCCGGCGACGACGGCAATGACACCATCACCGCGTCGGGCGATATCTCCGGCGGCATTGGCAACGACGTCATCACCGGTGGTGCCGGAGACGACACCTTGGCCGGGGACGAAGGCGACGACACGATCACCGACCTGTCCGGTGACAACACCGTCAGCGGCGGCGAGGGCAACGACTCCATTGTGGCCAGCGGCACGCTGTCGGGCGGCGCCGGCGACGACACCCTCCAGGGCGCGGCGTCCAGCGACAGCATCGACGGCGGCGACGGGCAGGACAGCCTGATCATCGCCGGCAACCGCGACGACTATTCGCTGATCGCCTCCGGTGAAGGCTATATCCTGGTCGATCACGCCACCGGTGCGGCCGACACGATCGCCAATATCGAAACCCTGGTCTTCGACGACACCACCCTGACCTCGTGGCTGGGCGGCGAGATCATGACCGGCGCCGACGCCTCGGAAAACCTGCCCGGAACCTCGCTCGACGACTCGATCAGCGGCGGCCTCGGCAATGACACGATCGGCGGCGGCAACGGCCACGACCGTCTCGACGGCGGCGAGGGCGATGACGATATCGACGCCGGCGCCGGCAACGACTACGTCCAGGGTGGCGGCGGCAACGACTCTATCGAAGGCGTGGGCGGCAATGACACCCTGGCCGGCGGCGCGGCGACCGACACCGTCAATGGCGGCGCTGGCGCCGACACCATCGACGGTGATGATGGTGCCGATATCCTGCACGGCAATGACGACAATGACGTCATCCACGGCGGCTTCGGTAATGACGACATCCACGGCGACAATGGCAACGATACCGTTGACGGCGGCAATAATGACGACACGATCGACGGCGGCGCCGGCAACGACAACCTGACCGGCGGCCAGGGCAATGACAGCCTTTTCGGTAGCGACGGCGACGATGTCCTCAGCGATGCCTCCGGCAGCAACCGTCTCGATGGCGAAGCCGGTAATGACACGCTCGACGGCTCGGGCGTCCTCAACGGCGGTAACGGCGACGACCGCATCGATGTCCGCAGCGGCGAAGGCCACGGCGGCGGCGACAATGACAGCCTCTACGGCCACGACCTCGCCGACAGCCTCTATGGCGACGACGGTAATGACGTCATCGACGGCGGCGGCGCTGCCGATACCATCTTCGGCGGCAATGGTTCCGACAGCCTGTCGGGCGGGGCTGGAAACGACTCCATCTCCGGCGAGGCCGGCGACGACCATATTACCGGCGGCTCTGGTGACGACACCATTGACGGCGGGGACGGCACGGACACGACCCATTTCGCCGGCGCCCGCGACCACTACACCGTGGCCGCCGACGGCAATGGCGGCTATGTCATCGTCGACAACTTCGCCGACCAGGGCGAGGATCACGCCGTTAATGTCGAGTATCTCGCCTTCGACGACATAACGATCGACCTCGCGACCGCCAATATCGGCATCATCTATAACGGCCAGACGACGCCCGACCACAAGATCGGCACCGATGCCAACGACACCCTGCGCGGTTTCGGCGGCGACGATACGCTCGAAGGCGCCGGCGGCAATGACTCGCTGATCGGCGATGACGGCGCCGACCGCTTGATCGGCGGCGACGGCAATGATCGCCTCGACGGCGGTTCCGGCATCGACACGATGCTGGGCGGCAAGGGCGCGGACACCTATGTCGTTGACGACAGCCACGACGTCGTCGACGAAACCATCGACAACACGGTCGACGACCAAGCGGTCGACACGGTCCTCGCTGATACCGACTACACTCTTGCCGACCGTGTCGAAAACCTCACCCTACAAGGTGTGGCCAATCTTAACGGCACGGGCAATGCCCTGGCCAACACGATCCTCGGCAATATCGGCAACAATATCCTCGATGGCGGGACCGGTGCCGACACCCTGACGGGCGGAGCCGGCAACGACACCTATATCGTCGACACCGGCACGGACGTCGTGGTCGAACTGGCCTCCCAGGGCACCGACACGGTCCTGGCCTCGGCCAGCTACACTCTGGTGGCCAATGTCGAAAACCTGACCCTGACCGGCAGCGGACATATCGACGGCACCGGCAACGCGGCGGTCAATATCCTGCGCGGTAATTCTGGCAACAACGCGCTCGACGGCGGGGCGGGTGCCGACACCATGTACGGTGGCTCGGGCAACGACACCTATTATGTCGACATTACCGGCGACCTCGTCATCGAAGACAGCCAGACCGGCACCGACGATGGCGGCAACGACACGGTACGCTCGCAGATCGGCTACACCCTCGGCGCCTTTGTCGAAAACCTGGTCCTGCTCGGTTCAGCCAACCTCAACGGCAACGGCAATAGCGACGCCAACAGCCTGACCGGTAATACCGGCAATAACGCCCTGAAGGGCTGGGGCGGCAATGACATCCTCAATGGCGGCGCCGGTATCGACATCATGACCGGCGGCCTCGGCGACGACACCTATTATGTCGACGACGTCAACGACAAGGTCGTCGAAACCACCGGTCAGGGTACGGACAGCGTCATCGCCTCCGTCACCTACACCCTGGCTGGCCAGCAGATCGAGAACCTGACCCTCACCGGTGCGGCGGCGCTCGACGGCACCGGCAACAGCCTGGTCAACACGCTGACGGGTAATGCCGGTATCAATCGCCTCTATGGCCTGGCCGGCAATGACACGCTCGACGGCGGGGCAGGGGCCGACATCCTCACCGGCGGTACGGGCGACGACACCTATATCGTCGACAATGCCGGCGACTCCGTCGTCGAAGCCAGTGGCGAAGGCACGGATACGGTCCTGTCTTCGGTAACCTACACCATCTCTGGCGCCCAGGTTGAGAACCTGACCCTGAGCGGCAGCGCCGACATCGACGGCACCGGGAACAGCCTGAACAACCTCCTCACCGGCAATAGCGGTATCAACCGCCTCTATGGCCTGGCGGGCAATGATACGCTCGACGGCGGCTCGGGCGCGGATATCCTGACTGGCGGCACCGGCGACGACACCTATGTCATTGACAATGCCGGCGATACGATCGTCGAAGCTATCGGCCAGGGCACCGACACCGTCATGGCGTCCATCACCTTCAACCTCAATGCCCTCCAGGTCGAGAACCTGACCTTGACCGGCAGCGCGGTCGACGGCACCGGCAACAGCTTCAACAACAGCCTGACCGGCAATGCCGCGGTCAACCACCTCTACGGTCTGACCGGTAACGATATCCTGGATGGCGGGGCAGGGGCCGATGTCCTGACCGGCGGCTTTGGCGACGACACCTACTATGTCGACAATGCCGGCGACAGCGCCGTCGAGGTGAGCGGCCAGGGCACCGACACCGTCTTTGCCTCGGTCAGCTTCACCCTGGCGGGCCAGCAGCTCGAAAACCTGACCCTGACGGGGACGGCGGCGGACGCCACCGGCAACAGTCTGGCCAACAGCCTGACCGGCAATGCCGCCGCCAACCACCTCTACGGCCAGTCGGGCAACGACATCCTCGACGGCGGCGCCGGGGCCGACATCCTGACGGGCGGGCTGAATGCCGATACCTTCGTCTTCGGCCTGAACAGCGGTCTCGACACGATCAGCGATTTCACCGCCGCGCAGAACGACATGATCGACCTGCATGCCTACAGCAATGGCGTGCAGAACGGCGGCGGCGTGGTCATCACCCAGGACGGCAACGACACGCGCATCGATCTCGGCGGTGGCAATGTCGTCGTCGTGGCCCACAGCCACGTCGCCGACCTCACCGGCCATATCGTCTGGTAGGGCCCAAGCGCAATCCAAAAAATGCCTCCCATTTTTTGGAAATATTGCGCGTTAAAACAAGAGATTAGAGCGAAATGACTGCCTATCTAAAGTCATTTTGCTCTAGGACCGCTTGGCGCCGCACGAGGCGCGCACCACGATCTCGGTCGGGATGCGCGTCGTCGTCACCTCTTCGCCCTCGATCAGTCCGGCGACGCTGTCGACCAGAACCCGCCCGGCCAGTTGCGTATTTTGCCGCACGGTCGACAGCGACGGCCATACGGCATTGCCGACCCACAGGTCGTCGAAGCCGATAATTGACACGTCTTCGGGCACCTTCAATCCCTGGCTCATCAGATGGCGCATCGCCCCCAGGGCCAGCATGTCGGTCGAGGCAAAGATGGCGTCGAAGGCCACGCCCGACGCCAGCAGCCGTGCCGCCGCCTCGGCGCCATCGTCCAGGGTCAACTGGCTATCGATTTCCAGGGCCGGATCGTGGGCGATGCCCGCCTCGTCCAACCCGCGGCGATAACCTTGCAGGCGCTCGATGAATTCCCAATGATCGCTGTGCAACTTGCCAATATAGGTAATACGCTTGCGCCCCAACCCGGCCAAATGCTGGACCGCGCTCCACGCGCCGCCCTCATTGTCGCTGACGACACAGACATTGCCGGCCGCCGTCCGGTTCAGCCCCCAGACGACCCAATTGTCGTCGCTATGGTTCTGGCTGCGGAAATTGTGCGCATAGGTCTCGAAATTCTTGGTCCCCAGGAAGATGATGCCCTCGGCCGGCCGCGACAGACTGTAGGCGCCCCACTCATTGTTTTCGTGTTGCAGCGAAATGACCAGCTCATAGCCTTTTTCGGCGGCATATTTGATGATCGACCCGACCATGGGCAGAAAGAAGGGATTGATATTGCTGTCCTGGCTGTCCATGTCTTCGAGGATCAGCAGGGCCAGGGCCTGGATCTTGCTCGACCGCAGGCGCTGAGCGCTGTGATGGATCTTGTAGTGCAGCTTTTCGGCGGCCTCCAACACGCGTTGCCGGACATTGTCGCTGACCAGGGCCGAATGGTTGAGGACCCGCGATACTGTCGATTGCGATACCCCGGCATAGGCGGCGAGGTCGATCGAAGTCGGACGTCTGCTCATCTTACTCCCCGGTACCGCAACAGGATGCAGGACCTGCCATACAGGAACCGCCTCTATTGTCTTCATTATCGGGGAAGCCTAACTCAACGCTTGAGGAAAACAATGAGAATACGTATTCACGGCATGGCGGGCGCGGCTGTCGGGGCCCGTGCACGGATGAGGGCACGAGGTCTGGACGGTATTCGGGGCTAAAGCACGCAACGATAATCTAAATATTGAGATGAATCGGGAAACGCTCGATGGCCCGGCATTGGCCGCCATCTTGCCGTAACAGGTGCGATAACACGCTGCGCGCGGCCACAGTGGTATCGATCGACACGGTGGCCAGACCCGGGACGGCGCGCAGAACCTGGCTGCACACTACGACGGGAACAGCCAGCGCCGGCAGCCGCGCCGCCCATGACGGACCGGGCTCCCGGGCGATAAAGACGGCGTCGACACCGTCGCCCGAAGCCGGCAGGTCGTGCCGCACCAGGCCCGGACTGAAGCCCAGGCCGGCATCGGTCAGCGCCGTCAGATAACCCATGAAGCGCTGTTGCATGACCATACCTGCGATATCGCCGACAAAGGCGATGCGTCGGCAGCCCTGGGCAGCCAGATGCGCCGTCGCCCGGACGCCGCAGGCAAAATCATCGGGGCCGCAACTGTCATAACGCGCGTCGTGGCCGCCACTGCCCCACACCATCACGCGGTGATGGGCCGCCAGGCTGTCCAGGGCCGGACCCAGGTCGTCGCCGAGAAAAAGGAAGGCATCAGCGTCTTTCCGGCGCAGGACATCGGCCAAATGCATGTGGTCGTGCGGCCCCAGGTGCGACAGGAGCAGGTTGCACGTCAGGTCGCCGGCGGCGGCGAAGAGACCGTACAGGATGGCGTGATGGTCGCGGCCGTCGCCGAACGGCACCATGACGGCGACGGTCCGCGTCGCTTCGCGCAAGGCCTCCGGCATGGCGTGGACCGCCGCATAGCCGTGGTCGCAGGCCACCTGCCATACCCGGCCCTTGGTCACGCGGTTGATCAGCGGCGAGTCGTTCAGCGATCGCGATACCGTGGCCACCGACACCCCGGCCAACCGTGCCAGGTCGGACATGCGCACCTTGTGCGCGGTCGCGATGTCGACGGTGTCCACGGACATGGCGGGTGGTATCTCCTCAACAATGAGGGGCCAGTGTCCGCCATACCGGCCCTGGAAAAAACCCTCCCGTGGCTTGTGGGTACGTATTCACGCACGCGCTGAGTACGTATTCACGTCATAACGCTCGGCAATGCCGGGCGATAAACTGTTCATGGCTCGGCAGCCGACGCACCTCATGCGCCAGGATGGTCTTGATATTGTCGAGATAGCCGGCGCGATCGCGCGGTGAAATCGTCTGAACGAAGGGATGCACGGCCTTGGGGACGATGCCCTGGCCCCACAAAACCTGGAGCCAGCTCGCCAGCTGAAATAGGTCGTGCGGTGTCGGCTGGATGACGGCGGCCTCGCGGAACAGCTCGATCTTGTGCATCAGACTGTCGGGTACGGACATATGGCGGCAATCGTCCCAGAAGGCGTCACCCTCGCGCGCATTGGCATGGTAATGCAGGATGATGAAGTCGCGGACAAAATCATATTCCTGAATGGCGTTCTCATTGTAGGATTTGCGTAGCCGATCATTGCTGCCGGCATGGGGAAACAGCATGATCAGCCGTTCGATCGCCGTCTGGATGAGGTGAATCGATGTCGATTCCAACGGCTCCAGGAACCCGCTCGACAGCCCTATGGCGACGCAGTTTTTGTTCCACAATTGCCGCCGCCGGCCGGTGACGAAACGGATCGGCCGGGCGTCGGCCAACGGCTCGCCGTCGACATGATGGACCAGAATATCGTGCGCTTCGTCGTCCGACATATGGCTCGACGCGTAGACGTGACCGTTGCCTGTACGATGCTGCAACGGAATCCGCCATTGCCAGCCGGCCGCGTGGGCCGTTGCGCGCGTATAGGGCGTGAGCGGCCCGGCACTGGCGCAGGGCAGGGCCAGCGCCCGGTCGCACGGCAGCCAGTGCCGCCAATCCTCGTACCCGGTCTTCAGCGCGCCTTCGATCAACAGGCCGCGAAAACCCGAGCAATCGACAAAGAACTCACCCGCGATCACCGTCCCGTCGGCCAGGGTCACCGACTGGATATCGCCGCTGTCACCATCCTGCGCGACATCGACCACCTTGCCTTCGCGCCGCACGACGCCCAGCTTTTCGGCGTAGCGGCGCAGAAACGCGGCATAGAGTCCGGCGTCGAAATGAAAGGCGTAATTCAGGCCGTGCAGCGGCGAATCCGCAATGGCCGGCAACCGGTCGAAACGATTATGCACGGCCGCCTGGTAATTGAAGCTGTAATCCCACAGATCGCCCGGCTTGCCGGCAAAATGGTCGTTCAGCCAATAGTGATGAAACGGGATATAGCCCAGGTCCTTACCCAGCGGCCCGAAGGCATGCATATAGGCGTGGCCCTTATGGCGCCAGTCGCGAAACTCGATCCCCAGCTTGAAGGTCCCGTGCGTTTCGCGCACGAAGTCGTCTTCTTCGATGCGCAGCATGGCGTTGAACAGGGAAATCGGCGGGATCGTGGCTTCGCCGACGCCGATCGTGCCGATGTCGTCGGATTCGATCAGGGTAATCTTCACGCGCGGCCCGAACGCCTTGACGAGACCCGCCGCTGTCATCCAGCCCGCCGTGCCGCCGCCAACGATGACGAGTGATCTGATCTCGGATGGTGCCATGCGGCTCTCGCTTATCAATAAAAAAGGCGCCCGCCGGGAAATCCCGGCAGGCGCCCAAGGCTGAGCGCAACACTCAGTAGAATTTGTAGCCGATGCTCAGCATGTAATCGGCCCCGTAATTCTCGTACTTGATGATGTTCTGGGTCTGGCCCTTGCCGGCATAGATGACAAAGGGTTGATCCGTCAGGTTGTAGCCCGAGAAGTTGACCGAGAAGCCCTTCAACGGACCGTTGTCGAAACTGTAACCAATCTGGGCGTCGACGACCTTTTCGGCGGCGATCCATTGCGATCCCAGCGAACTGTCGAAGTTCGGCACCTGACCTAGCCAGGCGCTGCGTGAGCGTTGGCTGACCCGGGCCGAGAAACCGTGCTTGTCATAATAGACGGTGGTGTTGATGACGCGCGGCGACAGGCCGGGCAGCGGGACCTTATTGACGCCGTCGGGCGAAATCTCCGACTGGTTATAGGCGCCGCTGATGACGATGCCGAAGCCGTCGAGAGCCTCGGTCAGCAACTCACCCGGGATCGAGGCGGTCAGTTCGAAGCCCTGGACGTGTCCGCCTTCGCCATTGGCCTGGGCGCCGGTATAGCCCATGCGGTTGGCGTCGGCCTTGGTATAGGTCGTGCCGCCCTGGGCCGCCGGCAAGGCGACTCCGGCAAAGCTGCTGGCCACATCCTTGTAATAGATGTAGCTGGTCAGCTGCTTGTAGTAGAGCGCGGCCGAGACATAGCCCTTGCGGCCGAAATACTTTTCGAACGAAATGTCGAAAGCATTGGCCTTCCACGGCTTCAGATGCGGGTTGCCGCCGCTGGCCGACCAATAATAGGGCGTCGTCCCCTTGGTGTAGGGCGCGGCCGTATCGCTGGCGACCGAATAGCTGACGCCGCCTGCCATGTAATCCATGGGGGGGCGGGCCAGGGTCGACGCCGCGGCGAAACGCAAGGTCATGTCGTCGGCCAAAGCGAAGTTCAGGTTCATGCTGGGCAGGATATCGGTATATTTATCACCGTCCTTGACCGTCGAAACCGGCAGTTCGTGGGTCACCGGATCGGGACCCGGTGTGTAGCCTTCGGTGACGCGCTGATCGGCGCCTTGCGACTGCACGCCGATATTGCCGGTCAGCGGCACGCCGAAGAGATGCGTGTCGATATCGGCCTTGACGTAGAAGACGCTCAGCTTTTCGTCCATGTCCCACGACTGGGTGATGTCGAATTTCCGGTCACCATCGCTGGCCAAGGGATCGACTCGGGCGTCGGTGACGCTCCAGAAACCGCTGCGGTAAAGGCCGAGCGCGTCATAGGAGATCATGCCGTGCGAATTTCCGAGGAAGTCGGTATTGACGACGCCGGTGCGATAGGCGTCCGGGACCACCATGGCCGGGCCGCCCTTATTGATCAGCATGCCCTGCCACTGATACTTTTTCTTGGCGCGGTCGGACAGGTTGACGCCGAACGTAACGCCGCTGAACGGACCGCTGCCGATGGCGCGCGTCGCCGCCAGTCGAACGGCCTTGATTTCGTCATCGACCGTCGGCTTGCCGAGATAGCCGGCGCGAGTATTCGGACCGCCCCAACCGCCCGGGTCGGTCAGGAACACCTTGCTGAAATCGCTGTAATCGAGCGAGGTATGGACATTGGTGAAACCGTCGGACGAGGTGTCGAAGACGAAATTGTCTTTGACGACCGAGCCGGCGGGACCGGTGCCGGCCGTCGATTCCAGGCGAAGATCGGTGCGGTGGACCTTTGAATCGCTGATATCGGCATCCAGCGACCATTGGTCGTTGAGCTTGTAGGCGATATTGACGCCGAAATTGTCGATCGTGGCGTGGCGCTCGTTGTTGTAGTTTTCGATGACCGTGGTGACGCCGTCGAACTCACCGGTAACGATACGGCCGTCCTTGACCGTATAGCCCGGTGACAACACATTGCCGGACCCCCAAACCGTGCCGTATTCGAGGCGACGAATGGTCTGGATTTCGGTGAAATCGGAATGGAAGGCATCGACCGTGACATGTAACTGGTCGGTGGGCTTTAATTCGAGGGCGCCGAAATAGGAGGTGCGGTCGTAGAAGGACGATTGCTGGCCCGACTTGTCGCCGCCGATAACGATATTGCCATCGCTATAGGTCGGATAGCCCCACGGTTCGTGGGTTTGTGCCTGGTAGGGCGCCTTGGTGTGGGCGACGCCCAAGGCCAGACCGATGGTCTTGTCGGCGAACTGGTCGATATAGGTGATGTTGTAGCGGTCGCCCTGGGTCGGTTGTGTCGGCACGACCGCCTGAGTGCTGTTCTTCTCAATCTTGTAATTCATCGACAGGGCCCGCTTGCCGTAGGCCAGCGGGCGGACGGTTTCCAGGTCGGCCGTACCGGCAATGCCCTGATAGGACATGCTGGCGTCTGGGGTCTTGAACACCTTGACCTGGCTGATGACCTCGGACGGATACTGATCGTACTCGACCGAGCGATTGTCGTTGGTCGAGGCCTGTTCGCGGCCGTTCAGGGTGGTCACCGTGAAGTCGGGCCCCAGGCCGCGGATCGACAGGGTCTGAGCGCGGCCCTTGTCGCGTTGCGCAGCAATGCCGGGCAGGCGGCCGATCGATTCGGCGATCGAGTTGTCGGGCAACTTGCCGATATCTTCGGCCGAAACGGCTTCGATGATCGACGAGCTTTTTTTCTTGGCGGTGATGGCGTCCTGGATCCCTTTGCGGATACCGGTGACGACGACCGTGGTCGAATCGTCCGTCGTCGGCGCATTGGCCGAGGTCGCGTCCTGGGCGAAAGCCGGTGCCGAATAGGCTGTAGCCGCAACCAGTGCCAAAGTCCCCACGCAGGTTAACAGACCGTTCCTGAAGGTCTGTTTAGAGTTTATAATTGTCATAACGTTTTTCCCTTAGGTGTTGATGCGGCAGGAGGAAATCCAGCCGCAATCGTGCGGTTGTTACCGCTAGCGTTGCTCAACCCTTACCTCTCTGAAGCGGAGGTCTATGACGAGTTTTTTACATGGAAAATTTTCGTTTACAATATTACGAAAGATAAAATGATGATCATAATGTAATTTGGCATGTATGAGTGTTAAAAATGTTACAATAATCTGTAAAATCTATTAGTTAGCGCTAACAATATTATATAAATTACGATATTTATGACGATATAGTCGCGTTTACGTGTCGACTATACTGAGTCTCTTGGAGATATATTCGGCAATACGATTCGTAATTACCGAGGCCGCGACAAAGCAAGCCGCTTTGTTCAAACTTATCGAACAAAGTTATGCTTGAAAAAACCCTGTAAATTTTAATGGGTACGTATTCATGACGGTCAGCAGGGCGCCCGCGTACCTAAAGCGCTTGGCCGTGTGCGCCGTATTCGAACGTCTTGGCAAGATAGGCATAGCCGAGCGGCGCCGTCACCGCGGCATTGACCAGGCGGGCGCGGCATTCCTGGTAGGACAGCTGATCGAGTTGGAAATAGAGCAGGTTGGCGCGGACGAAATAGCCGAGCTCGGCGACCTGATAATCCTCACGATGTTTCATGCGTACGGCAATGAATTCGATAATGTCGAGCGCGATATCGTCGCCGTCCAGGCCTTCCATTTTGAAGGTGACCATAAAGGCGGCCATGATGGCGTTGGTGACGTTGGTGTTGCTGTCGACGATCATGTGRCGATGCTCCTTCCCCTGAAGCGTCGCAGAAAGGCGATTAACAAGCCATGCGTTTGACAGAGCGAAAAGAAAGGGAGCTATTAGCGCAAAGTGGCGATCGGGCCGGTGTCTTGCCCGGTTGATCTCTTTCGCGCGTTCTAGCGGCGGCCGAAAAGCCGCTCGATATCCTTGAGCTTAAGCTCCACATAGGTCGGACGGCCGTGATTGCATTGGCCGGAATGCGGCGTTGCCTCCATCTGGCGCAACAGGGCATTCATCTCGTCGGCCGTCAGCCGCCGCCCAGAGCGCACACTGTGCCGGCAGGCATGATCGCCGCAGATTTCCGCCATGCGTTCTTTCAGTGCCAAAAGCTCGCCATGCTCGCTCAGGTCGTCCACCAGATCGCGCACCAATCCGGCAATATCGCAATCTCCCAAAAGCGTCGGCATATCGCGGACCAAAACGCTGGTCGGGCCAAAGGCTTCGAGCATCAGTCCCATGGCTGCCAGGTCGTCACTGCGCGCCATCAGGCGGGTGACTTCCTCGCGCTCGAGATCGACGATTTCCGGGATCAGCAGGCTTTGACTTTGCACGCGGCCTTCGGCCATGGCCTGCTTCATCTGTTCGTAGACGAGGCGTTCGTGGGCGGCATGTTGATCGACGATGACCAGGCCGTCGGCGGTCTGGGCGATGACATAGGTTTCGTGAATCTGCGCCCGCGCTGCGCCCAAAGGAAACGCTTGTGACGGAAAGGCCACCGGCTCGCTGATCATGGGCGGCAGTTGCGTCAGAACCTCGCTAAAGGCTTCGGCCATACCTTGCAACTCATAAGCAGGCATCTCCTGCCTGGGAGGCGCATCGGGCAAACTTTCGACGCGCGCAGTCGGGGTAAACGGCGTCTCCATAACCGGGCTGAGATAGGGACGGACCGCGGCGATCTGCGAAGCGGTAGGTCGGTTCAGACCGAGCAAGGGCTGAAAGACGTCGCTGCGAAAACCGCTGATCGCCTGATGGGCGACGGTGGTTGAGGCGCGGTGGCCGGCCGAGGCGAGGGCGTGTTTAAGCGCGCCGATAATCAGGCCGCGTACCAGGGCTGGATCGCGAAAACGCACCTCGGTCTTGGCCGGGTGGACGTTGACGTCGAGCTCCTGCGGATCGATTTCGATGAACAACGCCGCCAACGGATGGCGGTCGCGCGCCAGGAAATCGGCGTAGGCGGCGCGCAAGGCGCCGGCCAGCAACTTGTCGCGCACCGGGCGATTGTTGACGAAGAGATATTGGTGCATGGCATTGCCGCGCGAAAAGGTCGGCAGGCCGGCATAACCCGTCAACCGCACGCCTTCGCGCGCCTGGTCGATCAAGATGGCATTGTCGGCGAAGTCGTCACCGAGAATCGCCGACAACCGTCGCAGGCGGCCCTCGAAGCCGGGATGTTCACCGTACAGTTTCAGGGTGCGCTTGCCGTCGAGTTCGAGCGAAATGCCGACGCCCTCATGGGCCATGGCCTGGCGCTTGACCTCCTCGGCGATGGCCATGTTTTCCGAGCGCTCGGATTTCATGAATTTCAGGCGCGCCGGTGTGGCGTAGAACAGGTCGCTCAGTTCGATGCGCGTGCCGTGGTCTAGTCCGAAGGCCGCCGGCTTGATGGGAGAAATGGCGCCGCCATCGACGCGGATACTCAGCGCCTGGCCGTCGCGTGGTTTCGACGTGATGTTGAGGCGCGCCACCGAGCCCATCGAGGGCAGGGCCTCGCCGCGGAAACCGAGGGTGCGGATATGTAGCAGATCCCACGTCCCGTCGTCCTGCGGCTTGAGCTTCGAGGTGGCGTGACGCTCAATCGCCAATTCCAGATCCTCCGGCCCCATGCCCGAACCGTTGTCCTCGATCAGGATACGCGACAGGCCACCCATGGTGGCGCGGATGTCGATCTGGCGGGCGCCGGCATCGATGGCGTTTTCCATCAGCTCCTTGACGGCCGAAGCCGGCCGTTCGACGACTTCGCCGGCGGCGATGCGATTAATGGTGTCCTGGGGCAGGCGCTGGATCGAGCTCATGCCGTCAATATAGGCGGAGTCGACACGAATGTCATGCTGAGGCAGATTTTTACCACCGATCGCCGCAGCGACTTTCGCCGCAGCGACTTTTGTCGCAACGTTTCGAACGGCGACGTTTGCGGCAAGAGCTCATTCGGAGCACTGGTGTTCTTGGCTTAAGGCCTCTGCTACTCCGATTCTCGTCAGCAGGTGTGTCGTCGCCATGAAAAACGCGGACCGCCGAGCAGCGATCCGCGTTTATTCGTGTCATGCGTGGCCGTAAACCCTACATAGGTTTGCGGAACACCAAGGCCATGCGGTCGGTCTTGCCGCGTACAGTCGGGTCGAACACTTTCAGCGTATGGTCGTCGGCCGGATTGGCCAGGGCGTCGCTGTCTTCGACCAGTTCGAAACCGGCGGCTTTGAAATCGGCCAGGACAGTGGCTTCCTCAATGCGGTGCAGGCTGTTGGTCTGGGTAGCGCCGGCGCCGTCGACGGTTTTATGGTCGGTCAGGATGATCAGGCCGCCGGGCTTCAAGGTCGAGGCCAGGTCCTTGAGCAGGGCGGCGGAATCGTGGCCCGGCTCGTTATAGGTGTCGTGATAGATGGTGCCGATAAAGATGGCATCATAGGGCTGGGCCGGAACCGGCACCTTGTCAAAATCGACCACCAGCAGGTGCAAATTGGGGCGCGCCGTGGCCAGAGCCTGGCGGGCCGCGTCATCCTTGGGATCGATCCAGGCCGGAGGATTTTGCGAATCGACGCTGCCGCCGCAGACCGCCGCCGACAACAACATGGAAGCATAGCCACCGCCGGCGCCGAGATCGAGGACATGATCGCCGGGCTTGATATTGGCCAGCACGAAGCGTGTTTCGCTCAGGCGCGACTCGTCCTTGCTGCGCTGGCTGTCGGGCCGGTCCGTCTTGGCCATGACCGCTTGAACGCGGGTATCAAGAGTGGCGTCCGCAGCGCATTCTGGAGCGGTAGATTGCGCGAAAGCGGCTGGGGCGAGCGCCGCCAGCGACAGCGCGAGGGTGAGAGCAAGTACACGCGTCGATACCATGGGGCGTCTCCTGAAATGAAAAAAGGCGCCCCGAAGGAACGCCTTTTTCGCCATATCGGCAAGTAAACTAAAGTTAATCTTGCGAGCTCTAAAGGCCAGGCAGCTTGAAGCGCTTCTCGGCCTTTTGCGAAATAATGATCGGTTGATCGCCGGTCAGGGCCTTGACGCGTTCGGCTTCGGCCGCGGCATCGACCGGGGTCGACTCACTGCCGATATTGGTATTGTTGGCGGCGACCGAGGTATCTTCCTTCTTCTTCCAGAACATGACCTTGTCGGCGAAGTTGGGTTCCTTGTAGGTCAGGTCGCCGAATTCATCATCGACGACATAACGGGCCAGAGGGTCGGCCTTGTTACCGCCGGCCTGGGCAACGAACAGCTGTTCGCCCTGGCTGCGATTGACGGCATCGCGTTGACCCAGCAGAGCCTGGCGCGCGGCGCTTTCCGGCTGCAATTCTTGCGGGCGGGGCTCACCTGGTTCGGGCGGACGCAAGGCATAGTCCGGTGGCACAACCAGCGGCGCCTTGGTGACGACGCGAAATTCGTCCGGCACCACCTTGTTAAGGCCCAAGGCATTCTTGGTGGATTGACAACCGGCCAGGCTCAAGCCCGCCAAAACCATCAAACCCACGCTCACGCGTACCGACTTCATCCTGTGCTCCAATTTGCCCCACCAGACTTGCGCCCGGTCAGGGAGTCATAGTTGTTTTATGTCCGCTTGCCAAGACTTAGCTGGCGGTCGTATTTTTGGCCGCCTGCTCAGACCGGATGAAATACCAGATCAGGAGCGCGACGCCGATACAGATGGCGCTGTCGGCGACATTGAAGACCCACGGAAAGACACGCGTCCCCGAAAAGTCGAGAAAATCGACGACAAAGCCCAGACGAACCCGATCGATGGCATTGCCGATGGCGCCGCCAATGATCAAACCGAGGGCCAGGGTCAATAACGGCTTTTTTTGCGTCCGCACGAAGTCAGCGAGAAGGACGGCCATACCGATTTGAAATAGTGCCAGAAACCACCGCCCGAAACCGTCCGAGTGCAGCAAGCCGAAGCTGATGCCCTTGTTATGGACCATAGTGAGATTAAAGAAGGGCAAAATATTGACCTGATCGCCGAGCTCACGAAGATTCAAGGGAAACAGGACCAACCACTTCGATACCTGGTCCAGGACAACGATCGCGAGGGCCAGTAACAGACCGCGGATACCCAGCGGCGTGGTCAGGGGGGTGAAGTGGGCGCGCAGCTTATCCATTATGATGTTCATCCCCCATTCTTCCCTCTACCGTCAAATGTCGCGACAGCTTCCGCGTCTCGCAGGCTGAGATCGGGGTAGCGCGGATCGTGGCCGACCTCGGGCAAAATGCGCCACGAGCGTTGGCATTTTTGTCCCGCAGCGAGGGCGACGTCGACGGCGATCATGGGCACGCCATCGAGACGGAAAGCGTGTTTCGGCGCCGGATCGAGCGTGACACTCGCCTGAGACGTGCGGAATACTTCGGCGGCGTCGATATCCTCGAAAGCTTCGAAGGCCTCATTGTCGGCGATATAGACGGTCGGGTCGGCTTCGAGCGCCGAGCCGATGACCTTGTCGCGGCGCTTTTCTTCCAGTGCGGCGGTGACCACCGACAGCACGCGCTCGATGCGCGACCAGCGCGACGCCTCGGCGAGATTATGCCAGGTCTCGGGCACGGGCTCCAGAACGCGGAACAGGTTGGCGTTTCCGTCACCCAAAACTCCAGCATGGGCGGCCCAGGCCTCTTCCATGGTGAAGGTGAGGATCGGCCCCAGCCACAGGGTGATGCGTTCGAACAGGATATGCATCACCGTGCGGCAGGCGCGGCGGCGCAAGGCCGAAGGCATGTCGCAATAGAGGCTGTCCTTGCGGATATCGAAATAGAGCGCCGACAAGGTCTGGATGCAGAAATCTGCGACCGGACGGACCACATCGGCGTAATTATATCGGCCATAGGCGTCGCGCACCTTGGCGTCGAGCGCATGGACCTCGTTGAGGATATAGCGCTCCAGTGACGGCATGTCGGCATAGTCGACGGCTTCATCGGGCGTGAAGCCGTGCAGGGCGCCCAGCAGGTAGCGCACCGTGTTGCGCAGTTTGCGATAGGCGTCGACCGTGGTTTGCAGGATTTGCTTGCCGATGCGCAGGTCTTCGGAATAGTCGGCAAAGGCCACCCACAGGCGCAGGATTTCGACGCCGGACTCCTTGGCGATGTCCTGCGGCGCCGTCACATTGCCCTTCGACTTCGACATCTTCTCACCCTGTTCGTCGAGGACGAAGCCGTGGGTCAGGACCGCATTATACGGCGCCCGGCCGCGTGTGCCGCACGACTCAAGCAGGGACGACTGGAACCAGCCGCGGTGCTGGTCCGAGCCTTCGAGATAGAGATCGGCCGGCCAATGGGTATTGTTGCGGCCTTCCAGGGTGAAGGCGTGGGTGCAGCCGGAATCGAACCAGACATCGAGAATGTCGATGATCTTCTCATAGTCGTCCGGATTGTAGTCCGCTCCAAGGAAATCGGCATCCGGCCGGGTGAACCAGGCGTCGGCGCCGCCTTCACCTATCAGATCGATGATGCGCTGATTGACGGCTTCGTCCTTCAGCGGCTCGCCGGTTGCCTTGTCGACGAACATGGCCAGAGGGGTGCCCCAGTTGCGCTGACGGCTGATCAGCCAGTCAGGGCGCGTCTCGACCATGCCGCCGATACGGTTCTTGCCCGAAGCCGGGAAGAACTCCGTGTCGTGGATGGCGCGCAAGGCCGTATCGCGCAGGCCACCGGGTTCACCTTCATTGCCCATGCGGATAAACCACTGCGGCGTGTTACGGAAGATGACCGGCGCCTTGGAGCGCCAGGAATGCGGATAGGAATGGTCGACGCGACCGCGCGCCAGCAAATTGCCGGCTTCGATCAGCTTGTTCATCACGGCCGGATTGGCGTCGCCGAACTTGCCGGCCTTCTTGCCTTCGGTTTCCAGCACCTTCATGCCGGCGAAGAGAGGCACATGCGGGAAATAGGCGCCGTCGGGATCGACCGTGTCCGGGATGTCCTTCAGCGAGAAGCCGGATTTCAGCCAGATATTATAGTCGTCGGCGCCGTGGCCGGGCGCGGTATGGACGAAGCCCGTACCGGCGTCGTCGGTAACGTGGTCGCCCGCCAACATCGGAACGGCGAAACCGTAGCCCGGGTCAAGATCGGCCAGGGGGTGGCGCAGGGTCAGGCCGGCCAGCAGGTCGGGGCTTAAGGTCGTGACTTTGCGGGACTCAGTGACATTGGCGGCATTCAGCACGTCTTCGGCCAGCTTTTCGGCCACGACCAGCTTGTCGCCGGCCTTGACCCAGGGTGCGAAACCCAACTCGGCTTCGGATTTCACGCCGGTGACGTCGTAGACGGCGTAGGCGATCTTCGGGTTGAAGCTGACGGCGCGATTGGCCGGGATGGTCCACGGCGTCGTCGTCCAGATAACGACCGCTGCGCCTTCCATATCCTGGATCTGCTGCAGGATTTCGGGCGAATTCGACGCCTTGCCGCCCTTGATCGGGAACTTCACCCAAATGGTCGGGGAAACATGCGGATGGTATTCGATCTCGGCGTCGGCCAGAGCCGTGCGTTCGACCGGCGACCACATCACCGGCTTGGAGCCGCGATAGAGTTGTCCCGACATCAGGAACTTGTGGAACTCGCTGGTGACCTTGGCTTCGGTGGTGAAATCCATGGTGGCGTAGCGCGCTTCCCAATCACCCAACACGCCCAGCCGTTTGAATTCCTCGCGCTGCGAGACGATCCACTTGGCGGCATAGTCGCGGCACGCCTTGCGGAATTCGGTGGCAGGAACCTCATCCTTCTTCCGGCCCTTGGCACGGAACTCTTCCTCGATCTTCCATTCGATCGGCAGGCCGTGGCAATCCCAGCCGGGTACATAGTCGACATCGTAGCCCAGCAGGAACTTCGAGCGGACGACGAAATCCTTGAGGATCTTGTTGAGCGCGTGGCCGATGTGGATATTGCCGTTGGCATAGGGCGGGCCGTCGTGCAGCACGAACAATGGCGCGCCGGCGGCCTGGCGCGCCTTGCGGACGGCATGGAACAGGTCTGCGGCTTCCCATTTCGCCAGCATTTCGGGCTCGGCCTTGGGCAGGCCGGCGCGCATGGGGAAATCGGTTTGCGGCAGGAAGACGGTCTCGCGGTAATCGCGGGTGCTCGTCGGGTTCAGCGTATCGGATTCGGACATGGAGATGAGGTCTTATATAACGGTGTCGGAAAAAGGGCGCGGGTGATTATCCCCGGCACAGGCGCTTGGTTCAGCCCCGTACCGGGCCGGAAATTCGTATCATATAAAGCCCTGACATCATCATGGGTTTGGCTTTATCAGACACGCCCCGCAGTGGCTAGATAAGAATTGGCAGCGTGTAGATAAGAATTGAAAGCACGATCCGAAAACGGCCTTACCGCTTGACCGGAGTCAAAGCCTGCTGGCAGGTTTTGGCGCAGACCGGTCTAAGCTATACAGTGTGGAGGTCAATATGAGCAAAATCGATTTTAAAACCGAATATAAGTCCATGTACAGCGCACCCAGCAGGGACTTCGTCCTGATCGAGGTGCCTTCGTTGCGCTATCTCATGTTCGACGGCCGTGGCGATCCCAATGTGGCGCCCGAATACCGCCATGCCATCGAGGCGTTGTATTCCCTGTCCTATACGCTGAAATTCATGAGCAAACGGGCCTTCGACCGCGACTATGTCGTCGGTCCCCTGGAAGGCCTGTGGTGGTCCGACGACATGGGCAGCTTCGCGTCAAGGCAAAAGGACAAATGGTCGTGGACCATGATGATTCTGCAACCTGACTGGATCACGGCCGAGCACCTTCAGGCCGCCAAGGCCGAAGTCCTGATGAAAAAGGGCCTGCCGGGCGTCGAAACCACTCGGTTGGAGGTTTTGGACGAAGGCCTGTGCGCGCAGATCCTTCATATCGGTCCCTACGATACCGAAGGACCGGTTCTGGCGCGATTGCACACAGAGTGGCTGCCGGCCAATGGATTGCGCGAAACCGGCCACCATCATGAAATCTACCTCAGCGATCCGCGCAAGGTCGCGCCGGAAAAACTCAAAACCATCCTGCGTCAGCCGGTCGCGCGGCTCTGACATCTGGACATGATGCGCGCCTGACGGCATGTTGACGCCATGCGTTTGAATATCCTCCGTACCGTGGTGGCCGTCATGTTCGTTGTGGCCTTCGTCAGCCGGGCCGGAACCGGGACCGATGCCGCCCGTCGTTCGCACTGCGCCGCCATCGGCTATGAGCTCCGGGCACGCGCCGCCGCCAAGGCCGCCGATATCAAGGCCTTTGACAGCCGCAATAAGCTCTCGGCCAAAAATCAAAAGACAGCCGGGCAATGGAAGGTCTATCTCGATCACCTCGATGCCATGGGCAAGGTCCTGATCGATAATTTCAGCGATCCCCATCCGCCGGCCACGGCCGATCGCGCCTGGGCGCAAAATATGGATCTGGTGCCCCTGACCCATGCCGGAGAGGCCTGTACGGGCTAAATCTGGGCGTGGTCCATTACAAATATCGACAGGTCGCAAACGCTGCTCGACGACCGTGAATTCACGTGGCAGGTCTGGCCTACAGCCATGGAGGTCGTTATGCCGAACCCGTTGAAATACACCGTCCTGGGCGCTCTTGCGTCCGCTTGTCTGCTGTTTGCCGCGTTATCAGGGCCGGCCCAGGCCGACCCAGACCTCAGCCCGGCCAACCGATCCCACTGCGTAGCGCTCGGCTTCGAACTGGGGGACCGCGTCGTTGCCAAGCAGAAGATGCTCGCCGACTTCAAGGCCCAGGTCGGCGCCACGCCGACCGACGAGCAAAGCGCGACGATCGCGGAGATCGCCGACTATATCGATGACTTCGACACGATGAGCGGTGGCTTGATCGCCATCTATTTCGACGGGGCAAATTTTCCGTCCGATGAAGATCTTGCAGTCGCCAAGACGCTCGATATCGGCCCGCTTCTCGATCAGGCCACCGCCTGTATCGTGACCTGACTTTCTATTTGAACCACGCTCGCGCCTTGGCGGCGTCATTCTGGATTTCCAACTTCATTTCGTCGAACGAGTCGAACTTCGCTTCTGGACGTATAAAGTCGAGCAAGGCCGTTTCGACAATTTGGCCATAGACCTCTTCATTGAAGTCGAAGAGATAGGTTTCGAGCAATTCGACATCGCCGCCGACCGTCGGCCGTACACCGACATTGCTGACCCCGCTGACAACCCGTCCATCGCCGAAGCGAGTTTGCGTGACATAGATGCCGTAGCGTGGGCGCTGATAGTCCCCGAGCGTCATATTCAGGGTCGGAAAGTCGATCGTGCGGCCCTGCTTGGCGCCGTGGATGACTTCACCGAGATAGGCCTGAGGGCGGCCGAGAATCGTCGCGGCCGTCGCGGCATCTCCTGCTAGCAGGGCGTCCCGCACCGCCGAGGACGATAGCTTGTGGCCTTCGGCATCGGTCTGGCATGGCAGGATGTCCGTGGTGAAGCCGAAGCGTTCGCCGAACGCCACCAAGTCGGCGGCATGCCCCTGGCCGCGCTTGCCGAACTGGAAGTCGAAGCCGGCGCTGACATGCGCCAGGCCAAATCCGTCACGCAGAACAAGGGCCGCGAAATCTTCAGCGCTGAGACCGGATAGCTGGCTATCGAAGCGAATAACCAGAGCATGTTCGACGCCCATGGCCTCAAAAGCCCTCACCTGTTGCGACAGGCGCATCAGGCGGAACGGTTCGCCATCGGGGCGGAAAAAAGCCTGCGGATGCGGATCGAACAGAATGACCGCCGCCGGTACGCGACGCGCCCGAGCGACAGCAATGGCTGATTCGATAACATGTTGGTGGCCGACATGGACGCCGTCGAAACTGCCGATCGCTGCGGCTATATCGCGTGGCGGCGTTACGCCCGCCACGCTCAGGCCGCCGTCACCGCTGACCGTCATCACGGAGGTGGCGATACGGTCGGGGCGCAGGGCAGGGGGCAGGGCGTCGAAGGGAAACACTTTAGGCCGGTCTTTTCGGAGCAATAACCACGGCGGTTCCGTCCAACATGGTCTTGTTGCGGACTTTTACAACGGTCGAAAGCGTCACATGGCCCGATTTGGCATCAATGTCCGTGATGGTGACGATCACCGTGGCCTCGTCGCCGGGCCGTACAGCGCGTTTGAAGTTCAAGGTTTGCGAGACATAGATCGAACCGCGGCCGGGCAGGTCGGACGCCAGGGTTGCCGAGATATAGGCGCCCAGCAGCATGCCATGGGCGATGCGGCCCTTGAATGGTGAGGCGGCGGCAAAGGCTTCATCGACATGAACCGGATTATGGTCGGTCGAAACGTCGGCAAAAGCGCGAATAGCGGCATCGTCGACAACAAATATGCGTGAAGCCGTCTGTTCCAGGGACAATTCGTCGAGATAAAAGGCGTGGGTCATGGCGCATGCTCTAATTCAAGGGGCAGGGCCTGCCAAGCAAATCCATGGCCGTTTTTTTCAACTCACTGCTTATTTTCACTATATTTCGTGGTTAATATAGGCTAAATCATTGATTTAACATAACAAATATTCCAATCTGTCTTAACCTGATTTTATCGTGTTTGTCCCATTATGGGCCTTGTCATTAAGGAAGGGGCTGCGTTTTGCAGACCCGGTGAAAAAAGTGGGGCGTTACACACATGGCCATCGATATGTCCATGCCGGTCCTTGTCGTCGACGACTACAAGACTATGCTGCGGATCATTTCCAACCTGTTGAAACAACTGGGTTTTGAAAACGTCGAAGAAGCGTCGGACGGCACCGAAGCGCTCGACAAGATGAAGAAGTCGTCTTATGGACTGGTCATTTCCGACTGGAACATGGAGCCGATGACAGGCTACGAACTGCTGTTGAAGGTTCGCGCCGACGACGGTTTGAAGCGTACGCCGTTCATCATGGTCACTGCTGAAAGCAAGACGGAAAACGTCATTGCAGCTAAGAAAGCCGGTGTTAACAATTACATTGTTAAACCTTTCAATGCGGCGACTCTGAAGCAAAAGATCACCGCCGTTCTCGGCGATTTCTAAGCAACCGCAATCGTTCGACACGAAGCCTGATACAGTAGGAATATCCATGGCCCAGCCAGCATCAAAGAGGGACGCAAGCGACGACTTCGACGGGTTTGACCCGGCGCAGGTCGGCGAGCTTGAGCCCAAGCTCGTCAATCTGATGCAGCAGTCCGAGGCCCTGGTCGCCCTGATGCGCGGATTCTTCCAACAACTCGACAAACGCCGTTCGGAAGAGTTCAAGATCATTGCCGGCTATATTGCCAAGGCGAAAGAAGAGATCCGCGAAATGCGTCCGCACGACATTTCGCACGAACGCATCCCGACGGCCGGCGCCGAACTGGAAGCCATTACCCGCGATACCGAAAACGCCACGCACACCATCATGAACTGTGCCGAAGCGATTATGGGCGCTGACATCAGCGATCCCAAGGCCTACAAGACCATGGTCGATGACGAGGTCATGAAGATCTTCGAAGCCTGCTCGTTCCAGGACATCACCGGTCAGCGCGTATCGAAGGTCGTCAATGTCCTGAAGCAAATCGAGGAGCGCGTCGGCCGTTTGGCCAATACGCTGGGTGTCGACGACAAACCCGTCCCCATGACGGCCGAAGAACAACGCCGCCACGACCTGCTGCTCAACGGTCCCGCCATCAACGGGCCCGAAACCAAGCAGGACGCCATCGACGCCATGTTCGACGAAGCGCCAGCCTATGCCCCGCCGGTCAAGGCGGACGCCCTGGCCGCCAAGCCAGCACCGGCTCCCGCGCCTGTCGCGGCCGCGCTGGCTCCAAAGCCCGTTCCCGCACCGGCACCCGTTGCTGCAGCTCCGGCCCCGAAACCCGTTCCGGCTCCTGCTCCGGCGCCAGCGCCTACCCCACAGGCCAAGGCCCCAGAACCTAAGGCCCCAGAACCTAAGGCCCCAGAACCTAAGGCTCCCGAACCAGAAGTTTCCAACTCCCAGGACGATATCGACGCCTTGTTCGACATGTCGCCGGAAGAGTTGAACAAGACGAACAGCCAGGACGATATCGACGCCCTGTTCGACTAACGCCCGATAAAAAGCAAAGCCGCGGCAACGCTCGTCAGAAGCGCGTGAGACATTTGTGATGGTGTAAGAGAGGGTTGCAAACTGTGTTTTGCGACCCTCTTTTGCTGTCTGTACTGTGATGCATGACCTTAATCATCCGTCCCGTTGAAATTGCCGATTTCAAGCCATGGCTTGTCTTATGGACCGGCTATAACAAGTTTTACGGCCGTTTCGGCCCGACCGCCTTGCCTGACGCGGTAACGCAGATAACCTGGCAGCGCTTCTTCACACCTTCCGAGCCGGTCTACGCCATGGTGGCCGTGATGGATGGCGAAGTCGTGGGCTTGGCCCACTATCTCTTCCATCGCTCGACCTCGGCTATCGACGACAATGCCTATTTGCAGGACCTGTTCACCGCCGAATCGATGCGCGGTCGCGGCGTGGCGCGCGCCCTGATCTCCGGGGTTTACGCCGCTGTCCAGGCGCACGGCGTCAATCGGCTCTACTGGCACACCCACGAAACCAATCTGACGGCGCAGAAACTGTACGACAAGGTGGCGCAAAAGACCGGCTTTATCGTCTATCGGCATGCGACCTGACGTCCCATCTTCGTAGACACCGCGGGCGAGATTCGGAGTAGATGTGGCCTGATTCACGGGCAAACCGACACTCCGAATAAACTATGGCCCCGCAATCGTCAGTATTATTATACCTTATGGCCATTGGCCGAATTTGAGTGCATGGGCCAGCGGCGACGCCCTGGCGTCGCGAATGCCGGTCGTCTGCAGCCGACCGATCTCCATTCGGAGTGCCGGTTTCGCGGCGAATACGGCCTGAGCTACTCCGAATCACGCCGTCGCTAGGAATTCCAACGCAGGGCATCGGCGACATATCTGGCCTCCGCTGTTTGGACATCCAGCAAGGCCTTCAGCAGCAACGGATCCAACACGCCCTCTGCATTGGTCGCCTCGGCGACATGGATGCCGGCGGCGATAAAGACCAGATCCAAACCCTGGCCGTTGGCGCCCAACACATCGGTTGGCAGGCCGTCGCCGATGGCCAGGATACGCGACTTGTCAGCAGGCTTTCCCAGCTTCGCCAGGGCATCGTAACACAGCTCGTAGATCGGCGGGTACGGCTTGCCAGCCATGATGACCGGTCCGCCCAAACTGGCATAGAGGTCGGCCAACGATCCGGCGCACATGATGATCTTGTCACCACGCTGGACGATCTTGTCGGGATTGGCGCAGATCATAACCAGCTTGCGCGCCGCCGCCAGGGTGAAGGCATGCTGATATTGGTCCAGCGTATCGTTCTCATCATCGAACGGCGACGAACACGAAATAAAAGCGGCAGTCTCCGCCGTGCCTGTCAGGTCGATCTCGATACCGGCATAGAGGTTCTTTTCGCGCGGATCGCCGATGCGCCAGGCCGGGCCTGTCGGGGCGAACTTGCGCAGATATTCGCGCGTCGCGTCGCCCGAGGAGATGATATCGCTGTAACTGTCGTCGTGGATATCGAGGCTGGCCAATTGCAGCACGAGGTCGTCGTGTGGCCGCGGCGAGTTCGAAATCAGAATCACCGGTCCGCGCTCGGCCTTGAACTTTTTTAGCGCTTCGATCGCGGTCGGGAAATGCTGGCGGCCGTTATGGATGACACCCCAGATATCGCAGAACACGGCATCATAATCGGCGGCAATATCGGCGAGGCCGTTCAGCAGGATGGGGTGGGACATTTGGGTTTCCGAACAGTTTCGACTGGCTGTCTAGCGGCTTGCGTTAGTCAGGGAAAGAGCTTTAAAGGCAGATCGGAATTATCTGAATGATTGATGCGCCAGTCCCAATGTAAGAATCATCAATGACCAAAACGGAGGCGACGATGAAAGAGACAAAATTACAGACTTTGACCGACAGAAGAAAAGCCGCTCGTTGGCCAGGGTTCGCGAACATCGGAGATTTTCATCAGGGGAAATATGACTGCAATTTTGTATCACCTTGGACAAAGTCTGCTAGTAACTTTGATAGTGGCATAATGCTTATTGCCCAGGACTGGGCGTCCGCTGATTATTTAAACGGCCCATTCCGGCCCAAAGTTGCAGAACTAGGATATGATCCAAGCTTGGAGACAAATATTAATTTGCAGGAATTAATGGCGCGCCATTTGTCGGTGAAGTTTGCCGATACTTACGCCACGAACTTATTTCCGTTCGTCAAAGTTGGTGGCATGAGTGCCAATATTCCTGCATCGGCTTACCGACGTGCAAGCATTGAATTCTTAGCACCACAAATTGAAATAGTTGCGCCAAGAGTTGCCATTTGCATCGGTTTGCCAGCATTTCGTTGGGCTTGTGAGGCTATGGGTAAGCCACGTCCTATCAACATGGCTGACGCTATTGCAAATCCAATAACAGTGAGGGGAACAAGACTTGTTGCCGTGGCTCACACAGGTCGTCTTGGGATGAATAATCGAGGACGTCAACTCGTTGAACAAGATTGGACGCGCCTAAAAGAGCTACTTTGACTTTTAAGCCCGGCGTCTTGCCATTGGCATGGTCGATTTAATAAAGCCCGCCGGCGGGTCGGTTTCGGCCAGCACCTGCTCCTTGATGGCGCGGGGTTCGCCGAACAGGTGACCCTGAGCATAGCCGATTTCGATATCGAGAATATCGACGACCTGGCGCTCGTTCTCGACCTTCTCGGCGATGACCTCGATGCCGTACCGCGCCAGCAGACCGGCATAGTCGCCGGCATGGATGTCCTTGAGGAACTTCAGCGCCGGCTTGCCTTCGATATCGAGCAGTTGTTCCAACAACAGGTTGGCGCCGATCTTGACATAGCGGACGTCCGAACGATGCAGATCCTGCAGGTCAAAGTCGATGCTGACGACCTTGTCGATCGAGAAGCGGAAACCGAGATCGGCCAACTTGGCCATGTTGCGAGCTTCGATCGAACCGCGCGTCGAGAACGCATCCTGACCCAGTTCGAAGATCAGCGCGCCGGCCAGGTCGCGGTTTTCGCTGAGGAATTCAAGGAACTGCGGGAAGAAGGTTTCGTCGCGCAAGGAGGTCAGAGAAATATTGCAGAAGATGCCGATGCGGCGGTCCTGCTTGGCCAGGCGGCGCACGATCTGGACGCAGCGGAACAGGAGCAGGTTGTCGATCGACGGCACAAGGCCCTCGGCATCGGCGACGGTCAGATATTCCGCAGGCATCAAGACGCGACCGGTCATGTCGCGCAGGCGTGAGAAGCTTTCATAGAAGATGGTCTTGCGCTGGGGCAGGGAAACGACCGGTTGCAGATAGAGATCGACGCGGTTTTCCGTCAACGCCTCGCGGATCGTCTCGATCAGGGCCAGAGCCTGAGCTTCCTTGTGGTTCAGGGCCGGCGAACCATGCAGCGGCACGACGACGGGGCCGGCCTTCCACTCGTTCATGCGGTCTTCGATGCTTTCGCCCAGCTTCTTGACCAGGTCTTCCAGCATGCGGACTTCCGAGGTCAGCTCTTCCGAGCGCGAGGTGCGCTGGTTCTGTACGCGGTCGGCCAGTTCGATCATGTCCTTTTGCGTCGAGTCGATGGCGTCGACCATCAGGCGATGGGCGTCGCGCACCAGGTCGATATCCTTGACGATGCGGCGTTCGGCCAGTTGCTGTGAAGCATAGGCATGGAAAGCCAGGCATAGGGCGAGTGTCCCGACCATGGCGGCAATGGCGGTATTGCCGTCCGAAGCGCCATTGAAGATCACGACACCAACGACGCCACTGATGACGATATAGGTCAGGAAAAGAAATACCGAGGTCGTCAGTTTGCCCATGGGACTTTCCGGTTTGCGCATTCCGCGCAGAGAATCACTGCGTGACTATCGCGTGATTTGAGCGCTGAGCAAAGAGGGGCGTTAAGACTTATGAACAGAAGTTTAAAGTTAACGGTGTGCAGGTCCCGAGAACTTAAAACATACCGTCGGTATTGCGGCGATAGGGACCGGCATAGGCCTTGTCGGTGATACGCCGCCGATCCGGGCCGAAATAGCTCTTGCAGCGAATAAACGGTCGCGGCCGCATGATGACCGAATCGATGCGGCTGAGCAGGGCACGCGCCGTCAACGGCTTGACGACGAATTCATTGACGCCGGAATCGCGCGCCTGCATGACACGGGTCCGCTCGGAATGCCCTGTAATCATGACGATCGGCAGGTAGGGATTGGAACTGTCGCTGGCGTTGCGCAGCATCTTGGTGAACTCGACACCGTCGATCGGATCCATGTTGAAATCGACCAAAGCGATATCGGCAGGATATTGTCGCAACATATCCAGCCCTTCGGCCCCGTCGCGCGCCTCGCGCACGTTACGGATTCCGGACCCCTTCAGGATGGCGCTGACGATTGAGCGCATATGCTGGTTGTCTTCAATCAGAAGGATTTTCAGACTGCTGTAGTCGGCCATGGCTGGATCGGATTTTCGCTTAAGGGCGGAACGCGGGGCACAGGTAAAAGGTGCCGTGGCACGTAATCCTGTTATTGATAGATAACCATACCTTTTCAAGAAAATATTTTCCGTCGCGCGAAGTTTTCCCGACGACTTCCAATTGGACCTTACGGCAAGTTACAGAAAATATTACCTTTGTCGTCTTTGCAAAGGGTTGCAAACGCAATGGAAACGCCCGCCGCCTGACTTCAGGTGTGCGGTATTATAAGGCTATTCAACGAACCATCAAACTGGGGTCCATGTGGCGATCCAGCCACTTCAGTCGCCAGCACAGGTGCGGTCCCGTGGCGCGTCCCTTGGCGCCGACCTGGCCGATGTTTTGACCCTGCACGACCGTGTCGCCCTTCTTTACGCTGAGTTTGGATTGATGCAGGTACATGGAAATCAGGCCCTGACCGTGATCGATCAGGGTCAGGCCGCCTTCAAAAAACATGTCGGGCTCGGCCAGGACGACCAGGCCAGCCTGGGGCGCACGAATCGGTGTTCCGGTCGGCGCGGCCATGTCGAAGCCCATATGCGGACTTTTCGGCACGCCATTCAGCACACGTTGATTGCCGAAATGTCCGGACACGACATATTTGGTCAGTGGATAGATAAAGCCGCCCTTGAAAGCATCGCCGGCCGTGTGGCTGGCAAAAGCGACATTTTTCAAAGCAGTGTCGCGGGCGATCCGCGCCAGGACATCGGGATCGGTCGGCGTCACGGTTTGCGGCGGTAATCCGTCGACACGTTGAACGTCATAGGTCATGGCGGCGATTTTCAGCACCGCAGTCTGTTTGCCCGCGGGACTGCGGACCTCGATCGTGCAGGTCGTACCGGCGTCGCGATCGAACCCGGTATAAAACCAGCCGGCATCCGACGTATAGCCGCGCAGCGCACCGTCGACCCACAACTCGGCCTTGGGCGCAGCCTGGCCAACACAGTAACCGCTTTGGACGAAGCGGCCCTTGAGATTGAAGGGCAGGTTTTTCGTCTGGGCCTGATCGTCAGCCGGTACGGTCTGAGCGAAAACCGGGGATGCGATCCATGCCGCCGCCGCGCCAACTCCAAATGTCAGGACATGACGGCGGTCGTGAGCGTTCACTTATGCGCCGCTTTCCACGCCTGGGTCGCTTCCTCCGGACCGGCATAGGCTTCTTGAGTGCGCGGGTTCCAATAGCGCAAGGCGCCGAGCGGAATACGCTTGCCCGTCACGGCGCACAGGACGAACTTGCCCGGGCGCATAATGGTGTAATCGCCGTCGCCATAATGCAGGACGGCCTGATCGGGCAGGGGCGGAGGAGAGTGCATGTTCATCACGCCAAGTTAGGACGATTGTCGGGCATAATCAAGGCGGGGCGCTTAGAACAGGCTGCCTTGTTGCGGTGAAGGCGGTTTGGGTTTCGGCGGCGCTGCCGGCTTGGGTTTGGTTTCCGGCGGCGGGCCGTCCGTAATCTGGGCGCCGGCATTGCCGTCCTTGAAATGCAGAGAGACCGCGTCGCCGGCGTGCAAGGACTTGGCGGAGGTAATGAGGGCACCATCGGCGGCGTGGATACGCGCAAAACCGAGATCGAGCGGCCGGTCGGGATTGAAACTGATCCGAAGTTGATCGAGATTTTTCAAGCGCTCGGTCTTTTGCGTCAAGCCACGCACCATGGCGTCGCCCAGGCGACGAGTCAGATCGGGTATGGGCAGGGCGCGCAGGTCCACGAGCCGACTGACGCTACTGTGCAGACGGCGACCCAACTCGGGAAGGCGCTCGCCCTTGGTTGTGGCGACGCGCCGCAAAGCCTCCGCCAAACGGTTGCCAAGAACAGGTAGCCGCGCATGACTTTCGGCCTGGGCCAGGTGACGGGCAGCGGCACGATTGAGGCGCGCCGCCAATTGCGCCAACTGATCGCGCTTCAACGTCTGCGGTCGCTCCAGCAGCCCGGGCCGAAACCGCGCGGCGGTACGACCGAATGCGGCGTCGTGAGCATTGAGATTGCTCATCAGCCCGCCACCCAGGCGATGACCGGCATAGTCGAGGCGTTGTTGCGCCGTGTTGATCAGGTCCTGCGGCTTGGGCAGGGCGCGTGCCAGCATGGTCAAGCGCTCGCGCCGGTTCTCCAGCCATCGCGACATGGTTGCCTGGCGCCGGCGTTCCAGATCGGCGGTGAAAGCGCGCAACTCCCCGATCACCGGTGTGGCGATTTCAGCGGCACCCGTCGGAGTCGGCGCCCTGCGATCGCTGACATAGTCGATCAAGGTGGTGTCGGTTTCGTGCCCGACGGCCGAGATGATGGGAATGGTGCAGGCGACAACGGCGCGCGCCAAGGCCTCGTCGTTGAACGGCCATAAATCTTCGACACTGCCGCCGCCGCGCGCCACAATCAATACGTCAGGACGGGGCAGGGCCGGGTCGTTCTGAAATCCACGTAGAGCCRCAATCACCTGGGGCGCGGCGGCGTCGCCCTGGACGACGACCGGCCAGACGATGACCCGACACGGCCAGCGGTCGCGGATACGGTGCAAAATATCGCGGATCACCGCGCCGGTCGGCGAGGTGATGACACCAATGGTGCGTGGCGCGAACGGCAGGGGCTTTTTCAGCCCGGGCGCGAACAGGCCTTCGCCATGCAGCTTTTGCTTCAGGCGTTCCAGCTGCGCCAAAAGTGCGCCAACACCGGCAACCTCCATGGCTTCGATGACGATCTGATATTTCGACGAAGCAGGAAACGTCGTGATGCGGCCGGTAACGATGACCTCCAGACCGTAGTCGGGCTGGGTCTGCAACCTGCTGATGTTGCCCTTCCAGATGACGCCATCAATGGCGGCCTTGTCGTCCTTGAGCGTGAGATAGACGTGGCCCGAGGCATGGCGCGTCACCTTGGAAATCTCGCCGCGCAGCCGAACGTGGTCGTAGGCGTTTTCGAGGGTGCGCTTTAGCGCGCCGGCCAGTTCCGAGACGGAATAGGCGGCGGCATTGCTGGTATTGGGACCGCCATCGGCGGGCGAATCGATGGGTGTCAAAAGGTCGTCGGACATGCGGCGGAGTTTACCTGATTTTTGCGCGCCGTTCAGGCTTTCTTTATCGCCTTGAGGTAAAGTGCACGCCAGTATTACGTGTGCCAGCCAGGTTCAAGCCATGCCTTTGTCCTCTTCCGACGCCAAACGCCGCCGCGCGCTCCAGGAACTGGCCATTCTCGATACCGACGCCGAACCGGCCTTCGATCAGATGACGGCCTTGGCGGCCGACCTGTTTGACGCGCCGATCGCTTTAATCTCCCTGATCGACGACGACCGGCAGTGGTTCAAGTCTCGCGTCGGCCTGGACATCCCGTCGACACCGCGCGACGTCTCGTTTTGCGACCACGCCATACGCCACAATCACGTCATGGTCGTGCCCGACGCGGCGATCGACAAACGCTTCTTTATCAATCCTTTAGTCACTGGCGAGCCGCATATCCGCTTTTATGCAGGGGCGCCGTTGCGGTACAACGACGCGCTGATCGGCACCCTGTGCATCATCAGCCCGAACCCGCGTTACGATTTCGACGACACTCAGGTGCGCCGCCTGAAGAAGATCGCCGAAAGCATATCCGCGGCCCTTGTCTTGCGCCAGGAAGCCATGGCCAACAAGGCCGCCATTCGCAAATTGCAGGAAACCCAGCGCAAGCTGGAGCTGATGGAAGAGGCCGCCGGCGTCGGCTACTGGCATATCGACCTCGTGCGCAACGAAGCCTTCTGGTCGCGGGGTGTCTACGCTATCCACGGCCTTAGCCGCGAAAGTTTTCAGCCCCAGATCGCCACCGGGATCGAGCTCTTCCATCCCGACGATCGCGCGGAACTATCACGCTGCATCGGCGAAGCGGCGGCCAATGGGGGCAATTTCACTTTCAAGCTGCGCCTGATGCGCGCCGATGGCGAAGAACGCATCGTCTTCGCCACCGGTGGCGCGGAATTAGGGGAAGATGGCAAGCCGGAGTTTCTCTTTGGCACCCTGGAAGACGTCACCGAAAGCAGCCAGATCGAGAATACCCTGCGGGCGGCCAGCGAAACCGCTGAAGCGCACCAGCAGGCCAAGTCCGACTTCCTGTCCAATATGAGCCATGAAATCCGCACGCCTTTGACGACGATGATCGGCTATTCGAACCTGCTGACCGGCGTCAAGGACCTGCCCAAGGACGCCCAGCACTATATCGGCCGCATCAACAAGGCCGGCAAGGCGCTGCTCGCTCTGGTCAATGACGTGCTCGACTTCTCCAAGCTCGAGGCCGGTCAGGTGACACTGGATCCCCAGCCTACCCAGATGAAGACGCTGACGACCGACGTGGTCGAGGAATTCCAGATCCTGGCCCAATCCAAGGGCTTCGCCATCGAGCTCGACTATGACGCCGCCTCGCCGGTATGGCTGTCGATCGACGACGTCCGTATCCGCCAGGTCCTGTACAATCTGGTCGGCAATGCCTGTAAGTTTACGCGCCAGGGCCACGTCAATGTCGCGGTCACCGCGGCCGGCGGCCGGCTGCGCGTCGAAGTCCGCGACAGCGGCCCGGGCCTGACCGAAGACCAGCAGGTTCAGCTGTTCAAACGCTTCAACCAGGTCGACAACAGCATCAACCGTAAATATGGCGGCTCCGGTCTTGGCCTGTCGATTTGCTACGAAATCATCCAGCTGATGCAGGGGCGGATCGGTGTCACTTCAGAAATAGGCCACGGCAGTTGCTTCTGGTTTGACATTCCCGTCGCCCTGGCCGCGGCGCCGGCCGTCGTCGCGTCGGCGGAATATCTTCAGCCGGTCTTCCTCGAAGACCGCCGCGTGCTCATCGTCGACGACCACCCCATCAATCGCGAACTGATTCGCCTTTTGCTGAAGGACTACGGTCTCGAAATCTACGAAGCCTGCGACGGGTCCGAAGCCGTCGACCTGTGCATGCGGATGCGGTTCGATCTGATGTTCATGGACATCCAGATGCCGGTCCTGGACGGTATTGCGGCGACCCGGGCCATTCGCGAGCAGTGTCCATTGAATGCTCGGACGGCCATCGTCGCCCTGTCGGCGCGTAACCAAACCAAGTTGTCGGAAGACATTCGCGGCCAGGGCTTTACCCACGCCCTGTCCAAACCGATCGACATGCCGCAATTCTACGCCACCCTGCATCGCTGCCTGGAAGGCGACCAGGAGGTTGAACGCTACGCAGGTTAGGCGCGTGTAATCTGATAAAGCCCCGATGCGTGCGGGGCCAAGTCGAGGCCGAACTTGTCGGAAAATACGCCCAAATCCTTGTGTGCCCACAGGTCGCGGACGCGCCACTTGCCCTTCAAACCTAATTCCCACCACAAGACATAGCGATTGCGCACGGTATCTTCGGTGTTGAACAGGGCGAGATAATAACTGCCCGGCTTTTGCGCTCTGGCCGTCCAGAAGGTATATTCGTCTCCATCGTTTTTCTGGGCATGGAAACGGTTATGAGAACTGGTCTGGTTGACCGCCAGGACCTCGTCATTGGTCAGCAGGTCGAGCGTCGGCTGATCGAGCACGCGCAGATCGCCCCCCATGATCAACGGTGACCGCGCGATCGACCACAGGGTCATCAGGGTGCGCTGTTCATCCGGTGTGAACTTGGTATCGCGCTGCCCGAGCGCCAGCCGTCCCAGCGGCAACATATCGGCATCCGGCCAGTGACCGGGAATGCGGTATGGGTTCCATTTTTCCAAACGCCCGAATTGATCGCGGAGCAACTTCCAGTCATCCCAGAAATCGTCGGAAATTCGCCACATCTGGGCGTATTGCTGGACGTGTTTTGCCCACTTGATATCGGTCTCGCCTGGAGACAGGCTGAGCACCATTGGCCGGCCGGAAGCCGCGATCGCCGCATGCGCCGCCTCGATTTCACGATAGTGGTCGGCGTAAACGCGGCTCATATCGTCCATCTTGACGAAATCGACACCCCAGGATGCAAACAGGGCAAAGACGGAATTGTAATAGGCTTGGGCGCCGGGCTTGGTCATATCGACACCGTACATGTCGGCGTTCCAGGCGCAGATACTCGACGTATCGACGATGTCCTTGGCGTGCAGGTCGGTGCCCAGGATCGGCAGATTCTTTTCGACCGCCAGACGCGGAATACCGCGCATCAGGTGGACGCCGAATTTCAGTCCCAAGGCATGGATCTGGTCGGCGAGCGGCTTAAACCCGGCGCCGTCGGCGGCGGAGGGAAAGCGATTGGGCGCTGGCAGCAAGCGGCCATTGCCGTCCATAGTCAGGGGGGCGCCACTGTTGTAATCGTAGCCTGTCGCCGTCGGCTCGTACCACTGGATATCGACGGTGAAGACGGAATAGCCATGCGGCAGCAGCTTATCCGCCATGATATGCGCGGTTTCGAGCGCTTGAGCTTCGGTAATGGTTGTGGCGAAGCTGTTCCAGCTGTTCCAGCCCATGGGCGGCGTCGGTGCCAAAACGGTGGACGGCGCGGCAAAGGCCGGCAAGGCGGTCGCGGCGGTGAGGGCGGCTGTGGCTTGCAGTAGGCGGCGGCGTGTGGCGGTCATGGCGTTTCCCTGGATATTGTCAGACTATTACCCGTTGTGGCGGGGAAAGCAAGACGGGTTATGACTTTGGGAGCCGCGGTCGGGCAGGCTACGTGACCATATAGTTGTGGATTTTTCGGTCGATTCTGGCTAACGCAAGCCCATGAACATTCTGCTGATCGGTTCGGGCGGCCGCGAACATGCCCTGGCGTGGAAGATCCAACAATCGCCCCTTTGCGACAAGCTGGTCATTGCGCCTGGCAATCCTGGCATGGCAGCGCTTGGCGAATGCTGCGACATCAAGGCGACCGATGTTGAAGGCCTGGCCAAGCTGGCGCGTGAAATGATGGCCGGCCTGGTCGTCGTCGGTCCGGAAAACGCCCTGGCCGAAGGCATAGCCGACGCCATGGCGGTCATGAACATCCCGTGTTTTGGTCCCAAACGTAAAGCAGCGCAGTTGGAATCATCCAAGGCCTTCACCAAGGCTTTTTGCGCCCGCCACAGTATCCCGACCGCTCAATCGGAAACCTTCGACAATGTCGCGGAAGCGCGCGCCTTCCTCAAGACCTATGCGCCGCCCTATGTCATCAAGGCTGACGGTTTGGCGGCTGGCAAGGGCGTTGCCATTTCGCCGGATTACCAGGACGCCGTCGCCGAGGTCGAGGCGATGCTGGGCGGCCGTTACGGTCCGGCCAGCTCCCATATCGTTATCGAAGAGTTCATGACCGGCGAGGAGGCCTCGGTCTTCGCCCTGTGCGACGGCGAAACCGCCATGCTGTTCGGCTGGGCTCAGGACCACAAACGCGCCTTCGACGGCGACACTGGTCCCAATACCGGCGGCATGGGCACCTATAGCCCCGCACCCGTGGTGACCAAGACCGTCCTCGACTTGACCCAGAACGAAATCCTCAATCCAACTATGGCGGGCATGAAGGCTGAGGGCATGCCCTATACCGGCGTTCTCTATGCCGGTCTGATGATCGAGGAAGGTTTTCCGCGTCTGGTCGAATATAATGCTCGTTTCGGCGATCCGGAATGCCAGGTGCTGATGCTGCGTCTGAAAAGCGACCTCGTGCCCTATTTGCTGGCGGCCGCCAAGGGCGGGCTGAAGTCCATGCCGGCGCCAGAATGGTATGCCGATCCAGCCGTCTGCGTCGTTTTTGCCGCCAAGGGCTATCCCGATAGTCCGCTGTCGGGCTCCATCATCCGCGGCGCCGATCAGGACTTCGGCCGCGACGTCACCGTCTTCCACGCCGGCACCAGCCGCGATGAAAAGGGCGTGCTGCGCGCCGCCGGCGGCCGGGTGTTGAACATCTGCGCCCGTGGCAAGACCCTGCAAGAAGCCCGGGATAAGGCCTATGCCGCCATCAGCCAAATCGACTGGCCGGGTGGGTTTTATCGCACCGACATCGCCTGGCGCGCCCTCTAATCTCTCTCTTTTGGCGATAGGCGTCGCAGTCGTCGCTAGCGGGTATGAAGTATACCCGCGTCGCTAGCCGACTAGCCTCTCATCCAAAATAGAGGCTTAGAGACGACGGTATAAGAGGAATTCGCCTAAGCCTCGATCATGTAGGTGTAGGGCTTGCCGCGCGACTCCGGTTCCCAGCCATCAGCGATAGCCTTGGCGATCTGGACGGCGACATCTTGCTTTGACACCTTGGGGCGCTGGGCATGGCGGCTCGGCTTGGGGAAGGGATATTCCAGCAGAAGCGTCTTCTGCGGATTTTCCTCATGCTGGACGGCAATGCAAAGTCCCTTGGGACCATCGACCGACGCCCATTGGGGCTCGCGGTGAATGTGCCAGCGGTAGGCGACACCATCGACCTTGGCGACGTCTTCCATCGATCTTTTAGCTTTTGCGACCATGCGGGGCTTATCTTCCGTCAGGCTCGACCTGTCCAGCCGAAATGCAAAAAAGGCGCCGAAATGGCGCCTTTTTCACGGAGTTTATTGCCAAATTTACGGATTGACGACGGCATTCTTGAGCGGTTCGACCCAGCCCTTGCCAGCGTCGTGGATGCCGAAACCCTCGCTGCCTTCGTAAACCCACAAGGCTCGGGCGAAGCCGCGATCCGCGGCCGCCTTTGACACGGCCTTGGTCCAGGCGACGCGGTCGTCCATATTCTTGTTGATCTTGGCATAGCTGCCGTATTCGCCAAGGAACATCGGCCGGTTATTGGCCTTCGACCAGGCAGTCACCTTATCGAACACGGTGTTTATCGCCGCCATCTGATCGGCCGTTCCGGTCCAGCGCACATCATGCATTTTTTCAATTTCCGGCCCAGCCCAGTTGGCGCCCTGATGGGTGAATTCCATTGGCGAATAATAGTGGAAGGTGACGATAAGGTGCTGATCGGTCGCCGGCAGTTTCAAGGTGTCGAGCTGATCGGCGCTGTTCCACATTACGGGACCGACAATGATGTTACGCGTCGGATTGGTTTCGCGCACCATGGCGATCAGATCGGGCAACCAAGCGTTCCAGATTTCGGCGTCGACCTTACCATTCGGCTCGTTCAGCAACTCGAAGATGACATTGTTGGGCGCGTTACGATAACGTTGCGCCAAATCGTACCACACATTTGGCAACAGGACGGCGCAACCGTCGGCATCCTTGGCGCATTCGTTATAATTGTGCTCATCGAGAATGATGTTGAGGTGATTGGCGGTCGCTAGGTCGATCAGGTGATCAAGGCGTTCCAGGTAGCGCGGATCGAGATTGCCCTGGGTGTCGACGATGTGGGTAAAAGCAAACAGGGGCACGCGGATGGTGTGGAAGCCGGCCTGGGCGATCAGGGCGACGTCGGCGTCGCTGAAACGGCTCTTCTTGCCGGCCCAGTAAGGATCTTCGCCTTCGAACAGATTGACGCCGGCGCCCATTTGCGCGACCTGGTCGGCGGGGGCGATCGGCGCGAACTTTACGTCATTCGTGTAGGGCTTGAAGGTCGAGGCGTCGGCATTTTCGGTAAAGCCATTATAGCCTTTGATCTGGTCCATGGCATTGTCCGCTTCGCGGCCAGCCGAAAGTCCCGGGCCATCCTTGGTGATCGGATTGCCGACATATTGCGCCATAGCGGCAGGGGCCAAGGCGGTGGTGGCCAGAAGGGCGGCCACGGTCAGGATTTTGAACATTATCTTCTCCACTGATTATTTCTTGTTTCGTTAAAACCTAGCCGCAAGTCTCGACTTAATCAAGGCTGCCAGCCTCTCTTAACGTGCGCTGGAAGCCATCTCCGTCGTCAAACCGCGCTGTAATCGGCAAAAAGGCTACTTTTTGCCGCCATTCGGCATCCAGCTTGACCCAATCCTTTTGCGTCGTGATCATGGGGAGGCCCAGTTTTTCCAACGCTTTCAGTTGCGATACCGGTACGGCAGCGTGGTCGGGAAACGCCTTGAAATGGACCACGGTAAATCCCTGGCCTTTCAGGGTGGCTTCGAATTTCCACGGTTTGGCAATGCCGGCGAACGCCGTGACAACGCCTGTTTGAGTGGGCTTTTCAACCGCCAACCGAGCGATGAAGACCGGCTTGTCGCCGAGCAGGGCCAGCAGGTCCGGATCCGGTTGCGTCTCCTTGTCCGGCAGCCACAGGACGCAGATATCGGCGCGCGCCAGGCCTTCGTCCAGGGGCTCGCGCATAGGACCGTAAGGGACGATGCCGCCATCGCCGAATGGCCATGCCTCGTCCGCCTTATCGCCGTCGATGACGAGAATATGCAAATCTTTGGCGATCTTCAAATTCTGGTGAGCGTCGTCGACGACGACGACCGGCATGTCGCCGGCTTCCAGTGCGCGTAGTCCCGCGGCACGATCCTTGGCAATCATGAAGGGATAGTCCTGGGCCAGCATCAGGGCTTCGTCGCCGACCTGACGGGCGTCGTCAGTCGCTGCCACGCGAGCTGGGCCTTCGACCGACCCGCCATGGCCTTTCGACAGTCCGACGGCCTTGGGCGCCAGCAAACGCAGGATCTCGCCGGTCACTGGCGTCTTGCCGGAGCCGCCTAGGGTGAGATTTCCGACGCTGATGACAAAGAGTGACGATCTGTAGGGCGTGGCATGACGCTGTTTAGTATCGTTGACGGCCTGCCATAGCCAGGCCAGTGGCTTGAGCGCCGGCCGCCACCATGGGGCGCCACGGGCCTGTTTGCGGTAATACCAATCGGGCGTGCGGATCATCTGGCGTCCACCTTCGGCAGCAGGGGCTCAAGCGCTTGCCATATTGTATCGAGCGTGCCGGCCTCGCGCTGGCTGACGGCAAAGGCGCGCCTATCGGCTTCGGTGACGGCCTGCGGATTTTGCCGGAGTTGGCCGATGAGGAATTTCAGCTCTTCCGGACCCTGGACGCGGAAGGCGGCGCCATCCTGCAGCAGGTCGGCGAAAATGCCTTCCCAGTTACCGATGTCGGGGCCTGTCACAACGCACTTGCCGACGCGGGCGGGTTCAAGCGGATTATGACCGCCGATACCCTGCATGAAGCTGCCGCCCATGATGGTCAGGTCGGCGCGAGTGAAAAACAGGCCCAGTTCGCCCAAGGTGTCGGCGAGATAGATCTGCGTGTCTTCGGTTATCTTGTCGCCATTCGTCCGCTGAGCCGGACGGAAACCGATAGCTTGCAGATCGAGTCGGATATCATCGGCGCGTGCCGGGTGGCGCGGTACGATGATCAGCAGGTCGCCGGCGATCAGGAAAGATTCCAAAGATTTGGAAATAATGACTTCCTCGCCTTCGTGCGTGCTGGCGGCGAGAAAAACATAGCGTCCTGTGGTGGCTGCACGCAGGGTGTCGAGGTCGGTGGCCTTGACAGGCAAGGCTTTGCCGATGGTCTTGAGGTTGGCGCGGGCACCCAGGCGTGCCGTAACGCTGTCGCCCATGGCGCGCAGACGGCCCTCGCTGTCGCCGTCCTGAGCCATGATCAAGGCATAGCCCGTCAATAATCGCTTCATGGAATTGCGAAATGTCTGCCACCCCCTGAAGGTCTTTTCGGTAATGCGGGCGCTCAGCAGAACATGCGGGACATGCCGGCGTTCCAAGTCGCTCAGGAGAGTCGGCCAGATGTCGCTTTCGATAAAGATGGCGAGGGACGGTCCCCAGTGATCGAGGAAGGCGGCGACGGCCTGGGGCGTATCGATGGGCGCGAACTGGTGGGTGACACCAGCCGGCAGACGCTGGGCCAATATGTCGGCCGAGGTCGTCGTCGCCGTCGTGATCATAATCTTCAGGTCGGGCCGTTCGGCGCGGAGGCGTTCGATGACGGGCAGGGCGGACAGGCTTTCACCGACACTGACACCGTGAAACCAGACCAGGGCGCCATCCGGCCGTTCGGCGCCAGTCTGGCCCAGCCGTTCGCCGACGCGTTCGGGATGCTCCTTGCCCTTGGCGACCCGGCCGGCGAGCAGGCGCGGCGCGAAACCATGGACGATGGCCATGACTTTTCGATAAAGCGCCAGCGAGAAGGTCATTGCGGTGTCAGGCCCAGCAACCGGTCGGCCTCCTGGGTGACGCCGGTCAGTGTTTGCTCTGCCTGCACACGCAGGATTTCCATCTGGTCTTCATCGGTATCAGCCGGTATCGCCGGCAGAACGCCCCAGACCATGGCGCCACGGGTAAAGGGACGAGGGATACGCATGCAATCCCAGGTCTTGAATTCGATGAAGTCCTTTGTCGATTGCCCCAGTACGACTAGCGGCGCGCCACTCATTTGCGACAATTTCAACGAGCCTTCGGTCATGACGCGGGCGGGGCCGCGCGGACCATCAGGCGTCATGGCGACGCAACGGCCGCCGGTTTCGGCCGTGCCGCGGATCCAGCGGATGAGATCACGGAAGGCGGCCGCACCGCCTTTTTGCTTTGTCGGATCGGACTTCTTGGCCGACGAGCCGCGGATGGAGTGGTAGCCGAAACGGGTGTTGATCTTCACGCTGACGTCGCCGCTCTTCGACATCGAGGCCAGGACGCAAACAGGCTGGGCGCGGTCGCGCGGCCAACTGGCGTGGCCAAGATGCAGACGTCCGTGCCAGAACATCAGGACCACCGGTCCCTTGCCGGCCCAGATGGTTTCGACGGCGTCCTGGCCGATGATTTGCCAACGTGTCGTGCTGTAACAGAATTTGAGATAACCGACGATGATCGAGGCGATCAGGGTCTGCATGAAATCGGATTCGAGCAGCTTTTTCACAGGACCACCTCCGGTACGACGATCGGCTGTTCGAATTGGGTTTCCGCGAGGCGGGCATAGAGGCCGCCGGCCTTGACCAGGTCGTCGTGCCGGCCCCGCTCAACGATCTCACCACGATCTAGGACGAGGATTTGGTCGGCGTGGCGGATGGTCGACAGGCGGTGAGCAATCATGAAAGTCGTCCGCCCTTGCATCAGGCGTTCCAGGGCATGTTGGACCTTGATCTCGGATTGGGTATCGAGTGCCGATGTGGCTTCATCCAGCAAAAGCAGCGGGGCGTTTTTCAAAAAGGCACGGGCGATGGCAATCCGTTGCTTTTGCCCGCCGGACAGGCGGGAACCGGCCTCGCCGGCGCGGGTATTGTAGCCGTCGGGCAGGGCGGCGATGAAATCGTCGGCCGCGGCATCCCGGGCGGCCTGTTCAATATCGGCCTGACTGGCGCCGGGGTTGCCATAGGCGATGTTGGCGCGAATGGTGTCGTCGAACAGGAACGGATCCTGGGTAACCAGGGCGATGCGGCTGCGCAAAGAGCGGATGGCGATATCGCGATGGCTCAGCTCATCGAAGCGGATGTCGCCACTGCTGAGGTCGAAAAAACGCGGGATTAGATTTAGCAGGGTCGACTTGCCCGAACCCGATGGTCCGACCAGGGCAATGCTTTCCCCGGCGCGGGCGGTAAACGAAACGTCCTTCAGCACCGGCGCATCGCCATAGCTGAAACTGGCATGCTCGAACGTGATGGCCTTGAACGCACGCGGCAGGACTTTAGCATCCGCGACTTCGGTGATTTCCGGCTGGATATCCAGGGCGATAAACAATCGCCGTGCCGCTGTCATGCCCTGGGTGAAGGTGCCCTGGACGCCGGCCAATTGGCGCAGGGCCTGGCTGGCCGTGCCCAGCGCCATGATAAAGGCGAACAGGCTGCCGGCGGTGATGGCACCGCTTTGCGCCCGCCAGCCGGCATAGGCCAGCAGGCCGGCCAGCAGTAGTCCCGTCAGGACCTCGGTGACGATCGGCGCCATGGATCGGGCATTGGCGCCCTTGATCATATGGCCTTGCCGGCGGGCGATGACCGAGTCGACACGCGCCTCTTCGGAGGCTTCCTGGTTGCTGATCTTGACAATCTTGACCCCGTCCAGGCTTTCCATGATCGCGGTCGACAGGCTGGAGGTTTCGGCCATGGTGCCTTGGGCCGCCTTGCGTGTCAGTTTGAGGTAGCGTCCCATGACCGAAGCGACGATGGGGCCGGCGATCAGGACGGCAATCGTCATGGTCCAGTCATAGATAAACATGGTGGCGATGCCGCCGACCACGATCAACCCCGCCTGGACATATTGCACCACACCGGTCGAGGCGGCGTCGCGCACCAGGTCGGCATCGTAGAGAACCGAAGACAGATACTGTCCTGAATGGGCCGTTTGCAACCGTCCGAGATCGGCCCGGACCAGGCGGGAAAACAGTTGTCCCTGGATTTTGCCAACCAGCGAATTACCGAGCTTGTTGAGCGATCGCGTCAGGCCGATCTGGCCACCGCAGCGAATCAAGGTGGCGATGATAATGACCAGCGGCACGACCCAGAGCGGATGGGCCTTGAGATAGGCCCGCAAGCCTGTGGAAAAGAGCTTTAGCGATGCGTCGGTCGACGAGGCGTGAAACAACAGGTCGATCGACGGCCCCAGCCACCATGCGAGAAATGAGGTCGTTACGGCGACGATGACGGCACCCAGGACGGCCATACCCAGCAGGCTCTTCTGAGGCGCCAGATATTGCGCCCAGACGCGGGCGATCAGCGCTTTCGTGCTCATCTCGGGCGTTAGGGAGGCTGGCGGCGTGTCGGTCATACAGTCTGTCTGGAAAAAGCTTTGCGAGCGTTTATATAGGCTTATGCGGCAAATGTGTAAGCATGTCGCCTATTTATGTGTTAACAGCCCACGCCTAAACAAGTCCTGAGGTCCCTTTGAAACTGCTGCCCAAAAAATCGCATAAAAAGCCGTTCAAGACGGGGACGGCCTGGGAGCGTTTCGGCACCTATCTGCACTACCTGTGGGCCGACCACGCTTATTTGCGATTAGGCTTCACCAATGCCCACTGGATCGACAAGGATATGGTCCGGACCAACCAGCCGTGGCCGTTTCAGTTGGAAGAGTGGAAGAAGCAGGGCGTCAAGACTGTTATCAATCTGCGCGGCGGCAAGGGCTCGTTCTACTATCTCGAAAAACACGCCTGCGAAAAACTCGGTCTGGTCATGGAAGATTTCGGCCTGACTTCGCGCAGCCTGCCGACCGCCGTCGAGATCAAGGCCGCCAAGGATCTATTCGACCGTATCCAATATCCGGCGCTGCTGCATTGCAAGTCGGGTGCCGACCGCGCCGGTATCATGAGCGTGCTCTATTGCCACTTCCATCTGCATCAGCCGATTGCCCAGGCCAAGGAACAACTCAGTTTCAAATATCTGCATATGAAGGGCGGCCATACCGGCGTGCTCGACTATCTGTTCGAAGTCTATCTCCACGATATCGAGCCGACAGGTGTGTCATTCTTCGACTGGACCCAGGGGCCGGACTACGATCCCGTGGCGCTGAAAAAGGCCTTCAAACCCGATTTTTGGGGCACGCTGATGAGCGACAAGGTCTTGCGCCGCGAATAGCTTTCTTATCTTCCGCCGCTAATCGCGTACGGCACCCTTGCAGCCGATCGGTTACCGTTGTGTCACGATCACACAAGGAAACGTGACATGGCCACCACTCTCAATCAACCCTCATCGGGCAGCAACGGCGTCGTTATTATTCTCGCCGTCATTATCATTGCGATCGCCGCCGTCGCGGCGGTCTGGCTGATGCAGGATCACCGCAGCGGCGCCGAGCGCGTCGGCGACGCTATCGCCATCGCACCGCAAGGCCTGGGCAAGGCTGCCAAGAAGTTGGACGACCAACCGCCGGGCAAAAATGTCGAGCGCAATCTCGACGATGCCGCGCAAAAAGTTCAATAAAACAAAAGGCCGGTGCGAAAACACCGGCCTCCGTATTAATGGGTATGGTCGTCCGGGTGATCAGGGTCGATCAGCTTGTGGGCATGGATGACGAAATAACGCATCAAGGCGTTGTCGACCGTCGATTGCGCCTTGGCGCGCCAGGCCCGGACGGCCTCGGCATTATTGGGGAAAGCGCCGACGAATTCGACCTTTTTCAGGTCCTTGAAGGTGGTGCCGGACAGGTCGGTCAGTTCGCCGCCGATGACAAGATGCAGAAGTTGTTTTTGGCTCATATTCAAACTCTCAGTGGGGTCTTTAAATGCGCACAGCGTCTGATAATATCCGGAAATAAGGCTGGGCCGGAACAGATCAGGCTGGGTTTCAGGCTGTCGATAGCATTGAATCCATAAGGATTGCCTAAATGGTCGGAGACGATGGCGCCGGCTTCCTGAGCGATCAAGGTGGCGGCGGCGACGTCCCAGTCGCGCTTCGGCGTCAAGGCTATGGTGAAGTCGGCGCGGCCGCAGGCGACCGATACCATGCGGTAGGCGACCGATGGCCGCGAATGGACCGACAGGCGCGGCCACGGCATGGCCCAGATGTCCTTGCCGAAGACGCGTGAGTCGCCGAGGACCTCGGAATCTTCCAGCACGGTCCGATCGCTGACCTGGATGATCGCCTCGTTGAGATGGGCGCCGGTCCCAAGGCCGGCGCTGAACATTTCGCCGGCGTCCGGCGCATAGACCACAGCCGCCACCGGTTTGTTGGCCTCGATAATGGCCAGGGCGATGGTCCAGTAAGGGCTGCCCTTGGACAGGCCCATCGTGCCGTCGATCGGATCCAGCACGAAGGTCCGCATCGAGGTCAGGCGCTCGGCGTTGTCGGCCTCTTCCTCGCTTTGCCAGCCATAGTCCGGACGCGCTTCCAGCAGGGCTTCCTTCAGCCACAGATTGACTTCGGTATCGGCATTGGTGACGATCGAGCCGTCGGACTTGTAGCTGGTGATCAGGCCGTGCGCCTTGACGTGCTGCGCCAAGGCGCCGGCACGGCGAACCTTGTCGATGATCAGCGCAAGATCGGACACGGCGTGAAAGCCCATTATTTGCCACCCAGGCTTAAGCCATCGATGAACAATGAAGGTACGTCGAGCGAGCCCTTGATTTCCAGGTCGTTGGCCGGAACCAGGCGTTGGTATATCTCGATCAGGTTGCCGGCGACGGTCATTTCGTTGACCGGAAAGGCGATGACGCCATTTTCGAACCAGAAGCCCGAGGCACCGGCGGACCAGTCGCCGGTATCGGAATTGACGCTGGGGCCGAACATCGAGGTGATGACGACGCCTTTGCCGGCTTCGGCCATCAGGGTTTCGGGCGATTTCGTACCATTGCTCAAGGTGACATTATGCGTTGAGACGCCCGGCGCGCTGGCCAAGCTGCGCGAGGCATTGCCGGTCGAAACCATATTCAGTTGTTTGGCGGCGGCGGTGTTGAGCAACCAGGTCGTCAGGACACCGTCCTGGATAAGGGCGCGTTTTTGCACGGCCACGCCTTCGTCGTCGAACAGGCACGAGCCCAGGCCGCGCAGGCGCAGCGGATCATCGACGATCTGAACCGACGAATCGAACAGTTGCTGGCCCAGCTTGTCTTTTAAAAAGCTGGAACCGCGAGCGATGGCGGAGCCGGAAATGGCGCCGATAAATTGACTGATCAGCGAGCGCGATACACGTTTGTCGAAGATCACCGCGGCTTTTTGCGTATCGATCTTGCGCGCGCCCATGGCGGCCAGGGCGCGTTCGGCACCGATGCGGCCGGTATCGGCGACATCGGGCAAGTCGGCGGCATGGCGGACGCTGCGGCCTTCGCCGTCGCGTTCCATATTGCCCTCGGCATCGGTGGCGATGAAGCGCCCGGATTGATAGAACAGGCTGGTCTTGTGCGAGCCCGAGAACCCGCCTGACGTGAGCATGTGCCACATGTTTTGGGCATAGCCGGTGCTGGCGGCATCGCTTTGCAAGGCGCCGCCCTGGGCCAAGCCGCTGGCTTCGATGTCGAGGGCGCGTTGCTGCAGGGTTTCGGGCGTCATGGTCGAGGCGTCGAACAATTGCAAGTCGACAGCGTCGCCGCGATAGAGCAGGGCTGGGTCGGCGAGGTCGGCATAGGGATCGTCGGGCGCCAGGCGCGCCATGGCGACGGCGCGTTCAACCAGGCGGTCCAGGGTCGGTTTGGAGAATTCGGAAACCGAAACAACCGCCTGCTTGCGGCCGACGAAGACGCGCAGGCCGAGGTCGCTGTTTTCGTCGCGTTCGACGGTCTCGATCTCGCCCTTGCGGACGCCGACACTGAGCGAACGCGACACGGCGAAGACGGCTTCCGCGACATCGGCGCCGGCCGACTTGGCGGCGCGGATCAGGTCGTCGAGACGTTGAACATCGGCGTCCTTGACGAGGTCGTCGGCGTTGGCGGATCGAGGGGCGGATTCGGGGTCGTTTCGCGTTTGCAACATGAAAAATCTATAGGCCCGCGCAAGCTATCAAGGCAAGTCTCGTTTGTGACAAATTGATAGCGCTTTCGCGTGACGGCGATCTTCGGAAAATGCGAATGAAAACCCTGACAGGTCTGAGCCGTTTAGCGAAATGTTCAGGTGTATGGGCTAATTCTACCGGTACTCCGCGTTCAGGAGACGACCCAGTACCCGACCAGGAATTGTCTATGTTGTCGATTGTCCGCTCGCTTCTCAACAAGGCGAACGAAATCAGGGATGTCGCGGCCGGCGGATATCGCCTCAGTATCCAGGAGGAAGTGCAGGCGCTCGGCACGGTCAACCGCCGCTATCTCCTGGTCGTCGGCAGTTATTTCAGCCTGATGTTCGGCTACCGTTTCCTCAGCGAAACCGGTATTAACCTGGCTATCATGGCAACGGTCACCGCGGCGACGGCCCTTGCCTGTTTCGGCTTCTACCTGCTCTATGTCCGCAAGACCGAGGATCTGTGGCGGTTGGAATTCGCAAGCCTGATCGTCAACCTGCTGATGCTGGCCAATCCCGTGGCATTCCAGACCCTGCATTACGAACATCAGCGCATGGTCTATTTCCTCTTCCTCTGTGTCATGTACGCCATATCCGGTGTATCGTTGCGGGTCCTGATCCCCAGTGTGCTGATGGCCGTCATTGCGGGCGTGGGCCTGGCCTGGGTCCATGAGCAGGCCAATATCACACGCTATTTCTGGCTATCGATGGGCGGGGCCGCGACGGCGCTTGGCATGAGCGCCATGGTGCGGCGCACCCTTTTCCAGGCGGTGCGTGCCCGCGCGACGGCCGACCGGCTGCGCGCCGAGGCCGAGATCATGGCGGATTGCGATGTCCTGACCGGCCTGCCCAATCGCCGCAGCTTTTTCCGTGAAATGGAGGGCGCATTAGCCGGCGTTAAGATCGGTCAAGCCTTCGATCTGGCGCTTATCGATCTCGACGGTTTCAAGCCGATCAATGACATTTATGGCCACAGCGTCGGCGACACCCTGCTGATCGCCGTCGGCGACCGCCTGCGCCTGGTGTGCGGCAAGCGGGCCTTTGTGGCCCGCATGGGCGGCGACGAATTCGCCATCATCCTGAAAGGCGCCGCCGACCAGGACGAGGTCAAGGACTTCGGCGCCCATGTTTGCGACGCCCTGCGCGAAACCTATAATCTGGGTGGTGTGACCGCCAATATTTCCGGCAGCGTCGGTTTTGTCAGGTGTGATTCGGCCGAGCTGACGGCCTCGCAACTGCTGGAGCGTGCCGACTATGCGCTCTATTTCGCCAAGCAGAATCTGCGCGGGGCGCCGGTGGTTTTCACCGAGCGCCACGAAGCCGAGATGCGCGATTTCAGCCTGGTCGACCAGACCCTGCGCAGCAGCGACCTGCACAGCGAGCTATCGATCGTCTTCCAGCCACAATTCGACGTTGTCGACAATTGCACGATCGGGTTCGAAGCCCTGGCGCGGTGGGACAGCGCCCGCCTGGGTCCGGTGCGCCCAGACATCTTCATCAAGGCGGCGGAACGGTCGGGCCTGATTACCCAGATCACTATCCTGCTGCTGGAAAAGGCATTGCATCTGGTCAAGCGGTGGCCGGAAGATACGCGCGTTTCGTTCAACCTGTCGGCGCGCGATTTACGGTCGGGCATATCGATCGCCAATATCTGCAAGACCGTGCGCGAGTCGGGCATCGATCCCCGCCGTATCGAATTCGAAATCACCGAAACCGCCATGCTGACCGATTTCGAGCAGGCCTGCGAAGCCCTGATCAAGCTGAAGGCCATGGGATCGCGCATCGCCATCGACGATTTCGGCTCGGGCTATTCGTCGTTTTCCTATATCCACCGTCTGCCGGTCGACAAGATCAAGATCGACCGCAGCTTCGTCATTCAATTGTTGAAGCACGACTCGGCGCAGAAGATCATCAAGACGATCATCGACCTGTGCCACAATCTCAATCTCGATTGCGTTATCGAAGGCGTCGAAACCCAAGCCGAACTGGCGAAGCTGCGTCAGGTGCGGGCGCGTTATATCCAGGGTTATCTGTTCAGCAAGCCGATTCTGGCGGATGATGTCCTGGCCTATATGGCCGCGGAAACCATGCGTTTGGGCGAGGCCCGGCGAGCGGTTTAAGCGATCGCCTTATGCAGTAGTCAAGGCGCTGCATAGCACTACGGATCTCGTTGAATTTGTTAATTTTTCCAGGATTAATGCAGTGCCGTGCCTAGCGGTAATAGGGTGCCTCATACCGGCACCTGTTGTCAGTCCTGAGCCAGGACGATGATCTTGTCTTGGGCGGTATAGGTATGCGTGCCTGATTTGGTTGGATTGATGACCACACCGCCCATATTGCGCGGATCGTCGGCGCCGGCGCGCACGCAGCGGTGACCGATGGCGACTTCACCACGGCGCCGCGCCGCTTCGGTGATCGTATAGAAGCTTACCGGCGTGCCGAGCGCGACATAGTCGGAGGCGTCGCGCATATAGATTTCGGAACCGTCTTCGTCGAGCAGATCGTCGAAAATCGCCGCCATGTTGCGATTTTCCGACGCCTGGGCCAGCATCAGGCTGATCAGCTTGTTGCTGACGACGAAATCGTCGGCGCGCGTGACTTCAGCGAGCTCGCGGTTGCGTACGTCGATCATTTCGCTGACGACGCTGATGTGACGCTTGGCCGATTCGGCAATTTTGCGGATATGCAGCAGGGTCACCAGGGTGCGGGTATCCGCGGGTTGCGGCGCCATGGTGTCGCTGTAGCCGAGCACGAGGACGTGGTCGAAGCCGGCTATGTCCAGGGCGTTGAGGGCGGCGCGGTTGCCTGTGTCGACAAGGCAGAATTCGAGTTTGAGATTCTCGCTGACCTTGATGTTGGGGTAGCCATGCAGCTCGGGTGTGTCGGCGGCGATGACCAGGACCGAGCCCTTGGCGACATAACGCGACAGTTCATGGGCAATGATGGCGCCGCGGCGGTTCCAACCCAGAATCAGGGTGCGCTCGGGTTTCTTTTCGATCGGAGCGGGTTGGGCGATGGCGGCCGGATCGGGTTCGGCGGGGGCGCTGAGGCGGATAGAGGCGTCGTCTTCGGCGATGATGATCAGCCGCTCATCGGCGGCTATGACGGTGTTCATGTCGGGGTTCAAATGCACGACGCCGGCGGTATTGCACAGGCCGATGGGCGTGCAGGATTCATAGGCGGCGACGATCTCGCCGAAGGTTTTGCCGACCGCAGCCGGTTGTTCCATCGTATAGATTTCGCAGCCGTCGAAATCGAGCAATTCCGAATAGACCGCCGACAAACCGGATTGACGGCTGCTGTGGACGACGATGCGGGCGATCAGGTCGTCGGCCAGGACGACTTGCAATTCGTCGCCGCCTATGGCGCGCGCCACCTCGACATTGGCGGCTTCGCGAATTTCCGCGGCGATCTGATACGGCGCCTGGCGCCGTTTTGGGTGGTTGACCAGAGCGAGGACGGACTTGATCACCTGGCTGTCGGGATCGTCGCCGTCGGGGGACAGGACGATGACGGAGCGGCAGGTTTGGGGGTTGACGATGTCGAGATCGTAGAGGTCCGTCGGATCGCCGGAGCGGCAGATAACACGCGTATTGCCGAGATCGGCCAACTTGGTCTTGATCTCGTCTTCCATCACGACCTTGTCGATATTGGCCAGGATAACGATCGACGGACGGCGGCGGCTGCGGTTGGCAACGACCAGTTCGGCAATGATATCGAAGATTGACGACGACCAGTTGAGAATGATGGTCTGGTCTTGCTCCAGCACACGCGAGCGGCCCTTGCGCAACTCGTCGAGTTTGCTTTCAATGCCGGAACTGAGCACGCCGATCAGGGCGGAGAAGACGAAGATGCCGCCGATCGTCACGGCAAGGGAGACCAGGCGGAAGGGCCAGCCGACATCGCCGCCGATCGTGCCGGCATCCATGGTGCGCATAAGGAATTGCCAGGCGCCTTCGACGAAGCCGAGCTTGTCGCCGCCGTCGGGGTGGATGCCGGTGACGACGAGCAGCGCGGCCGCCAGGACGATGATGAAGGCGGAAATGACAGCCAGCCAGCCGATCAGAGCGATCGGGCCGGCCGCCATGCTTTTGTCGAATGCGTAACGCAGGCGCTCGCGCAACCCATAAGAGCGATGTGGCATATTGTGTCCCCGGTCATGATGGGTACGCGACGCGACCCACTGTTACAGGGTTAGGGCCTACAGCAGTTCCCGATCCTCGCGCAAGGGGCGTCGTTATTTTATAGCGGCCGGGCGGCTTTTGAATTGGTTGAGCTTTTTCGCTCTATTTCGACCAAATCGGCGCGCCGTTGCCCGGCAGGCCCATCTCGGTCCACTTGGCCGAAACGCGGTCGATAACCGCCTGCTCCATATAGAGTTTCTCGCCCCATTCGCGGTGGGTTTCCGGCGGCCATTTGTTGGTGGCGTCGAGGCCGATTTTCGAACCGAGGCCCGATTCCGGCGAGGCGAAGTCGAGATAGTCGATCGGTGTGTTTTCGACCACGGTGATGTCGCGCGCTGGATCCATGCGCGTCGACAATGCCCACATGACGTCCTTCCAATCGCGGGCATTGATGTCGTCGTCGACCACGATAATCCATTTTGTGTACATGAATTGGCGCAGGTAGGACCAGGCGCCCATCATGATGCGCTTGGCATGGCCGGGATAGGCTTTCTTCATCGAGATGACGGCGATGCGGTAGGAGCAGCCTTCGGGCGGCAGCCAGAAATCGACGATTTCCGGGAACTGCTGCTGGATCAAGGGGATGAAGACCTCGTTCAGCGCTTCGCCGAGAACACTGGGCTCGTCGGGCGGACGGCCGGTAAAGGTCGAGAGATAGATGGGATCGCGGCGCATGGTGATGGCGCTGATCTTGAAGACCGGGAATTTTTCGACGGAGTTATAATAGCCGGTGTGGTCGCCATAGGGGCCTTCGTCGGCATAGTCGTCGAGCAGGACATGGCCTTCGAGAACGATTTCGGCGTGAGCCGGCACCAGCAGGGGCACGGTCTTGGCGGGGACCAACTCGGCTTTCTGGCCGCGCAACAGGCCTGCGAACTGATATTCGCTCAAGGTATCGGGCACGGGCGTGACGGCGGCGAGAATCAGGCCGGGATCGGCGCCCAGGACGGCGCAGGCGGGCAGGGGTTCGCGCTTGCCCTCTGCTTTCCAGCGGCGGTGATGTTGGGCGCCGCCGCGGTGGGCCAGCCAGCGCATGATGGTGGTGTCCTTGCTTAGCACCTGCATACGGTAGATGCCGAGATTATAGTCGTCCTCGCGCTTGTCCGATGGCCCCTTGGTGACGATCAGCGGCCAGGTGATGAGCGGCGCAGGTTCGCCGGGCCAGCAGCCCTGGATCGGCAGCTTGGTCAGGTCGATCTGATCACCCTTGAGCACGACTTCCTGCACCGGCGCGGTTTTCATCGTCTTGGGGCGCATGCTCATGACGGTCTTGGCGAGCGGCAGCATGTCCCAGGCGTCTTTGAGGCCGCGCGGCGGTTCCGGTTGGCGGAGGAAGGCCAGCAGTTCCCCGACTTCGCGCAAATCGGAGGGCAGGCTGCGTTCCTTGCCATCCATGGTGACGCCCATGGCGACTCTTTTGACGTTGCCGAACAGGTTGACCAGGACTGGCATAGGGGAGGGGGTGCCGTCGGCCAGGGTGACGTTTTCGAACAGGACGGCCGGGCCCTTGTCGCGCAGCAATCGCGTCTGGATCTCGGTCATTTCGAGATGGGTCGAGACGGGGGTTTTGACCCGCACCAGCTCGCCGGCGGCTTCCAGCTTCGTCATAAATTCGCGGAGGGATTTGTAGGCGGACATGCTGAGACTCTGATCGGTTGGATTGCGAGATGACATACGGGGGAAATGCTTTTAAGACCAGAGACAAACCGACGCAGCAAAGGGTTTGGACACGGATGGACGATAAGGCCGGCATGTTGGTTATCGGTGCGCGGTCGTTGATCGGTCGGAGGCTGCGGGAGATGGCGCCGGAAGCCGTGTTTACGTCACGCAAAGCGTTGGATGGTCGCAGCCTGGTCTTGGATACTGAGCATCCGGAGGCGTTTCAACCTGGAACGAAGTTCGACACGGTGATCATGTGTGCGCCGGTGTGGCTGATGACGGCCGATTTACTGGAACGCTTGTACTTGCTTGGCATGCGGCGGTTGGTGGCGTTTTCGTCGACCAGCGTTTCCACCAAGGGGGAGTCGGCCGAGCCTGCTGAGCGCGAGGTAGTGGCGAAGCTGTTGGGCGGTGAAAACGCGATCAAGGCGTTCTGCGCGGTCATGGGCGTGGCCTATACCATCCTGCGGCCGACCCTGATCTATGACGAAGGCCTCGATGAGAACGTATCGGCGATTGCCGCAACGATCCGCAAGTACGGATTTTTCCCGGTGTGTGGTCAGGCATCCGGGGTGCGGCAGCCGGTTCATGCGCTGGACCTGGCGGGAGCGGCTTTGCAGGTTGTCGGGGTGAAAGCAAGTTATAATAAAAGTTATAACTTAAGCGGCGGGGAGAAGTTGGCTTATCGCGATATGGTCATACGTGTGTTCAAAGCTATGGGAAAACAACCGTTTATCGTGGTTGTACCGGAAATTTTGTGGCGCCTGGGTTTTATCGTTCGCAACCTGCTTGCCCCGCGCAACGCGTTGAAGCGCAACATCCATATGGTGTTGCGGATGAACCAGGACTTGCGGTTCGATCATGGCGAGGCGACAAGGGACTTCGGTTATGCGCCTGGGAAGTTCGAACCGAAGTTTTAAAAAGGTCTTTTGCCGACGCTACTACCAACGCTGGCAGTCGGGCAGGAAACTCAGCGCTTCCATTTCATTTGCAGGCGCAGGATCTTGCCGGCATAGCGGGCCTGCCAGTCGGTCTTGTTGCCGGAGTTCTGCAGCTTATTGGCCGCGAACATCAGGACGGCACCGAAGCCAAGGCCAGTGGGGCTTTCCTGGACCAGGACGCAGTCGTCGAATTCGCCGATCTTGGTAAAGCGGCACTCGGCTGTGGCTTCACCGTCCTTGCCAGCGTCCTGCGCCGCTGCGGGATAGGAATTGCTCATCAAGGTGTTGAAATAGCCGGCCATGTCCTGGGTCAGGAAGCGCGGATCGACGCCGTCGACGGCGTAGAAGATGGTGTCGCGCGGGATCTTGGCTATGGTAATGATATTGGCGGCGAGATCCGAGCGTTTGACGTCAGGATGGCTGTCGAACCAGGCTTTTGCGTCGGCGTTGCCGTTACGCGCGGCGATATCGTAGAGCCGGGCGGCTTCTTTTGCATCGGCGTCGACGCCCTTGCCGGTGTCATAGGCCGCGGCCATGGCCATCACCGCCGGCATGGAACCGGTCTTGGCGGCCTTGCGGTTATAGTCGAAGGCGGTGGCGTCGTCTTCGGGGACGAGGTCGCCAGTGGCATAGATGGCGCCCAGCTTTTCCTGGGCCGGGCCGCTGCCACGATCGGCGGCATAGCCTAAATATTTCAACGCCATATCGCTGTTGGGCATGATGGTCAGGCCGTCGGCATAGGCCAGGCCGACGGCATAGATGGCCGGCAGATCGCCCTTGCGCGTCGCTTTCCAGCAATAGGGCAGGGCCTTTTGCCAATCGGGATCGACGGTCGGATCCTGGGTATAGGCATTGCAGATATAGGCGATGGCTTCGACGCGGCCCTGATCGGCGGCCTTTTCGGTCCACGCCAGCGCCTGGGCGAAATCGGGATTGACGCCGCGGCCGAGGCGATAGAACTGCGCCAGGTCGTATTGCGATTGGGCGTCGCCGGCCTCGGCCGCCTTGGCGATCCAACGGGCGCCTTCGGCCTCGTTCTTTTTCTGCTCGAGATCGCCGTTCATATAAGCCCAACCGAGTTGCGCCTCGGCCGTGACCTCGCCATCGGCGGCGCGTTTACTCAGGTCGGCGAAGATTTCCTTGGGCGTCGGCGCGAGATTGGCAATGGCGGGCGTAGCGGCGACGAAGACCGCAGCAAACATACCGAGAGACAGGCAGGTTTTACCCAACATGGACGCCTATTTATCCGACCAGACGGCCAGTTCATTACCGGATGGATCGCGAAATTGAAAGCGGCGGCCGCCGGGGAAGTCGAAAATCGCTGCGGTGATTTCGGCGCCTTGGTCGGTTACGGCCTCGAGCGAGGCTTCGAGATCGTCGCTATAGAGGATGACGAGCGGCTTGGCCGGGGCCGCCATGGGATCGGCCTGGAAACCGCTGTCGATCCCGGCATTGGTCGGCACGGTATAGTCGGGACCGTAATCCATGAATTCCCAGCCGAAGGCCTTGCTATAAAAGTCCTTCAGGGCCGAAGTATCGCCCGCTGGAAACTCGATATAGTCGATTTTGTGATGCGTCTTCATGGATTTAACCTCCAAACGCTGGCCGGTTTATGGGCGGCGTCCTCTATATCGGCATTGGTCAGAATATCGTAGTCCGCGACGCGGGTCAGGCCTGTCTTCGGGAAGTAGCTGCGATGCGGGTCGCCGATATAGACCTCGATACCTTGCTGAGCGGCGCGGCGAAAATATGTCAGCATGGCTTCGGTCATCGCTTTTTCGTAGCAGATGTCGCCGGCCAGGATGATATCGGCGTCGGGGAGCGGGCCAGCCAGCAGGTCGTCGCCGGTGAAGGACAGGGTGGCGTGGTTGAGGCCGCCATTGAGGGCGACGGCGGCGGCGCAATACGGATCGATGTCGTTGCACAGCACCGTGGTGGCGCCGGCCTGGAGGGCGGCTATGCCCACAAGGCCGGACCCGCAGGCGATATCGAGCACGCGGCGGCCGGCGACAAGCGATGGGTTTTCGAGGATGTAGCGGCCAAGCGCTTGGCCGCCTGACCAGGCAAACGCCCAGAACGGCGGGGCCAGGCGTTCGCGCGCCAGATCCCGTTCGGTCATCAGCCATAGAGGTGTGACCTCGTCAGCCTGGTAGAGCTGGATGGATGGGAGTGAGGGGACGGCTAAGGGGCGGGTATTGGCAACGATAAAATCCCTGTGTTCGGGTATGGCGGAGGCGGGGTTTTGGATGGAAACCAATTGGTTCTCCTTATGCCTCAGCACCTTGCTATCTCGCCTGGTCGCTGCCGGGATCGGGCAGGGCGACGTCCTTGACGGCATCGCCGGCGAATTGGTCGGCATAGTCCGGGGCGATCAGGCCCTGAAGCTGCGCCTGCGGGACGCGGATTTCGTACGGCCCTTCGGCATAAGGAGCAATCTCGGACGGCGCGAACAGGGCGTCGATGGCGCCGATCTTGCCGGAGACGGTCGAGGGAATCAGGATGATATGGCTATCGGCGATCTTGGGGCAGGAGAGGCCGTCATTGGCCTGGCTGACCGGTTGTCCGGCGCGTTTGGAGCGTTCGGCCTCGATCTGTTTACAAACGTAGGTGTCGACACCGCGCAGGTCGGCGCCGGAAGCGAAGAGCTTGCCGGTATTGATAAGGTCCTTGGCGGTTTTGTCCCATAGAAGGGCCTGGAAGGTGCTGTTGGGGTGGGCGCCGCCCTGGAAGTCGTCTTCCTCCGCATAGAGGGACAGGAAGCGCGGGCTTTGGGCCGAGATTTTCCAGCTGATGGCATGGGAGTAGGCGGGGACGTCGATGCCGTCGGCGCTTTGTTCGGCGCGGTCCTTATGGGCGGCGTCGATAAAGGTGGTCAGGGTCTGGACGCCGTCATTGTAGAGGCGGGTATGCAGGTCGGGGTAAAGCTTGATCGGTTCGGGCAGGGTCAGGCTGACCTGGGCGTCAGGGTCGCTCTTGGCGAAGCCCAGCGGTGCCACGGTCGCCGGCGGCGTATTGCTGGCGGTCTTTTTGTCCTTCTTGTGGTCGCAGGCGCCGAGCGCCAGGACGGCCAGGCTTAGAAGCGCCAGACTGGGGACAAATATCGACTTCGTGTGCGCCATAGGGCTACCTTAAAAGCTGATGTTCAAAAGCTGACAATCAAAAGCTGACATGAGCGACCAGAAGGCTGAAGAGCCAAAGCAGGCCGGCGGTACGGTTGGATTTGAACAGGTTAAGGGCCAGGCCGTTGTCCCCGAGTCGCAGCCGCAGAACCTGCATGACAAGATGCGCACTCACCAGCAAAAGTCCACCGAAAAACAGCCCTGAGACGTGCGCTGCCATGCCTGCTGTTGCCGTAAGGACAACAGCGATGGCGTAGAAGACGGCGATGCCGGGGCGGGTGCGGTCGCCCAGCGCTCGAGCGCTCGATTTGACGCCGATCATGGCGTCGTCCTCGATGTCTTGCAGGGCGTAGATGGTATCGTAGCCGATCGTCCAGAAGATCAGGCCGATATAGAAGACGACGGCGGGCCAGGTAAGCGTGCCGGCCACGGCGGCGACGCCCATGGGAAAGCCCCAGTTGAAGGTGATGCCGAGCCAGGCCTGGGGCCACCAGGTAATGCGCTTCATGAAGGGATAGGCGGCGACGAGGCCGAGCGAGACGAAGCCCAGTATGATGGCGAGGGTGCCGAGTTGAATGAGGATGCCGAGGCTGATTAGCGAACAGAGGGCGACGAAAAGCAGGGCTTGCTTCGGGCTGATCTGGCCGGCGGGAATAGGGCGGGAGCGCGTGCGCTCGACCTGGGCGTCGAAATCGCGATCGACGAAATCGTTATAGGCACAGCCAGCGGCGCGCATCAGGGCTGAGCCGATGGCGAAGAGCAGGAGCTTGTAGAACGGGAAATCGTGGAGGTCGCCGGTGGCGAAAGCCAGGCCCATGGCACCCGGCAGAAAGAGCAGCCAGATACCGATGGGACGGTCGAAACGGCCCAGGCGCAGCCAAGGCCGCAGAGGCGGAGGGGCGTAGCGATCCACCCAGTTGAGGGCGGCGGCATCGGGGAGAGGGGCAGCGGACTCGGTCATGGCGGTGGTTTAAGCCGCGTTAAGCTAAAGGTCGAGGGGGAAATGCGGTTTTGGTCTTGAAGCGCCGGCGCTTCTGGTTGGCTTTAAGTAAGAGGTTTATCCACAGATTAGCACAGATAAGTGGGACGCTACCGCGTCCCTGCCGTGGCACGGCCGGTTGGTGTCGATGGTCGTGCCGACGACTTATCAACGCTGAGCTTGTCAATACCCTAAGAGGGTAAGCCGGCAGATGCGGTCATTCTTTTGCGCTCAAAAGTTCGACGACCGCTTGCTGGTCTACGCCTAAGAGGTCGGCGATTTCGGCGTAAGTGATACTCGGCCTTTCTCGTTTCAGGTCGTGAGCCGTCCAGATTAAGGAACGCGAAAACGGATCGGCAAAGCGACAGGCCTTGCCGAGTTGAAGACCGTGTTTGAGAACGCTTTCGTAGCTCAGAAAATCAGCGGGCCATGAGTGACGCTCGATTATATCGCGCACCTCTTCGTCGTTGAGTCTTTTGAGGAAGTAATCGTCGTAGATGCGCTCTTCCGCGGCCATCACCCAGTATTGTCCACAGGTCTTGCAGCGCTCCAGCGACAGCCACCAGAGGGGCGTGCTGTGGCGATGGACTTCACAAACACTGGCAAAAAATCTCTTTTCCTGGCCATCCATTCCCATGGGAATGATGGCTTTATCGGCTACAGCCAGGCATTCGCAGGTAAGCGCCGGGCGAAGCAGGGCCTCCAAATCACGAGAAATATCAGCAATGACGAAAGGTTTGCGATAGTCGGCGGATAGCAGTACGAGGCTTAGTTCCGGGCCTAAAAGGGCCTCCGGTGCAGTATGAGCGTAAAGCCAGGCTTCGAACTCGGGAACCTCAAGATCGCCACGGACAAATCGCCAGAGGGTTTCGTGTTCAATAGCGTTCATGGGCAAGGTTTATCGTTTTTCGCCAAGCCAAACCAGCGCCAATTGCGACCTGAAGGTTTGCAAGGAAGGGGAGGAAGTGGGAGCCGCGTCCCCGCCTGAGCTTAGCGTGAACCGGCGTTCGAGAGCGTCAGTTTCGGGTCCAGGGCCTGCGGCCCTGGTTAAGGAAATTTAATTTTTCGGGTTTGGCCTTTATTACGTCGCGGAAATGGGCAAGTGTCGGCGTCTGAATTTGGAGCCGTCATCTATGTCGCTGAAAAAGCCGTTCGTTTCCGCCCTGATCATTGTCGCCCTTTGTACGACGGCCTTGACGCCGATCGGAGCCTGGGCCCAGAGCTTTACGCCGCAGACGCCGGACGTCAGCCAGGGGCTCGATTTCGCGCAGAACCATTCCGACATCAAGCCGGATCCGGCGGTGCGCTTCGGCAAGCTGCCCAACGGCATGACCTATATCATCATGCGCAATGCGACGCCGCCGGGGACGGCCAGTATGCGGTTGCGCATCAATGGCGGCTCGATGATGGAGAATGACAGCCAGCAGGGTCTGGCGCACTTTTTAGAGCACATGGCGTTCAACGGTTCCAAGAACGTGCCCGAAGGCGACATGATCAAGATTTTGGAGCGCCACGGCTTGGCATTCGGGCCGGACACCAATGCGCATACCGGTTTCGGCGAGACGGTCTATGAGCTGGACCTGCCGCAGGTCGGCGACGACGATGTCGATACGGGGCTATTTTTGCTGCGCGAGACGGCGGGCAATCTGACCCTGGACGACGGGGCGATCGACCGCGAGCGCGGGGTGATTTTGGGCGAGGAGCGCACCAGCGCCAGCCCGGGACTGCGCGCCTATATGAAGTGGTCGGCCGACAGCTTCGGCGATCAGGTCTATCCGCATCGTCTGCCGATCGGCAAGGTCGATGTGATCAATACGGCGAAGCGCGATCGGTTCGTCGATTTCTACACCAATTTCTATCGCCCGGAGCAGTCGACCCTGGTGGTTGTCGGCGATCTCGATCCGGATGCCGTCGAAGCCAAGATCAAGGCCAAGTTTTCCGATTGGAAGCCGGCGGCCGGGCCGATCCGCGTCACGGATTTCGGCGCCTATAAGCCCAAGGGGCTGATGGCGGATACCTATGTCGAGTCCGGGTTGCGCGACAGTATCAGCATGACGTGGGAACAGCCGATCGATAATCATTACGATACGCTGGCCAAGTCGGCCGAGGACCTGAAGGATTCGATCCGCCTGGCCATCGTGAACGATCGGTTGGACCGCCAGTCGAAGCTGGCCGAGACCAGTTTTGCGGTGGCGGGTGTCGGACACGGCGATATCGAACATACGTCGACAGAAACGCAGCTGGATATCACGCCCAAGCCCGGCAAGGACAAGGCGGCGCTGACCGAGGCCTATACGACGGTGCGTCAGTTCGTCGAGTTCGGCGCCGATCAATCGGAACTGGACCGGATACTGACCAATTACGAGGCGGCCTATAAGGCGGCGTTGCAGGGCGAAAAGACGCGCGCCAATCGTTCGGTGGCCGAGGGGTTGGTCGATTCGGTGGCGGAAAACGATGTGTTTACGTCGCCGACCCAGGACTATGCCTATTTCCAGCAGTTGAAGCCGTCCCTGACCCTGGCGGCGATCAATGAGGGCATCAAGCCTTTGTTCAGCGGCGACGGCCCGTTCCTGTGGCACGAAAATACCGAGCTGGGCGATCTGGACAAACAGGGATTGCTCGACACCTATAATGCCGTGCAGTCGGCGAAGATGACGGCCGCCGAAGCGCGCGCCGACAAGCCGTGGCCCTATACCGAGTTCGGCAAGGCGTCGGCCGTGGTCAAGCGGGTGGAACTGAAGGACATCGGGGTCACGCAGCTGACCTATGCCAATGGTGTCGTGGCGACGATCAAGCCGACCAAGTTCAAGGAGGACGAGGTCAACGTGACGGTGAGCTTTGCCGGCGGACTGAAGGCGCTGTCGCCGGCCGCCAATCCGCCGGTGTTCGCGGCGACGGCGGGCGATATTTTCGATGGCGGTTTGGGCAAGCTGACGGCGTCGGAAGCCAAGGACAGCCTGACCGGCAAGATTGTCGGCGTCAGCTATGGTTTGGGCGAGGACGCGGCGACCTTGTCCGGCGGTACGACGCATGGCGATTTCGCCACCGAAATGCAGGTTTTGATGGCTTTCACGACCGATGCCGGCTATCGCGCCGACGCCTTCGAGCGTTTGAAGTCGTTCATTCCGAGCTACTATACCCAGCTCAATTCATCGCCCCAGGGTGTGTTCCAGATGAATTACGGCAAGATCATGCATGCGGGCGATCCGCGCTTTGTCATGCCGAGCCAGGACGATTTCCTCAAGACCAGTAATGATCAGGTCAAGGCCTTGATCGATCGTCAATTGAAGACAGGCCCGGTCGAGGTCACGATCGTCGGCGATATCACCGAGGCCGAGGCCGAGCTGGAAATCGCCAAGACCTTCGCGACGTTACCGCCGCGCAAGGACACGCCGTTGCCGGCGGACGGTCCGGTGGTCAAGTTCCCGACGACGAACCTGACCCAGGTGTTCGAACATCATGGCCGCGCCGACCAGGACCAGAGCTTTATTGCCTGGCCGACCGGCGACCTGTTCTCAGATATGCAAAGGGCGCGGACAGCGCAATTGCTGTCGGATGTCCTTACCTTGCGGTTGACGGACGTGGTGCGTGAAAAGCTGGGCATCGCCTATAGCCCCTATGCCACCAGTTCGGCGTCGCTGGCCTTCAAGGGCTATGGTTATATTGCGGCTTCGGCCGGGGTGAAGCCGGAGAACGACCAGGCGTTTTATGACGCCGTGGCGGCGATCGTCGCCGATCTCAAGGCCAATCCGATMAGCGACGACGAACTGTTGCGGGCGCGCAAGCCGGAGCTGGACCGTCTGGCCAATGACGTGACGACCAATGCATATTGGGCCGGCGTCTTGCCGGGCACGGCGCGCGATCCGCGCCGTATCGAGGCGATCCGGACACGCAAGGTTCAGTTGATGGCGGTGACACCGGCGGACCTGCAGAAGCTGGCGGTGGATTATCTCGACATGGCCAAGGCTGTGCGTATTCAGGTCAAGCCGGCAGCCGATGCGACGCCGGTCGATCCTTCGGCTCCGGCAGAGCCCGCGGCACAATAGGACTACGGTTTTTCGAGTGTGGGCTTGCCTTCGGAGGCGATCGCAGCCCTCGTGGCCTTGACGCGATCGCTTTCGCTTAATGCGCGGGGCCGGTTGTTGCCGGTTTCCAGCAGCTTTTCGTCCGTGCCTTCAGGCGGGAAGGGATCGGCATGGCCGGCGTTGGCTTGATGTTCGCCGGTTCGCGCGACCTCTATGGCCGTGTCTTGGGGCTTGGTGTTATGGCTGTCGTTCATGATCGCCTCCTGCGCCCTAATGTAGCGGCGTAAGCATAAGAAGCGCGTTGCCAATTTCACCCCACATTGCAAACAGCCGGTAAGCCGGTTCGGCAAAAACCCCGTCTGCGGATGCAGGCGGGGTTTTGCATTAGCGCCGCCGGAAATGGCCGGGCAAGGCGCAAAAGCGGTCGATACGGTACGAATTTGTGGTATAATTGATACATTTTAAATCATCGTATACAATATCATATTCATTCGTATACGATACGTTTGACTCTCCCGATCATCCCTGCTTCACATTGTTGTCATGTTTCGCAAGCGCGAAATTGGTCATTTTTTGTGTTTGTTGTGTGAAAAGGGATAAATATGTCTAAGACGTACAAACTTCATGCCTTTAGATGCGGTGCAGCATTGGCGGCCATGATGGCGGGCTTGATGTCCACGGGCGCCTACGCCGAAGAAACGGCGCCTGCCGCTTCGCCCGAGCCGGCTGCGGACTCGCCGACTGAAGTCGTCGTCACTGGCACACGCATCAAACGCCCCAATCTGAAGAGCTCGAGCCCGATTACCTCGATGGATTCGAAAGAGGTCCAGCTGCAAGGCGCCCTGCAGATCGAAAACGCGCTTAACCGCCTGCCGCAATTCCTGGCCGACGCCAATGAAAACGTCTCGAACGGTTCCAACGGCACGGCGCAGGTCAATCTGCGCGGCCTGGGTTCCAGCCGCAACCTGGTCCTGATCGACGGCCAGCGCTTCCTGCCGACCGAGGCGGTCGATCTGAACTTCATCCCGTCCTACATGGTCGAACGTACCGACATTCTCACCGGTGGGGCGTCGTCGGTCTACGGCTCGGACGCCATTTCCGGCGTCGTCAACTTCGTCATGAAGAAGGATTTGGACGGTTTCCGCGTCGATGCCCAGGTTGGCGGTGCGCAAACCAATAACGACAATACGGCCCTGCGCACCCTAGTCGGCGACCGCGGCTTCGATGTGGCGCCGGCGAATGTCTGGGATGGCGCCAAGGAGAACTTCAACCTGGCCTATGGCAAGAATTTCGGCGACGGCCGGGGTAATATCACCGCCTATGCCGGCTATTTCCATGCCGACGCCGTCACCGAAGCCAGCCGCGACTATTCCGCCTGCGCGCTTGGCCTCGACGACACCGCGGCTTCGGGCTTCTTCTGCGGCGGTTCGTCGAACAGCGCCTATGGCCGTTTCATTCTGCTCAGCGGGGACAATTCCGGCTCGAGCTACGCCAACAATCCGGACGGCAGCAAGTCCTTCGTGCCGTGGTCGAGCGCCTACCAGTTCAACTATGCGCCGACCAACTATATCCAGCGTTCCGATAATCGCGTGACGGCCGGCGCCTTTGCGCACTACGATTTCAGCGACAAGTTCCAGCTGTACGGCAGCGTCATGCTGATGCAGGATCACACCTATTCCCAGATCGCGCCCAGCGCCATCTGGCTGGGGACGACCTTCGACATCAATTGCGATAACCCGCTAATGAGCGACGCGCAAAAGACGACGATCTGCGGCTCGACCACCTCCACCGACACGGCTCAGTCCCTGATCGGTTACCGCATGGCCAATTCCGGCCTGCCGCGCCGTGACGACCTGATCCACAAGGACGCCCGCCTCAATATCGGCTTCAAAGGCGACCTGACCGACAATATTTCCTACGATGTCAGCTACATCCAGTCGGCGATGTTCTATAACGAAACCTTCCTGAACGACATCAACCAGGAGAAGGCCGCCAAGGCCTTGCTGGTCAAGACCGTCGGCGGCGTCGCCACATGCGAGTCGGTGATCGACGGTACGGATCCGGACTGCGTGCCGGTCGATATCTTCTCGACCGCCGGGCCTTCGGCGGAGTCGCTGGCCTATCTCTCCGACCCCAGCGAGACGCGCGATACCCAGCGCCTGAACGTCCTCAGCGCCAATATCAATGCCGATCTGACGAAGTACGGCATCAAGTCGCCCTGGGCCGACGACGGCCTGGCCGTTGCCTTCGGTGCCGATCGCCGCATCGAGACCCTGAACTTCGTCGCCAGCGAACTGGCCCTGCAGAACGGCTCGCAAAACTCGGACGGCTACACCGAAAGCAAGGAAGCCTATACCGAACTCAACTTCCCCATCATCCAGGACAAGCCGTTCGTCAAATCCTGGCTGATCGACGGCGCCTACCGCTACACCAAGTACGCCGCCCATTCCTCGCTCTATGAGTCGCCGGAAAAGACCCTGGAGACCTACAAGATCGAAACCCAGTACGCGCCGGACAATAATGTCATGTTCCGCGCCAGCTTCAACGTTGCGTCGCGCGCGCCGAACATTTCCGAGCTGTTCACCCAGCAGGGCCAGAGCCTGTTCTCCGGCCAGGATCCTTGCGGTTCCGCCATGACGGCTACCCAGGCCCAATGCGAATTGTCCGGCGTCACGGCGAGCCAGTACGGCAGCGCCGTCCTCGATTGCCCCGCCGACCAGTGCAATTACCAGTATGGTGGCAATCCGAACCTGGACCCGGAAAAGGCCAAGACGCTCACCGTCGGCGTGGTTTATACGCCGACCTATATCAGCGGCCTCAGCGTCAGCCTCGACTATTTCAAGATCAAGGTCGACGACTATATCGGCATTGTCGATCCGTCGTTCAGCCTGGATCAGTGCCTAACGACCGGCAGCAGCTTCTATTGCGGCATGGTCCATCGCAGCTCGATCGGCCTTATCTACGGCACGGACGGCTATATCGTCGCTACCAACGTCAATACGGGCTATCTGAAGACCTCGGGTGTCGACCTGACCGCCGATTATCTGTGGCACAGCCCGATCGGCAAGCTCGCCTTCTCGTTTGGCGGTTCCTACCTGATCGATCAGATTACCCAGCCCCTGCCGGGTGTCGACACCTATGACTGCAAGGGGCATTACGGCGATGTCTGCGGCGATCCGCGTCCGGAATGGCGCCACAATCTGCGCACCACCTGGTCGGTGCCGAACAGCCCTGCCACGGTTTCGCTGAACTGGCGTTACACCGGTTCCGTGACGCTGTCGGAGCCGCTGGGCTCGGTTAACGACAAGATCGACGCCTATAATTATTTCGATCTGGCGGCGACCTATACCCTGAAAGACCGTTACAAGCTGCGCGCCGGCATCAACAACATGTTCGACAAGACGGCGCCTGCCATCGCGTCGGACGTTCTGACAGGCTTCCAAAATGGCAACACCTATCCCGGCATCTATGATCCGTTGGGCCGTACCCTGTTTATCGGCCTGACCGCCGACTTCTAAATATTATTGCGCCATCCAAAAGGTCGGAATCGATTTTTTGGGTGGCGCTCCGGGCAACCCTTCTCCGGGGTGAAACTTCAGTACGGCGGCCGTTTTCGCTCCGGTTGCCGTACTTTTTTATGTGCGGGTGTTTAGGCAGCAAATTGCCGGCGCAAATCTTCCAGCGCGGTGGCGATGTGTTTGCGGGTCAATTCGGCCGCCTCATCGGTACGGCGTTCCAGCCAGGCTTCCAGGATAAGGGCATGCTCCTGGGTGGAAACGTCCTGACGGCCGGGCATTTCCAAATTCTTGCTGATATAGCGTTCCGCTATGACATTGAGGCGTTCGAGCATCTGCATGGTCAGCGGCTTTTGCGCCGGCCGCACGAGGGCGAGGTGAAAATTGCGATTATGCTTGGCGATCTCGTAGATCGATTTCCCCGCGGCGTAATCCAGGGCCTGCAGGGCTTCGCGCGCCCGCCTATGGTCGTCGTCATTGGCGGCCATGGCGGCCATGGCAACCGCCTCGGGCTCCAGCCGGAGGCGCAATTCGTAGACCTCCTCGGCTTCGGCCGCGGACATCGGGCGAACGAAAAAACCGCGATTGATCTGGGAAATCAGCAGGCCTTCCTGCTCCAGGCGAACAAAGGCTTCACGCAAGGGGATCTTGCTGACGCCGAATTCCGCCGCCAGGGCGTCCTGACGGATGGCGACGTCCTGGGGAAGTTTCCCGGTGACGATGCGCTCGCGTACGAGAACGAAAATCTGATCGACTAGGGTCTGAACGATGGGGGTCATGAAAGCCGCTGATGCAGGATCGTATACATATCACCTATCATCTATCGCCATATTTGGCCGCCAACTCAAATTACAATTAATTCAGATTGGTATTATTGGGCACGTATAGGTAGTTTTTAAAAACCAACTTGACGGGTTTCAGACAGCAAAACCCCCGCCTGCGGAACAGGCGGGGGTGCCGGAATGCTTGATTTTAAGCGAAAGGCTTACTGAACGAAACCGCCGACGCCGCCATCGAACACCATGTAACCCGAGCTGGACGAAGATTGCTGGCTGGCGATCTGGCGCTGCTTGGTGATGGTTTCAGTGCGGGTCAGGGTCAGGATCTTGATGCCGACGCCGAAACGACGCAGCAATGAGCGCTCATTGCATTGGCGTTGCGGGATTTGCACCTTGCAGCTCAGCTGGCCGTGCTCGAACCACAGGGCTTGGTTCTTGTCGCAGGTCATGTTCTTGCCGCCGTCGAAATTGATGTCGGTGCCGTTATAGTCGGAATAGGTCCATTGCATGTGCGTGCCGGCGATACAGCGATAGACTTCGCCGATATAGGCGTCTTCGATGTCGCGGCCCTGGAAGACCTGCGAGGCCGGGTGCGGCACGCCGGTGTCGTCGATGCACGAGGCTTCGATGATGGTCTGCTTGGTGAAGGACTGTTGTTCACTGTAGGATTCGAAGCTGGCCGCGGCATTACCGGTTTCGACAGCCAGGCCACCGACATTCTGGACATTGCCCGGGGTTTGCGACCAGTTGCCGTAGCCGCCGCCGTAGCTGGCGCCACTGCCGAAGCCGAAGGCCGAGGACGACGCGCTGGACTTGACGTTGACATTGACATTGACGTCGGTTTTGCCGCCACCACCGTGGTGACCGCCGCCGCCGCAGCCGCTATTGCAGGGGGGATGCGGGTTGTGCGGCGGAGTCGGCGGCGGAGGGGGCGGGCAGCCGGTGTTACAGGCGAGGGCCTGACCGGCGAGGGCCATCATGCCGGCGGCGAGCACCGCGGTGAAGATCGATTTAAAAACTGCGCGCATTCGGACGCTCCTTAGTGGCTTTCGTCGCCAGTCAAGCAAGAACCATACCGCTGCAAACTTGCCGTAATCTTAAGTTTTCCTCAGCTTTCAGGAGAATTTGAGCGTTTTCGGCAGCGATCTTGCCTCTGGAAGGCCAGAAGGAGATCGAGTTGCCCCATTCCAGCACAGTTTCATTCCTCAGCTATTGGCGCGGCCTGCAGACCACTTCTGACCGGGCGCCGTCGCGCGACCGCTTCGATCCGGCGCGGCTGAAGAGCCTGATACCGCAGATGATTATGATATCGACAGCCGAGCCGGCCTATCGCTTCCGCTTGTCGGGCGGCTTTCTCGTTGCCCTGCATGGCTATGAGCTGAAGGAAACCTCGTTCATGGGCCTGTTCCGCTCGCCGTTTCACGGTACGGTCGAGGCGGCGATCCAAATGAGCATCCGCCGTCAGCAACCGTTGATCATGACGGTCACGGCGCCGTGGCAGACCTTCCAGAGCGCCGACGGGGAGGGGCCGGCACAGTTGTCCCAAAGCGAGACGGTTTCGCTGGAAATTTGCCTGTGCCCCATGTTGAACCGTGACGGTCATGTCGATCGCCTGGTTGGAATCTATCAAACCTTGTCGCCGATGCCACAAAATCCGCACGGTACGATCGGACGCTATACCTTGATGGCGTCGCGTCTGCACGAACAGCAGCGTCATGTTCGCGCCGCTCACCTGCGCCTGGTGGTCTCCGAAGGCCTGCGCATAGCTTAGTTTTCCCTCAGGCCAGCGGGCCCGCGCAAATGTGCGCGGCGGGCGCTTGCCCTTGCCAACCGCTGGGGCCGGCGGAAGTTTGCCTTCATGCCACCTGGGCGGCTGGATATGGCTATTGCTTTTTAGCGCAATTCCGCGTCACGTCGGCTGTTCAGCAGCAGTGAGGCGCCCATGTCCAAATCCGAAAAGCCCAAATCTGAAAAACTCAGCAAGAAGCAGGAAGCCGAAGCCCGGCTGGAAAAGCTGCAGATCGCCCTGGTTGACACCCAGATATGGACCATGCAGAACGGCACCAAGGTCTGTATCTTGCTGGAAGGGCGCGACGCCGCCGGTAAGGACGGCGCCATCAAGCGCCTAACCGAATGTCTGTCGGTGCGCAACACCCAGATCATCGCCTTGCCCAAGCCGACAGATTTCGACAAGGGCGCCTGGTGGTTTCAGCGCTATGTCAATCACCTGCCGTCGACCGGACAATGGGTCGTCTATAACCGGTCGTGGTATAACCGCGCCGGTGTCGAACGGGTCATGGGTTTTTCCACCGCCGAGGAGCAGGAAATCTTCATCCGGGATGTGCCGGATTTCGAGGCGATGATCGTGCGCAGCGGCATCATCCTCATTAAGCTGTGGCTCGATATTTCGCGCGAAGAACAGAAGGAGCGCCTCGACGCGCGCCGCAACGACCCGCGCAAGCGGCTTAAGGTCAGCGATCTCGACCAAGTGGCGCAGGACCGTTGGAGCGATTATTCCGCGGCGCGCGACGACATGCTGCGCCGATCGCACCATGAAAAGGGGCCGTGGATCTGTGTGGCGACCGACAGCAAGACGAAGGCCCGGGAGCACATCGTCAGGCATGTGCTGAAGGTACTAGCCTGTCCTCGCGACGAGGACATTGCCGCGCCCGACCCCGATATCGTCTTTTCCTATGACGAGGTCATCGAAGGCCGCAAAAAACTCGAAAAATAAAGTGTTAAAGTAACGGTTTGTTGACCCTGATTTGTCACGATTCGCGCCTGTTCCGGTAAATTGCCGGAGCCTGAGACCACGAGACGAACAAAAGGTTCAGCATCGCGATGACGACCGCTACGCCGGCGACGGCCCTGATAGCCTCCAGGGATACGCGCCACCCCACAAAGCGCGCCGATCTCAAGGTATGTGGCGATTGTACCCTGTGCTGCAAGGTCTACGATGTCGACGACCTGGAGAAAAAGGCCGGCACCAAATGCAGCCATGTTCGCCCCGACGCCGGTTGCGGTATCTGGGGGCTGCATCCCAAAACCTGTCAGGACTTCAAATGCCTGTGGATCCGGCACGACGATATGAACGCCATGTGGCGGCCCGACCATGCTGGTTTCGTCCTGCGGCTTGAACCCAACGGCACGACCCTGGCCGTCGATGTCGACCAGGACCGTCCCACGGCCTGGCGCCAGCCCTATTATTACGACCAACTCAAGTTGTGGTCGGAGGTCATGCCGAAGAACGAAGGCCTGGTCATCGTCTACGCACCGGAAGGTATTTATGTTATAACGCCGATGGAAGATCTGTTCCTGAAATCGCCGAAGCGCGGGGATATCCTGGAGACCGGGATGGAAAACAGCCTGTTCGGCCTGCGTCCGTTCGCCCGCGTCATTCCGGCGCGTGAGGTCAAGAAGACCTTTACACATTCGCAAAAAAAGCGTGCCTGACAAAGCCGATTTGTGGCGTGCATAACAAAGCTGATTTACTATATGCATTCTGGGTAGTATAAGAATTTCGTAAGGATCGGCGGGTCGGCTGCGCACCGCCGCCTTTTTGTTGTGTGCCTGGCTTATTTTTAAATCATCCTCTGTTATAACGTAATTTATGAGCAATCCCGCAGCCAGACTGAAAATCAGCCCCGTCATGGCGAAGGCGTTGGCGCAGTGCCGCCCGCATTTTGTCAACGCGGCCATCTTTTCCTTCTTTATCAATATGTTGCAGTTGGCGCCGACCCTGTACATGTTGCAGGTCTACGGCCGGGTCGTGCCGACCGGCGGGATGTTGACCTTGGTCTATCTGACCATCATTCTCATCGTTTCGCTGGCCACCATGTCGTTCCTCGACAGCCTGCGCGGCCGGCTTTTGATGCGGTCCGGCCTGCGAATCGACAAGATATTGGCCGGGCAGGTGCTCAACCACCTCTATGCCCGAATCGGCAATACGCGGATGAATCAGGGCAGCACCCTGTTGCGCGAATTCGACGCCTTCAAACAAACGCTCAGCGGCGCCGGCATGGTAGCTCTGTTCGACCTGCCGTGGATCGTCATCTTCCTCGGCCTGGCCTTCTTCCTCAATGTCTGGCTGGGCGTTCTGTCCCTGGCCGGTGGCATCGCCCTGGCCCTGGTGACCTGGCTGAGCGAGCGTGCCTCTTATAAATATATCACGACCTCGGCCGAGGCCATGGCCAAGGCCTATCAGCGCCAGGAAGCCACCAGCCAGCGCGCCGACGTCGTGCGCGCGCTTGGTATGCGGCGTGCCCTGGTCAATGTGCAGTTGAAAGAGCGCCACGGCGCCATGGACGACCAGATTCGCGCCAATCTCAGCGTGTCGGGCTTCTCGACCATGTCGAAATTCCTGCGTCAGTTCCTGCAGTCGGTCGCCCTGGGCGTCGGCGCCTGGCTGGCTATCCATCAACAGATTTCGGCCGGCGCCATTTTCGCCGCCTCGCTTTTGATGTCGCGCTCGCTGACTCCGATGGAGCAAGTCATCAATTCGTGGCGTAGCCTGATCCGCGGCTACAATGCCTTCAAGGCGGTGGACAAAGCTCTGGGCGAAAACGAGGCCGCGCTGCCGTTGACGCAATTGCCGCGCCCCAAGGCGCTGATCGAGGTCGATGGTCTCAATATCGCTCACCCCGAACAAAAAGCCTATATACTGCAAGGCGTCAGCTTCAAGGTCATGCCCGGCGAACTGGTCGGTGTCGCGGGGGCCAGTGGCGCCGGCAAGTCGACTCTGGCGCGTGTCATGGTCGGCTGCGATGGTTACGATGTCGGCACGATCCGTTACGACGGCGCCGAACGCAAGGATTGGGATCCGGAAGTCCTGGCGCGCTATGTCGGTTACCTGCCTCAGGAAGCCTCTTTGTTCGCCGGCACTGTGCGCGACAATATCTGCCGCTTCGAAACCAATGAAAACGGCAATGACGACGATATCGACGAAGCCGTCATCGCGGCCGCCAAGATCGCCGGCGTTCATGACATGGTGTTACAACTGGCCAAGGGCTATAACACCGTCCTCGGCCTGAACGGGCAGGGGCTCTCGGGCGGTCAGGCCCAGCGTGTCGCCCTGGCGCGCGCGCTCTATCGCGACCCGCCGGTCCTGGTGCTCGACGAACCCAATGCCTATCAAGACAGCCAGGGCGAAGCCGCCCTGGTCGCCGCTATGTCGTCGGTGTGCGCGCGCGGCGGCAGCGTAGTCGTTATCGCCCACCGGACCAGCGTGCTGGAAAAGGCCAACAAGCTGCTGATGCTGGCCAATGGCCGCGTCCAGTTCTTCGGCACGCCGCAGGCGTGGGCCGAACTGCTGCACAAGCAACGCGCCGGCGGTGCGACTCTGGCCCCCATTCCCGGCGGCAAGGTAGGTTAAGACCATGCAATCGATCGATACCTTGCCCGAACCAGATGCCACCGGGCCGAAAGAGATCAAGCCGTGGAACCCGTTCGCCGGGCGCAAGCCGGTCGACGCGCTCGATAGCGCCGATGCACCGGGCGCCGACATCCGTCTGGGCGCCATCATCGTGTTCCTGTTCTTCGTCATCTTTCTCGGCTGGGCGGCTTGGGCGCGCGTCGATTCCGCCGTCTATGCCCACGGCACCATTGTGGTGACCGGTAATCGGCAGGAAGTGCAGCACAAGGAAGGCGGCACGGTGACCAGCCTGGCTGTTCACGAAGGCGATCACGTCACCAAGGGGCAGATACTGATGACCCTGGCCGGCGCCGAAACCGAAGCCAATGCCAATGCGCTGATGGCGCAATATATCGACCTGAAGGCCAAGGAAGCGCGACTTCTGGCCGAACAGGGTCAGATGAACGACTTCGCCACGCCGGCGGAGTTGACCGATCTCGGTCCGCAGTTCCAGCCCCTGGTCGACAGCGCGCTGCTTCTGCAGCACAAGACCATGACCGCCAACCGCAACTTCATGACGACGCAATTGGGTGTGCTGAATCAGCGCGTCCAGCAGACCCAGGAGCAGATTACCGGCAACCAGGAGCAGATGGCGTCCAACCTGAAGCAACAGGACCTGACCAAGGACGAACTGGTCGGCGTTCAGGATCTGCAGACGAAGGGCTTCGCGCCGATGACGCGCGTGCGGTCGCTGCAGCAGACGGTCGCCGGGCTTGAGGGCGATTATGGCCGCCTGCAAGCCAATGTGGCGACGGCGGGCGCCCAGATCGGCGAAACCAAGATGCAGGCCGTGTCGGTCCAGAAGCAGTTCCTCGACCAGGTCATGTCGGATCTCAGCGACACCCAGACCAAGCTCAAGACTATGGAGCCGCAATTGATCGCGGCCCGTTCCGCTTTCGAACATCTTCAGGTCCGCGCCACGGCGACCGGTAAGGTGATGGGGCTGTCGATCTTTACGCAGGGTGGCGTCATCGCGCCGGGCCAAAAGCTGATGGATATCGTTCCCGACGCCACGCCCCTGGTCATCAATGCCATGGTCGAAACCAAGGACGGCAACGACGTCCGCGCCGGCCAGGATGCCCAGGTCCGCTTTACGTCCTTGCACGAACGGGACGTGCCGATCCTTAAAGGCAAGGTGCTCGACATTTCGGCCGACAGTTTCAGCGACAAGGACACCAACAAGTCCTTCTATATGGCGCGTATCGAGATCAGCCCGGAAACCTTCGCTACGCTGGCGCGGATCATCAAGAACCCGCAGACGCTCAAGCCCGGCCTGCCGGTCGAGGTCGTGGTGCCGCTGCGTAAGCGCACGGTCCTGCAATACCTGCTGGAACCCTTGAATCAGTCGCTGTGGAAGACATTCAGAGAGAGCTGATAGGGCTGGCCGTGAGCGTTCATAGCATTTAAGTTGTAAATTGACCGTCATTGCCGGACCAGATAGTCAAAGGCACCGAGGCGTTTAGACACAACGGTCTTTGAGTTGGGGGATGACATTGGCTGGCACCATAACGGGTACAAGCTATTCGGACGTACTGGCGGGCGGGGCCGGCGACGATACACTTTACGGATTAGGGGGCGCTGACCGGCTTGACGCCGGCGCAGGCGGGACGGACACCATTGACGGCGGCGACGGCGACGATACCGTAACGGTCAGCTATGTGTCGGGCGGCAATGCGACCGTTACCGCCGGCACCGGCAACGATCGCATCAATCTGGATATTGATTATTCGTCCAGGGCGACTGTCGACGGCGGCAGCGGCAACGACTTTATTTCGGTACACGGCGTGGGCGCGGTCAACCTGACCCTGGGAACGGGCACGGATATCCTTGACCTGGCCGGGGGCCGGGAAGGCGTCATAACGGTAACTGATTTTCAGTCGGGCGACGGCGGCGATGTCCTCGACCTCACGGCCTGGCTTGCCATAGCCTTGCCGGGTTGGGACCAGACGACGAATCCATTCTCGCTTGGTCTCGTCCGTATGGTCATGTCGGGTGGCAATGCCGCCCTGCAGATCAACAATGTCGGCTGGCGCGATGTGGTTGTTCTCGACAATGTCAATGTCGGCGATCTGACGGCCTATAATCTGTCCGGGTGCGACGTGAACGGTGGCCCGCTGACAGGTCAATTCCTGACCGGGTACTATGTCAACGGCACGATCGGTGGCGACACGATTCAGGGAACCGACAGCGGCGACACGCTCAATGGCGGTGCCGGTGACGATGTCATCGACGGCGGTTACGGTATCGACACCCTGACCGGCGGCGGCGGTCGTGACACCTTCCTCATTTTTGCTATCGACGTCTATGGCGACCACATTACGGATTACCATGCGGGTGAAGACACCGTTGTGGTGCATGCATCGGCGATAACCAAGTCGGTTGAGGCCCGCGTTGAAGGTCAGTGGCAACTCACCCTGACCTTCGATAATGGCGAGTCCGTGGTGTTGGACGGCTTTCGTGTCGCCGATATCGGCAGTTTGAACATCGAGTTCCTGAGCAAGGATTTGCCTGCGGCGCCGGTGATATCGACATCGGTCGCCGCCACCGATAGCGTGGTTTTGACCAATGCCGACACCGGTTACAGCCTGGACGCCGGTTCTACCCTGCACGTCGTCAATGATACGGGCTACGCCATTGGCCTTAATGCGCCTCTGAAGACTGAAAATGTCACGATTGCCGGTACGCTGGTGGCGGAGAACGATGTCGTCATCCGAGGCATGAGGAACCAGGCGCCTTCGGGAACCAGCGGCCGTTCGAATGTGACCATCATAGCCACGGGGCATGTCCTCGTCCATGGCGGCTCGGGCGCCTACGGCTATGACGGCAATCTGTGGAATTTCAATAATGCCGGTGACATGACGGTTGTCGCCGATGCAATCGACGGGATTGCTATTGGGGTCAGTGCGTTCGAGGTCGACGGAACGGTGGGCTTCAACAATACCGGGCATATATTTGTTTATGGTACGCAGTCCGCGGTCGGATTTTCATCCCAATACTATAATCCTGCCTTCAGCAATGCCGGGACGATCGAGGCCTATGGCGGTACGGCAACGGCGATATCACTGGGCGTGGTAAAGGGCAATATTGTAAACTCAGGGACTATCCGTGCCACTGCCAGCCATGAAACCAGTTTCGGAATCCAGTTCGGCACGATCGGCGGCCAGAATAACGGACATTTCATCAACTCCGGCACGATCGACGCGGATGTCGCTATTTCCGTCATCTACGACATCCAGGCACTCGGCCAGGCCAATATGTCAGCGCAGACTATCGACAACACGTCTTCGGGCAAGATCTTCGGCGACATCGACCTGAATTTCGGCAAGGACGTCGTCAATAATGCCGGCCGCATAGAAGGTTCGATCGATCTAGGCGATGGTCAGGACAAGCTGACTAACGCGGGCACGCTGGTCGGAACGGTAAGTCTGGGCAGCGGTAACGACACCTACAACAGCCTGACCGGGCATCACGACAACGGCGCCGTGTACGCCGGGTTTGGCGACGATATAGTCCAAGCCGGTAGCGGAACACAGTATCTTTTCGGCGAGGATGGCAACGACCATATCGACGGCGGCGCCGGCGACGACTGGATCGATGGCGGGCGCGGCGACGACACGCTGGCCGGCGGTGCAGGCAGGGACATCTTGTCCTACAGGTCGTCGACGGCGGGTGTAACCGTCGACCTAGTATCGGGTTCGGCTGCTTCGGCGGCCGGCAACGACAGCCTTTTCGGTTTTGAAGGGGTGATCGGAAGCCGATACGGTGACGTGCTGCGTGGTGGAAGCGCGGCCGATGCCTTACAAGGGGACGGCGGCGATGATGTGATCGCCGGTCGTGACGGCGACGATGTGCTCGCCGGCGGCCACGGCAATGATACGATTACGGGCGGCGCGGGCAATGACACGATTATCTACAATGCCGGCGATGGCCAGGACGTCATAACGGATTTTATCATCGGCCAGGATGTTTTGCACATAGGCGGCTATTCCAGTTTTTCAAGCTTGGCCCAGGATGGCAACGACGCGCGGATGACATTCGCGGACGGCGGCTCCATCCTGCTGAAGAACGTCCAGGCGGCCAGCTTGACCTCGGCCAGCTACAGTTTTGGCGCCAGCACGACCCAGGCCCTGGCAGCCGATCCGGGCACGCCCGTGGAAGATGGGCAAACCATCGCCTTTTTGGAAAATTTCACGATTAATGCCGATGAGGTCTTTGATCTCTCGGGTAACGAATACGGACTTGTGTCGCGGTTGTCGGGCAGCCTTTATAACGCTGGGTCCATCAACCTGACATCGGCGGGTTATGCCTTGGGTGTCGCTATGGACTCGCCGGCCACCGGTCCATCCGGCGCGATTTTCGTCAATGAGGCGACGGGACGTCTTCATGTCGAAACCACTCAAATCGGTGGCGGAACGGCTACCGGCGTCTATACGCCTGACCGGACCATGGATGTGGACAATCGTGGCCTGATAGAGGTTGTTTCGGTCAATAATGCCTTCGGGCTATCCCTGAACGGGAACCACACGCATATTACAAACAGCGGCACGCTGCATGTGCGGGCGGATGGGGCGGCGCTCGGGGTTGATGCCTACGATACCGATGCGATTACCAACAGCGGCACAATCCTTGTTGAGGGGCGTACCGAAGCCTACGGCATCAATACCTCGGCCCAACATGCCTCGACCATTGTCAATTCAGGTGTGATTTCGGTCTCCGCCAATCCGGGCGTTGTTACCTACGGCATTTTCACAACAACTTATTCGACTTTTGGGCTGTATATTACCAATAGCGGTTCAATCCATGCCGTGGTGGCGATCGATTCTACAGTTTTGCTGCTCAACAATTCCGGCAGCATCCAGGGAGATATGCGCAGTGAAAGCGGCCAAGCCGACAGTTTCGTCATCAATTCAGGGATCATCGCCGGTAATATCACCCTCGCCGCGGGCAACGATCTTTTCGACGGCCGGGCAGGCACGCTAAATGGTTCGGTTAGTGGAAACGCCGGTAACGATATCTTCTACGGCGGCGCGGGTACCAACCAATTCCTGGGCGGCGACGGCAATGACACCTTCCTTACGGGGGGCGGCAGCAATAGCTTTGACGGCGGAGCCGGCAACGACCTGTTCCTGGCCCACGGCGGCGCACTGAACGCCACCTTTACCGGCGGTGCTGGCACGGACATTGCCGATTTTTCGGAAGGCATGATGGCGATCTCGCTCACGCTGGGGGATGGTGCGCACGCGATGTCAGGCTTTGGCACCGTAACCTTTACTGGTGTCGAAGGCGCGATCGCTACCCGGTACAATGACCAACTCACCGGTTCCGCCGGCGCCGACATCTTGGCGGGGGGGCTGGGTGACGACATGCTGACCGGCGGTGGTGGGGCTGATACCTTCCGCTTCAAAGCGGGCGACGGCCATGACGTCATTGCCGATTTCAGTGCCGACGACACGATCGATTGCAGCCTGTCGCAAGGCTTCACCGGTTACAGCGCATTGGATCAGGTTGGCGACGATACGCGCGTCACCTTTGCCACGGGCGATACGCTGACGTTGCGTGGCGTCCAGGCATCCACCTTGACCGCGGCCAATTTCGACCTCTTCGTAGCGGATGCCATGCACGTATTTTACGGCAGCGGGGCGAACGATATTCTTGTCGGAGGGGCCGGAGACGATACGCTCTACGGCTGGACCGGCGATGACGTTCTATTTGCGGGCAACGGTCAGAATCGTCTCTATGGTGGTCCCGGCAACGACGTCCTGCACGGCGGAGATGGGACGGTCTTTTCGACCCTTTATGGCGAAGCGGACAATGACGTTTTCTTCGGCGGAGGCGGAAATAATATTTTTTATGGCGGCGACGGCGTCGATACGGTGAACTACTCCGACCAGGAGGCTGCGGTGGTGGTCTTTTTGGGAACCGCGACACAACCCGATTTGGGGGACGCGACCAAGACCGGTGGAATGCAGGACGGTCTGCATTCCGTTGAAAACGCAATCGGGTCGGCGTTCAACGATTCCCTGACCGGTTTCTCCGGTAGCAACCGCCTGGAAGGCGGCGACGGTAATGATGTGATCGACGGAGGCGCCGGTGCCGACACCATGATCGGCGGCAATGGCAACGACACCTATTACGTCGACAACAGCGGCGATATCGTCACCGAAATGCATGGCGGCGGCAGCGATACGGTCGTCAGTTCGCGGACCTATGCGTTGAGTTCCGAGGTCGAGAAGCTGACCTTGACCGGCACCGGCAATACTGCCGGCACCGGCAACACCCTGAACAACACCATCATCGGCAATGACGGCAATAACAAGCTGATCGGCGGCGAGGGCAATGACAGCCTGGGCGGCGGCCTGGGTAATGATACATTGGACGGCGGCAAGGGGGGCGACACCATGAAGGGGGGGCAAGGCGACGACCGCTACTATGTCGACAACAAGCTCGATGTCGTCACCGAATACGGCAACTCCGGCAATGATACGATTGCGATCAACGGCACGTACACCTTGGGCGCCAATATCGAGAACCTGATCCTCACCGGCTCCGGCGTGCGCTTCGGCACCGGCAATACCCTCGACAATCACCTGACCGGCAATGTCGGCAACAACACCCTGGGCGGCGCCGACGGCAATGACGTCATCGATGGCGGCAAGGGCATGGATGCCATGCGTGGCGGCAACGGCAACGACACCTTCTATGTCGACAATGCTGGCGACACCGTGGCCGAATATTCCGGCCAGGGCGTCGACAGTGTCTTCAGCTCGGTGAGCTTCGTCCTCGGCAACAATGTTGAGCACCTGACCCTGACCGGAGCCGCCAATCTTAACGGAACCGGCAACGGCCTGGCCAATATCGTAGTCGGCACCAAGGGGAATAACAGCCTGACTGGCGGCGCCGGCAACGATACCCTGACCGGCGGAACGGGTGCCGACACCTTCGTCTTCGGCGTCCATAGCGGCGTCGACACTGTCACCGATTTTTCGGCGGGCGAGGGTGATAAGATCGATGTCACCGCCTATACCCACGGCACGCCGCACACGGCCTTCATCACCCAGGTGGGACTCGATTCAGTGATCGACCTGGGCGGAGGGAACGTCATCACCGTGCAGAACACGACATCCACAGATGCCGCCTTCCTCAGCCATATCGTTTGGTAACTCAGATTTGTAAGAAGCGAAATTAATCTCTCATGATACCGTTCCGGACATAAAAAAGGCGGAGGACGTAATCATGGCTGACATCATCGGTACCGACGGCAACGACACACTGACCGGCACGACCGGCTCGGACCAGATCACCGGCTTGGGTGGGAATGACACGCTGGACGGTGACATCGGCGCCGACGACATGGCGGGCGGGACAGGTGACGACAGCTACTATGTCGACAATGTCGGCGATGTCGTTAGCGAGGCTGTCAATGCAGGGACCGATAGCGTCTTTTCGCATATCAGTTATACCCTGACGACCAATTTCGAAAAGCTCACCTTGCTGGGCGACGGCGACTTCTCGGCCACCGGCAACGCCCTCGACAACCGGCTGACCGGCAATTTCGGTGATAATTGGCTGGATGGCGGAATCGGGGCCGACGTCATGATCGGTGGACCGGGGGCCGATACCTATATTGTCGATAATGCCGGTGACCTGGTTGTTGAATATGGCGACAAGGGTATCGATACGGTTAGGGTGGCCTTTTCCTACACCCTGAACGACAATGTCGAAAATCTCACCCTGACCGGAACGACCGGCCGCCAGGGCAGCGGCAACGCCATGGCCAACCTGCTGACCGGCACAGTGGGTAACGATGTCCTGCGCGGTAATGCCGGCAATGATGTGCTCAAAGGCGAAGGCGGCGCCGATGCCATGTACGGCGGCCTGGGTGACGACACCTTCTGGGTCAACAGCGCCGATGACAAGGTCTACGACTATACCGGCCAGGGGACGGATACAGTTATGTCGTCCGTGACCTACGGTCTCACCGGCACCAGCATCGAAAACCTGACCCTGGTCGGTTCCGCCGCCATCAATGCTTCGGGCAATGGCCTCGACAATGTCCTCACCGGCAATGACGCGGCAAATGTTTTCAGCGGCGGTGGTGGCAATGATGTCTTTGCCGGTCATGGTGGGGATGACCTGTACTGGGTGGACAGTGCTGGCGACAGCGTGGTCGAAGCCGCCGGCGGTGGTAACGATACGGTCATGTCGTCGATCGATTACGACCTGTCGGGAAGTTTCATCGAGAATTTAATTTTGACGGGTTCAAGCGACCTTTCAGCGACAGGCAATTCGCAGGCTAACCATCTGGCCGGCAACGGTGGTAGCAATGTCTTGGATGGCGGCTTTGGCAACGATTTTATCGACGGTGGCGCCGGTGCGGACCGCATGCTCGGTGGCAAGGGTGACGACGCCTATTATGTCGATAATACCGGCGACGTGATTTATGAGGACGATAATCAAGGCAACGACACCGTTTACTCGTCCGTCTCCTATAGCCTGCATAGAGGGCTGGAGACCTTGGTGCTAACCGGAACGGCCGACATCGACGGTACCGGTGACGGCTATGGCAACACGTTGATAGGCAATAGCGGCGACAACCATCTCGCCGGAGGGCGGGGAACCGACTATTATACCGGCGGCTTCGGTGCGGATACCTTTGTCCTGGGACCTCTGCCTGGGCCAGATTACATCTTGGATTTTTCCGCTGCCGAAGGTGACATGATCGACTTGAGTGCGAATACTCATGGTCATTTTCCTTCGATTATCATTTCAACTTACGTGAGCATTAATGGTATCAATTATCTCGAACTTTCATTCAACAATCTGTATGTAAACACTATTTTTCTAGCGAATGTAACTGACAACAGCGATTTCCGCAGCCACATCATCTGGTAACAAAAAAGCGCCGGGCGATGAACCCGGCGCTTCTTCATCTGAAATCGTTAGATATCAGTGGCTCGAACCGCTGACATAGTAGGTCGCGCTGTTGCCAGTGGCGCGCGCCGTCGAGACGATCGAGCGGCCTTGACCGACCGTCGCTGTCGCCGTGGCGTTGACGTCGGAATTGTTGACCTGGTTGCTGTTGACACCCATGTCGGCGCGGCATTCGGCGCAGGCATAGGCCAGGGCCTGATTGCCGGTCGCGTCGGCCGAGACATAGCCGTCATAACCGCTGGTGCCGTCGAACGAGGCCGAGACGTCGACGCCGCCGGACGAGACCTGGTCGTTGTCGATGCGGACATAGATGTCGTTGTCGCCGGCCGCCAATTGATTACCGATACCTGTGGCCGAAGCGTAAGCTGAACCGTATTCGTAGGACTGCACGACCGCTTGGGATTGGACGGCGCCGTTTTGAACCTGGTGGTTGTCGACAACCAGGGAGCCGCCCTGGTTTTGCAGGTTGTTGTTATTGGCAACCGCCGTGGCGGAGCCCGACACATCCCACATATTGCCGCCGAAAACTTCGCTGCGCGCCATGGTGTCGCCATTGGCCGTTTGGGTCACCGTATGCTCTTGCGAGCCGCGGTCGCCACTGTAGGAACCATAGTAGTTATTGGTGGCGCTGGCATTATAGGCGTTGGGCGAGGGCGAATAGTGCACGATCGCCGAGGCATTCGACTTGGCGTCGGTGTCCGAGGTCTGCACAGCCGTCGAATCGAGGCGGCCATTGGTCACTTCGTAGGCCATGTGGTTGACCTCGGTCGTGGCGTTGCCTTCACCGCTGATATAGATGGCGTTGTTCGGCGCGTTGATGGCGCTGGTCGCGATAACGGCGTCGGCCGTGGCCGTCTGGGTCGTATTGGCGCTCAGATTGCCCTGATCCGCTACGAAGGCGCCGTAATTGCCGACGGCCTGGGTCGTGACATAGACGGGCGTGCCCAGGGACAGATCCTCGGCGCCGGTATTGGTGCCGTTGACTTCGGCCACGGCGCGAATGGTGCCGCGGACGATCTGGGTCGAATGCAAGGTGGCATCGACGTTTTGATTGCCGCCCATCATGGCATTGCCAGTGGCAGCGCCCTGCGCCTGGGTCAGGCCGTCGTTTTCGACAACATTCAAGGTCTGGATCGACGACACGGCGCCGACCTGGTCCTGATTGTTGTCGACGGTCAGGCCCGGGACAGTGGTGTCCGGGACGTCCTGGGCGTTAGTAGCGTGAGCCGTCAGCAGCAACGCGGTCGTCGCCATGAGCGCGACGGCCAGACGTGTTGCCGACATCCTGCCAGCGAGTGGGGTCCGCGCGCGTAACAGCATTGTTGCTCTCCAGATTGTCGTAGGCCGGGGTCAAGCCGCCCGTGGCGCCGATGGTGGCGTTATTGAGGAAGTCGTTTTGCGGATCGAGGCAGACCTCGGGACCGGAGACGCCGTACAGATTGGCCATGAATTCCAAAGTGGCGCGTTCGATCATCGAACGGACCGCCAGTTGCATGGGTTCAAGCGCGCCCTGGCCGCCGGAAATGTCGAAGATATTGCCGTTCAGGATGTCGAAAACACCGGCCTTGATTTCGCGGCCGACGATCTGCTTCTGATAGGAGATGACATCGACGACTTCGAGCGTGCGGGTGTCGACCAGACGCAGGTCGATGGCGACGTTCATGACATAGGTGCGGCCCGAGAACAGGCCCTTGACGCCAGCATCCTTGACTTCGCCGGCATAGGCGTCGACGCCCGAGGAGCGGATATTGTAGTTCAGCTCGGTGATGCCGCCGACGATGAAGAAGTCGGAACCCGCAACCTGACCGGCCATGATCTTGCGGTAATCGGCAGGCACGTTCGGATTGGCGACCGGAGCGTCGGTGATCAGCTTGTTATTGGCGTATTTCAGTTCCAGCTCGCCGACCGAGGTATCGAAACGTTCGACCTGGCGGGCGCCGGACTTGGCCAGGGCGGTCATCGCCATGAGCGAAGCGCCCTGGGTAATTTCACGGCCGCCTTCCAGCGACACCTTGCCGGTGTAGTCGGAGATACGGCCGACGGCGATGCGTGGCGAGGCCAGGCGGTGCGAGCGGGCATAGCCGCCGAGGCAGACCAGCGCGTCGGAATAGGCCGTCGCATTGGCCGTCACCGGCGCCGTGCCGATCGGGTTCTTGTAGAGGCCATTGTCATTAACGCCGGGCGTGGTCATACAGCCCGTCAAGGCAACGCTCATGGCGGCCAGGCTGATAACGCCGAGGGTCAGTTTCCGGAACGCCGGCTTTTTGGCCGTCTTTGCGTTTTGCATGTGTGTCTCAGAAGCCATTGAGGTTAACCTGTCCGTTTAAAGAGGAATCCGTGGTGGTCGTGCCCGTCGGCGCCGTAACGGTCGTGCCGTTGGACGTTGCGGTGACGTTACCGTTGTTGGTTTGGGTCGAGTGGATGACGACAGTGTTGTAACTGCCGTTCACCGTGACCTGTAAATTGTTGCCGATGGCCGTGGCGCCGCCCAGCGCGCCGGCGCCGGAATAACTGTCGCCCGCACCCATGGTCTTGCCGAAGGCATAGACGCTGTTGTCGGTGCCGGTGACCATCATGCCGTCGATGAGGATGCGATTGCCGTTGGCGTCGCGTGTCGACGGGTCGATGGCATTCTGCATTTCATTGCGCGCCAGGCCGTAGCCGGTTTCGAAAGAAGCGGCCTTCGTGTTCATGGACTGAGCATGGGCTGCGCCGGAAATTGCACCCGTAACAACGCCGAGGGTCAAAACACCCGCCAGTACCGATTTCGTCGTTAACGACATAAGACGCTCCTTGTGCCCTGGCCAAAACGCCTGGGACAGGCGGTCTTCCAGCAATTCAGGTGCCAATGTCGGTGAGAACCTTAAAAATTAGGTGTATTTCAGGGATTTGCAGGCATTAATTTGATTTTTACAGGCTTTTTGCCAGAGTTGGGCCGCCCCGAGACGGCGTAAAAACGCCCGTCGAGGGTCATATATGACCAATTTGGTGCAGGGAAGAGTCTCAAAATATGACAGATACGCGAAATCCGCCGCCCGGACGTCCGGAAGGAGCGGGACATGAACCGGCCTTTAATGTGCCGCTGATCGCTATATGTCTGCCTGTCGTCATTGTCGCGGCGTTTGCCTGGCTGGCTTCGGTGGGCCACAACGAACAGATTCTGATGATCGCTTCCTTCGGCCTCAATCCGGTCACCGTGCGCTCGGGCGGCTGGGAGCTGCTCTTTACCTATATGCTTCTGCATGGCAGCTGGTCGGGCGTCCTGGTCAATGCGGTTTTTATATTGGTGTGCGGCGCTTCGCTGGCGCGCGCCATGGGCCGACGGGTAATGTCGGTCGTCTCCTATCTTGTCTTCTTTCTGATTTGCGGCGTGGCGGCGGGCCTTGGCTTTTGCCTGTTGCACGCCTTCGACAATATTACGGTCATCGGCGCGTCAGGCGCCATGTGCGGCTTATTGGGTGCCGCCGTACGTCTTCCGGTGTTCGACGACAAGCCGGGTACGTTCAAGTCGTTGATYCATCCGCGCGTGGTCGGCATGACGGCGTTTATATGTATATATAGTGCAATCGTCGCACTGACCCACGGCGGCGCCCGGCAGCCGAGTCTGGAGATGGCGTGGGAAGGGCACCTGGCCGGTTACTTCGTCGGCTTGTTACTTGTGGAACCGTGGTTAAAAGTCTTTCACCGTAACGACTTCACGACAAGTTGACGTTGGGAATTGTCCATCCTTGTTGCTTTTTTGGCGAAGCAGGACGACCCTCACTATGCGAGGTCTTTCATAAAGACAACATCCATATGGGAGGATGCCATAATGCTGATCAATCAGCTTCTCAATGCCAAGGGACGCCAGGTTTTTACTGTTACGCCCGATGATACATTATCCGCCGTCGCTGCGTTACTTTATACGCGCAAAGTAGGTGCGTTCGTCGTCACCGATCGCGTCGGGCGCGTGGTCGGCATTATTTCGGAACGCGATATTATCCGCGCCATTGCCACAACAGGCGCTGAATCCCTGACCCAGGCGGTCAGCACGATCATGACGCGGGACGTCGTCTCGGCCAATCTCGGCGAAAGCGTCGAGGTGCTGTTGGGCCGCATGACCGACCGCCGCATCCGCCACCTGCCGGTGATGGAAGGGGCGCGCCTGGTCGGAATCGTTTCGATCGGCGATCTGGTCAAGGCCAAGATCATGGTGACCGAGCAGGAAGCCCATAGCCTCAAGGCCTATATCGCCGCCGGCTAACTCCCTGTCTCTATATATAGGCGGCGGATGAAGCGGGCAGGGCGTTATCTTGCCTCTTATATAACCGTGCTCGGTGAGAAAAATGCGGATTGTTGAATTTAGGGGTTGCGACTCTGATCGTCAGCCACTAGATACCGCCCCTCGCTGTTACGCACCTTACTCCGGTTCGCGACGAAGGCGGTTTTTGAGTTTGTAAAAATTCAATTAACGCTTGATGCCGGTAGGAAAAGGGACTAGAACAGCGCTTCTTCTGATTCCGACAGGATCCCGAAGGATTATCACCTAAGATAATCCGACGTGAATTTGTTGTCTCTGCTTTTCAAAATGGTCCTAAACGACCCTGTGGAAAACAAAGAAAAATTGGTTGACACGAAATTGGCGCTTCACTAAAAGGGCGCCTCCTCTGACGACTAGGATTTAAGTTGTTCCCGCGGCCAACTCGGTTGGCCCGGTGTCGGTCTTTGACATTGTAGTTATGGAAAGAGAATCGCAGGCGGCGGTGTTCTGGCGAATATGTTGAGATACATATTCAAACGACATTTGTGTTTGCGGTCTTTTTATAGACAACCATTAGGT